>CAYQAY010000004.1:36184-112836 GCA_964415585.1 uncultured Reyranella sp.
GGCCCTGGCCCGGGGACGTTCGCCTCGCCGACCACGCCCGCGTCGGCCTGTCGATCCCCTCCATGATCCGCGACAATTGTCGGCTCCGGCCGACGGGGACGACCCGTTCACACGGCATGGCCCACCCTTCGAGACGGCCGCTCTGCGGCCTCCTCAGGGTGCGGTCGTTCGTTCGCGGTAGCCCTCATCCTGAGGAGCGGGCGAAGCCCGCGTCTCGAAGGATGGGATCGAGCATGGAATTGTCAGTATGACGTCTTTCTACCACGAAACCTGCTGAACCTGATAATCGCCGGCCACAGAACGGACCTGCAAACTTTTCCGGGCTGAAATATTCTTGCCGGCATGACGACGCGCCGACGCCTCCTTCTCGCCAGCGCTGCCAGCACGATGATCGCCTTCGGTGCTCGCGCGCAGACCGGACCGACACAAGCCGGCTGGAACGACGGGCTGGCGCATCCCATCCCGTTCACGCCGCCGCCGGGCGCCGGCAAGGAGCGCGGGCTCGTGCTGGGCGGCGGCGGGGTCTACCTCGTCTCCTTCATGATGGGCTACTTCCACGCGCTGAAGCAGGGCGGCGTCGACCTCGCGACGGCGGACGTGGTGGTCGGCACGTCGGCCGGCTCGATCGCGGGCGCGGTGCTGGCAGGCGGGCGGCTGTGGCGGCTGTCGGGCGAGCTCGACATCTTCAGCGAGTTCCCCAAGCTCTTCGCCGAGCTGGTGCCGGCGCTGCAGGCCAACCCCAGCCAGCAGCGCGCGCGCACGATGGCGGTCGAAGCGACGGACGCCGAACCGGCGACCATCCGCGCCATCGGCCGCGCGGCGATGGCGGCGCGCAACCCGGCCGGCTCCGACGGCTACGCAAGGACGGTGCGCCGCCTGATCGGCCGCGAGGAGTGGCCCTCGCCCGCGCTGCACACCACGGCCAACGACTGCTACACCGGCGAGCGGCTGGTGGTGAGCCAGAGCGCCGGCATCCCGATCGCGACGGCCTGCGCGGCCAGCTCTTCGCTGCCGGGCTCGATGGGGCCGACCTGGCTGAAGGACCGGCTCTGCATGGACGGCGGCATCTGCCCGACCAGCACGCATTGCGACGTGGTGGCGGGCACGAAGCGCGCGCTGGTGATCTCGCTCTCCGACGGCGGGCCGGAAGCGGTGGCGCAGGGCCTGCGCACCTCGGGCATGCCCAACACGCTGCAACAGGAGATCCGCGACCTCGAGGCCGGCGGCACGAAGACGATGCTGGTGGTGGCCGGCCTGCTGCCCGGCATGGACAAGCTCGACAACATCATGGACCCGCAATGGATCGGGCCGCAGCTCAACTACGGCCACGCGCGGGGACAGGCGGATCTGGCGCGGGTGAGGGCGTTCTGGAATTAGCGGCGGCCAGCCGGATCAGGCTGCGCGCCGCGGGCGCCCGCCCTTGCGGCCGTTGGCACGCGCCGCCGCGGCCTTCTTCTTGGACTTGGTCTGGCCGGCGCGACGCGCCAGCTCCGACATCATCCAGGCGCGCGTGCCGAACACGCCCATCAGCAGGCCGGGCACGGTGAAATCGGCATCGAGGGCGGGCCAGTGCAGGCCATGACCAGCCCCGAGGATCTCGATATCCGCCAGCTCCGCCTCGCTCGCCCGCGCCAGCCCCTGCAGCGAACGCGCCGGGAAGACGAAGCTGCAGCCGTTGGTCAGATCCACGACGACCCGGCCGGTGCGCCGCTCGTAACGCGCGCGCTTGGCCTGCGGCTCCGTGACGGCACGCCGCCGGCCTCGCGCCAGGGCGCGGTCGATCTCGCGATCCATCTCGGATTTCGACCAGTCAGCGGCCATCTCGTCATTCCTCATGCTTCGGCCCCGTGAACACGCCGCCATGCCGCCAGCAGCTTGGCCCGATGCGCCATGACTTCCACGAGCGCCCGGCGCAGGCTGGCGCGATCGAAGCCTCGCGCCCAATCCAGTTCCGGCCGGTCATCCTGCGCCCCGAGAAGGATTTTCGCTTCTGCGCGGCCCGCGAAGACGTGGACATGGGGCGGCCCATGATCGTCGACGAAGACGACGAAGCGCAGGTTTCCGGCACGATGGACGGTCGGCATGAGCAGAATATCCCGTCTGACGGGTTATTCAAGAACCCATCAGACGGGATAGTGGATTGCTGTCACAATATGTAAAGCAATCTTCGCGTGTGTTCTATCAACTAGGCATCTTGTCGATGAACCCGACCACCGACGCCAGACGCCCGTCCGGCGCCAGCGCGCAGAAATCGACGCCCTCGACGACCGACGGCCCTGAAGCGGGGCCGAGCGACCAGGTGAAGCGCAGCGCACCATTGTGGTGGTCGACCTTCGAGGTGCGCTTCAGCACGAAGCCCGGGAACTTCGCCTGCACGCCGGCCAGCATGGCATCGACGCCGGCATGGCCGTCGCTCGCCATCACCGGATCGCGATAGCGGCCCGCCTCGGCCCAGGCGCGGGCGATGCCGGCGCGGCGACGGCCGGCGTCAGTCTCATTCCAGGTGGCGACGTATGTGTCGACGATCGCCTGCGGCGACGGAGCCTCGACGACGGCGTCAGGCGAGGCGGGGGCTGACGCGATCGATGACGGCGCTGAAGTGGGGTCGGACATGGCTTCCTCCTGCGGATGGTTGGTCCGATTGGGAGGTAAGCGCGGGTTGGGGCAGGCGGCGATTGCCTTGGAGGTAATGAGGGAGGCTGGACGAGATTCATTAACTTGAACGCCCGCTGACCGCAGCTTTAGATCCAAGATCAGTCGACCTCTTTTGGGCCGGACTACTCTCGACTGGTGAAGGGCACGTGCAGCCGTTCAGCGACTACATAGTTTACGTAGACGAGAGCGGCGATCACAGCCTGAGCTCTATCGATCAGACTTATCCAGCGTTCGTCCTCGCCTTCTGCGTCTTCCAAAAGGAAGAATACGTTCGGTCGATTGTACCTGCGGTACAAGACTTCAAGTTTCGACACTTTGGTCACGACATGGTCGTGCTGCATGAGCGGGAGCTGCGTCGGCAGGAGCCGCCCTTCGTCTTCCTCAAGAGTGAGAGCAAAAGGGCGGTCTTCCACACGGAACTCAATGCACTGATAGAAGCAGCACCTTTCACGGTGATCGCTTCGGCGATCCGCAAGGATCGTCTCGCGCGGCGCTACGTTGAGCCGCAGAGCCCTTACGACATTGCGATGCTGTTCTGCCTCGAACGCCTCAACAGGCTATTGGTCGATGCCGGCCAGCAGGGACGACGAACGTCGGTTGTCTTCGAGCGCCGCGGAAAGCAGGAGGACAAGGAACTGGAACTGGCGTTCCGTCGAATTTGCGACAAAGGCGGGATGCGAGGCCCGATGCCGGATCTCGACATCGTATTCGCCGACAAACAAGTCAACTCGGCCGGCCTGCAGATCGCCGATCTGATCGCGCGGCCGATCGGTGTGAAGACCTTGCGCCCGGAGCAGCCGAACCGCGCCTATGAAATCATCGACACCAAGTTCCGACGCAGCACTAGCGGCAAGGTCGACGGTTGGGGTCTCAAAATCTTTCCCTGAAAAGCAGAAGGGCCCCGGTTCTCACCGAAGCCCAGCGCCGACCGGGAACAACCCCCAATCCACTTGTTGCGAAATTGGCAACTTTTGCAGGGTTTTCAAGCGAAGCTGGCCAGAGGTTGCGAAAACGCAACTTCGAGTCGCTGGCTCGACCTGGCCGCTTGTATTGTTTCAAGCTGCCGCCTTCTTCCCCTTCACCGCCGTCTCCACGAACGCGACCAGGTCGCCGACCGTGAACATCTTCTCCGACGCCGCGTCGGGGATCTCGATGCCGAAGGCGTCCTCGATCGACATGATAAGTTCGACCAGGTCGAGGCTGGTAGCCTTGAGCTCCTCGACGAAGCGCGCGCCGTCGGGCGCGGCCGAGGCGGCGGGGCCGAGGCGGGCGGCGAGCACGTCGCGGGTCCGGCGGGCGATCTCGTCCATGGGGCGGTTCCTTCTGCGTCACGGGGCCGGTCGCGGCCGGCGGAGGGGATGATTCCGATATGGGGTCCGCCGGCCGGGGGGCCAACGGGCCGGTCTCAGCCCGGCGTCGTGGTGCTGCTGCCCGGGGGTTCCAGGCGGCTGTCGGGTGTCGTCAGCACGACCAGGAAATAGAAGGCGGCGGCAATGGCGCCCCACAGGAGCCAGGACGCCGCCCCGGCGCGCGGGCGCGGCGGCGATGGGTGCGAGAGCGGGCGCGAGCGCAAGGGTGGGGGCGCGGATCGATCGGGGCCGGGTGCGGCCTCGGTGCGCTGGGCGGTCCCGGCCCCCCGCATCTCGGGCACGGCAGGGACGCTGCCCTCGGGCAGGGCGCCGACCAGGCGCTCGGCGACCGCGGCCGCTTCCGATTCCGTCCAGCTTCCGGTCAGGCCGGCGACCGGCAGGCGGGCGATGGCGGCAGCCAGCGAGCGGGCGGCGTCGCCGCGGGCGAGGTCGGCCAGCCGCGCCGCCTCGGCCCACGGGTCGAGGCCGAGACGGGTCAGGGCCGAGAGCACGGTGAGCTCGGTGCCCTGGGCGTCGCGGCCGAGCGGAGCATGGAGGAAGGCGTTGTAGGCCGAGTGGCCGAGGGAGTATTCGGGGCGGAGGGTCATGCGCGACCCCTTTCCGGCTGGAGACAGCTCGAACATGGGCCCTGGGGGCGGCCCGACCAAGCGCTAAATGAAGCCGCCGCGGTCGGCGACGGCGTGCAGGGCGATCAGGGCGAGAACGAGCGCCACGCCGATCCAGAAGCGCCAGGTGAGGAAGATACCCATCTGGAAGAAGGGGCGCCCGATGGTGGCGGGCGGGCGCAGGCGGCGCTGCGGCAGCAGATCGACGAGGCGCCGCGCGGCGCGCGCGGCGTCGCCCCCGGCCCAGCGCGTGTCGGGCAGATTGACGAAGGTGGCGGCCAGCGCCGCGGCCGCTTCCTCGCGCGGCAGCTCGGCCAGCCGGGCGGCCTCGCGCCAGGGATCGACGCCCATGCGCGAGAGCGCGGTGAGCACGGTGATGTCCTCGCCGCGGTTGACGGCGCGCGACGTCTCCGTGCCGACCACGGCGAAGAGGAAGGGCGTGAAGCGCGCGTGGCTGAGCGAATAGTCGGGGCGAACGGTCATCGCGCGGCTCCGGTTCCCGGCCTGCCGGAAATGAACAGGGCGCCCGAAGCCGCGCCTGATCCTCAGATGGGGAAGCGGTAGCGGTTTCGCCAGCGAAATATCGCGCTCATCGGTCGCCGGCACCCGGCGTCTTCGCCTTCGCCGGCGTGTCCCCGGCGGCGTCGCCGGCGGCATTCCTCACCTGGGCTTCCAGGCGATCGGCGCGGGCGTGCAGGTCGCGGGCGTCGTCGAGGAAGCGGCGGCGGCCGGCGACGAGGGAGAGCGCCTGGCCGATACGCTCCAGCTCGTGGGCCTCGCGGCGCAGCTTGCGCGCCAGGGAGAGAAGCTGCTCGTCGGTCTCGATGCCGTCGGCCATGCCCGATTATACGCGGCAGCAGCCTCCCGGATCGATGGTGGATTGGGGGGAAGGCACGCTTGCGGCGGGCCCGGGCGGCTCCCACACTCGACCATGATCAAATCACCCAGGGAGTCCGGACCGCTGCCGGACGCGCCACGGTCGCGGCGGTTCGCCGTCCTGATCGACGCCGACAACACCTCGCCCCGAATCGTGGCCGGCCTGTTCGACGAGATCGCCAGGTTCGGCGAGGCCACGGTGCGGCGCATCTACGGCGACTTCTCCAGCCCGCGGATGCGCTCGTGGAGCGAGGTCCTGCAGAAGTTCGCCATCGATCCCTACCAGCAGTTCGCCTACACGACGGGCAAGAACGCCTCGGACATCGCGCTGGTGATCGACGCGATGGACCTGCTGCACAGCGGACGGTTCGACGGCTTCTGCCTGGTCTCCTCCGACAGCGACTTCACGCGGCTCGCGTCGCGTCTGCGCGAAGAAGGCGCCGACGTCTACGGGTTCGGTGCGCAGAAGACGCCGGAGAGCTTCCGGCAGGCGTGCCGCCGCTTCATCTACACCGAGAATCTGGTTCCCGAGAGCGCGGCGCCGGCGGGCGGGCGCGAGGAGGGCTCGGTGCGGGCGCTGTCGCCGGTCAGCGCGTCGGTGCCGCTGCTGATGAAGGCGATCGAGCAGATCGACAGCGAGGACGGCTGGGTCGGGCTGGGCCGGGTCGGCCAGCACCTGGCCAACATCGCCTCGGACTTCGACCCGCGGACCTACGGCTACCGCAAGCTGAGCGACCTGGTGCGCCACACCGGCGCCTTCGAGATGGAGCAGAGCGAAGGCCGGTTCGTGCGAATCCGCGCCAGGACCGACAGGACGGTTACCGGCACGACGAGCCCTCCGCGAGGCCGGCGGCGGTAGGAGCCGAGGCCTCTGCTAGCCCCTCGCGTGCGGCTGCGGCGGCGGGCCCGGCGGGGTGCGCATCGGCGGCATGGGCGGCGTAGGATTGTCGCGAGGCGGCGGCTCGGCCGGTGGCGCGGGTGGCGGCTTGGGAACTCTCGGCACGGTGCACCTGCTGACGGTGGAGCGGCAGGCCTATACCCGCCAACCGCCGCTGTCGACCCTGCATCCCCAGAGCGTCAGGGGGTTACGCCGATCCATCCCGGTCACGGCTTGGTCACAGGCCGTTCCGCGCCGCGCGTGCCTAGATGAACGGGCGACGAGGGAGGGGCGCATGACCAGACACCAGGCTTTGAACGCGGCCTTGAGCCCCCGTGAGGAGAGCGCGCTCCGGCGCGTGCAGGCCGGCATCTCGATGCCCAACTTCCTGCCCGCCGGCGAGGTCGAGCGGCTGAAGAAGCTGCAGCTCGTCGAAGAGCGCGACGGCCGCATCCACCTGACGCCCGAAGGCAGCACGCGGGCGGAGGCGCTGGCGCGGGGGTAACGACCATACCGTCGCCCCGAGCGTAGCCGAGGGGCCTTGTTTCGACCAATCGGCGGCTACTTGTGGAGAGAAGGTTGCTCCACGCGGCCCTTCGGGCCTTTGTCGGGACGACGGAGGTCACCACGACGACGGAGGGCGCTACTCGGCCTCCTTGATGCGCTGCTCCAGCATCGGACGGATCGGAGCGTCGGCGGGCAGCAGGGCCAGCAGGGTTCGCCAGCGCTGGACGGCGGCCGGCTTGTTGCCGGCGGCATAAGCGGCGGCGCCGAGATAGAACAACGCCAGCGCATTGCGCGGCTCGGCCTTCTCCAGCCGCTCCAGCACGGCGACGGCCTCGAGCGAGGGGGCGGCGCCGGGGCTGAGCTGGCGCACATGGGCCTCGGCCCAGTCGGCGAGGATGCGGGCATCGACCGGACCCAGCGCGTCGGCGCGGGCGAAGGCGTCGGCAGCCGATGCGTTCTCGCCCAGCACCTTCCAGGCGTTGGCCAGTCGCAGCCAGCCGGCGCGGTCCTGCGGGTTCTCCTGCAGGCGGGCCGCCAGCCCCTCGACCATGGAGCGGATCGCCTGCTGGCGCTGCTCCGGGGCGAGCGCGGCCATCGCTTCCTGCTGCTCGCGGCTGGGCTGCGGCATGGCGGAAGCCGACGGGGGTTGCGGCGCGGATGGAGGCACCTCGATGCCGGCGGCCTTCGCGACGCGCTGGATCTCGGCGCGCAGCAGCGGCAGATAGGGCGCGTCGGGCGGGCTCTTCTCCACCAGCGCCCGCCAGCGCGCGACGGCGGCGCGGCTGTCGCCGCTCTGCGCCTCGTGCAGGCCGAGATAGTAGTGGGTGCGCGGGTCTTCAGGCGCCTTGGCGAAGGCGCGGCGCAACGCCTCGAGCGCGGCCGGCGTGACGGTGCCGCCGGCCTCGAGCGTCAGGCCCTCGCCGAGCGCCGCCAGCGCGTCGGCATCGTCGGAATTTTGGGCGAGCCGCGCGCGCGCCTCGGCGATCAGGCGCGGTATGTCGAGCTGTTGCGGCGCCGGATGCTCGGCGACGGCGGCGGCGTCGAAGGGCGCGGCCGGCAGGCCGGGACGGCCGACCTGGAGGTAGAGGCCGAGCGCCAGCAGCGGCACGAAGAGCGAGAGCGCCGGCGGCAGCCACTTCTGCAAGGACGCCGACGAGGCGATGGGCGGGGTCGCTTCCGTCGCAGTATCGGCGGCGGCACCGGCGGCCAGGATACGGCGCTCGATCTCGATGCGGGCGGCGGCGGCTTCGGCCTCGGGCAGCGTGCCGGCGGCGCGCTCGCGCTCCAGCTCGGCGAGCTGATCCTTGTAGATCGCCAGCTCGGCGTCGAGGCGGCCGCGATGATCTACCCTCGTGCGGAGCAGCGGCCAGAGCAGCGCGCCGACGGTCGCGGTGGTGAGCAGGGCGAGGAGGAACTCGAGCACGGCGGTCAGCCCTTCAGCAGCGAGTCGAGGCGGCGGCGTTCCTCGTCGCTCAACGGCGCGGGTGAGGCGACGGGCATGGCCTTGCGGCGGCGTGCGGCGAGGAGGAGCGCGCCGCCGGCGACCAGCAGCAGCAGCGGCGCGCCCAGCCACAGGACCAGCGTGCCGGCCCGGAAGGGCGGCTTCAGCAGCACGTAGTCGCCGTAGCGCGCCACCATGAAGTCGCGCACCGCGGCGTCGCTGTCGCCCGCGACCAGGCGCTCGCGCACCGCGCGGCGCATGTCGCGCGCCACCTCGGCAGAAGAATCGTCGATCGACTGGTTCTGGCAGACGACGCAGCGCAGCGCGCGGCCGATCTCGCGGGCCCGCGACTCGAGGGCGGGGTCGGGCAGCACTTCCGACGGCTCGGTCGCCAGCGCCGGGAACGAGAGCAGCAACGCGACGAGGAGGAGCAAGCCCCTCAAGCTCCTCGAATAGCCTCCGTCGTCTCGACCGGAGCCTCGCGCAGCGAGGCTGAGTGGAGAGACCTTCTCCCGACGACTTGCCGGCTCCTGGCAGAGAGAAGGTCTCTCCACTCCGCGCCTTCGGCGCTCCGGTCGAGACGACGGATTGTCGTTTGCGTGGAGCCTCACTTCGCCGCCCCCTTGAGGAACGGCAGGATCGTGTCGGTGAGGTCGCGCTCGGCGATGGGGCCACGGAAGTGGCGGCGCACGATGCCCTGACCGTCGATCAGGTAGGTCTCGGGCACGCCGGACAGGCCCCAGTCGAGGCCTGTGCGGCCGTCGAGGTCGAGGCCGGCCAGCTTGTAGGGATCACCGAGCTTCTTCAGCCAGGCGAGCGCGTCGTCGCGCTTGTTCTTCCAGGCGACGCCCACGATCACGGCGCCCTCGCGGTCGGCCAGCCGCGTGAACAGCGGATGCTCGGCGAGGCAGGGCGTGCACCAGCTCGCGAAGAAATTGACGATGACGGGCTTGCCGGTGCGCAGCGCGGCGTCGGTCAGCGGCGGCTCACCGGGCCGCAGCGCCGGCAGGTCGAGCTTCGGTGCCGGCCGGCCGACCAGCACCGAGCCGATCGACGCCGGATCGCGGCCGCTGGTCAGCGACCAGGCGAAGAAGCCCGCCATCAACAGGATGGTGAGCAGCGGCAGGAGGAAGAGCGCGCGGCGCACCCCCGCCTCCTACCCTCCCCCCGCCGGACGGGGGGAGGCGAGGTGGGGGGCCCGCGGCGCCCGAGTGCGCGGGGCGCCGACGCGCAGGCGACGGTCGGAGAGCGAGATGAAGCCGCCCAGCGCGCAGAGCGCGGCGCCCAGCCAGATCCACGGCGCCAACGGGTTGAGATAGAGGCGGATCACCCAGCCCTGCTGCGGGTCGCCCTCGCCCAGGGTGGCGTAGAGGTCGCGCAGGAAGTTGGTCTGGATCGCGGTCTCCGCGACCTGGCGACGCTGCACGGTGAAGAGACGGCGCTCGGGCTGCAGCACGGTGTAGGGCTTGCCGCCCGAGGCGACGGCGAGCGTGGCGCGCTCGGCGACATAGTTGGGCCCCTGCACTTCCTCGATGCGGTCGAGCCGGACGTCATAGCCCGCGAAGGACAGACGGTCGCCGGGCTTCATGACCTGCATCAGCTCGACGTTCCACGACGAGGTGGCGACCGAGCCCAGTACGACGACGCCCAGAGCGGCGTGACTCACGATCATGCCCAGCGCCGCGCGCGGGAGGGTGCGCAGGGTGCCGGTGCGCACACGGTCCCAGAGCTGGGCCAGCGAACCCACGATCAGCCAGACGCCGAAGCCGAAAGCCAGGGCTGCGAGCGTGGAACGGCTGTCGATCAAGGTGAGCGCCACGACGGCGGCGGCGAGGGAGACGACGAAGGCGAGACGCAGGCGCATGAGCGCAGGTCCCAGCTCGGCGCGCTTCCAGCCGAGGAACGGGCCGACGCAGAGGGCGGCGAAGAGCGGCGCGCAGATCGGCACGAAGGTGGCGTTGAAGAAGGGCGGGCCGACCGAGACCTTGGCGCCGGTCAGGAGGTCGAGGAACAGCGGGTAGAGCGTGCCCAGCAGCACCGTGACGGCGAGCGTGCAGAGCAGCAGGTTGTTCAGGATCAGCGCGCCCTCGCGGCTGACCGGCTGGAACAGGCCGCCGCCCGTGAGCTTCGGCGCCCGCCAGGCGTAGAGGAAGAGACCGCCGCCGGTGACCAGGATCAGGAATCCCAGGATGTAGAGGCCGCGCGCCGGATCCTGCGCGAAGGCGTGGACCGAAGTGAGGACGCCGGAGCGCACCAGGAAGGTGCCGAGCAGCGACAGCGAGAAGGCGAGAATGGCCAGCAGCACCGTCCAGCTCTTCAGCGCATCGCGCTTCTCCACGACGATGGCGGAGTGCAGCAGCGCGGTGCCGGCGAGCCACGGCATCAGCGAGGCGTTCTCGACGGGATCCCAGAACCAGAAACCGCCCCAGCCGAGGATGTAGTAGGCCCACCAAGAACCGAGCGCGATGCCGAGCGTGAGGAAACACCAGGCCGCCAAGGTCCACGGCCGCACCCAGCGCGCCCAGGCGGCATCGACGCGGCCTTCGAGCAGCGCGGCGACGGCGAAGGCGTAGGTCACCGAGAAGCCGACATATCCCAGGTAGAGCAGCGGCGGATGGAAGGCGAGGCCGGGATCCTGCAGCAGCGGGTTCAGCCCGTTGCCGTCGGGCGGCGCGGGGAAGACGCGCTCGAACGGGTTCGAGGTGAAGAGCAGGAAGGCCAGGAACCCGACGCCGATCAGCGCCTGGATGCCGAGCACGCGGGCGCGTAGCGTGTCGGGCAGGTTGGCACCGAACAGCGCGACCGCCGCGCCGAACACGGCGAGGATCAGCGCCCACAGCAGCATCGAGCCCTCGTGGTTCCCCCACACGCCGCTGATCTTGTAGAGCAGCGGCTTGGCGGAGTGCGAGTTGGCGACGACGTTGACGACGGAGAAGTCCGAGGTGACGTAGGCCTGCGTCAGGGCGGCGAACGACACGGCCACCAGCGCCGCCTGGGTCAGCGCCGCCGTGCGGCCGAGCGCCATCAGCCGGTCGTCGCCGCGCGCCGCGCCGACCAGCGGCAAGGTCCCCTGCACCAGCGCGACGGCCAGTGCGAGGATGAGGGCGAAATGGCCTAGTTCTGCGGCCACGACGCCCCCTCACCCAACCTCTCCCCCTCGCGGGGGAGAGGAGAAAGAAGGAAGCCCCACTCATGCTCCTCTCCCCCTTGGGGGAGAGGTTGGGTGAGGGGGTGAGCCATCACTTCTTCTCTTTCCACTGGCCACTCTCCTTCAGCGCCTTGGCGACCTCGGGCGGCATGTAGTTCTCGTCGTGCTTCGCCAGGATCTCGCGCGCGGCGAAGACTCCGTCCTGGCCCAAAGACCCTTCGGCGATCACGCCCTGCCCTTCGCGGAAAAGGTCGGGGAGGATGCCGACATAGACGACCTTCACGGTCTTGTTGGTGTCGGTGACGACGAAGCTCACGGTCTGACCTTCCTTCTTCACGCTGCCCTGCTCGACCAGGCCGCCCAACCTGAAGCGCTTGTCGGCCGCGATGCCCTTCTCGGCGACCTGCGTGGGCGAATAGAAGAAGACGAGATTGTCGTTCAGCGCAGTCAGCACGAGCGCTGCGGCGACGCCGAGCGTGCCCAGCGAACCGATCAACAACCAGAGACGGCGCCGCTTGGGGGTCATGGGGCGTTCTGTCGCTTGCGGTCGAGCCCTCGCACCTCGAGTTCCCGCCGCGCCTTGCTGCGCGCAGCCAGCGAGGCGATCGCCAGTCCGCCCAGGATGGCGAAGGCCACGAGGTAGGAGGCCAGGATGAAGGGGGCGTGGTTCATGGCGCCTGCTCCGCGACTTCGAGGCGGCGACGGTCGATCTCGGTCTCGGTGCGCAGCAGTACCAGCCAGACGAACAGGAACAGCAGCGACACCGCCATCCAGAGGAGCGGCACGAGGATCGAGTTGTGGATGGCCGGCGCGTCGAGGCGTGTCACCGAGGCCGGCTGGTGCAATGTGTTCCACCAGTCGACGGAGAACTTGATGATCGGCAGGTTGATCACGCCGACCAGCGCCAGGATCGCCGCCGCGCGATCGCCGCGGCCCGAATCGTCGTAGGCGCGGCTGAGCGCGATGTGGCCGAGGTAGAGGAAGAAGAGCAGCAGCATGGAGGTGAGACGGGCATCCCACACCCAGTAGGTGCCCCACATCGGCCGGCCCCACAGCGAGCCGGTGAGCAGGCAGACCGCCGCGAAGCTCGCACCGACCGGTGCGGCGGCACGCGCCATCAGTGCGGCCAAGGGATGCCGCCACACGAGGAGCGAGGCACCGAGGCCCGCGAGCAGCGCGTAGCCCGCCATCGACAGCCAGGCGGACGGCACGTGCACGAACATGATGCGCACGGTCTGGCCCTGCTGATAGTCGGCCGGTGCCACGAAGAACGCCATGTAGAGGCCAACGCCCAGCATCAGCACGGTGGCGAAGCCGAGGCCCGGCAGCACGCGCTGGCTGAAGCGACGGAAGCGCGCGGGGTTGGCGAGGAAATGCAGGTCGGCCATGCGGCCATCCTCCCTATTCGCCGGCCTGCCGCAAGGCCGCGGCAATCGCCCAAGGCATCGTGGCCAAGGCAATCAGTGCAAGAGCGGCGAGGATCGCGACATGCGTCACGATGCCGTCGCCGGCAGCCAAGGCCTCCACGGCGCCGGCACCGAAGATCAGGGTCGGCACACAGAGCGGCAGGGCGAGCAGGGCCAGCAGGGCCCCGGATTTGCGCGCCCCCAGCGTCAGGGCTGCCGCCAGCCCGCCGGTCAGCGACAGAGCGGGCGTGCCGACGAGCAGCGTGACGCACAGCACGAGCAGGCTCTCGGCATCGAGGCCGAAGGCGACACCCAGCAGCGGCGCCAGCAGGCTGAGCGGCAGGCCGGTCACGATCCAGTGAGCACCACACTTGGCCAGCGCTGCCAACTCGAGCGGCCATGGCGCCAGCAGCAGCAGGTCGAGCGTGCCGTCCTCGTAGTCGGACGCGAACAGACGTTCGAGCGAGAGCAACGCCGCGAACAGCGCTGCACACCACAGCACGCCCGCGGCGATGCGGGCGAGCATGTTGGTCTCGGGTCCGATGCCCAGCGGAAAGAGCACGACGGCCACCACGAAGAAGGCCAGCACGACGCCGACATCGCCCGGTCGCCGCCACACGAGCCGCAGGTCGCGCGCGAGGAGCGTGGCGAAGCCGCTCATGTCGCGACCTCGGCCGCGAGCTCCAGCGTGCGGCCGGCGACGCCCAGTTCGGCATGGGTGGCGGCGATGGCGAGGCCGCCGCCGGCGAGATGCTTCTGCAGCGCCGTGCGAAAGGCCGTCTGGGCCGATGCATCGAGCGCGTTCAACGGCTCGTCGAGCAGCCAGAGCGGCGCCGCGGTGAAGACCACGCGGGCGAGCGCAGTGCGCCGGCGCTGGCCGGCGGACAAGGTCCGCACGGGCCGCGCCGCAAGCGGGCCGAGATCGAAGGCCCCCAATACGTCCGGGAGGGCACCGTCGAGACGGGCGGCACCCCCCCCGCGCAGGCGCTCCGAGGTCTCGAGGTTTTCGCAGACGGTGAGATCGCCCTTCAGCCCGTCGAGATGGCCGAGCCAGGCGAGCCGACTGCGCCAGGTGTCGGGATCGGCGGCGACGTCCTCGCCCCGCCAGCAGATCGTTCCGGCGTCGGGCCGGACGAGGCCGGCGAGCGCGCGCAAGAGCGTGGTCTTGCCGCTGCCGTTGCGGCCGGTCAGTGCGAGCAGTTCGCCTGCAGCCAGTCCGAAGGACAGATGGTCGAGCACCGGGCGGCTGCCGCGGCGGCAAGCCAGATCCGTGACCTCGAGGAGGGGCTGCGCGGCCATCGAAGACGCCATCGGGCGCCGTGGTAGCACGGGACAAAGAAAAAGGCCGTCATCTCGGGGGAGAGTGAGATGACGGCCCAAGCGCCTCCGAAGAGGCTAGAACGTGGCTTTGGGGGGACCACGTTCGGGGGAGATACAAGACAGAAGATGGAAGCCGGGGGTGGCTGTCGCTAGGCCCAAATGGGGCAAGAGTGTGATATCTGCGCAACAGCCTACGGCAGGTCACAATGATCCAAGAAAAGGTAGGGATTTCAGATGGTTGGGCGCTTCTGCCCGTGCCCCTTCTGGGCCGGGCGGGCTCGCGGGCCTGATTGCAGGCCCCGCCGCCCGCCACGCCCGAGCGCCGAGCGCTTAGGCGTAGGGATCCGCCGCGTCCCTCATTCCGTCTCCCATGAACTGGTACGCCAAGATCACAAGGATCACCGGCACCACGGGCAGCATCAGCCACCAGTTCACGGCGACCACGTTGATGTCGGTCGCCTCGTTCAACAGCACGCCCCACGAGGTGATGGGGGGGCGCAGGCCGAGGCCCAGGAAGGAGAGCGCGGTCTCGGCCAGGATCATCGATGGGATCGAAAGCGTGGCCGAGGCGATCAAGTGGCTCATGAACCCGGGCAGCAGGTGACGGCCGATGATGCGGGCGGGCTTGGCGCCCATCATCTGGGCGGCGGCGGCGTAATCCTCCTCGCGCAACGAGAGGAGCTTGGAGCGGACGGCACGCCCCAGGCCCGGCCAGTCGAGCAGCGCCAGGATGATGGTGATGCCGAAATAGACCAGCAGTGGCGACCAGGTGACGGGCAGGGCCGCCGAGAGCGCCAACCACAAAGGCAAATGCGGGAAACTCTTGATGATCTCGGTGATGCGCTGCACGACGCTGTCGACCCAGCCGCCGTAGTAGCCGGCCAACCCTCCGAGAACCAGCGCCAGAGCGAAGGAGAGCGCGATGCCGATGATGCCGATGGTGAGGGAGATTCGCGCCGCGTAGACGATGCGACTGAACATGTCACGCCCAAGCCGGTCCGTCCCCAGCCAGAAGAACGTGCCGCCCTCCGGCGGACAGACGAAGTGGAAGCTTCCTTCGATCATGCCCCAGAACTCGTACTTCTCGCCGAGGCAGAAGAAACGCAGCGGCTGCGGCTTGGTGGGATCCGGCGTGTAAATGCGCTGGAGTGTCATCGGGTCGCGGTCGGTCTTCAGCCCGTAGACGAAGGGGCCGAGGAACTTGCCTTCGTGGAAGAGGTGGACCTGCTGGGGCGCGGCGAAGATGTAGCGCGAGTGACGCGTGTGCAGGTCGTAGGGCGCGATGAACTCGCTGATCAGCGTCGAGAGATACATCAGCAGCAGGAATACCGCGGAGACGACGGCCGGCCGATGGCGGCGGAAGCGCCACCACATCAGCTTCCACTGGCCCGCCATGTAGTAGCGTTCCTGCTCCGCCGTCAGCTTGTCGGCGACGTAGGGATCCCAGGGCTCCTGGCTGACATAGTGCGGCGCCTTGCCGGAGGCGCTGCGCGGGGTGTTGGGCGTCGTGTCGGTCATGGCGCCCTCACTTTTCCGACGTCGCGCCGAAGCGGATGCGCGGATCGAGCGCCGCGAGCGCCAGGTCCGAGATCAGCATGCCGATGACGGTGAGAGCAGCCACGAACAGCAGGAAGGTGGCGGCGAGGTTCACGTCCTGGGTCTTGAGCGCACCCAGCAGCATCGGGCCGGTGGTGGGAAGCGACAGAACGACCGACACGATGACCGAGCCCGAGATGACATCGGGCAGCAGGCCGCCGATGTCGGCCACGAACGGGTTGATCGAGTGGCGCAGCGGGTACTTCACCAGGAGCTTCATGGGCGGCAGCCCCTTGGCGCGGCCGGTGACCACGTACTGCTTCTGCAGCTCGTCGAGCAGGTTGGCCCGCAGCCGGCGGATCATGCCGGCGGTGCCCGACATGCCGATCACGATTACCGGGATGATGAGGTGCTGCGCGATCGACACGACCTTGCCCCAGGACAGCGGCTTGTCGATGTACTCGGGATCCATCAGGCCGCCGATCGACAGGCCGAAATAGACCTTGCCGACATAGAGCAGGACCAGCGCCAGCAGGAAGTTCGGGATGGCGAGGCCGATGAAGCCGATGAAGGAGGCGACGTAGTCGCCGAGCCTGTACTGGTGCGTGGCGGCGTAGACGCCGATGACGAACGACACGATCCAGATGAAGGCGATGGTCGCGGTCTCCATCACGATCGTGAGCGCGAGACGCTCGCCGATCAGCTCGGATACCGGCACGGTGTCCTGGCAGGAGAGGCCGAAATCCCAGCGGAAGATGCCGGTCACCCACTCGAGATAGCGGGCCCAGAGCGGCTGGTTGAGGCCATACATCTCGCGCAGCTCGTCGGCGCGCTTGTGGGCATCGGCGTCGCCGCGGGCCAGCAGCTCCTCGATCTGCGAGGTGACGCAATCGCCGGGCGGCAGGTCGATGATGAAGTAGACGAGCGCGCTGATCACGAACAGCGTCGGGATCATAAGCAGCACGCGGCGGACGATGAAGTTCAGCATCAGGCCGCCTCCCCCTGTCCCGCCGCCTGTCCGGCCGCACGCGCGATGCGCACGAAGTGCCCGGGCTCGACCTCGGTCCAGTAGAGCGGCACCTTGCCGGTGTCGCGGTAGGGCTCGGGCCACACCGAGGGATCGGAGGCCTTGCCCTCCATCAGCGCGCCGAGATCGAGGCGGGCATCGGGGTCGGGCATCGGCACCGCCGAGAGCAGCGCCTTGGTGTAGGGATGGAGCGGATTGCGGAACAGCTCGCCCGACGGCGCCAGCTCGACCAAGCGGCCGGCGCACATCACGGCGATGCGGTCGGCGATGTAGTCCACGACCGCCAGATTGTGACTGATGAAGAGGTAGGTGAGGCCGAGCTGCTTCTGCAGGTCCTTCAGCAGATTCAGGATCTGCGCCTGGATCGACACGTCGAGCGCGGAGACCGGCTCGTCGCAGATCACCATGTCGGGGCGCAGCGCGAGAGCGCGCGCGATGCCGATGCGCTGGCGCTGACCGCCGGAGAAGGAATGCGGGTAGCGACTGAGATGGCGACGGTCGAGTCCAACCATCTCCATCAGCTCGGCCACCATCTCGCGACGGTAGGCATCGTCGCCGATGCCGTGGATGACCAGCGGCTCGACCAGGATATCGTAGACGGTCATGCGCGGATTGAGTGAGCCGAACGGATCCTGAAAGATGAACTGCAGTTTGGTGCGGAAGCGGTTGAGCTCTTCGCCCTCGAGGTTCAACACGTCGACCTTGCGGCCCCAATCGTCGAACACGACGCGACCGCCGCCCCCCCTTCCGTCGGAGTCGGCATCGGCGGAGATGCCGCGCATAAGCATCTTGCTGAGCGTGGTCTTGCCGCAGCCCGACTCCCCCACCAAGCCCAGGCACTCGCCGCGCTCGACGTCGAAGCTCACGTCGTTCACGGCGCGCACCGTGCGAGTGGTACCACCGCCCATCAACGATTCGAGCAGCGTATCGGCCTTGCGGATGCGAAAGTTCTTGGAGAGGTGGCGGACCTTGAGGACCGGCGCCTTGGGATTGAAGGTCGCGGTCGGCGTCGTGGCCGCCTTCTCCTTCAGGAGATGGCCCGTCGTGCCCTTGATCTCGCGGATTGGCTGCAGCCGCTCGCCAGGCGCCATGTCGAAGCGCGGCACGGCGTGCAGCAGCGCCTTGAGGTAGGGATGCTGCGGGTCGCCGAAGATGTCGCGCAGATCGCCCGACTCGACCACCTTGCCACGATACATCACCACGACGTCGTCGGCGACGTTGGCGACCACACCGAGATCGTGGGTGATCATCAGCAAGGCCATACCCAGCTCTTTCTGCAGATCCTTGATGAGGCGCAGGATCTGGGCCTGGATGGTGACATCGAGTGCAGTTGTCGGCTCGTCGGCGATCAGCAGCGCCGGCCGGCAGACCAGGGCCATGGCGATCATGGCGCGCTGGCGCAGGCCGCCCGACAGCTCGAACGGATAGGTGCGCAGCGCGCGCTTGGGGTCGGGGAAGCCCACCATACGCAGCATGTCGGTAGTCAGTTCGTCGATCTCCGGCCGCGTCAGCTTGCGCCCCTTCCCCGTCCCGGCCGGATTCATTCCGGTAGGGGCACCATGCAGCTCGACCGCCTCGCCGATCTGGTCGCCCACGGTGTGGAGCGCCGAGAGCGAAGTCATGGGTTCCTGGAAGATGATGGAGATCTGGCCGCCGCGGATGCGTCGCATGGCGGGCCCAGAGCGGTCGAGCTTGGCGATGTCGACGACGCCTTCCTTGACCCGCGGATCCTCGAACATGATCGAGCCCGACGAGATTGTCGCGGTGCGCGGCAGCAGACCCATGATCGCCTGGCTGCACACCGACTTGCCCGAACCCGATTCGCCCACCAGCGCGACGGTGCCGCCCGGCGGGATCGAGAAGGAGACCTTGTCGACGGCGCGAAGGACGCCTTCATGGACACCGAAATCGACGGTCAGGTCCTCGACGCGCAGCAGATCCTTCATACGGTTTCTTCCTGACCTGCCACCACTATGTCCATCGCCTTCAGGTTCGCCCGCGTCGCCGGGCTGAGCAGCAGCCCGGCGGACCCCGCCGCGCGGGCCGCCCTGTCCACGATATCGTGAAAGCCTTCGAGAGAGGAATCGACCTTGATCAGCCGGCCTCCGGTCGAGCCGACGCTAAGCTGCATCCAGCCGTCGGACCGGTCGCGCTTGGTCGAAAAGTAGCTGAGCTTCATCCGGTCGATGCGGCTCCACTCGACAAGGGTGCCGGTCGGCCCGTCGGCGCAAAGCGTATCGGGGCCGAGGATGTAGCGGGTGCGATGACGCAGCGCGGTGCGCACAAAGAACAGCGCGAAGAGGGCGAAACCGCCGGCCAGGATCGCGGCCAGCCACCGGTTGACGTCCAGCAGCAGGAGCGGCGCAGCGCAGAGCACGACGCCGATCGCGGCGCGTACATAGTCCGCCATCAGCGTCTGGCGCGGATAGCGCAGATCGGCTGAACTCACCCGCGCTCCTTCCCAAAAAGCCGGCGCGCCGCGGCCACGCGCAGGCCGGGCATCGCGATCGTTCGTTCGAGGATCGACCTTAGGAAATCCCAAGCCCCGCCGTCCATCGCAAGATGGTGACTGAGCAGCCCCACCGGCTCCGGATCGCCCGTCCGAGCGCGCGCCAGTGCGGCGACCAGCGCGGCCAGCGCGACCTCATCGCCGACGAAGTCGCGGGTCCTCCAGTCGATGAGATCGACGTGCGTGTTGACCTGCCTCAGTCCGCGCACCGGCATCGGTCGCGCCCGCGGCCCGAAGGTCGAGAGCCCGTGATAGCCGATCTCCGGAAGGGTCGGAATGAGAACCGGCGCGATCCGGTTCCACGGCGGCACCATCACCGGCAGCGCCTTGGCGGCGAACGCCCTCTCGAGCGCCAGCCAGCCGGTAGCCAACTCGCCCAGCACCAGCATGGCGGGACGCTCCAGCCCCAGCTCGATCTTCTTGGCCGGCGCGGCGGCATGGTTGGCGTGCGCATAGCCGTGCTGCAGAACGTCGACACCGGGCATGTCGGCAAGACGCGCGGCGAGCGCAGGCGCGGCCTTCGCCGGCACCACCGCCAGCGCGAGAGGGGCGGCGGTGTCGCGCTGGATCGACAGCAGTCGGTCGAGCTCGGCCGTCACGTCGACCGCATCGTCGTCGCGCCACCAAAGCTCGGCGGTGCGCCCGGCGTCGTGCCAGCGCGCGGCTTCGTCCACGAGGGCCTGCCAAACGGTCATGACACCATCTGCTTCAGCGCCGCCACGGTGGCCGACCCGCCGCGTGCATCGACCGGCGGGAAACTGCGGATCGACGGACCCGACCAGGCGCGGGCGACAGCAGCGGCCAGCGTCTGCGGCGACAGCGTATCGGGCGGCACCGCCGCGACCATCCCGCGCTCCGCCAGCACGCGCGCCCGATCGGCCTGCTCGGTCTCGCGCGCCGTGCCGAACGGCACCAGCACGGCGCGATCGGCATGGCAGAGCGTTTCCACGACAGTGTTGTAGCCCGCCTGCGAAATCGAGAGCGCAGCGTTGGCGAGCAGGCTCACGAAATCGGCGCGCGCCGGCTCGATCACGACGCCGTCGCCCGCACTCGCCGCGAGCGCCGCGCGATCGGCCTCCGGCAGGTTGGGGCCGACCAGGATTCGCCACTTGCGGTCGGCGAGAGACGTCAGCGGACGGGCCGCGATGGCGGCCTGCAGCAGCGGCGCGCCGACGGCACCGCCGCCGGCCGAGACGATCACCTCGCCTTTGCCGACATTGCCTTGCGCCGCCTTCGAGAGATCGGGATCGGCGACGTAGCCGGTATAGAGCGCGCGATCCTGGATGTCGGTCCAGCCGGGGAAGCTGTCGTCAAGCCGCACAAGCGCCGGATCGGCATGGATCAGCACCGTGTCGAACGCCTCGAAGGTGGCGACCATCTCATCGATGCGCGCGGGTGAGGCCGAGCGGCGCAACACATCGCGCACCGACGAGACGATCCACGGTGCCGGCATGCGCGCCTCCGCTGCTTCCAGCAGCGGCATCAGCTCGAAACGGAGCTGCGTGCGGCCGAACGGAAACTGCTCGGTCAGCAGGATATCGGGTGCCTCGGCCTCGAACAGATCGAGCAGCAGGCGCGCGCGGCGCGCGCGAAAGACATCGTCGAGCAGCGTGCCGTCGAGATGCGCAAGCTCCTTCAGCCGCGCATCGGCAGCACGAACCGGCGGAAGCTGGTGAAGTCGCGCGCCGCCGAGATCGAGGTCGGGCAGCGGCGCACCGCCCGAGACGACCAGCACGTCGAGGCCGCCTCCGACCATGGCGCGCGCGAGCGTCGCGGCGCGGCGCAGATGGCCGATGCCCAGGAGGTGCTGCACATAGAAGAAGACGCGGGCAGTCATGGCGCGCTCATGAAGGGCACGTTCAGGCGATCGATCGTCACCCGACCATCGGGATGAGCCACAAAGAAATGCAGCGCCCTCCAGTCGAGCTTGTGCGGCGGCCGGCCCAGCATGTCCCAGCCCGTCGCCAGCGCCAGCAGCGCGCGGATCGCGGCCTTGTGCGAGACCGCGACGACCGGTTCGCGCAGCGTCGATGCCCACTGCCCGACGCGCGCCACGGCCATGCGCGGCGATTCTCCACCTGGTGGTTGGAAGTCGAGGCCGGCGGCTTCGGCGGCGGCGAAAGCCTCGCCCCCTGTCGCACGCAGCTCCTGCACGGTGTGGCCTTCCCAGGCGCCGAAGCTCATCTCGCGCAGGGCAGAGTCGATCTCGACCGGCATGGAGGGCTGCAGCAGCTCGGCGGTGCGCCGGGCGCGCTGCAAGGGGCTGGAGACGCGCCGCCAGCGATCGGCGGGCGCAGGCAGGCGCCAGCGGCGCGCCGTCGCCTCGCCTTCGGTGCTCAGGCAGGTGTCGGTGAGGCCCTGCAGTCGGCGCGCCGCGTTCCACTCGGTGGGCGCGTGGCGCAGGATCGCGAAAGAAACCCCACTCATCGCAATGTCCGCAGCGCAGTGGCCAACGCATGCGCGGCAGCGCGCTCGTCGTGACGGGCAGCGACGCGTGCCGACGCGGCGGCGCCGAGGCGCGTCCGTTCGTCCGGCGCATCGAGCAGATACGCCACGGCCGCGGCGAAGGCATCTGCATCGCCGATCGGCGTCAGCAGACCGGTGACACCGTCGGCGACGACAGCGGGGACACCACCGGTGCGGCCGGCGACGACGGGCAGACCGGCCGCCTGGGCTTCGAGGAACGCCATACCGTAGGCTTCGTTGATGGCGGGCCAGACGTAAATGTCCGCCGACGCGTAGAGAGCCGGCAGATCGGCATGCGGCACGGCGCCGGTGAAGCGCACGCGATCGCCGAACGGCGCCATCAGAGTTTCGATCTCCGGCCGGGCCGGGCCGTCGCCTACCAGCAACGCGCGCCACTTCCGATCGCCGAGCTTCGCCAGCGCCCGCGCCAACACACGGTACGACTCTGCCTTGTCGCGCGAGCGCATCATACCGACGGCGAGCAGCAGCGGTGACTTGCCCGTCTCACGGCGGCCGGGCACGTGGAACGGCCTTGTGTCGATGAAGGGCGGAAGCCAGGACTGGCGCGCCCCCGGACGCAGCCGCGCCTTCACGCCCGCGACGTCGCGCGGGTTTACGGTCAGCACGAGATCGGCGGCGGCGAGCGCCCTCTCCACCGCGCGATGGCCGATGCGCGTCGGGCCCTGCGCGCGGCGCGGCGCGTGGCTCGCCTCGGCGATCACGTAAGGAATGCCCAACGCTCGTGTCACTTCAGGACCCAGCCAATCGGGCTTGCGGTAGTAGCAGTGATAGGTGAACCAGAGATCGAAGCGCTCGGGGTGACGGGCGGGCAATGCTCGCCATCGCTCGACGATGCGGCGCACCTGCCGGCGTGCGCTTCGTTCCAAAGCGATGTGCGCCTCGGCCGAAGGGACGCCCGGCACGACGCGGCATTGCTTCGGCATCACCACGGAGTGGCCCAGCCGCCCCAGCAGACGACGCAACCCGCGCGCCATCTCGCGATCGCCCGACGGCACCAAACTGTCGGGCGGCTTCAACGGCGTGTGCAGGACCACGCGCACCTTCTACTCCGCGGCGCGTACGGCGGCGGCCCGATCATGTCCCAGGGCAGACGCGATCCAGTCGACGCCGGCCTCGTAGGAGAAGCGCGTTCGCACGACCTCGCCGGCGCGCTGCGCCAGGCGCTGCCGCAGATCGGGATAGGCGATCATGCGCGCCAGCGCGGCACTCAGATCCCGCGGCGCGGCCGGCGGCACCAGCAGGCCGGTCTCGCCATCGGTTACGAACTCGCCGATCGCGGCGGCGTTGGTCGAAACGATCGGCAGACCCTGGTGCGCAGCCTCCATCAGCACGTTGGGCAGTCCGTCCTGGTCGCCATCCGCCGCCTTCTTGCTCGCCAGCACGAAGAGATCGGCGCGCGCGAGCGCCGCGAAGACCGCCTTCTGCGACTGGCCACCGAGCCAGGTGCAACGATCGGCGATACCGAGCGACTGCGCCTGGGCCTTCAGCACGTCAGAGAGGCCGCCGGCACCGACATGCTCGAAGCGCCAGTGCAGCGTGCGCGGCAACGCAGCCAGTGCCTCGAGGAGATCGTCGTAGCCCTTCTTCTCGACCTTGCGGCCGACCGAGAGAACGACGACGGGATCATGGGGATCGGCGCCGTCGCGCTGCGGCCTCGGCGGCGGCGGCAGCGGCAGGTGGGCGAAGTCGAGGCCATGATAGACGAGGCGCAGACGCTCCGGTCGCGGCGCGAGCTCCTTCAGCCGCTGCAGGCCGACGTTGGTGCAGGTGACGAGCCAGTCGCAGTCCGCGAGCTTTTCGCCCACCTCCCAAGGTTCGCTGGTCCAGATGTCCTTGGCGTGCGCCGACACGCTCCACGGCAGGCCGCGCATCGTCGCAGCATAGCGGGTCACCGAGGCCGGCGTATGCAGGAAGTGCGCGTAGAGCCGCTCTATCGTTGGCGGCAGCTCGGCCGCCAGCACGAGCGCCTGGCCCCAGCGCCTTATACGGTTTGGCGTAAAGTCGCGCCGCAGGTCGGCGAGGAACTTCCGTCGCGCCGCCGCATAGCCGGGCAGGCGTCGCGCCGTCCGCCAGCCTGCGAGGATGCGGGCCGGATCGTCCTTGAGATACTCAGGCAGATAGACGACGCGGCCTGTCACGCGATCGTGCACGGGATGACGTTGCTTGTCGGTCGGCTTGCGCATCGACCAGAGCTCGAGCGTGACGCCGCGCGCCTCGAGGCCCGCGAGCTCCTGTGCGATGAACGTCTCGGAGAGACGGGGCCATCCCTTCAGGACGACGGCGACCCGCGCACTCCCGTCTTTCGCCAAAGACGATTTCGACATGAAGGTCGCTATATCAGGTCCTGGCGCGCGACGGCGAGGTTGTGCCTGGGTCCGCCGGCACAGGCTCGAGCGGGAAGTCCGGCGTATCGAGCGAGGCCGGGCCACGATGCGGATGGGCGAGTTGCTTCGACACCAGACGCCAGACGCTCCCCAAGCCGTCGAGCAGGCCCGGTACGACGACGTCTCCCGGCAGACCCTGCTGAGGGAGCTGCCGGAGTGCCGTGGCCATCGTCTGAGGGTCGCGACCGCGGTCGGCGTCGAGCATCTCGATCAGGCCGACGTTGCGGGCGGCTCGGGCGCGGATGAACTGCTCCAGCCGCGGCCTGGTCCGCGGCACGATGATCGCCTTCTTGTCGAAGGAGAGGATCTCGCAGAACGTGTTGTAGCCGCCCATCGCCACGACGCCCGCAGCGCGCTGCATCAGCACGCCGAGATTGTTCGTGAAGGTGAGGGTGCGGATGTTCGGGAATTTCGCTGCACGTTCCTTGAAGGCTTCGCGCGCCGTCGCCGACATGAACGGGCCGAAGACGATGACCGCGCCGTAGGGGATGTTGCCGTCGTGCTCGTAGGCCGACAGCACCCAGTCGACGAGGTCCTCGCCGTCGCCGCCCCCGCCTGGCGTGACCAGGATGTAGGGGCCATGCAGTTCCTCGCCTTCGTGCGGCACGTCGCTGTGCAACGGCAGCTCGCGGCGGAGGTAGCCGGTGTAGACCATCTTGTGACGCACCGACGGCGGCACCTCGATCCCGGTCAACGGCTTGTTGATCTGCGGCAGCCCGTAGACCCAGATCTCGTCGTAGAGATCGCGCAACGCAGGGACGACATTCTTGCGTTCCCACTCTTTGGCGAGCTGGGCCGGATCGTCCATCACATCGCGCAGGCCGAGCACCAGCGGTGTGCCGCGCTCTTTGAGCAGGCGCAGTGCCGGGCCGACCTCGCCGCGAAGTCCCAGCGGCTCCTTGTCGACGATGAAAAGGTCGGGCCGGTAGATGTCGGCGGTGTCACGGATGATGCGGGTGCGCATCTCGAGCGTATGCTCGATGTTGGTGCGCAGGTTGGCGGAATCGTACTCGCCGCTGATCTGCTTCACGACGCCGGGGATGCGGACGAAGTCGACGCCGGAGCGAAATTCGTAGGAGCCGACGACCGGCGACCCCGACACGATCAGGACCGATACAGACTGGTCGGCCTCGACAATGGCATTGGCGATGGTACGGCAACGGCTGACATGGCCGAGGCCGAAGGAGTCGTGGCTGTAAAGCAGCACACGCTTGGACCGGCTAGGCATTTGGCCTCTCTCCTCGCCGAAGCCTGCAACGCCCCGACCGGTGAACGACGCGCGGACTATGCCACAAGCCGACCACGCCGCGAACCCCTGCCCCGGACAGGGCCGAAATATCTAATGTAATCAAAGCACTGATCGCCTATAGGGGAGGTTCGTCCGCGGCGGCGCAGGATTCGATGGAACGCAGCCTCTTTTCCTACATCTGGCGACACAGCCGACCCGAGCAGGTCGTGATCCTGGGCCTCGTGGTGCTGGCGCAGATCTTCTACTTCATGTCGCTGACGGTGCCGAAGGACGTCATCAACAACGGTATCCAGGGCAACGCGTTCAAGAACAGCCCGACCATCCCCTTCCTGGTCTGGGAACTCGACCTCTCGGCCATCCTGCCCGGCAAGGTCATCCGCTTCTTCGACGGCTTCCAGGTCGACCAGCTCCAGTACCTCGTGGTCATGAGTTTCGTCTTCCTGGGCGCGGTCGTGGTGAACGGCTTGTTCAAGAAGACGATCAACACCCAGAAGGGCCGCATGGGCGAGCGCATGCTGCGTCGCCTGCGGTACGAACTCTACGACCGCATCCTGCGCTTCCCACCCGCCCATTTCCGCAAGGTCAAGCAGGCTGAGCTGGCGACCATGATCAAGGACGAGGTCGAACCGCTCGGCGGCTTCATCGGCGACGCCTTCGTGCAGCCGATGTTCCTCGGCGGCCAGGCGCTGACGGCGATCATCTTCATCATGCTGCAGAACTGGCTGCTGGGCATCATCGTCATCGTGCTGCTGGGCGTGCAGATGGCGATCGTCCCGCGTCTCAGGAAGCCCGTGCTGGTGCTTGGCCGGCAGCGCCAGCTCTCGGCACGCCAGCTCGCCGGCCGCATCGCCGAGACCGCCGACGGCGTGCACGAAATCCACGTCCACGGTGCCGCCAACTACGAACGCGCCGACATCTCCGAGCGGCTGGGCAGGATCTTCAAGATCCGCTTCGATCTCTACCAGAAGAAGTTCATCGCCAAGTTCTGGAACAACATCCTCTCGCAGGCGACGCCATTCGCGATCTATCTGGTCGGCGGCTACTTCGCTATCACCGGGCAGATGGATGTCGGCGCAGTGGTCGGCGTGCTGCTCGCCTACAAGGATCTGCCTTCGCCGATCAAGGAGCTGATCGACTGGGACCAGCAGCGCCAGGACGTGCAGATCAAGTACGAGCAGGTGATCGACCAGTTCCAGCCGGAAGGCATGATGCCGCCGGAGCTGCAGGCGATCCCCGACGGTCCGCCGCCATCGCTCGGCAAGGAGCTGGCGCTGGCGGGCGTCGTCGTCTCCGAGGATGGCCGTGTGAAGCAGCTCGACTCCGTGACCATGATCCTGCCGACCTCGGTCTGCACGGCAGTGATCGGCAGCGCGGGCTCGGGCAAGGATGTGCTTGGCCAGGTCCTGGCGCGCCAGGCCCTGCCGGCCAGCGGGTCGATCAAGGTCGACGGCAAGGACTTCTTCCAGCTCCCCGAATACGTGCTTGGCGCGCGCGTCGCCTATGTCGGCCAGGACACCTACCTGTTCCCGATCTCGGTGCGCGACAATCTGCTCTTCGGCCTCAAGCTGCGTCCCGTTGCGCCCGCGACCTACGACGAGACGGCGCAGGCGGTTCGCGAAGCCTTCTGGAAGGAGTCGGAACGCGCCGGCAACCCACCGCTCGATCCCAATGCAGACTGGGTCGACTACGAGCTCGCTGGGGCCACCGGCCCGGCCGACTTGCTGCCCTGCATCGTCAAGGTGCTGAAGCAGGTCGAGCTAGACGAGGACATTTATTCGCTAGGCCTTCGCGGCACCGTCGATTCCAACACACGGCCCGACCTCGCCGACAAGATCCTGAAGGCACGGCACACGCTGCACGAGCGGCTGAAGGACGGCACCTATGCCGGCCTCGTCGAGGCTTTTGATGAAGACCACTACAACAAGAACCTCTCAGTGGCGGAAAACCTTCTGTTCGGCACCGCGCTCGGCAAGCAGTTCGACGGCGACAGCCTCGCCACGGATCCCTATGTCATGTCGGTCCTTCGCCAGACCGGCCTCGATCTCGACATGCAACGCATGGGCCTGTCGATCGCCGAGACCATGGTGGAGCTGTTCTCGGGTCTGTCGCCCGACAATCCGCTGTTCGAGCAGTACAGCTTCATCTCGGCCGACGAGCTGCCCAACGTCCGCCTGCTGCTGCAACGGCTCGGCGGCAAGGGCATCGAAGCGGTGCCGGAGGCGGATCGCACACGCCTGATGACCCTGCCGTTCCGCTACATCGAGGCTCGGCATCGCCTGGGCCTGATCGACACCGAGATGGAGGCGCGCATTCTCGCCGCCCGCCGCGCCTTCGCCGACGGCCTGCCGGCGAACCTGCGCGACGCGGTCGAGTTCTACGATTTCGGACGCTACAACAGCGCGGCCACCCTGCAGGACAACATCCTGTTCGGCCGCCTGGTCTACGGCCAAGCGCAGGCTGCGGACCGCATCGGCACGCTGATTGCCGCGGTCCTCGACGAGCTCGGCTTGCGCGATGCGGTGATCGAGGTCGGGCTGGACTTCAATGTCGGTGTCGGCGGCAAGCGTCTGCCGGCGACCCAGCGCCAGAAGCTCGGCATTGCCCGCGCGCTGATCAAGCGGCCGCAGCTCCTCGTCGTAAACGAGGCAGTCGCCATGTTCGACGGCCGGACTCAGGACAGAATCCGCGACAATATCCTCGCCGCAGCGACCGAGAGCGGGCGCGGCGTCCTCTGGATCGCCAACCGCCCCACCCAGGCGGAACCGTTCCAGCAGGTCATCGTCATGCAGGGTGGGCGCATCGCCGCCCAGGGAGCGCCGTCGGACCTGGCGGCAAAGGGCGGGCTCTATTCCGAGCTGATGGCCTCGGCATAGGCAATCGAGGAGGACTCCATGAACCTCAACGAAGAAGTCGAGCTTCTGAAGGGCGTACCGATCTTCTCCAAGGTCGAGCAGGCCAAGCTGAAGCTGCTGGCTTTCACCAGCGAGCGCGTGAACTTCGGCGTCGGCCAGGAGGTCTGCCACCAGGGCGATCCGGGAGACACAATGTACGTCATCCTGGGTGGCACGGCCGACGTGCTGATCGATACGCCGACCGGGCAGATCGTCGTCGCCGAGATGAAGAAGAACAGCTTCTTCGGCGAAATGGCCATTCTTCTCGACGTGCCGCGGACCGCCACCATCAAGGCGAAAGAGCCTCTGTCCACGCTGAAGATCACCAAGGACACGTTCTACCGCCTGGTCGAAGAAGTGCCGCAGATGGCGATCGAGGTGATGCGCGAGCTGGCGCATCGCCTTGAGGACACCAACCAGAAACTGCGCGCTGCGACGAAGGCCGCCTGATCGCCCGATGAGTCGCCTCGACAGCTTCATCGCGCGCATGCAGGCGCAGCGCGACTGCCTGAATGCCCTCAAGCCGGCGGTCGACGCCCTGCCGGGACCGATCCTCGAAGTCGGCCTCGGCAACGGTCGCACCTACGACCATCTGCGCGATCTCTTCCCGGGCCGCGAGATCTACGTGTTCGAGCGCAAGGTCGCCGCCCATCCCGATTGCATTCCGCCCGCCGACCGGCTGTTCCTTGGGGAGGCCAGCGACTCGATCCCGCGCGCGGCAGCGCGGCTCGGTGCCAGCGCCGCGCTGATCCATACCGACCTCGGTACCGGCGACCACGCCGCGAACATCGAGATGGGAAAGTGGCTGGGCCCGGCGCTCGACACGCTTGCCGGCGTCGGTGGCTATATCCTCGCCAACCAGCCTCTCGACGTTGCGCGCTGGCGCCGCCTGCCCCAGCCGGCTGGCGTGCCCAGGGATCGCTACTTCCTCTACCGGGTGAGCTAGCGGCCGAAGAGCCGCAGCAGCACCAGCAGCACCACGGCGCCGACCACCGAACCGATGAAACCCGCCGGTTGGCCGACCTGGTAGAGGCCGAGCGCCTGACCGCCATACGTCGCGATCACTGCGCCGACGATGCCGATCACGATGGTTACGATGATGCCGCGGGGATTGGGGCCCGGTGTGATGAAGCGCGCCAACAAGCCCACGATAAGGCCGATGAACAGAACTCCGATGATCGACATGCCGTCTCCCTTCAAATCTCGAACGTTGCCGACACCGGCACATGGTCCGATGCCTTCTCCCAACCCCGAGCATCGACGTCGATGCGATGGCTGCGGATCGCGCCCGACAGCGCCGGGCTCGCCAGGACATGATCGAGGCGGCGTCCGCGATTGGAGACGCGCCAGTCGTTATTGCGGTAGCTCCACCACGAATAGAGTTTCTTGTCGGCCGGCACGAACTTGCGCGGCACGTCGATCCAGTCGAACGAGGCTTGCAGGCGGCCGAAAAGCTCGACCTCGACCGGCGTGTGCGAGACGATCTTGAGGAGCTGCTTGTGGCTCCAAACGTCGTGCTCAAGCGGAGCGACATTGAGATCGCCCACCATGATCCGGCGCAACCCCTTGCGGGCACGCGGCCGGGGCTTGCGGGCGGCGTACCAGTCCGCCATCTCGCGATAGAAGTCGAGCTTGTGCGCGAACTTCACGTTGAGATCGGGATCGGGGATGTCGCCGCCGGCCGGGATATAGAGGTTGTCGAGCAGGATGGGGTCGCCACCGACGTCGAGGGCCGCTTCGATATGCCGGCAATCCTCCTTGCCGCAGCGATGATGGACGTTCATCGCCTTGAACGGCACCTTCGACACGATGGCGACGCCGTTGTAGGCCTTCATGCCCTGGACGAGGCGGTGCACGTAGCCCAGCCGTTCGAACGCCGCATGGGGGAAGAACTCGTCAGGACTCTTGGTTTCCTGCAGGCACAACACATCCGGCTTGCGCAACTTCAGGTACCGTTCGACGTTTCCGATCCGCAGCCGGACCGAGTTGATATTCCAGGTGGCGATGGTGAGACTCATCGCCCGGCACTATAGACGATCCGGGCACCGGGGAGAGAAGCCATGCAGATGGATGGCGACCAGAGCAGCAACATCGAGGATCGCCGCGACGACGGCGGATTCGGCGGTGGAGGCTTCGGCGGCGGCCTCCCGATTCCCGTGGGCGGCGGGGGCGGCGGCCTGTTCAAGGGCGGCTTCGGCCTGGTGGCATTCGTTGTCATCGCCATGATCATGGGCGCAGATCCCGGCGCGATCCTGAGCGACATCGCGGGCGGCGGCGCCACCTACACTCAGGAACCGCCGGCCCGTCCTACCCCGGCAAGCCGCACCACGCCGGCGGCCCAGCCCTCCGATGAACAGGCACAGTTCGTGTCACGCGTGCTCAAGAGCACGGAGGATGTCTGGAACGACATCTTCCGCGACATGGGGCGGCAGTATCGCGAGCCAAAGCTCGTTCTCTTCCGCGATGCCACGCGCACCGAATGCGGTGTCGGCCAGTCGGCGATGGGGCCTTTCTATTGCCCGGCCGACCAGCGGGTCTATCTCGACCTCGGCTTCTTCGACGAGCTGGCCCGCCGCTTCCGGGTGCCAGGCCAGTTCCCACAGGCCTACGTGATCGCCCATGAGGTCGGCCATCACGTGCAGAACCTGCTGGGCATCTCGGGCAAGGTGCAGCAGATGCGCCAGAGCATGAGCAAGCGCGACGGCAACGCGCTGTCGGTGCGCACCGAGCTGCAGGCCGATTGCTTCGCGGGCGTCTGGGCCAACCGCGCCGACCGTCAGCGCGGCGGCAAGATGATCGACGACAAGGACGTGGAGCAGGCGCTCGCCGCGGCGGCAGCGATCGGCGACGACGCACTTCAGAAGCAGAGCCAGGGTCGCGTCGTGCCCGACAGCTTCACTCACGGCACCAGCGCGCAACGCGCCCGCTGGTTCAGGATCGGACTGGAAAGCGGTGACCCGCGGAAGTGCGACACGTTCAGAGCACAGCAGCTCTAGCGCGCTCGCAAGCGAGCGCGCTGGCGGGCGTCAGCGCCTTCCGAGGCGCGAGAGCCCGCACGGCTCGGAAAAGCTGAGAACCATCAGACCAGTGTGCACGTAACCGTGCCGCAGCCATCGACGAAGCCCGACAGCGTGTCTCCCCTCACGACAGCGGCCACGCCATCGGGCGTGCCGGTGTAGATCAGGTCGCCGGCGGCCAGCGCAACGAGGCCCGAGAGATACGAGATCGTTTCCGGCACGCTCCAGATGAGCGCGTTGAGGTCCGACTTTTGGCGGGTCTTCCCATTGACGTCGAGCTGGATAGTGCCCTTCGAGGGATGGCCGATCTTCGCCGCCGGATAAATCTCGCCGATCGGCGCCGACTGGTCGAAACCCTTGCCCATGTCCCACGGGCGGCCCATGTCCTTGGCTTGGTTCTGCAGATCGCGACGGGTCATGTCGAGGCCGACTCCGTAGCCGAACACATGATCCAGCGCCTTTTCTACGGGGATATCGCGGCCGCCCGACTTCATGGCCACCACCAGCTCCATCTCGTGGTGCAGATTCTTGGTGGCCGGCGGATAGGCGACCTTGGCGGGGTTCTTCGGGTCGGCGCAGATCACGATGGCGTCGGTCGGCTTGGTGAAAAAGAACGGCGGCTCGCGGTCGGGATCGTGGCCCATCTCTCGGGCATGGGCAGCGTAGTTGCGGCCGACGCAGAAGATGCGCCGCACCGGGAAAAGGTCGCTCGTTCCGTTCACCGGCACGCCGACCGTTGCGGGCGGCGTCACGACATAAGCCATCGCTTTCTCCCTCGAGAGGGTGTCTTTATGAAGGGCACCGGAGACCTAGGCAATGACCGACGAGAACGTCCTGATCGTGCAGGCCGATTCGGCCGAATCCTCCCTTGGCTGGGCGAGCCTAGGCGCTCGGCGCTGGCGTTGCACCTTGGGTGCGGGCGGCGTCCGGGAAGACAAGGTCGAAGGCGACGCCGCCACTCCGGTCGGCGAGTTCCCGCTGCGCCGCATCTACTATCGCAATGACCGGATCGTGTTGCCCAGGGTCGAGCTGCCGGCACGGCCCATCAACGAGCGAGACGGCTGGTGCGACGATCCACGGTCGCCGACATACAATCGGCTGGTCCGCATCCCCAACGAGTGGAGCCACGAGAAGATGTGGCGCGAGGATGAGCTCTATGACGTGGTCGTCGTCGTCGGCTACAACGACGATCCCCCCGAGGGCGAATGGGGCAGCGCGATCTTTCTCCACCTGGCACGCGCGGACTACAGCCCAACTCAAGGCTGCGTCGCCTTCGCCCGCGACGATCTCCTTGAACTATTGCCGCTGTTGACGCGCGAGACGCGGCTGCGCGTGCTGTCGCATGCCGCCGATGAGGCGGCGAGGCCCTCATCGGGCGCCGATGACGACATGAAGCAGTTCGAAGATTTCGACGAGAGGGACTGGTAGTGCGCCTTTAGCCCACCACCCGGCCGATGGCGCGCGCTGTATAGTCGACCAGCGGGATGATGCGTGCGTAGTTGAGCCGCGTCGGTCCGATCACGCCGATGGCGCCGAGGATGCGTTCCTGCGAATCGCGGAACGGCGCCACCACCATCGAGCAGCCGGCATTGGCGAACAGCGGGTTGTCGGCGCCGATGAAGATTTGTACGCCCGACGCGACATTGGCGAGCTCCAGCAGGCGCACGAAGCTCTCGCCCCGCTCCAGTGCGTCGAACAGGAGCCGCACGCGCTCGAGATCCTCGATCGCCGTAATGTCCTCCAGAAGCCGTGCCTGGCCGCGCACGATCAGCGCGCTGCCCGGCTCGCCGGCCCAGGTCGCGAGGCCGGACTCGATGACCTTGGCCGTGAGGTCGTTCAGCTCGGCGCGCTTCAGCTTCAGATCCTCGAGGATCAGGCGGCGCGCCTCTTCGAAGGTGCGGCCGCTCAGCCGCGCGTTGAGGTAATTGCTCGCCTCGGTGAGCGCCGAGGGCGGCATGCCGAGCGGCGTGTCGATCACGCGGTTCTCGACATGGCCCGACTGGGTGACCGTGACGACCAGAGCGCGGCCGGGACCGAGGTTCACGAACTCGATGTGCTTCAGCGGCTGCTCGGTCTTGGGCGCCATGACGAGGCCGGCGCAGCGCGAAAGGCCGGACAGCATCGTAGTCGCCTGCTCGAGCGCCTCCGTGACACTGCGGCCGGCCGTGGCGCAGCGCGCCTCGATCGACTCGCGCTCCTCCTCGGAGATGTTGCCGACCTCGAGCAGGCCATTCACGAACAGCCGCAGCCCGGCATCGGTCGGCAGGCGTCCTGCAGAAGTGTGCGGCGCGTAGAGCAGGCCGGCATCCTGCAGGTCAGCCATGATGTTGCGGATGGTGGCGGGCGACAGCGTCTCGGTGAGCTTGCGCGTGAGAGCCCGCGACCCCACGGGCTCCCCGGTTTCGACATAGCCCTCGACTACGTGCCGCAGCACCTCGCGCGCCCGATCGTTCAGCTCCGCGACCGAGGCGGCCTGCCGGTGCCCTGTCAGGCCCTCGGCAAGGGTGCCGCCCGACAGCCCAAGACGGTGAATCGCCATGGAAAAAATGTAGGTAGTGTCGGCATTGCGGTCAATGAAGGCGGGGGGTACACCCGCCCCGCCCCATCAGGAGACGATGAATGCGCCCGTCCGGCCGCGCCCCCGACCAGCTTCGCCCGGTTTCGCTGGAGACCGGCTTCTCCCGCCATGCCGAGGGGTCGTGCCTCGTGAAGTTCGGCGACACACACGTCCTCTGCACCGCGTCGGTCGACGAGAAGGTGCCGCCCTGGATGCGCAATTCCGGCAAGGGTTGGGTCACCGCCGAGTACGGCATGCTGCCGCGGTCGACACATACGCGCACGGATCGTGAGGCCGCGCGCGGCAAGCAGTCCGGACGCACCCAGGAGATCCAGCGCCTGATCGGCCGCTCGCTGCGGGCGGTGGTGAACCTCCAGGCCATGGGCGAGCGCCAGATCAACATCGACTGCGACGTCCTGCAGGCCGATGGCGGCACGCGTACCGCCAGCATTACCGGCTCGTGGGTGGCGCTCCATCTCGCTTTCGAGCGGCTGGTCAAGGAGGGCAAGCTGGCGGGCAATCCGATCACCGGCCAGGTCGCGGCCGTCTCCTGCGGCCTCTGGGAAGGTGCCGCGGTTCTCGACCTCGACTATCCCGAGGACTCCAAGGCCGAGGCCGACGCCAACTTCGTGCTGACCGGCACCGGTGGCATCGTCGAAGTTCAGGGTACGGCCGAGCAGGACCCTTTCAGCGAAATTCAGTTCCTCGAGCTGCTCGCGCTTGCCAAGAAGGGCATCGGGGAACTCACCAAGCTGCAGCGCGCGGCCGTCGGCATCGCCTGATGGCGCGTCGCTTCACCCTGCCCAAGCTCGTTGTGGCCACCCACAACCGAGGCAAGGCGGGTGAAATACGCACCATGCTGGGACCGTTCGGTGTCGAGATCGTCTCCGCAGGCGAGCTCGGGCTGCCGTCACCCGACGAGACCGGCACGACCTTCGAGGAGAATGCGACCATCAAGGCGCTGGCTGCGACACGCGCCAGCGGCCTGCCGGCACTGGCCGACGATTCGGGCCTCAGCGTCCACGCCCTCGACCACCAGCCCGGCCTCCATACTGCCGACTGGGAAGGCCCGGACCGCGACGCCATGGCCGGCATGCGCCGCATCCAGGACGAGCTTGCCATCCGCAACGTACCGCACTCGGACGCCGCTCGCGCCGCGACTTTCCATTGTGTGCTGGCACTTGCCTGGCCCGACGAGCATCTCGAACTGTTCCACGGCATGCTCGACGGCGCGATCGTCTGGCCGCCGCGAGGCTCGGGTGGTCATGGCTACGACCCCTGCTTCCAGCCGAAGGGCGACACGCGCACCACCGCCGAGATGAGCGACGCCGAGAAGAACGCGATCAGCCATCGCGGCCGCGCCTTCCGGATGATGGTCGAGGCCTGCTTCAGATGAGCACTCCGCTCGGAGTGTACGTCCACTGGCCCTTCTGCAAATCGAAGTGCCCCTATTGCGACTTCAACAGCCACGTCCGAGACGGCGTCGAGCAGACCCGCTGGCGCAAGGCGCTGCTGACCGAACTCGAGCACGCCGCGCGCGAGGCGCCGGGACGTCGCGTCGAAACCATGTTCTTCGGCGGCGGCACGCCCTCGCTGATGGAGCCCGAAACGGCGGCAGCGCTGATCGCGCGTACGCGCCAGCTCTGGGACGTCGTACCCGACCCGGAGATCACGCTCGAGGCCAATCCGACCTCGGTCGAGACCGACCGCTTCGCCGCCCTGGCCGACGCGGGCGTCAATCGCGTGTCCCTCGGCGTGCAGGCGCTCGAGCCTGCCGCGCTCGCCTTCCTCGGCCGCGAGCACTCGGTCGACGAAGCGCTGGCCGCCATCGAGACGGCGCGGGCCCGCTTCGCGCGGCATTCCTTCGACCTGATCTACGCCCGGCCCGGCCAGACGCCGGAGGCCTGGGCGGACGAGCTGGAGCGCGCGCTGGCGCTCGCCGGCGAGCACCTGTCGCTCTACCAGCTCACCATCGAGCGCGGCACGGGCTTCTTCACCCAGCACGCCCGCGGCGCCTTCGCGCTCCCGCCGGAGGACGATTCCGCCGCGATGTTCGAGCATACCCAGGCGCGCCTCGCGTCGGCCGGCCTGCCGGCCTACGAGATCTCCAATCACGCCCGGCCGGGCGCTGCCTGCCGCCATAATTTGATCTATTGGCGGTATCAGGATTACGTCGGCATCGGCCCGGGAGCACACGGCCGCTTCGCTACCGGCGCGGCCAAGACGGCGACGCGGCGCGCGAGCGGTCCGGAAGCCTGGCTGGGGGCGGTCGAGCGCGACGGTCACGGCACGGCGGAGACGTCGCTGATCGAGGGACAGGATCTGGTGGACGAGGCATTGATGATGGGACTGAGGCTGGCCGACGGCATCGACCGCGCCACCTTCGCGTCGGTGACGGGCGTCGATCCGGTCGGCGCGCTGGGCGAGGCCCGCCTGGCGCCGCTGGTCGATGCGGGCTTCCTCGACGTCGATGCCCGGCACATAGGCGCGACGTCCGCCGGCCGGCAGCGTCTCAACGCCCTCCTGGAACGACTGATCGCATGAGGCTGCTCATGATCCTGCTGGCGATCCTGGCCTTCGCCGGTGTGGCTGCAGCCCAGCAGCAGCAACAGCCGCAGCGGCCACCCGCGCGTCCGGCGCAGCCCGCCGCCAAGCCGCCGCCCAAGTCGCCCTTCACGCCGCCCGCCTTCAAGATCACCATCGCGACCGAGGCGGCGTTCCCGCCGTTCAACTATCTCGATCGCAAAGGCATCCCGGCCGGCTTCGAAATGGAGCTGGCGCAGGAAGCCTGCCAGCGCATCAAGGCCGAATGCGAGTTCATCGCGCTCAAGTGGGACGAGCTGATCCCGGGCCTGCTCGACAAGAAGTTCGACGTCATCATGTCGTCGATGGAAGTCACGCGCGAGCGACGCCAGCGCATGGGGCTGTCGCGTCGCTACTATCTCTCGCCGGGTGCCTTCATCGCCGCCAAGGGCGCGCCGTTCGACGGACCGCCCTCGCTGCTTCGCAACAAGCGCATCGGCATTCAGAAGGACTCCATGCACGCCGACTGGGCCGACAAGAGCTTTCGACGCTCCGCCCAGCTTCGGCGATTCGGGACGCTGCAAGAGGCGTTGCTGGCGCTGTCGAGGGAAGAGGTCGACGCAGTGTTCGGCGACAAGGCCCAGCTCTGGCTGTGGAGCCAGAAGCCCGAAGGCAAATGCTGCGAGCTGGTCGGCCAGGACATCAAGGACACGCAGACTCTGGGCGTCGGCGTCGCCGCCGGCTTGCGAAAGGAGGACGCCAAGCTGCGCGACGCCATGAACAAGGCGTTCAGCGACATGATGAGCGACGGCACCTACAAGAAGATCAACGAGAAGTACTTCCCGTTCGCGCTCAACTGAACGTCAGTGCAGCGAACGCTCGCGCGAGACGTACTGGCCGCGCTTCAGCTCCTTGAAGAACTGCGGCACCTGCGGGTGCGACACCGGCTTACCCGTGTCGTCCGGCAGTAGATTCTGCTCCGAGACGTAGGCGACATAGGTCGTCTGCGCATTCTCGGCAAGCAGGTGATAAAATGGCTGATCGCGTCGCGGCCGCACTTCCTCGGGGATCGACGCCAGCCACTCCTCGGTGTTGGCGAACACCGGATCGACGTCGAAAATCACTCCCCGGAACGGATAGATGCGGTGCTTCACCACCTGCCCGATGGCGAACTTGGCGCGCCGCAGAGGGGGCACTGCGAGCGCCGGAGAAGCGGCCTGGTTGATCGGTTCCATATCCAAAGTATTGCTCCGAACCAGCCGGTCTGCAACGCAGTCGGTGCCATTCGAAGACGACTGCCGACTGCAACAAACCGTGAAAGACGGCTTGGGCCATCGCTACGCAAGAATGCGGCCAGGGCATCGATCCGATAGCCGGCCGCGGGCTCGGTTGACGGGGACCGCTGGCCTGTGGACTCTGGCGCCGGGTGGATGCCCGGGAAGGTGTCGTTGGCCGAGGGATTAAAAGTCAGGTTCTGGGGGGTGCGGGGGTCGATCTCCTGCCCCGGCGCAGAATATGCACGCTATGGCGGCAATACGTCGTGCCTTGAAGTGACCGCGGGTGGCCGCCGCCTGATATTCGATGCCGGGACCGGAATTCGCCCGCTCGGCGTGGAACTGGCGCGCCAGGCCTCGGACATCGACATCTACTTCACGCACACCCACCTCGATCACATTTCGGGCCTGACTTTCTTCGCGCCGCTGTTCGACAAGCGAAGCTCGGTTCGCATGTGGGCCGGCCATCTCGAGGCGCCGTACACGCTGAAGAAAGTCGTCGGCCACCTCATGCAGGCACCGCTCTATCCGGTGTCGCTCGACGTCTTCCAGGCGCGGGTCGAGTTCAAGGAGTTCCGCTCGGGCGATTCTCTGTCGTGCGGCGCGGTCGGCGTGCGCACCGCGCCGCTCAACCATCCCAACGGCGCCACCGGTTACCGCATAGACCATCTCGGCAAGTCGATCTGTTACATCACCGACACCGAGCATCGCGAGGGCCAACGCGACCCGACGATCGTCGAACTGTGCCGTGGCGCCGACGTGATGATCTACGATTCGAGCTACACCGACGAAGAGTACCCGCGCTACCGCGGGTGGGGCCATTCGACCTGGCAGGAGGGGGTGCGGGTCGCCGATGCGGCAGGTGTCGGCACGCTCGTCGTCTTCCACCACGATCCCAGCCATGACGATGCCTTCATGGACGGCGTGGCGCGTGACGCGACCGCGCTACGCCCGGGCAATGCCGCCAGCGGACTGCCGCGCGTTCTCGTCGCCCATGAAGGTCTCACCCTAAGTCCGTGAGCGTTGTTGCATGAGTGCAAGGCTGAGCCTGCGCGGCCGCTGGAGACGGTTCGCCCTCGGATTGCCGACCGTGCTCGGGCTGAAGCCGCGTGGCTGGTTCATTCCGCACCGCTACGCGCCGCTCCTGCCGCCACCCGGCGCACAGCCGGCCTACCCGGCGATTGAACGGCTGTTCGAGGAGAACGCCGCCGCATTCGGCGCCGTGCTCGACACCGTCGACACGCAGGCCGCCACGCTCAAGTCCATGAAGTCGATGTTCGAGCAGTCATGGTTCCCCTCACTCGACGCAGCGGTCGCCTATGCACTGGTCCGCGAACGCAAGCCGCGGCATGTCGTGGAGGTCGGTTCGGGCCATTCGACGCGCCTGCTCTCGAAGGCGATGGGCGGGCTTGGCGAGATCCTGGCGATCGACCCCGCGCCGCGCGCCGACATCGCCGGGCTGCCGGGCGTGCGCGTCGTGTCCTCGACCCTGCAGGCCGCGCCGCCCGAACTCTTCGACGGGCTGATGCCCGGCGACGTGCTGTTCATCGATTCCAGCCACATTCTGATGCCGGGCAGCGACGTCGACATCCTGCTGAACCGCGTACTGCCACGTCTGCCGTCCGGCGCCCTCGTGCACATCCACGACATCTTCCTGCCCTTCGACTATCCCGCGATCTGGGGCTGGCGCGCCTACAACGAACAGCAGGGCGTCGTGCCGCTGCTGACGGGCGGTGCCTACCGGCCGGTATTCTCCAGCGTCTGGGCCGAGCGCCGTCTGGCCGACCGCCTCGCGCGTTCCGTCGTCGCGCGGCTGCCCCGGCCTGCCGACGCCCTGCCCGCCAGCCTCTGGCTCGAGAAGCGCTGATGCTGACACGCTTGCGTGACTGGCTGTTCGACGGCGGCGGCACCGGCGAGCTGCCCGAACGCGTGCGCGACGCCATCCGCCGCCAGCAGGAGCGAAGCGAGATCCTGATCGGCTGGATACAGTTCGGCATCGTTGCGCTCGTCAGCTCCGTCTTCGAGGGCACGCGGATGGCCGAGGGCGTGGTCCAGGCGGACTATTCGCTCGAGCGCGAAGTACTGGTCGTCTACGCCGGCTTCTGCATCGTCCGCCTCGTTCTCGCACACCTTCGGCTGCTCGCACCGTGGATGCTCTACCTGTCGGTCATCGCCGACATCGCCCTGCTCATGGGACTCATCTACTCGTTCCACTACAAGTATGCGCAGCCGGCCGCCTTCTATCTGAAGGTCCCGACGCTTTTCTACGTGTTTGTCTTCATTGCGCTCCGCGCGCTGCGCTTCGAGGCCCGTTTCGTGCTCTTTGCCGGGGCGACGGCCGCTGTCGGCTGGGCATGGCTGACCTACTACGTCACCACAGGTCTCGGTGGTCCGCCCAACCAGACGCACAATTTCGTCGAGTACATGACGTCCAACGCGCTGCTTCTCGGGGCGGAGATCGACAAGATCATCGCCATCCTGCTCACTACGGCCGTGCTGGCGCTCGCCATCTCGCGCGCCCGCCACCTCCTGGTCCGAGCCGTGAGCGAAAGCGCGGCGGCGCAGGACCTCTCGCGATTCTTCGATCCCGGCGTCGCGGCCCGTATCCGCGGAGCGGCCATGTCGATCAAGGCGGGCGAAGGAGAACTCCGCGACGTCGCCATCCTGAACGTCGATCTGCGCGGCTTCACGCGTGTCTCCACCGAGCTACAGCCGGACGAGGTCATGAAGCTGCTGCAGGAGTATCAGGGGCGAATCTGCCCGCTGATCGTCGGCGCCGGCGGCAGCATCGACAAGTTCCTCGGGGACGGCATCCTGGCGTCGTTCGGAGCCGTCACGGTATCTCCGACCGCTGCCGCCGATGCCCTGCGGGCCGCCGATGCCGTCATCGAGGCGGCCGTCTCGTGGGAGGCGGAGCGCCGCGCCGCTGGCCTATTGCCGCTCGAGATCGGACTGGCCGTCTCGTCCGGGCGGGTCGTCTTCGGCGCCGTGGGGGACGGTGAACGACTTGAATTCACCGTGATCGGCGATGCCGTGAATTTCGCGGCGAAACTCGAAAAACACAACAAAGAGGAAGGCACGCGCGCCATCACGGACGCCGCCACCTATTTGCTTGCCGAGCGACAGGGCTATCGCCCGGCCCAACCACACGAACGCCGGCCCGGCCGGCGGGTTGGCGGCGTCGCGGAATTGGTCGACATTGTGGTGCTGTCTGCCTGAGAACCAGGCACGCCGTTGCCTTGCCCTTTCCCCATTCGGGGCCTATGTAATTTCGGACAGGGAGTGCCATCGTGGGCAACAACTACGACATCATCCTGATCGGGCTGGTCGCGGTCTTCTTGATCCTGCGGCTGCGTTCGGTGCTGGGCAAGCGGACGGGTAACGAACAGCCGCCGGCCCGCGATCCATTCGCGCCCCCCGCGCCGCCTTCGACGCCACCGCGCGTGGGCGATTCAGGGAGCGACAACGTCGTACCTCTGCCGACGGCCAACGCGCCGTCGCCGCGCCCGACCCTGGCGACCAGCGGCCCCGGCGGCATTCGCGCCACGGTGATGCCCTCGGCCTCGTCCGGCGTCGCCGCGATCCGTGCGGCCGATCCCGGCTTCGAGCCTGTCGCCTTCACGGCGGGCGCCCGTGCGGCCTTCACGTCCATCGTCGAAGCTTTCGCGCGTGGCGACACGTCGACGCTCCGACCCCTGCTGGACGGCGCCACCTTCGCAAGCTTCGAAGCGGCGATTCGCGGCCGCGCGGAACGCAAGGAGAAGGCGGAGACGACACTGATCGGCTTCGAGGCGTCGGACGTCGCGGCCGCGGAGATGCAGGGGACGCATGCCGCCGTGACGGTGCGGTTCGTCAGCGAGCAGATCAACGTCGTGCGCAACGAGGAAGGTCAGATCGTCGACGGCAATCCCAACGAAGTGCAGAAGGTCGTGGATCTCTGGACGTTCCGCCGCGACACCAAGTCGAGCGACCCGAACTGGCAGCTCGTAAAGACCGAAAGCGAAGGCTGAGGGAGGCTTTCCGAGAATGCGCTGGAGCGTCCTGACCGGCGGCACGGCTCTGCTTGCCGCGGCCGGCCTTCTGTCCGCCTGCGCCGGCGGACCCAGTGCGGAGCCGAAGCAGCGCGTGGCGATGGCGCCGATCTCCTACAACGAAATCGCCGGCTGGGCGGAGGACCGGCACGCCGAGGCGCTGGCAGCGTTCCGCCGCTCCTGCCCGCGCCTGAGCTCCGGTCCCGACATGAAGATCGCGACCGATGGCGGCGAGAAGACCGTGACGGCAGGCGAGTGGAAGCGCATCTGCGATGCGGCTGCCGCGGTGAAGGCGGGGGACGCCCGCGCCTCGCGCAGTTTCTTCGAATCGAACTTCAGGCCCCTGGTCGTCGAGGCGCCCGGCAAGTTCACCGGCTATTTCGAGCCCGAGACGCGGGGCAGCAAGGCGCCGTCGCGGCTCTTCACCGTCCCGGTCTATCGCCGGCCGCCCGACCTCACCCCTGACAAGCCCTATTTCACGCGGGCCGAGATCGAACAGGGGGCCCTGAAGGGCAAGGGCCTCGAGATCGTCTACGTCCAGGATCCGGTCGCCCTGTTCGAGATCCAGGTCCAGGGCAGCGGTCGCGTCCAGCTCGCCGAGGGCGGCGCGATGACCCTGGGCTTCGACGGCTCCAACAACCGTCCCTACACCGCCATCGGCGCGGTGCTGGTCGAGATGGGCGTGATGAAGAAGGAAGACGCGACCTGGCCCGCGATCCGCGACTGGCTGAAGCGCAACCCGCAGCAGGCGCGCGACGTGATGCGCAAGAACGAGCGCTACATCTTCTTCAGGGACACCAAGACTTCTGCGCCGATCGGCGCCGAGGGCGTGCCGCTCACGGCGCAACGCAGCATGGCGGTCGATCCGACGCTGACCCCCTACGGAACGCCGATCTGGATCGACACCAAACGCCCGTCGCTGCGGCGCGGGGCACCGGCCGATACCTATCGCCGGCTGATGATCGCCCAGGACACCGGCGCGGCGATCAAGGGACCGGCGCGAGGCGACGTGTTCTACGGGGCCGGCGCGCAGGCCGCCGAATGGGCGGGCCGCATGAACAGCGACGGCCGCGCCATCGTCCTGGTGCCCAACAAGAGCTGACGGCGGTCAGCGCGAGACCGGTGGCTCCAGGTCGGTCGGGATGCCTGCGGCGTGCCTGTACAACGCCGCAAGGCGGTTGAGATACGACGCATCCTTGCCCAGCGCCACGGCGTTCGCCCCCTCGGTCGCGCGGATGACGTGATAGTAGCCCCACTCGCCCGGCCTTTGGCGTTCCAGGAACGCCACCGTCTGCAGCGCGCCGGCTTCGAAGGCCGTGAGCATGAGCACGCGGATCGGCGTTACATTCTCCGTGCCGACGACGATCCGATCCGCGCTGCGCTCGTGAACGGTCATGCGATGGAGGGTGCGCCCCGCCCGGCCGATCTCGAAATAGCGGAATGACGCCCCCGGCGTCAGCGCGGACGGAGCGGGGTCCGGCCGCCGTTGTTCGCCTGTTTCGTCGACCGCGCCCGAATCGGTGACGAGTGGTTCCCATCTCTTCCTGGTCACCGACCAGTAGCGCACCGACTTTAGGCTAGAGATGCGCGACAGCCGCGCCACCAGCTCGTCCAGCGAACCGCCATGTCGGAACCGGCCCGCAAGGGCCGCAGCCAGGCGCGTCCGCGCAGGCGCCCAATGCAGGCAGGACGGCGGTTGCCAGTCGAGTCGCTTCAGATCGGACTCGCTCCAGACGCCGACGCTCGGAGGCTGACCTGCGGACGGATAGGGCGGAGATGGGGCGACCCCACAGGGCGGCATCAGCGGCGGAGTGGCCGCGTGTCCGACGCCCGGAAGCAGGCCGAGCGACAGAAGAAGGGAGCGCCGCAGCATCTCCTTCAACGTAGGGGCCGGAACCGGGTTGCCCGCCGATTTTGCGGCTGCCAATGTGGCTTTCGTGTCCACGCCATCGCCCGTTCCCGCCGTTCGTCCGCGCCGCGTCGCGCTGTTCGTCACCTGCCTGGTCGATCTGTTCCGGCCGTCGATCGGGTTCGCCGCCGTGAAGCTCCTCGAGCGGGCCGGGTGCACGGTCGAGGTGCCGCCGGTCCAGGTTTGCTGCGGCCAGCCCGCCTACAACAGCGGCGATCGCGCCACGACCAGGGCCATCGCGGCCCAGGTCATCGATGCTTTCGAGGGCTATGACGCCGTGGTGGCACCGTCGGGGTCTTGTGGCGGGATGCTGTCGCACCACTATCCCGGCCTGTTCGACGAAGATCCCGCCATGAAGGCGCGGGCCGAGAACCTGGCCGGCCGCAGCTACGAGCTGATGTCGTTCCTGGTCGACGTGCTCGGCGAGAAGAAGGTCGCGGCCGCCCGTTACGACGGCATCGTCACCTATCACGATTCCTGCTCTGGCCTGCGCGAGCTGGGCGTCAAGGATCAGCCGCGCCGGCTCCTCGACTCGGTGGAAGGCCTCAGCCTGCGCGAGATGAAGACGCCGGAAGTCTGCTGCGGGTTCGGCGGTACGTTTTGCGTGAAGTACCCCGAGATCTCCAACGCCATGGTCGGCGAGAAGTCGGCCGACATCGCGGCGACCGGCGCCGACACGCTGCTGGCGGGCGACCTCGGCTGCCTGATGAACATGGCGGGCAAGCTGCAGCGCGAAGGCCGCGCCGTGCGCGTCCGCCACGTTGCCGAGGTCCTGGCCGGCATGGGCGACCTGCCGGCGATCGGCGAGCCGGAGCGCGGCTGATGGAATCGACCGCACATGCCTTCAAAGAGAATGTCGGCCACGCATTGGCCGATCCCAACCTGCAGGATTCACTCGCCAAGCTGAAGGTCGGCTTTTCGGAACGGCGACGACAGGCCGCGGAGCGGCTGCCCGAGTTCGAGGCGCTGCGCGACCGCGCGCGCGACATAAAGAACCACACGCTCGCCCATCTCGACTTCTACCTCGAAGAATTCGAGCGCAAGGTGATCGCGCTGGGCGGGCACGTCCATTGGGCGCCGACCGCGGCCGACGCGCGCCGCATCATCGCCGAGCTGTGCCGAAGCGTCGGCGCGCGCACGGTGGCCAAGTCGAAATCGATGGTGGCCGAGGAGATCGCGCTCAACGAACATTTGGAAGCGATGGGCATCGCCCCGATCGAGACCGATCTCGGCGAGTACATCATCCAGCTCCGCAACGAGCCGCCCAGCCACATCATCGCGCCCGCGGTCCACCTGACCAAGGACCAGGTGGCCGACACCTTCCTCGAGCACCACAGCAAGCTCGGTTTCGACAGGCGCCTCACCGAACGTAACGATCTCGTCGCGGAAGCACGCTATGTGCTGCGGCAGAAGTTCCTCGACGCCGATGTCGGTCTGACCGGCGCCAACTTCCTGGTCGCCGAGACCGGCTCGTCGATGCTGGTGACCAACGAGGGCAATGCCGATCTCTCGAATACCCTGCCCAGGATGCACATCGTGCTGGCCAGCATCGAGAAGGTGATCCCCACCCTCGAGGATGCCGCGGTGCTGCTGCGCGTGCTGGCGCGCTCGGCGACCGGCCAGGAATCGTCGGCCTACACGACGCTGAACACCGGCCCGAAGCGGCCAGGCGACCTCGACGGGCCGGAGCAGTACCACGTCGTGCTGCTCGACAACGGCCGTTCCGGCGTCCTCGGCACCGAGATGCAGGACATCCTGCGCTGCATCCGCTGCGGCGCCTGCATGAACCATTGCCCGGTCTACGGCGCGATCGGCGGCCATGCCTACGGCTGGGTCTATCCCGGTCCGATGGGCGCCGTGCTGACGCCGCAGCTCGTCGGCGTCGAGGAAGCGAGCAACCTGCCCAATGCGTCGACCTTCTGCGGCCGTTGCGAGAGCGTCTGCCCGGTGCGCATCCCGCTGCCCAAGCTGATGCGCCATTGGCGTGAGCGCGAGTTCGAGCGGCACCTGACCCCTGTGGCGGTGCGCCAGGGCCTGGCGCTGTGGGGCTTCGTTGCCCGCCGGCCGGCTCTTTATCGCCAGCTCACATCGCTCGCCAATCGTGTGCTGGCGCTGTTTGGGCGCGCCGAGGGTCGCTATCGCGCGATGCCCCTGGCCGGCGGCTGGACGCGCTTCCGCGACCTGCCCGCCCCGCCAGCGGGCGGTACGTTCCATGCGCAGTGGAAAAAGAGGCGGGCATGAGCGAGGCCCCAATCAACGCCCGCGCTCAGATCCTGAACGGCATTCGGCGGTCGCTCCGCCGCGGCGAGATCTCGGGTGAGCAGCGTCAGGCCGTCGAGACGCGGCTGGCAGCGCCACCGCGCGGACCGGTCGTTGCCCGTGCGCAACTCGCCCAACCCGAGAAGGTGGCGCTGTTCTGCCAGTGGGCCGAGACCAACAACGCCACGGTGGCGCGCGTCGCGGCATCCGACGTAGCGGCCGAGGTCGTGTCGTTCCTGGCGCGCAACAACCTGCCGGCGCGGGCCGCAATGGCGCCCTCGCCCCAGCTCGCGGACTACGATTGGGTCAGCCAGAAGATGCTGTCGCTCCGCCACGGCCGCGGCGAAGCCAGCGACCAGGTCTCGATCACCGGCGCCTTCGCCGGCATTGCCGAGACCGGAACCCTCGTCACGACATCGGGACCGGAGCATCCGGTGACGCTCAACCTTTTGCCCGACACGCATATCGTCGTGGTACGCGAGGAAGACATCGTGAGCGGCTACGAAGACGTATGGGTGCGGCTGCGGGCGCGCTACGGCAAGGACCGCATGCCCCGCACCGTCAACACGCTCACCGGACCGTCGCGCACCGGCGACATCGAGCAGGCCATGGAGCTCGGCGCTCATGGCCCGCGCCGCATGCACATCGTGGTCGTGCGGGCATGAAACCGGTTGCCGGGACCGCGCCCGCCGAGCCTCGCGGCGAATTGCGCGTCGTCGGCACCAGCGTCGGCCGCGAGGTCGAGTTGCTGCTCGATCGCCTCGCCGGCGAGATGGGGCGGCGCGCGCCGCGGGTCCTGCAGGTGGGCTCGCGCACGCTTCTGTCGGATCGCAATGAACGCAACTGGCGGAGCCTGATCGCCAAGCGCTTCGGCCCGCGCGCACGCTTCGTCGGCCTCGACCTGCTCGAAGGCGCCAACGTCGATGTCGTCGGCGACATCTGCAGCAGCCCGCGGACACTCAAGGCGAAGCTGGGCGAGGATCCGTTCGACCTGGTGATCTGCTGCCATGTGCTCGAGCACGCCCGCCATCCGGCGCGGGCGTCTGGCAATATCGAGCGCGTGCTGCGTCCGGGCGGACTGGCTTACGTTGCGACGCCGTGGTCGCAGGCGTTCCATGCCACGCCGGACGACTACTGGCGCTTCTCGGTGCGCGGCCTGATGCTGATGTTCGGTCGGCTGGAAATCGTGTCGTCGTTCTACAGCGGCGGCGACGTCGGGCTCGATGTCGCCTATCGGGTCGTGCGCGACGGCAGGCCCGAGCTCGATCCCCGGGCGGGCGCCGTCGAGCAGGGCCTGTTCCAGCTCGTGCTCGATCATGAGGACAACCGCGCCGTGCTGGCCCGGCAGGCGACAGAGCGGCTGCCGGTGTCGCGGACCTACCTGCCGACCCTGTTCGTGAACATCGTGGGTCAGCGGCAGGCTTGAAGATGCAGGCTTGGTAGGCGGGGCACCGGCACAAAAGGGACGGCACAAATGAAAAGAGCGGGCTTGCGCCCGCTCTTTCCGATTTGTATGGCGTGGGCCTAGAAGCGCACGTCCATGCCCATGAGGATCGCCCAGGTGTTACCCGTGACGGCGTTCGAGGGGCCGCTCTGGTTGTTGATCAGAGCGCCACCGGTCAGCTTCACGCCCGGTCCGAGCGCGTAGTTGGCGCCCAGCTCGAACTTGTTGGCCGTTTCCGCACCGAACAACAGCGCGTTCGGCCCGCTGAACGCGGTGCTGTTCACGCCGGGAGTACCGGACAGTGGAACAGAGGCGTTACTAGAGGTGTTAAGCGTTGCGACGTTCGTGCCGGACGCGATGGTCTGGACGGTGCCGGAGCCGTTACCGTTCGAGTTGACCGCTCCCATCCACAAGAACGAGACCTGCCACGGGCCGGTTTCGTACATGATACCCGCGCTGGCGAAGCGGGTCGCATTGTCGGTACCGGTGTAGTAGTTCGCGCCCATGCCCTGGTTGTCGTAGCCGATCGAACCACCGACCGTGATGCCCTTGTAGCCGAACTGCAGACCGGCCGCCCACATCGTCCACGAGGCCAGGTTCGAGCCGGTGATCTGGCTCGCCGATGCTCCGAACGCCCTATAGCCCGAGTTGAACGCCGCTTGGGCGAACGAACCGTAGGCCGCGACCGTGACGTCACCGAACTTGTTCAGGTAGTTGGCGCCGATATCGAAGCCGTCCTGCCAGGAGTAGTCGTTCGTGGTGCAGTTCGAGATGTTCACCGCGCCAGCGTACCCGCACGCCGAGAAGCCACTGTTGCCTGATGGGCCAGAGGTCAGGACTGTGGAGCCAAGGATGCCGGCGCCGCTGGGAGTGTTGATCTTCGGTGTGTAGCCGACACCGATCTGCAGGCCCTGGAAGCGGGGCGTGAAGTAGTTGACGCGGTTGGTGTCCTGCCATGCCGCCGTGTTAGCGGCCACCGAGGTGTGAAAGTAGGCCTTGTTGCTGGCTAGGGCCAATGCATTGCCGATGGTTTGGTTGAGCGCAAAGGCGCCGTAGCCGATCAACGCCGACGGCGAACCGTAGTACATGCGGTAGGAAGGGGCGTCGCGCGAGCCGAACTCGACGCGGCCCCAGTCGCCGAAGGCGAACAGGAAGGCTTCGTCGATCTGCGGGTTGGCAGGTTGAATAGAGGCGACATTCGTAGTGCTGGCCGCGATGTTGTTCGGGTTCCAGGCTTCGAGTTCGACGTTGATGCCGACCGAAGTACCATTGTCCAGCTTCGTCTGGCCAATGAAGTGGATTTCGCCTTCCTGCTGGAAGAACAGGCCCTTGTTGGCTTGGAAGGAGCCGTTCGTCGCGTAGGTCGAGCTAGTGTTGTTGGCGACGGCGTAGAAGGTATAGTAGCCGCCCACACCGACCTTGATCGGATCGGCGGCCATGGCCGGAGCGGCCATCAGGCCTCCGACGACCAGGGCGGTCGAGCCCAGTAGAAGCTTCTTCATCTTTCTCCCTCTCACAATTGTAAGGACTGGTTCGTACCTAAAGGTGGCCGGCGAAATATGAGCGCTCGAATCGCCAAGATGTATCCTCGATCGAGCCAGAAGAAGGTGGGCACCTGCCAGTAAGTTGTAGGCGCTTCTGCCGTAGCGGATAGCGATGGCGCGGAAATGCTCGGGTCTTCCGAGGAAATTCTCGATGCGACGACGAGCTTTGGAGAGCTTTCTGTCACTGGACCCTGAGTGCTTGCAGCTGGCTTGAGACACGATGGCGGTATTTCTAACGGCTTCCTCTGACAGTTTGATGACACGCTCGTCTGCGTCGAAGCCTTAGTTGCCGATCGGAATATCGGCCTTGATTTGCGGCAACAGCTATGCGCGGAGCACACGCGCCATCCCACCTGCGCGACGTACAACATCCAGCAGCGGGTCCTGCGCCCAGGCGGACTGGCTTACGTTGCGACGCCGTGGTCGCAGGCGTTCCATGCCACGCCGGACGACTACTGGCGCTTCTCGGTGCGCGGCCTGATGCTGATGTTCGGTCGGCTGGAAATCGTGTCGTCGTTCTACAGCGGCGGCGACGTCGGGCTCGATGTCGCCTATCGGGTCGTGCGCGACGGCAGGCCCGAGCTCGATCCCCGGGCGGGCGCCGTCGAGCAGGGCCTGTTCCAGCTCGTGCTCGATCATGAGGACAACCGCGCCGTGCTGGCCCGGCAGGCGACAGAGCGGCTGCCGGTGTCGCGGACCTACCTGCCGACCCTGTTCGTGAACATCGTGGGTCAGCGGCAGCCATAGGGCACTGTTCCCCATCCTTCGAGACGGCCCTACGGGCCTCCTCAGGATGAGGTAAGCGCTTGAATTCCGGTCAGACTCTCAAGATGAGGAGGTACAGAAGCCGACGGCAACCTCACCCTTGTGTCTGAAGGATGGGGTACAAAGAGCAGCCCGTCGAGGCGGGAAGCCTCGCGGGCTGCGGCGGTGCGAGCGCGTCACCCTAGGGCTTCGGGCCCGTTCCTCAGCACGCTCCACCGTCGCATGACAAAGGCTCGAACGGTTGCATGGGCTTTGGGCCTGCGCTGCAAGGAGGAGCTGTCTGTCATGCCGAAGCAGGCTCTCATCGTCGGTGTCGACATCTCGAAGGCGCATCTGGATCTCGCCGACACGACATCCAGACCGCCCTGGCGCATCGCCAACAGCGCTGACGCCATCGCTGAACTGATCGAAGATCTGCAGGCCGATCCGCCGGATCTGGTCGTTCTCGAAGCGACCGGAGGGTACGAGACGGCGCTCGTCATCGCCTTGCAGGCCGCCGCGGTGCCGGTCGCGCTCATCAATCCACGGCAGATCCGTGACTTTGCCCGTGCCACCGGCCAGCTGGCAAAGACTGACGCCCTGGATGCCCGGATCATCGCCCGGTTCGGCGTTGCCGTGCGGCCAGCCCCGCTGCCGCCGATCGAGGCCGGACAGGAGGCCTTTGCCGGCCTGGTTGCCCGGCGTCGTCAGATCATCGACATGCTGGTGGCCGAGAAGAACCGGCTCGAGCATGCCGATGCTGCCGTGCGCGGCTGGATCGACCAGCATCTGGCACAGCTCAAGACCCAACTGGCCCAGGTCGATGCCGCCATCGCGCTGGCCATCGAGGTCTCGGCCGAGCTGCGCGCGCGCCAAGTCATCCTCACCTCCGTCCAGGGCGTCGGACCGCTGACCGCGGCCGTGCTGCTGGCCGAGTTGCCCGAGCTCGGTGCGATCGGCCACAAGCAACTGGCCGCTCTTGTCGGCGTTGCCCCGCTCAATCATGACAGCGGTACCTTGCGCGGCCAGCGCCACATCGCCGGGGGCCGCGCCAGTGTTCGCTGCGCCCTCTACATGGCGACCCTGGTCGCAGTCCGCCATAACCCGACGCTCAAGGCCTTCTATCGCCATCTGCGCGACGCCGGGAAGCGTCCCAAAGTGGCGCTCGTCGCCGCCAGGCGCAAACTCTTCTCCATCCTCAATGCTCTCGTGCGCGACAACCGGCCATGGCATCCTGTTCCTCTAGACAGTTGCTGAGGAGCGCGCCGCAGGCGTGCGTCTCGAAGGGTGTGCAGCCACACCTCTCCCACAAATGAAAAGAGCGGGCTTGCGCCCGCTCTTTCCGATTTGTATGGCGTGGGCCTAGAAGCGCACGTCCATGCCCATGAGGATCGCCCAGGTGTTACCCGTGACGGCGTTCGAGGGGCCGCTCTGGTTGTTGATCAGAGCGCCACCGGTCAGCTTCACGCCCGGTCCGAGCGCGTAGTTGGCGCCCAGCTCGAACTTGTTGGCCGTTTCCGCACCGAACAACAGCGCGTTCGGCCCGCTGAACGCGGTGCTGTTCACGCCGGGAGTACCGGACAGTGGAACAGAGGCGTTACTAGAGGTGTTAAGCGTTGCGACGTTCGTGCCGGACGCGATGGTCTGGACGGTGCCGGAGCCGTTACCGTTCGAGTTGACCGCTCCCATCCACAAGAACGAGACCTGCCACGGGCCGGTTTCGTACATGATACCCGCGCTGGCGAAGCGGGTCGCATTGTCGGTACCGGTGTAGTAGTTCGCGCCCATGCCCTGGTTGTCGTAGCCGATCGAACCACCGACCGTGATGCCCTTGTAGCCGAACTGCAGACCGGCCGCCCACATCGTCCACGAGGCCAGGTTCGAGCCGGTGATCTGGCTCGCCGATGCTCCGAACGCCCTATAGCCCGAGTTGAACGCCGCTTGGGCGAACGAACCGTAGGCCGCGACCGTGACGTCACCGAACTTGTTCAGGTAGTTGGCGCCGATATCGAAGCCATCCTGCCAGGAGTAGTCGTTCACGGTGCAGTTCGAGATGTTGACCGCGCCAGCGAACCCGCACGCCGAGAAGCCACTGCTGTTTAGGGGGCCAGAGAGCAAAAGCGTGCTGCCCAAGATCCCGCCCCCGCTGGGCGTGTTGATCTTAGGCGTGTAGCCGACACCGATCTGCAGGCCCTGGAAGCGGGGCGTGAAGTAGTTGATGCGCTGCGTATCCTGCCAGGCCGCCGTGTTGGTCTGCGTGGTGGTGTGGAAGGCCGCCTTGTTGAAGGAGAAGGCTGTCGCGTTGCCGACGTTGTTGTTGTGCTGAATGGCGCCGTAGCCGATCAGCGCCGACGGCGCGCCGTAGTACATGCGGTAGGAAGCGGCGTCGCGCGAGCCGAACTCGACGCGGCCCCAGTCGCCGAAGGCGAACAGGAAGGCTTCGTCGATCTGCGGGTTGGCAGGTTGAATAGAGGCGACATTCGTAGTGCTGGCCGCGATGTTGTTCGGGTTCCAGGCTTCGAGTTCGACGTTGATGCCGACCGAAGTACCATTGTCCAGCTTCGTCTGGCCAATGAAGTGGATTTCGCCTTCCTGCTGGAAGAACAGGCCCTTGTTGGCTTGGAAGGAGCCGTTCGTCGCGTAGGTCGAGCTAGTGTTGTTGGCGACGGCGTAGAAGGTATAGTAGCCGCCCACACCGACCTTGATCGGATCGGCGGCCATGGCCGGAGCGGCCATCAGGCCTCCGACGACCAGGGCGGTCGAGCCCAGTAGAAGCTTCTTCATCTTTCTCCCTCTCTCATTGATCAAAGACTGGTACGAACCAAAAGGCCTGTCCGACCGGCGGAATGTGAAAGCCCAAATCACGACTGCTCACGGCGCCGCCAATACGACCAGAGTATTACAACACAGGCCTAAAAAAAGGGTCAAGAATTGGTCGCGATGCCGCCTGATTCTTCCCCCGACCTGTGGCGCCTTTGTCACAATTTGGGCCGTTCCTTGGGCTCAATGCCGACCAGACTACCGCATCTAGTCATTGCCCAACGACCATTTATGAGTCCTACGAAGAAACTATCCTGCCTTTGTTGATCTTAACATAAAACTATTGCTGTGAGCGCCCACCCGCTTGAAGTCCGGAAGGCCCGCGCTTATGGTCGCGATGCCATCTTGCCGATCATTCTGGGCGTACTTTTCGTCGAGCGCAGGCAGTATCCTCTACAATATTCAGGCCCATTCGGATAAAGGCGCCAATTATGTCGGGCTCACCCTTTCCTCTTCGCCTTCTGGTCGTTGTCGCCGGCGCCCTTGTTCTCGGACTCGCCGCCTGTGGTGGTGGCAACAACGTCGCCGAACAGCGGACCGGCAAATCCAACGACCGGGACAAGCGTGACCTCAACCAGGGTCTGGGCGGCCGCACCCAGGAAGCGGGGACATTGTTCGGACCGGGCGGCTTGTTCGGCTCCAAGAGCACGGCCAAGGACGACGGCAGTGGCACCGGCGTGGCCGTGAACGCCTACCTCTGGCGGGCGTCGCTCGATACCATCAACTTCATCCCGCTGGTCTCGGCCGATCCGTTCGGCGGAGTCATCATCACCGACTGGTACACGCCAGCCGAGACGCCCAACGAGCGCATGAAGGTCCAGGTCACCATCCTCGACCGCGAGCTCAGGGCGGACGGCATCAGGGTGTCGGTGTTCAAGCAGCAGACCGCGCCCAAGGGCGGCGCCTGGGTCGATGCCCAGGTCGACCCGCGCACCCAGATCGACATCGAGAACGCCATCCTGACGCGCGCGCGTCAGCTTCGCATCGCGGGTGGGTCCTGACGGAGGGCTATCGCATATGACTCAAAGATCCCTCGCTTCGTTCGGGATGACACCGGTTTCTGCATCGACGCACCGCGCAAAGCCCAGCAATAGTGTCATCGCGGGCGGGGTAACCCCCGCCCTGGAACGAAGTGAGGGATCTTTTGTTTCCTCTCGAAATGCGAGCTGCCACAGCTTTTTAGGCCATATGCGATAGCCCTGGGTCCTGACGGCCTCCTCGCATCGCCACAACTTGACGTGAGAGGCCGTAGCGGGCATCCGCTGCGGCCTCAGTCTTTTCTGGATTCCCGCTCTTTGTAGGAAGTAGGCCGTGTCGTCGACGCCCACAGCACCCGCCGCTCCGGCGCGCTACAATTTCCACGAAACCGAAGCCCGGTGGCAGAAGGTCTGGGACGACCGCCAGACATTCCGCGCCGTCATGGATCGCGCCCGGCCGAAATATTACGTGCTCGAGATGTTTCCCTATCCGTCGGGGCGCATCCACATGGGCCACGTGCGCAACTACACGCAGGGCGACGTGATCGCCCGCTACAAGCGCGCCAAGGGCTTCAACGTGCTGCATCCCATGGGCTGGGACGCTTTCGGCCTGCCGGCCGAGAACGCTGCCATGGAAAAGAAGGTTCACCCCAAGAAGTGGACCTACGAGAACATCGCCACCATGAAGGCCCAGCTCAAGTCGATGGGACTGTCGCTCGACTGGAGCCGCGAGCTCGCGACCTGCGATCCCAGCTACTACCGCCACCAGCAGAAGATGTTCCTCGATTTCTGGAACGCAGGCCTCGCCTACCGCAAGGAGGCCTGGGTCAACTGGGATCCCGTCGACAACACCGTGCTGGCCAACGAGCAGGTGATCGAGGGCAAGGGCTGGCGCACCGGCGCGCCCGTGGAGCGGCGCAAGCTCACGCAATGGAACTTCAAGATCACGCAATTCGCCGATGAATTGCTGAGCCGCCTCGACACGCTCGACCGCTGGCCCGAGAAGGTGCGCCTGATGCAGGCGAACTGGATCGGCAAGAGCCGCGGCGCGCGCGTCTTCTGGCAGCTCACCGACGCGTCCGGCGCCGCCTTGCCGGAAAAGGATGGGGGCAAGCTCGAGATCTTCACGACGCGTCCCGACACGCTGTTCGGCGCCTCGTTCATGGCCTTGTCGGCCGAGCATCCGCTGGTCCAGGGCCTCGCCGCGAGCGATCCCGGCCTGCAGCACTTCGTTGCCGAGTGCCGCAAGACCGGCACCGCGGCGGCCGAGGTCGAGACCGCCGAGAAGCAGGGCTACAAGCTGCCGCTTCTGGCGAAGCATCCGCTGATCCCGGGCGGGACCGTGCCGGTCTATGCCGCCAACTTCGTGCTGATGGAATACGGCACCGGCGCGATCTTCGGCTGTCCCGGCCACGACGAGCGCGACCATGAGTTCGCGACCAAGTACGGCCTGCCGATCCTGCAGGTCGTCGCGCCGGCCGACGGCAAGTCGCTCGACATCGCGGCAGCGCCCTATGTCGAGGACGGCGTCATCGTGAATTCCGGGTTCCTCGACGGACTCGGCGTCGAGGACGCGAAGGCCAAGGTAATTGCACGCCTGGAAGAAATGGGCGTCGGCAAGGGCACGACGCAGTATCGCCTCCGCGACTGGCTGGTCTCGCGCCAGCGCTACTGGGGTTGCCCGATCCCGGCGATCCATTGCGAGAGCTGCGGCGTCGTGCCGGTGCCGGACAAGGACCTGCCGGTGCAGCTGCCCGACGACGTGACCTTCGACCGTCCGGGCAATCCGCTCGACCGGCATCCGACGTGGAAGCATGTCCCATGCCCCACGTGTGGCAAGCCCGCGCGCCGCGAGACCGACACGTTCGACACCTTCATCGATTCGAGCTGGTACTTCGACCGGTTCACCTCGCCGCAACTCGAAACGGCGCCGTTCGATCGCGAGGAGAACCAGTACTGGATGCCGGTCGACCAATATATCGGCGGCGTCGAGCACGCGATCCTGCACCTGCTCTACTCGCGCTTCTGGACGCGCGCGATGCGCGAAGTCCAGATGACCGACCGCGACGAGCCGTTCGACGGTCTCTTCACCCAGGGCATGGTCTGCCACGAGACCTATCGCGCGAGCGACGGGACGTGGCTGACGCCCGAGGAGATCGAGCGCGACGGCGGCAAGGTCGTGCGGATCTCCGACAAGAGCCCGGTCGAACTCGGTCGCTCGGAGAAGATGTCCAAGTCGAAGAAGAACGTCGTCGACCCGGACCAGATCATCCGCGACTACGGCGCCGACACCGCGCGCTGGTTCATGCTGTCCGACAGCCCGCCCGAGCGCGACCTCGAATGGACCGAGGCGGGCGTGACCGGCGCCTGGCGCTTCCAGCAACGGCTGTTCCGCATCGCCTCGACGGCGATCGAGGGCCTGCCGGCGGCCGGCACACCGAAGCCCGCGACCTTCTCGGAGGCGGCGACGGCACTGCGCCGTGCCGCGCACAAGTCGATCGCCGGCATCTCGACCGACATCGAGGCCTTCCACTTCAACAAGGCGGTGGCACGGCTCTACGAGCTCGCCAACACGATTGATTCGGCGAGGGGCGATTCGGCCGAGGCGAAGGACGACAGCGCCAAGTGGGCGCTGCGCGAGGCGCTGGAAATCTTCGTGCGCCTGATCGGGCCGATGACGCCGCATCTCGCCGAGGAGCTGTGGCAGGCGCTCGGCCACAGGAGCCTGCTCGCCGACTCGCCCTGGCCGCTGGCCGAGGACGCGCTGCTGGTCGACGACACCGTCACGGTGGCGGTCCAGCTCAACGGCAAGCTGCGCGGCACGATCGCGCTCGCCAAGGATGCGCCGAAGGATGTCGCCGAGAAGACGGCGCTGGCGCTGCCCGAGCTGGTGCGCGGCCTCGACGGCAAGACGCCCAAGCGCGTGATCGTCGTCCCCAACCGCATCGTGAATGTGGTGGTGTAGTATCAGCGACCCACCCTCGTGGTGGCCCGTCCTTCGAGACGCGCCACTGCGTGGCGCTCCTCAGGACGAGGTGTTCGTTTGAAGATCGAGCCGCGCCAGGTCGAAGCTTTCCTCAGGAAGCCGGATCCGAAGATCCGCGGCGTGGTGATCTACGGCAACGACGACGGGTTGGTGGCCGAGCGCGCCGTCGCGCTGGCGAAGACGGTCTGCGAGGACCTCAAGGACCCGTTCCGCGTCGTCGACATCGCGGGCGAGGCGCTGAAGGGCGATCCGGCTCGGCTGGCCGACGAGTTCGGCGCGATGTCGCTGATGGGCGGGCGCCGCGTCGTCCGGGTGCGCCCGGCCGGCGAGGAGTCGGCGACGGCGCTGGAGAACCTGGCGGCGGCGCCGGCGGGCGACGCCCTGATCATCGTCGAAGCCGGCAACCTGACGCCGCGCTCGACGCTCCGCGCCCTGGCCGAGAGCGAGCCGACGCTCGCGGCGCTGCCCTGCTACATGGACAACGAGGCGGCCCTCGAAGGCCTGGTCGAGAGCGCGGCGCGGGCGCAGGGCCTGTCGGTGGAGCCCGACGCGCTCGAATGGATCGTCGAGCGCCTGGGCGGCGATCGCGGACAGACCCGCAGCGAGATCGACAAGCTGCTGCTCTACAAGGGCGCGGACTCCGGCAAGAGCGTCACCCTGGACGACGCCATGGCCGTGCTGGGCGACACCGCCTCGATCGGCATCGACGACGTGATCGCCGCCACCTTCGACGGCGAGCCGGTCGCGCTCGACCGCGCGCTGGATCGCGTGTTCGCGGAAGGCGGAAACCCTGTGCAGCTCGTGCGCGCCCTGCAGCGCCACGTCGACCAGCTCCACGTCGTCTCGTCGCACGCAGCCAAGGGCGGCAATCTGGAGTCGGCGATGTTCAAGGCCCGCGGCCTGCCGCGCGGCGGCCCGGTCCGCCAGCGCTTCGAGCGTCACCTCCGAAGCTGGCCGCTGCCGCGCCTCAGCCTCGCCCTGACGCGCATCCTCGACGCCGAGATCGAGTGCAAGCGCACCGGCCTGCCCGACGAGGCGATCGCGCGCCGGCTCTGCCTCGGCCTCGCCCAGGCCGCGCGCAACGCGCGGGCCCGGCGTTAGCGCGTTTTCGGTTCCGGGCCGCTCAGGGGAATCGCCGCCTGCGGCGACAGCACGAGGAAGGTGAAAGTTTCCTCGATGTAGAGGCGCACCACCTCGACCGTGTGGTCGATGTAGCCGATCGAGAAATCCTGGCCGACCGTCAGCTCGAAATCGCCGCCACGCAGGGAGATCACCAGTCCGCCGTCGAGGCCGGGGGCGGCGTGGACGTCGCCGTCGATCAGCCGCTGCACGTGGCTCAGGATCGGATAACCGCCCTCGGTGCGCGCCGCCAGGTCCTTGTAGAGGACCTCGCTCAGCACGACCGCGAACGGCCCTTCGACGCCTTCGTCGCGCAGCTTCTTCAGCGCAGCCGCAACGGCATCGGGATAGTCCGCCTGGCTGCCGCCCAGCGGCACGGCATTGCCCTTCTGTGTCCGGCAGATGCCGGCGATGTGGGCCGCCTCGTAGCCGTGGAAGATCGCGCGATCCTCGGCGATGGCGATCTCGCGAGCTGCCGCCGTCACCGCGTCGAGATCGGGGTCGCGTGCGCCGCGATCGATGGCGTCGAGTTCGGCGCGACTCACCTCGAAGGGGATGCGCAGCTCGACCAGCGGCTGGATGCGGCGCAGGCGCGCCTGCACGTTCGACGCCGAAGGCGGCGCGGCGATGGGATCGGCGCGACCCAGCTCGACGTCGGACGCCCCCCAGCCCAACGGCCCCCTGAAGTCGACGACGCGGCGGGCCGCCAGCAGCGCGCGCAACGTGCGCCTGGCCTCCTTCTCGATCTCTTCCCAGCCCGCTTCGGTGATCGGCGCGCGATCGCGAAAAAGATGGTTCTTCATCGGCTCACCTGTCGGGCTTCCGGCGCAGGCTGCCGATGCCGAGACTTCCGTCGGCGGAGGCCGCCGCCGCGTCGCCGCCGTCCTTGCGCATGTTCGCCTCGATCCCGGTGATCGGGCCCTTCTTGAACAGGAAGGTGCGCAGATGCTCGTCCATCTTGGGGTCGCTGCGACGCAACCACTCCAGCGCCATCGCGGCGTGCTCTTTCTCTTCGTCGCGATTGTGCTCGAGGATGGCGCGCAGCTCGGCGTTGGCGGTGGCTTTGGCCCGCTGGTCGTACCAGTCGACGGCCTCGAGCTCTTCCATGAGGGATACGATCGCGCGATGGCGATCGACGACCTCCGGACCGAGCTTGTCCGGATCTTCGTGAAGCGTTTCGCTTGCCATGTCCGGACCAACGGCCGCAGCAGCCTCGAGTTCCCGGCCGTCAGCAGCCGATCAGGGTCGACAAGCGCCGACGGGCGACGAGGAAGACGCCGCCACCGAACAGGGCGAAGGCGCCGGCGCTCGCCAGCGCGATTCCGGCGAGGCCGAAGCCCAGCCGCAGCGCCACCCAGCCGCCGGCGAGCACCACGGCAACGCGCGCTGCCGCGAGCATGAAAGGGAGCTGGACATAGCCGAGGGCCACGCAGGCGAAATAGGCGGCGAGGCCAACGCCGGTCAGGGGGAACACCGCGGCCAGACAGAGCAGGTACAGCGCTCCCGCCGCCCGGATGCCGGCATCGGCGGTGAACAGGCTCATCCAGTCGGTGCCGAACAGCGCGATGACGGTGAAGATCAGCCCGATGGCGCCCGCGACCGCGACGCCGGCATAGGCGGCGCGGCGCGCCCGCTCGAAATCCCTCGCGCCGGCCGCCGTCGCGACCATGGTGATGACCGCCGAACCGAAGGCGAAGGTGATCGGGTACTGCAGCAGCTCGAGCCTGTTGGCCGCGCCGTAGGCGGCGATCACGTCGCTGCCGAGCCCGGCGATCAGGCCGGCGACCAGAAAAGTCGTGATCTGGAACAGCAGCGCGCTCGCCGCCGACAGGCCGCCGACCCTGAGGATCTCCGCGGCCTCGTCGCGGCGCCAGCGCAGGCAGCGCCGCTCCACCCCGACCAACGCGTGGCGCGACACGAGATGGACGACCAGCACGGCCGTGCCGACGGCGTAGGCGGCGACTGCCGCCACGCCTGCGCCCACGATGCCGAGCGCGGGCAACGGCCCCCAGCCGAAGATCAGCAACGGCGACAAAGCGAGATGGAAGACCTCGCCGATGGCGATGGCGACTGCCGGCACCACCATGTTGCCGGCGCCGCGAGAGATGTTGGCCAGCAGGTTCATCGACCAGACGAAGGCCGAGCCGCCGAACATGACAGCGCCATAGAGCACGGCCATGTCGAGGGCGCCGCCCGCCAGGCCCATCGCCGCGTAGAGAGACGGGCCGGCCATGATCATCAGCGCCGTGGTGAGCGCACCGCCCGCCAGAGCGATCGCAACGGCGACGCCGGCCAGCGACAACGCGCGTTCGCGATCGCCGGCACCCAGCGCACGGCCGATCGAGGAGGACACGCCCGATCCGATGCCCGAGGCCGTTGCCGTCTGCAGGATCAGGAACAGCGGAAAGACGACGGCGGCACCGGCCAAGGCCTCGCTGCCGAGCCACGAGACGAACAGCGCATCGGCGGTGAGGAAGACGATGCGCGCCGCCGCCTCGCCGATATTGGGCAAGGCGAGGGAGAACAGCAGAGGCAGGACGGGCGCGTCGAGGATGCGCCGGGTGCGCGGGGACATCACGGACATTGTCGAGAGATGCGCCGGCCCGCCCGTGCGGTCGACTACCTCGCGGGTAATGTCTACCGGCGGGTCAGCTTCTCGACCACCGTGTCGAGCTGGTCGTAGTCCGCGATCTCCAGGGTGAGTGCGGTCTTCTCGCCGCCGCGGGTGCTGAGGGTCGCCTTGAGACCCAGCGCTTCCTCGATACGCTTTTCCAGGGCGCGGGTGTCGGCACTCTTCGTGGCCTCCGGCGCGGAAGACCTGCCGGCCTTGGTCCTGGCCGCCTGCTTCTGCTGCCCGCCGAGTCTCTCGAGGTCGCGCACCGTGAGATGCTCCTCGACCGCGCGCTGCGCCATCGCGGCGGGATCGGGCACCCCGACCAGGGCCCGGCCCTGACCGGCCGAGAGCCTGCCCTGCCGGATCATCTCCTGGACCGGGCCCGGCAGGTCGAGCAGGCGCATCGTGTTGGCGATGTGCGAACGGCTCTTGCCCACCAGCCGGGCGAGATCCTCCTGGGTGTGGCGGTGATCCTCGATCAGCGCCTTGTATCCCGCCGCCTCGTCGATCGGCGTCAGGTCGGAGCGCTGCAGGTTCTCGACCAGGCCGATCTGCAGGGCGTCGACATCGTCGATGGTGCGGACGACCACCGGCACGTCGTGGAGCTGAGCTTTCTGGGCGGCGCGCCAGCGGCGCTCCCCGGCGACGATCTCGTAATTGTCGCCCGGATCGCGCGATGGCCGCACAAGAATGGGTTGCAGCAGCCCGAGTTCCTTGATCGACTCGGCCAGCGCCTCGATGCCTTCGAAGCTGGTGCGTGGCTGCATGCGGCCGGGCTTCAGACGGCCGATCGGCAGGGTGAGCGGCGGTCGGTTGGCCGCCGCGCCCGGCGGTTCCTGTGGAGGCGCCGGCGCGGCCGCCGGGCTCGCGACGGTCGTGGCGATCTCGTCGTCGCCGAGGAGGGCGCTGAGGCCGCGGCCCAGGCCCCTCGGCTTTTGAAGCGGCGGTTTGGGAGGCTGGCTCATGCGACGGCCTGTTGCTGTTCGGCGGCATTGCGCCGGCGGCGGATGAACTCGCTCGCCAGCAGGATGTAAGCCTGCGCGCCGGCGCAGGCATTGTCGTAGATCAGCACCGGCATGCCGTGCGACGGCGCTTCGGCGATGCGGACGTTGCGCGGAATGGTGGTGCCGAAGACCAGCTCGCCATAGTGGGCGCGCACGTCGGCCTCGACCTGCTGGCTCAAGGTCATGCGGCGGTCGACCATGGTGAGGACCACGCCGGCGATGTGCAACTTGGGGTTGAGGCGTTTCTTGACGCGCTCGATCGTGTTGCCCAGCGCGCCGATACCCTCGAGCGCCAGGAACTCGGCCTGGAGCGGGACGAGGACCGCATCGACGGCGACCAGGGCGTTCAGGGTCACGAGGCCGAGCGACGGCGGGCAGTCGACGAGGATCGTGGTCCACCGGCCGCGGGCGTCACTGCCGGGTCCGTTCAGCGCATCGTCGAGGCGGTGTTCGCGACGCTCCATGTCGATCAGCTCGATCTCCGCGCCGGCCAGCGACACCGACGCCGGCATGACGTCGAGGCCGGGAATCTGGGAGGGGCGGACGCACTCCGGCAGAGGATTCAAGCCGAGAAGAAACTCGTAAGAGCCAGGTGAGCGCTCACTTCGAGCTACCCCTAGGCCCGTCGAGGCGTTCCCCTGAGGATCCAGATCCATCAGCAGGACCTTCTCGCCCACGGCCGCCAGGGCGGTGGCGAGGTTGATTGCCGTCGTCGTCTTACCGACGCCGCCCTTCTGGTTGGCGATCGCGAAGATCTGCGGCGCTGTAGGGGCCGATTCGGAGGATGACGGCGTCACGGTCGGTCACGCTGGCGATGGGCTCGGGAGAGAAGTCCCATTCCTTCTTGGCCTCCTCGACCTCGGCCTGCCAGCCTTTCCCTTTGTGGAAAAGGCAAATAGCGGTATCCGTCCGGTGCCGGCTGGACCATTCCAGCAATCGCCCGAGCGGCGCCAGGGCCCGTGCCGTCACGACATCGGCGCCGGCGGCCGGCGCGCTTTCGATCCGCTGGATCACTATTTTCGGCTGCTTCTGCAGTCCCATCTTGCGTGCCGCTTCCCCCAGAAAGGCCGACTTCCGGGCATCCGATTCGATCATCGTGAGCTGCAGGTCCGGCCGCATCGCCGCGATCACGAGGCCGGGAAATCCGCCGCCGCTACCGAGATCGACGAGCGTGGCGGCGCGTTCGGGGAGCAGGGGAACGATCTGGGCCGAGTCCGCGACATGGCGCTTCCACACACCGTCCATGGTGGTCTTGCCCACCAGATTGATGGCCTTTTGCCAGCGTTCCAGGGTTTCGACGAAAACCTCGAGCCGGCGGAGTGTTTCACGTGAAACACCCTGAAGAGGGTCCATGTCAGGCCGCCTGGCGGCGGACATGCTTCAGCAGCGCGACCAGGGCCGCCGGAGTCACGCCGGAGATACGCGCGGCTTGGCCCAGGGTCGCCGGCCTGTGGCTCTCGAGCTTCTGGCGAACCTCGTTGGACAGGCTTCCGATCGCGCCATAATCGAGGTCGGCCGGAAGCTGCAGGGCTTCGTCCCGGCGGTATGCGGCGATGTCCCGGCGCTGGCGGGCAAGATACCCCTCATAGCGGGCGTCGATGGTGAGTTGCTCGGCGACATCGGCGGGAACCGACGCAAGGTCGGGCCATAGGCCCACGAGCCGGTCCCAGCCTATGTCGGCATGCGCCAGGAGGTCCAAGGCCGACCGATGGACACCATCCTGATTGACCGCGATCCCGCGCTTGGCCAAGGCCGACGGCGTGATCGCCATGGCTCCGGCGCGCTCCCGTATCGCGGCCAGGGCTTGATGTTTCACGTGAAACATCCGGGCGCGGTCCGGCCCGATGCAGCCGATCTCCAAGCCACGGGGAGTCAAGCGCTGGTCGGCATTGTCGGCCCGTAGCCAGAGGCGGTACTCCGCCCTGGACGTGAACATCCGGTAGGGTTCGGTGATGCCCAGAGAAACCAAATCGTCGATCAGAACACCGAGATAGCCGTCGGCCCGATCGACGACGAAGGGTCTTGCCAGCGCAGCATTCAGCCCGGCGATCAGGCCCTGCGCCGCCGCTTCCTCGTACCCTGTGGTGCCGTTGATCTGGCCCGCCATGTAGAGCCCCGGCACGCGGCGGGTCTCCAAGGTCGGATGCAGTTCACGCGGATCGATATGATCGTATTCGATGGCATACCCCGGCCGGCGCATGGCTGCGCGCTCCAGGCCGGGGATGGTCTGCAACATCGCAAGCTGCACTTCCTCCGGCAGGGAGGTCGAGATGCCGTTGGGATAGACCGTGTCGTCGTCCAGCCCTTCGGGCTCGAGGAAGATCTGGTGCCGGTCACGGTGACCGAACCGGACGACCTTGTCCTCGATGGAGGGGCAGTAGCGCGGCCCGACGCTCTCGATCTGGCCCGAGTACATCGGCGCGCGGTGCAGGTTGGCGCGAATGATCTCGTGCGTCGCCGCGGTCGTCGTCGTGATGTGGCAAGGGACCTGCGGCGTCGTGATGCGATCGGTCAGATAAGAGAACGGCAACGGCGGATCGTCGCCGTCCTGGCGCTCGAGCGACACGTAGTCGATGGTGCGTCCGTCGAGCCGCGCCGGCGTACCGGTCTTGAGGCGTCCCAGCTTGAAGCCCAGGCGATGCAACGTATGGGCGAGTCCGACCGATGGCTCTTCAATCCCATCGCCCAGCGCCACTCCTCTGGCGCGTCCCGCCGGGATCTTGGTTTCCCCCATATGAATCAGGCCCCGGAGGAACGTGCCCGTGGTGACGATCACGCGGCCGGCGCCGATTTCGGTGCCCGTTTCGGTGACAACCCCAGAACACGCTCCGCGTGTATCCAGAACTATATCCGCAACCGCCTCTGCCCGGATCTCCAGATTGGCCTGCTCCGCGAGCAGCGCCTGGACGGCGGCGCGATAGAGCTTGCGGTCGGCCTGGGCGCGCGGGCCGCGTACGGCCGGTCCCTTCGAGAGATTGAGGGTGCGGAACTGGATGCCGGCGCGGTCGATGGCGCGGCCCATGATGCCGTCCAGCGCATCGATCTCGCGCACCAGATGGCCCTTGCCCAGCCCGCCGATCGCCGGATTGCACGACATCTCGCCGATGGTCTCGATCCGGTGGGTCAGCAGCAGGGTGCGCGCGCCGAGCCGCGCCGACGCGGCCGCGGCTTCGCAGCCGGCATGTCCGCCGCCCACCACGATCACATCATAGCGAAAACCCTTCATGGCGGGCCTTTTACGCCCCTCAGTCAGGCCCGGTCCAGATGACTCGTGTCGTTGATCCGGCCGACCCGGACATCGCCGCCAGCCAGCACCTCGATCTCGTTCAGGGTGCAGGGGTCCTGGGCCAGCCTCCAGTACGCCGATAGCGGCTGGTCGATGAGCTGCAACAGCATCGCGCGATTCACGCTGTCATGCCCGACCAGCACGACCGTGTCGGCGGGATGCCTGGCCAGCACCGTGCGCAGCGCGTTCGAGGTCCGCGCCACCACGTCCTGCAGCGACTCGCCGCCCGGAAAACGCACGAGGTGCGGGGCATGCCGCCAGAGGTGCCAGGCCGCCGGCTGCTCTTTCTCGATCTCCGCGTGGGTCCGCATCTGCCACTGCCCGTAGTCGATGTCGCCCATGCCCGGATCCACCGAGGCGACGATGCCGCACGCCTCAGCGATCTTCGCGCCGGTGACGACACAGCGCTGCAGCGGGCTCGTATAGACAGCCACCGGCTTCCAGTGCCGGGCGATGCGCGCAGCCAGCGCGTCGGCCTGGGCCAGCCCGTGCTCCGTCAGCGGCAGCTCGGCCCTGCCGCGAAAGCGCGCCGGCCTGATGCCGTCGACATGGCCGTGGCGGGCGATGAGGATCCTGGTCATGCCGCCACTCTAGCCGAGCCACGCGCCGCCTGCTTGCAACGGCGCCTCTTCGGCGGTAGCGATTGGCCATCGACGGAAAAGGGAACGCCGTGTCGTCCTCTCCAGGACCAATCGGCGGCTGTACCCGCAGCTGTGAGCGGCGAGCGCGTGTTCGATGAGCCACTGGGTTTCCGATCCGGGAAGGCGAGCACGAGCGACGACCCGCAAGCCAGAAGACCTGCCGCCGATAGCGTCGCTCTTCCGATGGACGGGACGATCCAGCGGAACGGTCAACCGAGCGGTGACGCGCTGTCGTGCGTGAACCCGTTTCGGAGGACCGATGAAAAACGTCCTGCTGCTGGCCAGATCCGCCACCACCGGCGGCGCGCTGAAGGAAATGGAGCGGCTGCGCGACGCCGCCGCCGCACATCCCGACGTCGTACGGTCGTTCATCGCGTTCGCCGAAGAGGGCACCCCGTCGCTTCGCACGGCGCTCGACGGACTGATTGCCGACGGAGCGACGACCGTGCTCATCATCCCGATGCTGGTGCCGCTCGAACCGAGCTTCGTCACCGGCCTCAGGAAGGCATTGCAGCGCTGGCAGACGGCAGCGACCGGCACCTGGCCCGAGATCGCGATTGCCGCGCCACCGGCCGCACAGCCCGAGATGAAGGACGTGCTCGCCGCGATGATCGATGCCGAGCCGTCGACAGTCGACCGCGTCGAGACCGCGCCGCCGGCCGAGGGCTCGGTGGTGCCGCCGCAGCGTCGCCGCATCCTGGTCTGCCAGGGCGCGCCCTGCATCCGCGCCGGCGCGGATTTCATCTGGGGTCATCTGCGCAACGAGCAGAAGCGGCTCAACCGGCGCACCACCGGCGCCGGCACCATGAGTGCCAAGACGAGCTGCCTCGGTCCCTGTTCGCTGGCGCCGGTGGTGCAGGTCTGGCCGGAGGGCACGCTCTACGGCGGCGTCGACGAGACCGCCCTCGACCGCATCATCGTCGGCCATCTGATGGGCGATCAGGTGATCGACGACCTCGCCTACCAGCCGCTTCCCGGCAAGCAGCGGCTGCGACAGTAGCGATCAGGCCGCACGCCTGCGCGGGCCGGCCTTGCGACGAACCTTCTTCCTCGGCGCGTCCGCGCGCCGGCCATGCGCCTCGAGGAAACGCTCGGTCTTCTCGCGCGACGGGCCGCGACCGCCCTCGAGGCTTTCGCGCAGCGCGGCCATGAGGTCGACCACCTTCTCGTCCTTCCCCTCCGGGGCCTGGGAGATGACCGGCTGCCCCTTCTTCTTTTTCGCGATGAGATCGCGCAGGGCGTCCTCGTAGCGGTCCTTGAAGTGGCGCGGATCGAAGCTCGCCTCCTGCTGTTCGATGATCTTCTCGGCGATCTGCAGCATTTTCGGCTCGGGCTTGGGCAGGCTGCGGTCGAACACCTCCGACGTGGCACGTATCTCGTCGTGCGTGCGCAGGGTCGTGAGCAGGATGCCCTTGTCGCGCGGCTCCAGCGCGCAGATGCGTTCGCGCTGGTGCATGACGACGCGACCGAGCGCCACTTTCTTCTGCTTCTCCATGGCGGCGCGGATCACGGCGAAGGCCTCGATGCCGGTCTTGCCGGCCGGCGCCAGGTAGTAGGGCTCATCCCAGTAGATGCGGTCGATGCTGTCGGCGTCGACGAACTCCTCGATGTCGAGGATGCGCGTCGACTCCAAACGCACCGCATCCAGCTCCTCCTTGTCGAGCAGGACGTACCTATTCTTCGAGATCTGGAAACCCCTGACCAGATCGGAGCGATTCACGGTTCGGCCGGTGCCGGCATCGACCGCCTGCATGCGGATGCGGTTGTTGGTCTTCGGATTTATCAGATTGAAGTGAATGTCGGCGCTGCGCTCCGTGGCGGCATAGAGCGCGACCGGGCAGGTGACGAGCGAGAGCCGCAGATGGCCCTCCCAGGTCGGCCGCATCGTCTTACGCTTGGCCATCGGCCTATCCTTTCGTCTTTACGAGCTTCTCGATCGCGGCACGCAGCGCGCGCGCCGACTTCGCATAGTCGCGCCACGGCTTGCCGCGCTTCAGCAGGGCCGGCGCGGTGCGCACCGTGTATTTCAGGGGATCGAGGCCGGCCTTCACCTGTGCCCACTCGATCGGCATCGAAACCGTGGCGCCGTCGCGTGCCCGCGAGGAGAGCGGCGCCACCGCGGTCGAGGTCCGGTCGTTGCGCAGGTAGTCGAGGAAGATGCGCCCCGTGCGTTCCTTCTTCGCCATGTTGATCACGTAACGGTCAGGCTCGTCCGCGGCGATCTGCCTGCAGATCTCGCGCGCGAACGTCTTGGCGGTGTCCCAATCAGGGCTCTTGGGATCGTCGGTCAGCGGCACCACGACGTGCAGCCCCTTGCCGCCCGTCGTCTTGCAGAAAGGCACGAGGCCCAGCGGTTTCAGCCGGTCGGCCACCTCGCGGGCGCCGGCGATCACCGCGGCGAACTTCACGTCGGGCGCGGGATCGAGGTCGAACACCAACCGGCCCGGCAGCTCGGGATTGCCCGGCTGGCAGTTCCACGGGTGCAGCTCCGTACCGCCCATCTGGGCCACCGCCGCCAGGCCCTCGACCCGGTCGATCTGCAGATAGGGCTTCTTGTCGCCTTTGACCTTCGTTTCCTCGAGCAGGTTGGAGGAGCCGGCCATGGCATGGCGCTGGAAGAACTTCTGGCCGTCGATGCCATCGGGCGTGCGCACGATCGAGCAGGGGCGGCCTTTCAGGTGGTCGATCATCCAGTCGCCGACCGCCTCGTAGTACCGGGCCAGCTCGATCTTGGTGACCGGCGGCTTTTCATCCGGCCATAGCGGCTTGTCCGGATGGGAGATCGACACGCCCATCACGATGGCTGGAGACGCACTGGTACGAACAGGCTTGGCCATTTTCGCCTTCCCGGGCTTGGCGGGTTTCTCGGCCTCGACCTCCTCGGCCGGCTTGTCGGCCCGCAGACCCTTGAAGGCAGCCTGTCGCACGTTGCGGGCACCGGTCCAGCCCGCGAACTCGATCTCGGCCACAAGCTCGGGCCGCGCCCAGTGCATGTTGTCCTCCTTCGGCGGGCTGGCGCCGGCGGCGAAGGGGCTGGTCTTGCTCTCGACCGCGCGCAGCCGCGGCAGCAGCTTGCGCATCACCTCCTCGCCGAAGCCGGTGCCGACCCGACCGACATAGACGAGCTTGCGGCCCTTACCCGCGCCGCGATGGACGCCCGCCAGCAGCGAACGCAGCTTGCGGCCGGTCATCGCCCAGCCGCCGATGACGACCTCGTGACCGGCGCGGCACTTGGCCTTGGTCCACGCCCCGCTGCGGCCGGACTTGTAGGGCGCATCGAGCTGCTTCGAGACGATCCCTTCGAGATGCATGCGGCAGGCCGACTTCAGAACAGCATCGCCACCCGTTTCGAAATGCTCGACGTAGGTGAGGTGGGCGTGCTTGCCCTTCAGCCCGTCGAGCAGGTCCTTCAGCCGGGCCTTGCGTTCCTGTAGCGGCAACGGCCGCAGATCCTCGCCCTCCTCGAACAGCAGATCGAAGGCGAAGAAGATCAGATTTGGCGACTTGCCCTCCGACAGCGCCGCCTGCAGGGCCGCGAAGTCGGGCGCGCCCTGGCGATCGAGCGCCACGGCCTCGCCGTCGACGATGCAATCCGGCAACTTCTCCGCCGTCTTCGCGATGGCGGCGAACTTCTCCGTCCAGTCGAGACCCTTGCGCGTCCGCAGCGTCGCCTTGCCGTCCTGCACCCGGAGCTGGAGGCGGTAGCCGTCGAACTTCACCTCGTGCGCCCAGCCGGCCTCGTCCGGCGCGCGATCGACCAGCTTGCAGAGTTGCGGCTCGATGAACTTCGGCAGGGACGCCGCCTTGCGGGCCTTCGCCTCCGACGCCGCGATCGCCGCCTTCGAGCCTCCACCCTTCTTGCTGCTGTCCCAGACCGCATCGGCCGACCGCCGCTTGCCCGTCATGAAGGGCTCGGGCGCGCGGCCGGTGCCGAGCGCAATCTCCTTCAGCGTGCGGCCGGAGGCGATCGACCTCGGGTCCTTCAGCAGCCTGTCGTCGTCGCCCTCATGGGCCGCCTTGTCGCGATGCTTGATGAGCAGCCAGTTCGTACGTCCGGAGGCCTTGCCGGCCCTCTTGGCGTTCCGGTCCCCCTTCATTCGGACCAGGACCCAGCTTCCCTCCAACCGTTCACCGAGCAGTGTAAATTTGAGGTCGCCACGCCTCAGGCCATCGTGCGGATCGCCCTCGGGACTCCAGTATCCACGGTCCCAAAGCTGCACCGTACCGCCGCCGTACTGGCCCTCGGGAATGGTGCCTTCGAAGTCGCCGTAGTCGAGCGGATGATCCTCGACCTCGACGGCCAGACGCTTCACCGTCGGATCGACCGACGGACCTTTCGTGACCGCCCACGACTTGAACGTGCCGTCGAGCTCGAGACGGAAGTCGTAGTGCAGACGCGTCGCGTGGTGCCGCTGCACGACGAAGCGGAGCTTCTTCGATTTCGGGACGGCCGCCTTGCCTGACGGCTCCTCCGTCAGGCTGAAGTCGCGTTTGGCGCGATAGGTGGTGAGGCTGTCCCGACGCATGGCTCACCGCGGCGGATGCATCAGCTTTTCGCGTTCCCAGATCTTGTGCTTCCTAGCCGCCGCGATGAAGGCCTCCACGCCACCGCCGCCGTCCAGGGAGACGATGCCGAGCTCGGGATCGGACGAGATGCCGGCCTTCTCCAGCATCGCTTCCGCTGCCGCGTTGAAACCGATCGCCTTCAGGTGCGCGTCGGCGTCGCGTAGCCAGTCGATGGCGCCTGCGATGTCGATCAGCGCTTCGGCGCCTTCTTCGGAGGGCAGCGCCACCACGGCATCGAACAGGACCGAAGGCGCACCGTCGAGCTGCATGTCGGGTACGAGGCCGTTGCCCTTCAGCTTGCCGATCTTGGGCGCCACGAGCTTCAGTTGCGCGCCTTCCTTCTTGAGCGCTTGGTGGAGTTTCGACACTGCCGTAGCATCGCTCCCGTCGGTGATCAGTGCCGCGATCGTACGGCCTTTGATCGTGTCCGGCGCCTTGGCGACGATGCTGAGCGCCGGTGAAGGCTTGAGATCGTCGCGCGGTTGCACGGCCGGCACGATCTTGTCGGCCTGTCCTTCCAAGCCCATCGCCGCCGCAACCCGCTTGCCCAGCTCCGGCTCGATCAGGTCGAGATGCCCCAGCATGCGCGTGCGGATGGCCCCCGTCTCGACCTTGCTGAGTTCGAAGGTGAACGCGTTCACGATGTGGCCCTGCTCGGGCGGTGTCATCGAGCGCCAGAACTGGCGGGCCTGCGAGTAGTGGTCGGCGAAGGATTCCGGCCGCTGGCGCAGCTTCGGCCCGGCGTTCGGATCGGGGAAGCTCGCGAAGCCGCGTATGGGGTTCTCGCGCGGTCCGTCGGGATCCAGCGAGTTCGGCTCGAAGTTCACGCGGCCCGGCTGGAGGTTCATGCGCATGTGGCCGTCGCGCTGGAAGTTGCGCATCGGGCAGACCGGCCGATTGATGGGGATCTCGTGGAAGTTCGGGCCGCCGAGGCGCGAAAGCTGCGTGTCGAGGTAGGAGAAGAGGCGGCCTTGCAGCAGTGGATCGGGCGTGAAATCGATGCCGGGAACAAGATGGCCGGGATGGAAAGCGATCTGCTCGGTCTCGGCGAAGAAATTCACCGGATTCTCGTTCAGCACCATCCGGCCGATGGGCGTCAGCGGGATCACCTCTTCGGGAATGATCTTGGTCGGATCGAGAATGTCGAAGTCGAGCTTGTCGGCGGTTGCCTCGTCGAAGGCCTGGATGGCGAGCGTCCATTCGGGATAGTCGCCGGCCTCGATGGCCTGCCAGAGATCGCGGCGGTGATAGTCGGGATCGGCGCCGGCAATCTTCACCGCCTCGTCCCACAGCGTCGACGCAGCGCCCAGCGCCGGCCGCCAGTGGAACTTCACGAAGGTCGATTCACCGTTTGCGTTGATCAGCCGGAACGTGTGTACGCCGAACCCTTCGATGTGGCGCAGCGAACGCGGGATGCCACGGTCCGACATCGCCCACATCAGCATGTGCATGCTCTCGGGCATCAGCGAGACGAAATCCCAGAAATTGTCGTGCGCCGAGGCAGACTGCGGGAAGCCGCGGTCCGGCTCCATCTTCACGGCGTGCACCAGGTCCGGAAACTTCATCGCGTCCTGGATGAAGAAGACCGGAATGTTGTTGCCGACGAGATCGAAGTTGCCTTCCTCGGTATAGAACTTCACCGCAAAGCCCCGAACGTCCCGCGGCGTGTCGACCGAGCCGGCGCCGCCCGCGACGGTGGAGAAGCGTGCGAATACCTTGGTCGTCTTCTTGGGATCCTGCAGGAAGGCGGCCTTGGTCAGGCCCGACAGGTTCTTGAGCGGCTGGAAGTATCCATGCGCACCGCTACCCCGCGCATGCACGATGCGCTCCGGAATGCGCTCGTGGTCGAAGTGGGTGATCTTTTCCCGGAGGATGAAGTCCTCCAGCAGCGTCGGGCCGCGCTCGCCGCTCTTCAGGGAATTCTGGTTGTCGGCGATCGCGACGCCCTGGTTGGTCGTAAGGGTCCTGTCGCCAGATGTTGTGGTTTGATGGGTCTCGCCGCCCCTTCGCTTGGCGGACTTGTCATTGTCTTGCGTCGACTTGTTCATGCACCACTCCCGTGTCCACGAAAGTGAACGCCGGCAATGTCCGCCCGTTGCGGCTACTTCCCGATACAGAAATCCCGGAAGATGACGTCGAGCAGCTCGTCGATCCTCACCGCGCCGGTGATGCGGCCGATCGCACGCAAGGCGAGCCGCAGGTCCTCGGCGGCGAGCGCCACTTCGGGGGCGACCAGAGCGCGCTCCAGCGCGGCCTGACACTCCGCGAGCGCCTCCCGGTGCCGGGCCCGCGTCAGCGGCGGCGCGCCGGCGCCCTCCTGCATCAGGACTTCTGCCGAGCGTTCGAGGCGCGCCAGCAGCTCGGGCAAGCCCGCGCCGCTACGGACCGAGAAGGGCACGGCGACGCCGGCATCGACGGCGGCGAGATCGCTCTTGTTGACGACGACGATGTCGTGCGCGTCCGACCAGCGCTCGGTCGCTTCGGTGATCGATCGCATTTCCCGCTGCCAGTCGCCGGATGCGTCGAGCACGAGGAGGCGAAGATCGGCGGCGTCTGCCCGTGCGCGGGCGCGCCGGACACCCTCCCGCTCGATGGCGTCGGGCGACTCGCGCAGACCAGCCGTGTCGGCCAGCACGACCGGCCAGCCGCCGAGATCGAGATAGACCTCGATGACGTCGCGCGTCGTGCCGGCCGCCTCCGACACGATGGCAGCGTCCCGCCGTGCCAACAGGTTCAGCAACGACGACTTGCCGGCGTTGGGCGGGCCGATGATGGCGATGGAGAGGCCCTCTCGAAGGCGCTCGCCGCGGCGGTCCGCGAGGTGGGCGGCGATTTCGCCGCGGAGCCGGCCGACGCCCGCCTTCACCTCGTCGGCGAGGCCGCCGGGCAGGTCCTCGTCGGGGAAGTCGATGGCGGCCTCGAGATGGGCGAGCGCACGCAGGCCGGCGGTGCGCCAGTCCTCGTAGAGGCGGTGCAGGGCGCCGTCCATCTGGGCCAGTGCCTGGCGCCGCTGCGCCGCGGTTTCCGCCGCCACCAGGTCGGCGATGGCCTCGGCCTCGGTGAGGTCGAGCTTGCCGTGCTCGAAGGCGCGACGGGTGAACTCGCCGGGCTCGGCCAGACGACAGAAGCCCAGCTTGCCGATCGCGTCGAGGGCGGCACCGACCACGGCACGGCCGCCGTGCAGGTGCAGCTCGACCATCATCTCGCCGGTCTCGCTGTGGGGCGCCTCGAACCAGACCGCGAGCCCGCGGTCGATCGTCTCGCCGCTCAGCGGATCGAACAGGCTGCGCAGCACCATGCGACGCGGCTCGGGCAGCGACGGATCGCGCGCCGAGTGGCCGCGCTCGAACGCCTTGGGCTCGGTGAGGAAGATCAGCGCATCGGGGGCGCGCGGGCCGCTGAGGCGGATGACGGAGATTGCGCCGGGATGGGCGCGCGATGGCGACGGCGTGCCCAGCGCATAGATGGTTTCGGCGGTCACGAGCGGCGTTGCTGCGGTGTCGGACGGGCCGGCGCCGGCGGAGCGGGCGGCGGACGGGCCATCACCTTGTCGGCGATCTTCTCGTAGAGCGCCTCCGGGATCAGCCGGCGCTCGACCAGCTCGGTCTTGGCCTTGAACGGGCGCGCGCGGATGATCGCGTCGGCCCGCACCTCGCCGATGCCGTCGAGCGTCATGAGGTCGTCGCGACTCGCACTGTTGAGGTCGATCTGGTTCGCCGCAGGCGCCGATGCCGGCGGCGGCGCGGGACGGCCGCTCTGGGCGAAGGCTGCCGGAGCGCCGAGCAGGAATGCGAGGACGAGCAGGGCTCTGAGCATGATGGCAGGGATCATCGCACGAAATCGTCCCAGGCCGGCATGGGCCGCTCCGCGAATGGCACCTTCCAGCGGCGGCAGTTCGAACGGTCGATCAGCCCGGCCGGCACTGTGATCTCGGCCGGCACCGGGTGGCCGTCGAGATGGCGCAGCATCGCCGCCGTGGCGACGGCGGCGATGTTGAAGGCGCTGAAGTCGACGCTCGCCAGCATGGTGCCGCGCTCGATGTTCTCGATCGCCTCGGGCAGGCCGTTGATGCCCACCACCTCGGCGCGGCGGCCGGCGGCGGCCAGCGCGTCGAGGACGCCGAAGGCCATGACGTCGTTGGCGGTCCAGACGCCGTCGATTTGTGGATGTGCGGCCAACAGCTCGGCCATCGCGACACGCGCCGGCGCGCGCTGCAGATAGCCGACCCGCGACCCCACGAGCTCGATGCCCGGATGCCGGTCCAGCGCCTGCTCGAGACCCCGGGTGCGGTCCCGTGCCGTGCGGGCGCCGGGCGTGCCGTCGAGGGCCACGATCTTGCCTTTGCCGCCGAGACCCGCGAACAGCGCCTCGGCGATCGTGCGGCCGACGTTGATGTCGTCGGAACCGACGAAGGCAACAGTGTCGCCCGGAACTCGGTTGATGAAGGTCACGAGCGGGATGCCGGCGGCGGCGACCCGGGCCACGTCCTCGGCCATCGCCGCATCGTCGGTCGGGTTGAACAGCACGCCGTCGGGCTTCAGGGCCAGCGCCTCGACGACCAGCGCCTTCTGCTGGGCCACGTCGTCCGGCGTCCGCGGCACATAATGCACGGTCCGCGCGCCCGCGGCGGCAGCGACGCGATCGGCGGCCAGGCGGGCCGCGTCGTAAGCCGGATTCACGCGGTTCTTGGTGAATACGGCCAAGGTTCGAGGGCGGGTCGACGACGTCATAAGGCCTACTTTAGGCCACCGGCGCCCTGTAGTATCGCGCCCGAATGGCCAAGCCCTACGACCAGATTCCAGACCGCCGCGTCATCATGCGGCGCCTCGCGCTCGAAGAGACGCTCGCCGCCCTGGTCGAGGATCTGCCAGCCGGCGGCGAGCCCCCACGCGCGGCCGTCCTGGCGCTGCTGCGCGAAGCGCTGGCCAAAGGCCGGGCAGAGATCCGCCGCCGTTTCGAAGAGCCGGGCCCGCTGAGGAACGACGGGCCGGCGGTGCTGGTCGCGACCTCCTACCTGATGGACCAGATCATCCGGGTCCTGTTCGACTTCGCCGACCGGCATGCCTATCCCGCGGCCAATCCCAGCGCCGCCGAACGGCTGGGTGTGGTAGCGACGGGCGGCTACGGCCGCGGCGAGCTGGCACCGCTGTCCGACATCGATCTGTTGTTCCTGCGTCCTTACAAGCAGACGCCGCGCGGCGAGCAGATCGTCGAGTTCATGCTCTACCTGCTGTGGGACCTCGGCCTGAAGGTCGGCCACGCCACGCGCACCGTTGAGGAGAGCCTGCGCTACGCCGAGCGCGACCAGACGATCCGCACGGCACTGCTCGAGGCGCGCTACGTCTGGGGCGACCGCGCGCTGTTCGACGAGCTGCAGCGTGACTTCGCGCAAAAGTTCTATACCGGCGACGGACGCGACTTCGTCGATGCCAAGCTCGCCGAGCGCGACCAGCGCCACCAGCGCATGGGCGACTCACGTTATGTCGTGGAGCCCAACGTCAAGGAAGGCAAGGGTGGGCTGCGCGACCTCCACCTGCTGTTCTGGATCGCCAAGTATCTCTACCGCGTCAGCGAACCCGGCGAGCTGGTCGCCAAGGGCGTCCTCACCAAGGAGGAGGCGCGGCACTTCGAGCGCGCCGAGCGGTTCCTCTCGACAGTGCGCTGCCACATCCACTACCTGACCAACCGCGCCGACGACCGCCTGTCGTTCGACCTGCAGCGCGAGATCGCGGCCCGTCTCGGCTATCAGGACAGACCCGGCAGCCGCGGCGTCGAGCGCTTCACCAAGCACTACTACCTGCACGCCAAGACGGTGGGCGATCTCACACGCATCTTCGTCGCCGCGCTGGAGGACAGCCGCCGCCGCAAGCCCAAACTCGCCGCGCTCTGGCAGACGCTCAGGCCGCGCGAGCTTGATGGTTTCCGGCTCGACGGCGAGCGGCTGGCCGTGGCCTCGCCCGACGCCTTCACCAAGGATCCGGTAGCGATCCTGCGCCTCTTCCACGTCGCGCAGGAGAACGACCTCGACATCCATCCCGCGACCTTGCGGCTGATCACGCAGAACATCCGCCTTGTCGACCGGCTGCGCACCAATTCCGAGGCCAACCGCCTCTTCATGGCGATGCTGACATCGCGTCACGATCCCGAGACGACTCTGCGCCGCCTCAACGAGGCCGGTGTGTTCGGCCGATTCGTGCCGGATTTCGGCAGGGTCGTCGCGCAGACGCAGCACGACATGTATCACACCTATACGGTCGACGAGCACACGATCCGCGCCATCGGCATCCTCTCGCGCATCGAGTCGGGCGCGCTCAAGGAAGACCATCCGTTGTCGGCCGACGTCGTACACAAGATCCTGTCGCGGCCGGTGCTCTATCTCTCGGTGCTGCTGCACGACATCGCCAAGGGCCGCGGCGGCGACCATTCGGTGCTGGGCGCCGACGTCGCGATGCAGCTCGGGCCGCGCCTCGGCCTCAGCGCCGCCGAGACCGAGACTGTCGCCTGGCTCGTGCGTTACCACCTCGCCATGTCGGGCACGGCGTTCCAGCGCGACCTGATGGACCCCAAAACCATCGACACCTTCGCCGCCCTCGTGCAGTCGCCCGAACGGCTGCGCCTTCTGCTGGTACTGACAGTCTGCGACATCCGCGCCGTAGGTCCCAACGTCTGGAACAACTGGAAGGCCGCGCTCCTGCGCCAGCTCTACGGCGCGACGGAACAGGTTCTGTCGGGCGGCACGCTGGCCGGTGGCCGCGCCGAGCGAATCAAGCAGATTCAGGGTGACGTGGCCTCTCGCCTCGCCGGCTGGAGCGACGCCGACAAGGAGGCGCACTTCGCACGCGGCTACGCTCCGTACTGGCTGTCGTTCCCGCCCGAGACGCTGGCGCGTCAGGCCGAGCTGGTGCGTGGCGCGGAGCGCGCCAAGCAGCCGCTCGCCATCGAGCATCGCGTCGACGCCGAGAGATCCGTGACCGAGGTCACGATCTACACGCTGGACACGCACGGCCTGTTCGCGCGGCTGGCCGGCGCCATGGCGATCAGCGGCGCCA
>CAYQAY010000005.1:0-3485 GCA_964415585.1 uncultured Reyranella sp.
GTGCGCGACAGCTCGTTGGCGAGCCAGGTCACCGGCACCATCGGATGGTCGAGCGCGGTTGCCGCGGTGCCGCGCCGGCGCGGCGTGCCGTTGCACGAGAGCACGACCTCCTGGCCCGGGATGTCGCGCCGCGTCCAGTCCTCGATCGCCGGGCCGTAGCAGATCGTGCCGCCGCCCGCGCCGTCGGCCAGCACGGCCGGCAGCGGCGGGAACCGGGCGTCGTGCACGAAGCGGCACTCCGCCAGCTCCAGCCCCGGATGCAGCGAGGCCACCGCCTCCGTCACCTCCTCGATCGTGTAGGGCTTCGCGCGTGGCGGCAGGTCGGCGCCCAGCCGCGCCTGGTACTCGACCTCGGGGATCGGGCTGCATTGCTTCGCATGTTCGACGCTGACCGGCGTCGGCCGGATGTGGCCTTCGTAGACGCGGCCGTAGATCGGCGCGTCGGTGCGGAGCTGGCGCTGCATCTCCTCCTTCATGGCGGCGATCTTCCAGCCCGCCACCGCGAGGCCCAGCTCCTCCTCGACCATCCGTGCCACGCGATAGGCCGTCTCCTTGTCGGGCGGCGTCAGCCGCGCCTCGAGGCCGCTCTGCTGGCGACACTCGCGGCGCAGGGTCGCCAGCAGGCGCGCCAGCTCGCGTTGGTCGTTCGGGGTCATGCTCGCTCCCTGTAATCTGTCATACCGAGAAAGTTGACCAACAAATCCGGATTGTTGGTCAACCGGCAAGGCCTCTCGTTCGTTTTGCGGACCGCGCGCGTTCCGCACAATCGATCAATTCATGAGCTATAGAGGGGACGCCTATGGCTCACGTCAGAAGGCGGGTGCAGATGCGCCAGGAGGCGCCGATGAAGAAGCGGACTCTGACCGTTCGATTGACGCCGGACTGGAAGGGCGGCCTCAGGGCAGCCGCCCGCAAGGCGCAGGCGAAGTCCTACCGGGGCGAGGAACTCGCCTTCGAGACCCCGGCCGTCTTCTTCGGGAAGCTGACGGAACGTCGATGGGAACTCATCCGTGCGCTCCAGGGCAAGGGCACCCTGTCCATCCGGGAACTCGCGCGACGGGTGGAGCGCGACGTGAAGCGCGTCCACGAGGACGTCTCCGTCCTTCTGGACCTCGGCCTCTTCGAGCGCGGGGAGGGCGGCATCGCCTGCCCGTTTGCGCGCATTCACGTCGACTTCGAGGTGGCAGCTTCAGCTTAGGGAGCGGCTGGGAGGAGAGACCTTCGAAGGGGAGCCGTCTCTGTCACCGTTCTCGCTCATGATCGCGTGCGCGCCGCCTCAGCGTGGCGCATGAGGAACGTCGCCAACTCCTTCACGACATCTGGCAGGGGGCCGGGGCGAACGGCGACTGTCCGGAGAAACGACTCCCACTGCTGCATCTTCGCCGGGTCCGAGGCGAAATCGTCGGTCAAGGCATCCGGCAGCGAAACTGGAATCTCCGTCTTGCGGCGGGCGAAGGTTGCCGCGATGGCACGCGCGAGCGCATCGCCGGAGAATTCGTAAGACCGCGAAAGCACCAGGATGTCGTAGAAATCCTTCATGCGGGTGTTGCCGTGGCCGAACGCGACCATGGCCTGGAACTTTTCGGCGATGACGGTCTCGCGTGCATAGGCATGCATCCGCAGGAGTGGTTGGTCGAGCAGCACGGGAATGTCGGCCTCGGTCAGCCCCGGCTCCGTCGCGTCGCCGAAGCCGATATCGACCACGACGCGTATCCTGGCACCGCCGACCGTCGCAAATGTCCTGATGCGGAGGCCGCCATACTCCAGTTCCTCGCGCGTCCGGTCGAGCTCGAGCTTGTCGATGTCGAAGACGACTCCATCGTCGAGCGCGATGGCGCAGACCTCGCGGAAGATGGCGAGAACGGCCTCCGGCGTCGGATCGCCGAAACCGAGCAGGTCGACGTCGCGGGTCTGACGATGCGGATCGGGAAACCAGACGGTCAGCAGCATCGCCCCCTTGAGCGCGAAGCGGTCCTTGTATGACGTTGTCCCGAGGCGGTGGAGGAGTCTTTCGAGAACGTAGCGGGTCAGGAGAATGTCGAAGGGCTGGGCGCGTTCCTTGGATAGCGCCAGGAGACGGGCGCGGACAGAGGCGCCTCGGTTCCGGATGTTGTCAGGCATTGGCGGTCATCGCGTCGAGATAGGGCTGGATGACCTTCCAGGCCCCGCCCGCCCGGGCGAATCGCGCGATCTCGGCCGGGCTTGCTTTGCGCTGCCTCAGGGCCTCGCGCAGCCCTTCGAGGGCCAGGGCGAGGCCGGGGCTTTTCCGATATCGCGGTCCCTGCCGCCGGCGGTAGCGGAAGAGGTCCACGACCGTCTTCGCGGGCGAGTAGATCGGGACGCTGACGCCCTCGATCACGTGGCACTCGATTCCGCCGGTTCGATGCCGGCCGCTGAACCGCACGAATTCGATGGCCGGGTTCTGCGGCCTGCGGTCCTTGGGTCCGATCGCCATCCAGACGCGCGAGGGCATCGTGTCGGTGAGTTCGTGGAAGGCCAGCGCCGAGACGAGGCAGATCGTGCCCCGGGGAACGAGCTTGGCGGCTTCGGCCAGGGAGTGATTCGCATCCAGGGCGGCATCTGGGAGCTGGTAGAGGCCCCGACCCAGCCTCAGAACGGCACCGCTCTCCGCCATCCGGGCGAGCGTCGCGGCGGTAATTCCCGCTCGTGCGAACTCCGACGCGCGCAGCATGCCGCGCTCGCGCATCAGCGCGATCGCCCGGTCTTGCTGGGTGAAGGGTGCCGGCATCGGACGAGTGTGATATAGAGTGTCGGATATTTCAACAAAATATCCGACACTTCATATCATCTGCCGAGGAAGCAGGAAGCAGGAACGACGAGTTGGCGACAGGCAGGCCGCCCCACGACTGCCCCTTTTGCCTGCAGACTGGGATGCCATGACCCGGCACCCGCTCCTCCGCCGTCGCTCCCTCCTGCTGGCATCCGGCGCCAGCCTGCTGCCGTTCGCCGCGCCGCGCGCCGAGGCGCTGGTGCCGACGCCGGCGCAGACCGAAGGGCCGTTCTATCCGGCGGGCTTCCCGGCCGACACCGACAGCGATCTCGTGCAGGTGCGCGGCGCGGCGGCGCGCGCGATGGGCCAGGTGCTGCACCTGCAGGGCCGCGTGCTGGGTGTCGACGGCCGGCCGGCCGGCGGCGCGCTGGTCGAGATCTGGCAGTGCGACGCGCAAGGAGTCTACGACCATCCGCGCCAGCCCGGCCGCGACCGCCGCGACACCGCCTTCCAGGGCTACGGCCGGCTGACGGCCGACGCGCGAGGGAACTACGCCTTCCGCACGCTGCGGCCCGTCGCCTATCCCGGCCGCGCGCCGCACATCCATCTCAAGGTGGCGACCGCCGACGGCCGGCGGCTCACCAGCCAGTTCTACGTCGCGGGCGAGGCCGGCAACGAGCGCGACGGCCTGTTCCGCGCCGCCGCCCGCCAGCCCGGCCAGCGCGCGCGGATCGAGATGACGCTGGCGCCCGCC
>CAYQAY010000005.1:3585-108454 GCA_964415585.1 uncultured Reyranella sp.
CGCCGCCCGCCAGCCCGGCCAGCGCGCGCGGATCGAGATGACGCTGGCGCCCGCCGACGGCATCGAGGCCGGCGCATTCGCGACGTCGATGGACATCGTCGTCGGCTGAGCCTCGCAGCTACCTGTTCGATCGCGGCCGGCCGGCATCCTCGGCCGCCGGTCCGACCAGCATGCGCTCGACATCGGCCTCGGCCAGCGCCTGCTGACAGGCCGCGCAGGGCCGCGACGTGGCATAGATCGCCGCGCCCTCGAGCAGGCGGCGGCCCAGCCGCTTCTGGGCGTCCCACAGGGCGACCCGTTCGGCATGGGCGTCGGGATTGCGGTCGCTCACCACGCGGCTCGATCCATAGCCCGCGATCGTGCCGTCGATCACCAGGACGGCGCCGTAGGGCTGGTCGCCGCGGGCGACGGCCTCGTCTCTGAGGCGGACGGCTTCGGCCACGAAGAAGCGCTGGCCATCGGCGGCGGCAGGCGACCGGGCATGGGCGGTCGGTGCCGTGACGAGCGCCGCGCCGGCAAGACCGAGAAAGGTCCGGCGACAGGTACAGAGGTCGGCCGCGAGGCAGCGTCGGTCGTCGGGGGTCATGAGCGCTCCACGGTACGGGTCATCCTGCCGATGGACTACCGTGCCAGCAGCCGCTCCCGAAGACGTGATCGGACGGGGCTTGCAGGTTCAGCAGGAATATGCCTATAGTTCCTATAGGCTGGCGCCTCAAGCGTCCGCCCCTCCGAGAGCCTCGCCGGCCAAGCCCGCGCGGGGTTTTTCATTGTCCGCCTTCCACCACAGGCCGCCCTCCCGGGCGGCCTCTTTCGTTCAGGAGATCACATGATCAAGGTGCCAGCCTACGACTACGTCCTTCGGCCCGACCACGGCAACACGGATGCCGAGGTAGTGATGCGGCCCGACACGGGAGAGGCCTTGGCCGACGCCGTGCTGGTGCCGAATCCCGCGACGCCTGCACCGGCGATCCCTGCTCTGGGGATGGACGAGGAGATCGAGCCGCCGATCGTGCGACACGATCCCTTTGCCGCCACGCGCGCCGCGCCGTGGATGAACCGCCGGCTCGGCCCGTCGGGCCGCGCGGCCGCCTTCCTGCGCCGCGAGCTGGAAGACTTTCCGGCGATCGAGGGTCGCGACCCCGGTCGCGCCGACCTCGACGCCATCGTCCGGCGCACCGTCGACACCATGGTGCCGATCTTCAAGTGCGAACGCGCCACCGACATCGCCTACGACGAGCTGGAGAAGCGGCGTGAGGCGCGGATGGCCGGAGCAAAGCCTGTGTTGGAGCGCGTATCCGGCTCCACGGCCGTGAAAGTGTCCGACGAGCCCGCGCCGGCGGAAAGTGATCCGGAACTCGAGATCGCCCGCCGGCATCTGAATGAACGACTGAGCCAGCCTGCGCAGGACATCGCGCCGTCGCCGGTTTCCCTCGATGACGAAGCAGCGTCTCGACGTTCGGAGGAGCCGCGCAATCCGCGCGGCATCGCACCCGATGTCGAGCCGCCGCCGGGGACGGTCGAGCACGAACGGTCGCGGCGTGCAGCGCAGGAGCTTTCGCCCGACTGGGAAGGGCGGAGGGTGTTCTTGTCGAATGGTCTCGCCATTCCCGATCGCTACTCGCCGTCAGGGAAGGTCATGGCTCCCGTCGACGATCTGGCCGCCGTGGCGAAGGCAGGTCGCGAAGCCGGAGACACATTCCGGGCGTTGGCGGTCACCAGCACCACTCTGCCTGCCGCTGCCGAATACCTCCGGCGGGCCCTTCGCGACAATGTCGGGCATGGCGGCAGGTTCGACTATCAGCGGCGACGCGACGAAGCCAACCCGGACAACTTCGTGCAACTCAGGCAGTTTCGCGACATCTCGAACGTGAACGTCGGTCTCTTCTGCCAGCAGGCCGGAATGTCGCTCCACGAGACCTTGCAGGTCTCCGGCCTCTATGCGGCGATGTACTCGTCGAACGCGGACAGGTCCCAACCCTATGCGCTCGATGCGAGAACGAGAGAGTTCATCGAGGTCGGGTACGGGATCGGCAGGGACGGATCGTTCAGATGACGCCGTCGCAGGCCTGTGGATTCAACTCCGTCGCCGGCGCCGGTATTGGATCATTGTGCCGATGGCGGCCCACAGGAGCGCGACGGCGATCGCGATCAGCCACACCAAGGCGCAATCCGGTTCGTCGTACTTTTCTTCGACGGCCAGTCCGAGCATGACTATCAGGCCGATGGGCGCTCCCACGGCCATCTTCAGGCACCGAAAGGAAAAGGACGGCTCGCAGCGGACGATGACGAAGACGAAGGCGTACAGGAACCAGGTCGAGGGCAACGTGACCAGAAGGCGAGAGAAAGCTACGAAAATGAACTCGGCAAAGGGGTGCCGCAGGATCGCGCCGAGCTGGACCATCGTGTCATAGTAGGCGAGCGGCACGTCCAGTAAAGCAACCGGTAATTGTGGCAAGGGCCGGCCGATTTCTGGACACCATTTCTGGACAGGTCGGCATTTCTGGACAGTCGCTGTCCAGAAATGGCCGGAAAGGCCAACGATTCCAACGGTCCGAATTCTGGACACGGATTTCTGGACAGCGCAGGCGTCCAGAAATGGGCGGGTTACTCGCCGCCCTGCTCGCCGCCCTACTCGCCGTTCGCCTCGCCCGCGCCCTGCGGCGGCATGCCGATGGCGTGGTAGCCGGCGTCGACATAGTGGACCGTGCCGGTGACGCCGGCCGAGAGGTCCGAGAGGTAGTAGAGCGCCGCGCCGCCCACGTCGGAGAGCTCGATGTTGCGGCGGAGCGGCGAGGCCTCGCGCGACACGCGGTAGACGTAGCGGGCCGAGCCGATGACGGCGCCGGCCAGCGTGCGCATCGGGCCGGGCGAGATGGCGTTCACCCGCACGCCCTGCGGGCCGAGGTCGGCCGCGAGGTAGCGGACGCTGGCCTCCAGCGCCGCCTTGGCGACGCCCATGACGTTGTAGGACGGCATGACGCGCGTCGAGCCTTCGTAGGTCAGCGTGATCAGGCTGCCGCCTTCGGTCATGAGCGGCAGCGCGCGGCGGGCGATCTCGGTGAAGGAGTAGCAGGAGATGGCGAGGCTGCGCTGGAAGTTGGCCTTGCTGGTGTCGACGTAGCGGCCCTTCAGCTCCTCCTTGTCGGAGAAGGCCACGGCGTGGACCACGAAGTCGAGCCGGCCCCATTCCCTCTTCAGCGTGGCGAACAGGGTGTCGAGGCTGGCCTCGTCCTCGACGTCGGCCTCGACCACGACGGTGGAGCCGAGCTGCTGCACCATCGGCAGCACGCGCTTGCCGAACGCCGCGCCCTGGTAGGTGAAGGCGAGTTCGGCGCCGGCCTCGTGGCAGGCCCGGGCGATGCCCCAGGCGATCGAGCGGTCGTTGGCGACGCCCATCACCAGGCCGCGCTTGCCGGCCATCAGCTTCGCCACGTCCGGCATCGTTTCCTCTCAGTGGTCGTGGCGCGAGAACAGCAGGCAGGCGTTGGTGCCGCCGAAGCCGAAGCTGTTCGACATCACGGTCTGCAGGCCCGCGCTGTCGATGCGCTTCGTCGCGATCGGGTAGCCCTCGGCGCCGGGGTCGAGGTTTTCGACGTTGGCCGAGGCGGCGATGAAGTCGTGCTTCATCATCAAGAGCGAGTAGATCGCCTCGTGCGCGCCGGTCGCGCCCTGGCTGTGGCCGGTCAGCGACTTGGTCGAGCTGACCGTGGGGAGTTTGTCGCCGAACACCGCACGGATGGCGTCCAGCTCGGTGATGTCGCCGACCGGCGTCGAGGTGCCGTGGGTGTTGATGTAGTCGACCGGCACGTTGCGCCGGGCCGAGCCGGGGAAGCCTTCGAGGGCGAGCTTCATGCAGCGCAGCGCGCCCTCGCCCGAGGGGGCGACCATGTCGGCGCCGTCGGAGGTGGCGCCGTAGCCGATCACCTCGGCGTAGATCTTGGCGCCGCGGGCGCGGGCGGTCTCGAGGTCTTCCAGCACGACGATGCCGCCGCCGCCGGCGATCACGAAGCCGTCGCGATCCTTGTCGTAGGCGCGGCTCGCGCGGGTCGGCGTGTCGTTGTACTTCGACGACATGGCGCCCATCGCGTCGAACAGCACCGAGAGCGTCCAGTCGAGTTCCTCGCCGCCGCCCGCGAACATGCGGTCGGCCTTGCCGAGCTGGATGGTCTCGACGGCGTTGCCGATGCAGTGCGCCGAGGTCGAGCAGGCCGAGCTGATCGAATAGCTGGGGCCCTTGATCTTGTAGGCGGTCGCGAGGTTGGCCGAGACGGTGCTCGACATGGCGCGCGGCACCTGGAACGGACCGACCCGCTTGGGCCCCTTCTCCTTGGCGGTGATGGCGGCCTGCACGATCGCGCCGGTGGTCGGCCCGCCCGAACCGGCGACCAGGCCCGTGCGGTCGTTCATGATGTCCGCTTCGCCGAGGCCCGCGTCGGCGATCGCCTCCTTCATGGCGAGCCAGGCATAGGCGGCACCGTTGCCCATGAAGCGCATGAGGCGGCGGTCGACCAGCTCCTCGACGTTGAGCTTCAGGGTGCCCGCGACCTGGCTGCGGAAGCCCAGCTCCCGGTACTGGGGCACGAACTCGATGCCCGAGGTGCCGTCCTTCAGCGACTGCGTCACCTCGGCGGCGTTGTTGCCGATCGGGGAGACGATGCCGAGGCCGGTGACGACGACGCGCTTCATCAGCCCGCCGCCGCGGCCGCGGCCGCGTCCTGGAACAGGCCGACCTTCATGTCGGCGGCCTCGTAGACGCCCTTGCCGTCGGCGGTCACGAAACCGTCGCCGATGCCCATGACCAGGCGGCGCAGGATCACCCGCTTGAGGTGGACGTGATAGGTCAGCTTCTTGACGGTAGGCACGATCATGCCGGTGAGCTTCACCTCGCCGACGCCCAGCGCCCGGCCGCGGCCGGGGGCCTTCATCCAGCCCAGGAAGAAGCCCAGCATCTGCCAAAGCGCGTCGAGGCCGAGGCAGCCCGGCATCACCGGGTCGCCCTTGAAGTGGCAGGCGAAGAACCAGAGGTCGGGCTTCACGTCGAGCTCGGCCACGATCTCGCCCTTGCCGTACTTGCCGCCGGTCGAGTTGATCTGGACGATCCGGTCGAACATCAGCATCGGCGGCAGCGGGAGCTGCGCGTTGCCCGGGCCGAACAGCCGGCCCTTGGCGCACTCGATCAGGTCTTCGAAGCTGTAACTGTTCTTCTGCTCGCTCACATTCACCGTCCCGCGGCCGCCCGAATGGGGGCTTCGGCGGCAGAATAAGGATGCGGGACGCCGGGCGCAAACCGCCGGATCGCGCCGGACGGGCCCTTTTCTTGTCCCTTTCGACCTCTTACATATGGTTTCCATCATGGCCGGCAATACCTTGGACTTTCCCGCCCGCCTTCGTGCAGCCGGCCTGCGCCCGACGCGGCAGCGGGTCGCGCTGGCGCGCGTGCTGTTCGAGGCCGGCCATCGCCACGTCACGGCGGAGAGCCTGCACGCCGAGGTCAGGGCGACCCGCATGCCGGTATCGCTGGCCACCGTCTACAACGCACTGAACCAGTTCCGCGATGCCGGGCTGCTGCGCGAGGTGGTGGTGGCGCCCGGCCGGTCTTATTTCGACACCAACACCGGCCATCACCACCATTTCTTCGTCGAGAACGACGGCGAGCTGCACGATTTCCCCTCGGAGAAGGTGACCATCGCCGGCCTGCCGAGCCCGCCCAGGGGCACGCGGCTTTCGCGCGTGGACGTGATCGTCCGCGTCCGACGCTAGACGCCTCCCTCTCCTGAGGCATTTCATGCGAATCGTTTGCAGTAATTAGAATGGTTCTAATCTTCTTGACGACTTTGCCGCCTGTTTCCTAAAACCCGTGTCGAGATCGGCGGATGGGCCGATCAAAGGAAGGGAGAAGGATCATGGCGAACCTCAAGGGCTCCAAGACCGAAGGCAACCTGAAGGCCGCGTTTGCCGGCGAGAGCCAGGCGAACCGCCGCTACCTCTATTTCGCTCAGAAGGCCGACGTCGAAGGCTACAACGACGTCGCCGCCGTCTTCCGCTCGACGGCCGAAGGCGAGACCGGCCACGCGCACGGCCATCTCGAGTTCCTCGAGGTGAGCGGCGACCCGGCCACCGGCCTGCCGATCGGCGAGACTTCGGCCAACCTCAAGGCCGCGATCGCCGGCGAGACGCACGAGTACACCGACATGTACCCGGGCATGGCACGCACCGCGCGCGAGGAAGGCTTCGCCGAGATCGCCGACTGGTTCGAGACGCTGGCGAAGGCCGAGAAGAGCCACGCCGGCCGTTTCCAGAAGGCCCTCGACACGATGGCCTGAGGTCCTCGGACTTGCAGAAAGGGGACCCGGACCGGGTCCCCTTTTTCTTCCCGCCACCCAACGCTACCCGCAGGCAAGCAGAGCCACATCACCATGCGCGAAGGCAGTCTCGAAGCCCCGATCCGTCACGACCTCGACTGGCAGAACCCCTGGTTCTGGGACGAAAAGGCGCTCGAGAAGGAAATGGAGCGCGTCTTCGACATCTGTCACGGCTGCCGTCGCTGCTTCAATCTCTGCGATTCCTTTCCGCGCCTCTTCGACCTGATCGACAATGGTCCGACCGGCGAGCTCGACGGCGTGCCGAACGAGAAGTACGCCGAGGTCGAGCAGGCCTGCACGCTCTGCGACATGTGCTTCATGACGAAGTGTCCCTACGTGCCACCGCACGAATGGGCGCTGGATTTCCCGCATCTGATGCTGCGGCACCGCGCCGTGCAGGCGCGCAAAAAGGGCATGGGCTTCGTCGAGAAGCAGCTCGCCGACACCGATCGAACGGGCCGCCTGGGCACATTCTTCGCCTCCGTCGCCAACTGGGCGAGCGACGAGCGCAACTCGACGACGCGCAAGGGTATGGAGCGGCTGGCCGGCATCCATCACGGCGCCCGCCTGCCGCGCTACGCCGGGGAGACCTTCGAGATCCGAGCGCGCCGCGAAGCTGCGGTGTTGAACGAGGCGGCGCCTGCATACGGCAAGCGCAAGGCCGTGCTCTACGCGACCTGCTTCGTGAACTTCAACAACACCGGCCTAGGGGCCGCCGCGCGAGCGGTGCTGGCCAAGAACGGCGTCGAGACCGAGGTCGTGCATCCGGCCTGTTGCGGCATGCCGAAGCTCGAGCTGGGCGACATCGAATCGGTCGCGACGGCGGCGAAGGAGGTCTCAGCAGCTCTGTTGCCGTGGGTCGACAAGGGCTATGACGTCATCGCGCTCACGCCGTCCTGCGCGCTGATGCTCAAGTTCGAATGGCCGCTGATCCTGCCGAAGGATCCTGCCATCGAGCGCCTGTCGAATGCCACCTTCGACCTCTCGGAGTACGTCGTCGACATCGCCAAGAAGCACGGCCTCGCCGAAGGGCTGGAGCCGCTGGAAGGCGGCGTCAGCATGCATCTCGCCTGCCATGCGCGGGCGCAGAACATGGGCCCGAAGGGCGCCGAGATGCTGCGCCTGATCCCCAAGACCCGCGTCGCGGTGGTCGAGCGCTGCAGCGGCCACGGCGGCATCTGGGGGGCCCGGACCGAGAATTTCGACATCGCCGTGAAGGTCGGCAAGCCTGCTGCGCAGGCGGCGCTCAAGAACAATACAAGCTTCGTCGCATCCGAATGCCCGCTGGCCGCCGATCACCTCATGCAGGTGATGGAGATCGTCGCAGGCGAGGAGAAGCCCAAGCCATCGCGCGCCAGCCATCCGATCGAGTTGCTGGCCCGCGCCTACGGCCTCACGAACAACGACCCCTAGAGAACCCATGACGCCACGCAAGATCGACGCCTCCCACATCGTCCCGCTCGCCGAGTATGCCGGCCAGCGCGCCGAGCGCCGCAAGCGGATCTCCGAGATCAAGAAGAACCGCCGGCTCGAGGTCGGTCCGTTCGCGACCTTCTATTTCGAGTGCTTCGACACGATGCTGCATCAGATCCAGGAAATGCTCTTCATCGAGAAGGGCGGCGCCGAGCAGCTCGCGGACGAGCTCGCCGCCTACAATCCGCTCATCCCGACGGGCGCCGAGCTGGTCGCGACCGTGATGTTCGAGATCGACGATCCGATCCGCCGCGCGCGCGTGCTGGCGACATTGGGCGGCGTCGAGCACAAGGCCTTTGTCCGCGTCGGCGGCGAAGTCGTCCGCGGTGTCGCCGAAGAGGACCAAGAGCGTTCGCGCGACGACGGCAAGGCTTCGTCGGTGCAGTTCATCCGCTTCCCCTTCACCTCCGCGCAGGTTGCGGCGTTCCGCGGCGGCGCAGGTGACGTCGTGGTCGGCTTCGATCACGCGAACTACGGGCACATGGCCGTGATGCCGGCGGCCGTGCGCGAGGCACTTGCCGGGGATTTCGCCTGAGCCTCAGCGTCCGTCGTAGTTGTAGGTCATCGGCAGGATCAGCACGAGCGGATCGCCCGGCATGCCGGCCGGTGGCGGAGGCAAAGGCATGGCGCGGCGGATCGCGGCCAGCTCGGCATTGTCGATCAGCGGCCAGCCGCTCGACCGGTCGACGCTCAACGCCACCAGCTCGCCCGCGCGATTGATCGTGACGCGTGTCACGACGCGGCCGCGCTGGCGGTTCGCGCGTGCCGCCTCGGGATAGGTGCGGAACGGCTCGATGTGCCGGAAGACGCGCGTCAGGTAGTCGTTGCGTTCTCCGCCGTGTCCGGAAAGCGAGTCGAGGGCGCTGGTCGTCGGCCCCGGCGTGCTTGCCGCGACCTGGGTATTGCCCGGCTGCGCGGTCGGCGGCGGCACGGCACGCGGCGGGAAAGCGGTCTGCGCCCGTTGCTGCACCGGCGGTCTCGCCTGCTGCGGTCGTGGCCGCGGAATGTCGCGCGAGGTCGGGGGCGGCGGCGGGTCGGTCGGCGGAAGCTCGAACGTGACGTGAGGCTTCCAGGCAGACGCCTCGGTCTGCCACTTCGTTTCGGCTTCCTCCTCGCTGGGTTCCGGCGGTTCGGTCGCATCGCGTCGAAGCTCGGCCTGACGCTCCTGCGGCAATGCGGCGGGAGTGGGCTCCGTCACGGCGGCCTGCGGGACGGGATCCGCCGGCGGCTCGGGCGACGGGGTCTCAACCGCTTCGGCCGGTGGGGCGCCGGCGCCCGAAGAGGGGGTCGCACCGCCGCCCCCGAGCGGCTGGGGATCGACCGACACCATGATCGGCGTTTCGGCGTGGTCCTCGCGGTCGAGCGGCGCCAGCCACCACAGCACGCTGGCGACGGCGACATGCAGGCCGACCGCCAGCGCGACGGCGCCCGGCGACATGCGCCCGGTCTGGGACTGGAGGGTGGCTACCTCGGTCACGAGGGCGATTGTACTACGTCCCGGCCGCGGGTGCGGCCACCCCGGAGGTCAGGGCCGGATCAGCGGACTTCGTTGTAGCGGAAGCTGACGGGCAGCAAGAAAGTATGCGAGGCGCCCTCGATGTCGGCCGGCAACGGCGCGTAGGGACTGGCCTTGCGGATGGTCTCGATGACGCCGGTGTCTAGTGAGGCCAGTCCGCTCGATCGCTCGAGCGCGACATTCAGCAGCCGTCCGTCGCGCGCGATGGTCACGCGCGTCAGCACCGTGCCTTCTTCGCGGATCGTCGAGGTGTTCTTCGGGACGTAAGGGAACTGCGCGATTCGGCGCATGACCTGCCAGAGATATTCCTCGGCAGCGCGCTTCGCGCCGTAGTTGTCGGCAGGGTTGTGAAACGTCGGATTCGACGGCTGTGCCGCGGCCTGGCGCTCGACCGGAGCCCGCTGCTGCGGGGCCTGGCCGAGCGGCGAGGGGCGAAGCCCCTGCTGTTGCTGGGGCGGCGGCTGCTGCGGCCGCTGTTGGGGCGGCGGGGGCGGCGCTCGCTGCACCTGCTGAGGCGGGGGCGGTGCCTGGCGGGGAGCAGGTGCGGGTTTCGGAACGTCGCGCTCCGTTACCGGCGGCGGCGGCAGGTCGATCGGCGGCAGGGCCTGCTCGAGTGCCGGCGCCGGTGGTGGCGGTGGGGATGGCTGCGGCTGCGGGATCGGCTGCGCGAGCGTCTGCTGTTGCGGGGGCGGAGGTTCGGGCTCTGCCTGTTTCGGGGCTTCCTGCGGCACGGGGTCGGGAGTCGGACTCTCGATCGGACGCTGGGCCGGGGACTGGACTCCCGGCGCGGCGCGCGGATCGGTCGTGGTGGGTGCCGGCGGTGGCAGGCCGAGGCGGATGGGTGGGCCGGAGGGCTGGGGAGCGGGCGCCGGAGGCGGCGGCACCGGCGCCGCCATGGCCTGCTGTTCCGGCTTCGGTTCTTCCGCCGGTGTCGGTGGCGTCACCGGGGCGTCCATCGTGATGTTGATGGCGTTCTCGAAATGCTCGACCGGCCGCAGCGGCGAAATGTAGAAGAGCGCCAGCGCCACCAGCCCATGCAGCAATCCCGCCAGCGCCATAGCGGCGGGCGACATTTGCTCGGAGCGTGCATAACTCAGACTGACGTCGTGGGTCACGGCGACCCTCGTTCTACGGTTCGATACAGCCGACGGCTAGTTGATCGGCTCCGATTTGTAGACCCCCCACATGCCCGATCGCTCGATCCAGCCGCTGACGCCCGACACTTTGACGCGGCACCAGTCGCCGGCGCAGGAGCGGATCTCGCCCATGACCTCCGGCTCGAGCTTGGCGACCACCTCGGCCGCCGAAGCGGGGGTCTTGTAGAGGCTGGCCGCCCTGGACGAAATGATGAAGCTCCGCTTGCCGGTCAACAAGCTCTGGTGGACCCAGCCGCCGGCGCCCTGCCAGTCGCGGATTTTGCGCCAGTTCTCGTACTCGGCGACGATCTCGACGGGCATCCCCTTGCGCTTGAACTCCCATTCGACGGGATAGCGGGTGCCCGGGCCGGTGCGGACGTTGACCACGTCGGACCTAAGCGATGCGAACCGGGGGATCGGCAGGCCCGATCCCTTGCGCTGCTGGGTGCTGTTGGGTTTGTCGGCTGCAACGGCTGTCTTGCCGCCCATTTGAGGCATCGAAAAAGCCGTCAGCAGCAGGCAGGCAATGCAAAGCAGGACCGGCATTCGAATTCCCATCGCCGCCTATATACCTGAAATATTCGCTTTGAGCGACAAGTCTTTGAAAAGGCGCGATTTTATGCCACCAACATCCGCGAACCCGTTTGCTGGACAAAATGAGCGGGGAATTGCTAATCGGGCTTGGTCCCCTTTACGAGCAAGCGCCGGTCACAAACCCATATGCCGTCCAGTTCCAAAAAAAAGCCGTTGGTGATCGTCACCCGGAAGCTGCCCGACGCGATCGAGACGCGCCTGATGGAGCTGTTCGACACTCGCCTCAATGCCGACGACAAGCCCCTGTCGACGCCGCAGCTCGTGGAGGCCGTCAAAGTGGCCGATGTCCTCGTGCCAACCGTCACCGACCGGATCGACAGCCGCGTCCTGTCGCAGGCCGGCCCGAAGCTCAAGCTGATCGCCTCGTTCGGCACCGGCGTCGACCACATCGATCTCGACACGGCGCGCCAGCGCGGCATCACCGTTACGAACACGCCGGGCGTGCTAACCGAGGACACGGCCGACATGTCCATGGCGCTGGTGCTGGCAACGGCGCGTCGCATGGGCGAGGGCGAGCGGCTGGTGCGCAACGGCAAGTGGGCGGGCTGGAGCCCGACCTCCATGCTTGGCGCGCGCCTGCAGGGCAAGCGTATGGGCATCGTCGGCATGGGCCGCATCGGGCAGGCACTGGCGCGCCGCGCGCGGGGCTTCGGGCTGGCGATCCACTATCACAACCGCAAGCGCGTCCATGCCGAGACCGAGCGCGAACTCGAGGCGACCTATTGGGAGAGCCTCGACCAGATGCTGGCGCGCATGGACATCGTGTCGGTCAACTGCCCGCACACCCCCGCGACGTTCCACCTGCTCTCCGCGCGTCGCCTCAAGCTGATGAAGCCGACGGCGATCATCGTGAACACCGCGCGCGGCGAGGTGATCGACGAGAACGCGCTGATCCGCATGCTGAAGGCCGGCGAGCTGGCAGGCGCCGGCCTCGACGTCTATGAACACGAGCCGCAGGTCAGCCCCAAGCTGCTCGAGCTCGACCGCGTCGTGCTGCTGCCGCACATGGGATCGGCTACGCTCGAGGGCCGCATCGAAATGGGCGAGAAGGTCCTGATCAACATCAAGACCTTCGCCGACGGCCACAAGCCGCCGGACCGCGTTCTAGCCACTATGTTCTAGAGGTCACCCTCGACCATCTCTCTGGCGCGATTGTCGATCAGCACGTCGCGTGTCGAGCGCCCGACCTGGGCGCCGATCAGGATGGTGAGCGAGGTCCAGTACATCCACACCATGATGGCGGCGAAGCCCGCCGTGGCACCGAATGCCGAGGAAAGCTGGGTCACCTCGAAGTAGTAGACCAGCGCGCGGTTGCCGGCCGCGAACAACAGCGCGTTGACCACGCCGCCGATCAGCGCATAGCGCCACGGCACGTGGCCTGTCGGCAGCCATTTGTAAATCAGCGTGAAGAACGCCGAAAGCAGTCCATAGTGCGTGAACACCGACATCGCCGGCCCGATCCACTCGCCCAGAACCGGAAAGCGCGCCAGCGCGCCGGCATAGGCCGAGGCCAGCACGCTGGCCAGGATGACGGCGATCAACAGCACACCCAGCACGACCATCAGGAGGAGCGCCAGAAGTCGCGACTTCAGGCCCGCGAGCACCGGATGGACGATCCGGCTCGAGCTGCTGCGCCAGATCGCATCGATGCCGTCGTCCAGTTCGACGAAGACGCGCGTGCCCGTGTAGAGCAGCACCATGGCGCCCACGATTGCGGCGATACCGCCGCCCTTGAAGAGATCCTCGGAGGCGAAACGCCGGATGCCCTGGAGCTGCTCCGGCGCCACGACCGTGCCCAGAGCATCGAAGATCGCCTCCTGCGCCATCAGTCGGCCGACGAACGGCTCGGCAATGGCGATCGTGAAGATCATGATCGGGCCCAGCGCGAACATGGTGTAGAACGCCATCGCGGCGGCCGAGGTCGACAGCCGGTTGGTGAAATATCCCTCGCCGGCCTGGTAGGCGATGCGCCAGAGCGTGCTGATCATGTCCCGCGTAGATGGGCGATGGCGTTGGCATAGTAAGCCAGCAGCGGCCGCTCGGTTGCGACGGCCGTGAACAGGCCTTCGCCGCTCTCCTCGATCAGCCGCCGTAGCGCCAGCATGCGCAGCCCGACATGGAAGGCATAGTCCCGATCGCCGCGCGGCAGGTAGAGCTTGGCGCCGCGGCCTTCGAAATGCGCCATCAGCTCCGAGGCGCGGACCTTGAGCTCGAGCTCGTCGAGCGGCCCGTCGGCCTCCAGCAGCACCGTCGCCATGAGCGACACCGGCAGCACCGGCACCAGCCGCGCGACCTCGCCCATCACATCCGCGGCGAGGCGACCGATCACCTCGAAGCGCCGGTCCTTGTCGAGGCCGCGCAGGTCGCCGCCATCGGGGCCGCCGTGTGCGGCGAGCCAGTCGCGCGCCGAGACGATGCCGCCGAAATTCACGCAGGCGTAACCGAAGCGGAACCACTGCCCACGCAGCATCAGACCGAGCTGGGCCAACCAGAAACCGAGCGCCGTGCGCGCGGCGAACCAGACGCTGCGGCGCCGCGCTTCCTTGTCCAGGGAGCGCAGCAGCGTGCGATCCTCCAACACGCGGTCGTAGTTGAGAGCCACCGGAACGAAGGCGATGTCGTGATCGCCCGCGGGGTCGAACGATTTCAGCATGTAGTCGAACAGGCCGAGCTTGGGCTCGCGCAGCCGGCCGTCGCGCGACAGCCCGCCCTCGGGATACATGGCCTGCGCGACGCCGGCCTCGGTCGCCATGTGAACGTAGCGTTCCAGCACGCGACGATAGATCGGGCTGTTGGAATTGCGCCGCACGAAGTAGGCGCCCATCGAACGGATGAGCTGCTGCAGCGGCCAGATGCGCGCCCATTCGCCGACCGCGTAGGACAGTGCGGTGCGCTCTGCGGCGAGGAACGCGACCAGCACGTAGTCCATGTTGCTGCGGTGGTTCATGACGAACACCACTGTCGTGTTCGCCGGCACGCCTGCCAGGGTGCGTTCGTCGGCGTAGCCCAGGCGCACGCGGTAGAGAAAACGCGCGACGGCGCGGGCGATCGAGTAGCCGACGCGGAAATAGACGTAGGCGTTGAAGGTCGGGACGATCTCGCGGGCGTAGCGATGGACTTCCGTCATCGCGACCTCGCGCGGCACATTGTTGGCGCGCGCGTGCTCGTTGGCGGCGGCCACGACCTGCGGATCGTAGATCAGGCGATCGATCAGCACCTGTCGCTTGGTGAGCTGGAACGGCTTGATCTCGACGGCGAGGCCGCGATTGACCCGATCGATCAGCCGGTTGAGTCGCCGCCTGAGGAACCAGCGCCCGCTCGGGATCAGCAATCGGTCGAGCAGCGACCACAGGGCGAAAGCTGCGATCGGCAGGAACAGCCAGAGCGGGATGGTGACGGGCTCGCCCATGGACGCAGCCGTCGTCCGTGCGTCAGTACTGCTTCAGGCCGAGGCCATCGATCACGAGCAGGATCGAGGCGACGCCCAGGGTCAGACACGTCCCGATCGTGCCCAGGAAGCGGCCCTTCGGGATCATGCCCAGCATGCCGCCGGCGTGCAGCACGCGCGACAGCAGCAGGGCGACCGACAGGGCGGCGGTAACACGGAAACCGTGGAAGTCGCTTGCCATGTAGATGAGCAGAAGACCGAGCGGCGCATACTCCACCAGATTGCCGTGTGCCCGCACCGCCGCGCGCATCTCGGGATCGTCGCCGTCGCCCAGGTTGATCTTCTTGGCGCCCCGCATCAGCCCGACCTTCACCGTCAGCGCGACAGCAAGCAGCCCCAACAGGCCGGCACAGACGAAAAACACCGGCATTCGAAAGCCTCCCCCTCGATTTGCCGGCATTGTATGGCCATATTGATGCGGGGCGAAAGCAAGTGGAGCCGCACCATGTGGCAAATTCTTCGCAAGAAAACCGAGATGCCGACCACCGACCGGGCGCTGCCGGGCCGAGCTGCGCCTGCCTTCGACGTGCCGGTGGAGCACTTCGTCAACGGCAACCGCATCCAGGCGCCGTTTCCGGCCGGCCTCGAGAAGGCGATGTTCGGTCTGGGCTGCTTCTGGGGCGCCGAGCGCATGTTCTGGAATGTACCCGGTGTCTATTCCACGGCGGTCGGCTACGCCGCCGGCCTGTCGCCCAACCCGACCTACGAGGAGGTCTGCTCCGGCTACACCGGCCACAACGAGGTGGTGATGGTTTGGTTCGATCCGAAGAAGACGTCTTACGAGGCGCTGCTGCGGGTCTTCTGGGAGGGCCACGACCCGACTCAGGGCATGCGCCAGGGCAACGATGTCGGCACGCAGTACCGCTCCGGCATCTACACCTTCTCTGCCGACCAGAAGCAGAAGGCCGATGCCTCGCGCGCCGTGTTCCAAAAGGAGCTGGCGAAGAAGGGCTACGGCGCGATCACGACCGAGATCATCGACGCGCCGGAATTCTTCTACGCCGAGGAATATCACCAGCAGTATCTCGCCAAGAATCCCGGCGGTTATTGCGGGTTGGGTGGCACCGGCGTGTCCTGTCCGATCGGGACGGGCGTTCAGGCGGCCGAGTAGGCCACCTCCAGCGCCTTCACGAAGCGATCCAACTCGGCCTCGGTGTTGTAGAGATGCACCGAGGCGCGCATCACGTCCTTCAGGCCACGGCCCTTGAGATCGAGGCGTGAGGAGAATTGCGTCGACACCGAGACGTTGATGCCCTGTACCCGCAGCGCCATCTTGAGCGCGGTGTGGTCGGCACCGTGTGCGGCGAATGTCACGATCGCGCCCTTGGTGGTGCCGAGGTCGGTCAGGGTGATGCCCTTCATGGGCTTCAGGCGCGCACGCAAGCCCTCGGCCAGTTCGCGCAGCCGCGCCCAGACCGCCTCCATGCCGAACTCGCTGGCCTGGTCGGCGGCCGACTTGAGGCCGATGACTCCCGCGAAGTAACGCTCCCAGTTCTCGAAGCGCTTGGCATCGCCGATCACCGTGTACTCGTTGTCGCCGGTCCAGCGGGCGGCATGATTGTCGAGGAAGATCGGCTCAATATGCGAGGTGCTGCGTGTACGGGCGTAAAGGAAGCCGGTGCCGCGCGGCCCGCGCATGTACTTGCGCCCCGTCGCGGAAAGGAAGTCGCAGCCGATCTTCTTCACGTCGAGCGGCATCATGCCGACCGACTGGCAGGCGTCGAGAATGTACATGACGCCCGCATCGTTCACGATCTTGCCGACCGCCTCGGCCGGCTGCACCAGGCCGCCCTGCGTGGGTATGTGCGAGATCGAAACCAGCTTCGTGCGCTTGTCGATCGCCCGCTCGAGCGCGGCGAGGTCGATCTGGCCGTGCTTGTCGTCGGGCACGACCACGATATCTGCGCCGGTCTTCTTCGCCACCTGCAGGTAGGAGATGTAGTTCGACGAATACTCGCTGACGCAGGTCAGGATGCGGTCACCGGGCTTGAAGTCGAGCGAATAGAAGGCGAGGTCCCAGGCGCGCGTGGCGTTCTCGACATAGGCGATCTCGCCCGGCTCGGCACCGATCAGCTTTGCGATCGACGGGTAGAAGCCGTCCAGCGTGTCGCGCATCATGTCAGCGGCTTCATAGCCGCCGATTTCGGCCTCCAGCTCCAAATGGCCCAGTGTGGCGTCGAGCGTGCGCCGGCTGGGCAGGGAGGAGCCGGCAGCATTGAGGTGCAGGACGTGGGCGCAGCCTGGCGTCTCGGCGCGGATCCGGGCGAGGTCCAAGTTCGTTTCGGAGGGGCTCATGTCAGAATTTCCCCTGCTCCTTCAGCACTTCCTCGGCGACGCGCAGAGCATCGATGGCGGCCGGGAAGCCGCAATAGGCGATGGCGTGCGTAAAGATCTCGCGCAACTCGGTCTTGCTGCAGCCGTTGTTGAGCGCGCCCACGAGATGGATCCTGAGCTCGTGAGGGCGGTTCAGCGCGCAGAGCATGGCAACGGTGATCATGCTGCGCTGCTTGCGGTCGAGCCCGTCCCGGGTCCACAGCGAGGCGTAGGCGAACTCCTCGGAGAAGGCGCGGACCGGGCCCCAGAAATCGTTGTTGGTCGCGTCGCGCCTGGCGAGATAGGATTCGCCGAGCACCTCGGCCAGGACCTTCCGGCCTGCGTCGCTCAGGGTCTTGTGGGCCTGCTGCTCGCTCATGTCGTTCCCCATCGGATATGTCGTCCTGGTTCAGTCGTCTTCTGCCTAAAGCGGTGCCGGAGCCCGAGCAACTGACCATTGCTCATGCCGGCGATACGCTGCCCGTGACTTTCGTGCGCAACGCGCGGTCGCGCCGCGCCTCGTTGCGCGTCGACCCGGCCAACCGGCGTATCGTGCTGACCGCGCCGCTGCGAATGGCGCGTGGCACGGCACTGGGCTTCGCCGAAGCGCAGGCCGGCTGGATTGCCGCGCGCCTGAAGCGGCTGCCGCCGTCACGGCCGTTCGTCGATGGCGCTGACGTGCCGCTGTTCGGAGTCTACCACCGCATTCGCCATCGGCCCGACGCCCGCGGCGCAGTCTGGCGGGAAGAAGGCGAGATCCACGTCGCGGGCCGGGCTGAGCACCTGCCGCGGCGGCTGAAGGACTGGCTGACGTCCGAGCTCAAGACGCAGCTCGTGCCGCTGGTCCATGCCAAGGCACAACGTGCGGAACGCACCGTCAAGCGCATCACCGTACGCGACACGCGCTCGCGCTGGGGAAGCTGCGGCCCCGACGGTGCCATGTCCTTCTCCTGGCGGCTGGTGCTCGCCCCGCCCGAGGTGCTGGACTATCTGGTCGCCCACGAAGTCGCCCACCTCGCCCATCTGAACCACGGTCCGCATTTCTGGGCGCTGGCCCGGGCGCTCTGCGACGGCCCGATCGAGCCGCCGCAGGCCTGGCTCAGGCGGAACGGCGAGACGCTCCTGCAATATGGCGGCTGAATGAGATCGTTGATCGACATCGGCCGCTCCTTCGCGGCTCATCCCCTGACCCGGGATCACGTGCTCAGCGCATGGTCGCGGTTCCTCACCTGGCAGGTGAAGTGCCGCCTGGGCGGCGACATCGAGATTCCGTGGATCGAGGATTGTCGCCTGGTCGTTCGTCGCGGCATGACGGGCGCGACCGGCAATCTCTACTTTGGCCTGCACGAATTCATGAGCATGGGACTCGCACTGCACTTCCTGCGCAAAGGGGACTTGTTCGTGGACGCCGGTGCCAACGTCGGCAGCTACTCGGTGCTCGCTTCCCGTGTGTGTGGCGCACGCTCCATCGCCATCGAGGCCGACGCTGACACCGGCCGCGATCTTCAGCGCAATGTCGAGGTCAACGGACTGCAGGAGCTGGTGCGTGTCCATCTGGTCGCTCTGGGGCCGAGCGAGGGAACGGTCCTTTTCACCATCGGACGCGGCGCAGCGAACATGGTCGTCGACGCGCCCGGAGACGACGTGCGCAGCGTTCGACAGAAGACGTTGGACAGCCTGCTGGGCGACGAGCAACCCGCGATGATCAAGCTCGACGTCGAAGACTACGAGGAGCAGGTTCTCAGCGGCGCGCGAGCGATGATGACCACGCCGTCGCTCAAGGTGATCGCGCTCGAAGGCACAACACCTGGCATCCTGAAGCTGTTTGGGGACTGTGGCTTCGAGCGAGCCTACTACGATCCGTTCACGCGTGTGCTGCAGCGCTCGCCCAACGAGCTTGCCTTTACCAACGGCAAATGGACCCAGTCGAATGAGTTCTTCGTCCGGGACTGGGAGTTCGTCGCGAACCGGGTTGCGACGGCCCGCTCGGTGATGGTGCTTGGGAGGTCCGTCTAACGAGGGCTTGCCGTGCGGCGACCGCTCGAGCCGTGAATGGCGGCTAGCCGAAGCGGCCGGGATCGCAGGCGGCGAGTGCGGCAGGCAGCGGCTCGCCCTCCATCTGTCGCGCGATCAGGCGGCCGGTCGCCGTGGCGAGCGTCAGGCCGAGGTGCTGGTGGCCGTAGCCGCAGTAGACGTTGGCCAGCCGCGGGGCGCGACCGATCGCCGGCCGGTAGTCGGGCAGGGTCGGGCGCTCGCCGATCCAGCGGCTGCGCTCCTCGCCGCCGGCGCCGGGGAAGATGTCCTTGAAGTGCTTCACCAGGAGATCGGCGCGCGGCCAGGACGGGGGCTGGTGCGGCGCGGCGAGCTCGACCGTGCCGGCGAGCCGCACGCCTTCCTGCATCGGCGTGAAGAACAGGCCGCGGTCGGGCGGGCTGACCGGCAGGTCGAAGCGCACATTGTCCGGCGCCAGCATCACATGATACCCGCGCTCGGCCACAAGCGGCGCGTTGAAGCCGAGGAGCCGTGTCAGTTCACCGGAGGCGCGCCCTGCGGCGATCACCACGGCTTTGGCCGGCAGCTCGCTGTCGGTCAGCCGCACCGAGGTCACGCGGTCGCCGTCGCGAACGAAGCCGCGCACGCGGCCGCGCAGGATCGTGCCGCCCTCGGCGGCGAAGCGCTCGGCCAGGATCGTGACGACCCTGTGCGGATTGATGGTGTGCGACCCCTTCGGATAGTAGATACCGCGCACGATGGAGCTGCCGAGACCCGGCGCGATCTCACGCGCGCGGTTGCCGTCGACGATCTCGAACTCGGTGCCCTTGCCGGCCTGCAGGCCGCGCATCTCGTCGGTACCCTGGAACGAGGCCTCGCTCTCGTAGACGTAGAGCGCGCCGCGGGTCTGGAACAGCTCGCCGAGCCCCGAGGCCTGAATCTCGGCCTTCCAGGCGATGTCGGCCTCGAGCATCAGCGGTTTGAACGAATCCTTGCCCTTCTGCACCTCGGCCGGGTTCATCGCCGCCAGCGCGAAGCGCGCCATCCACGGCAGTAGCGCCGGAATGCTCGGCCGGTGCAGGGTGAGCGGACCCGTCTTGTCCATCAGCATCTGCGGGATCTTCTTCAGGGTCGCCGGCCGGGCGAGCGGGATCAGGCTGTCGAGCGACAGGAAACCGGCATTGCCGAACGAGGTCGCGTTGCCGGGCTCGGCGCTGTCGACCAGGGTGACGCTGTGGCCGGCACGCTGCAGGGCGCGGGCGGTGGCGGCGCCGACGATGCCAGCGCCAATGACGATGACGGGATCACTCATGGGCCGACGTTAGCACGGGCCGTGCGGGCCCGAGGTGGCGATTGATTTGCCGCTCCGAATGCTTATTTAGGTCCGATGTTTCCCGCACAATCTGACAGTTCCGGCGGTCCCGGCTGGCATGCCACGACCATCCTCTCCGTGCGCAAGGGCGGCCAGGTCGTCATGGCCGGGGACGGCCAGGTCTCGATGGGCCAGACCATCGTCAAGGGCAACGCGAAGAAGGTCCGCCGTCTCGGCAACGGCCAGATCGTCGCCGGGTTCGCCGGCGCCACTGCCGATGCTTTCACGCTCTTCGAGCGGCTGGAAGCGAAGCTGGAACGCCATCCCGGCCAACTCCTGCGCGCTGCCATCGAGCTCGCCAAGGACTGGCGCACCGACCGCTATCTGCGCCGGCTCGAGGCGATGATGGCCGTAGCCGATAAGGACGTTTCGCTGCTGCTGTCGGGAACGGGCGACGTGCTGGAGCCGGAGGGCGGCATCATCGCCATCGGCTCGGGCGGCAACTACGCGCTGTCTGCCGCGCGCGCACTGATCGACGTCGACGGCCTCGACGCCGAGGCGATCGCCCGCAAGGCGATGAAGATCGCGGCCGACATCTGTGTCTACACCAACCACAACCTGATCATCGAAAAACTCTGAGCATGGGCAACGACTTCTCCCCCCGCGAGATCGTCTCCGAACTCGACAAGCACATCGTCGGCCAGCAGGATGCCAAGCGCGCCGTGGCGATCGCGTTGCGCAACCGCTGGCGCCGCCTGCAGCTCCCCGAGGGACTGCGCGAGGAGGTGCTGCCGAAGAACATCCTGATGATCGGGCCGACCGGCTGCGGCAAGACCGAGATCGCGCGCCGCCTGGCCAGGCTCGCCAACGCGCCCTTCCTCAAGGTCGAGGCCACCAAGTTCACCGAGGTCGGCTATGTCGGCCGCGACGTCGAGCAGATCGCGCGCGACCTCATGGAAGCGGCGCTCGAGATGGCCAAGGAGAAGCTCCGCAAGGACGTGCGCGCCAAGGCCGAGCTCGCCGCCGAGGACCGCGTGATCGACGCGCTCTGCGGGCCCAATGCCAGCGAGGAGACACGGCTGCGCTTCCGCCACAAGCTGCGCGCCGGCGAGCTGAATGCTCGCGAGGTCGAGATCGAGGTGGCCGACTCCGGCACGCCGATGCAGTTCGAGGTGCCCGGCCAGCCCGGCGCGTCCGTCGGCATGATCAACATCGGCGACATGCTGGGCAAGGCGTTCGGTGGGCGCACCAGGAAGCGCAAGATGACCGTGGCCGAGAGCCACGAGACCCTTATGCGCGAGGAGAGCGACAAGCTGCTGGATCAGGAGCGCGTCGTCCGCGACGCGCGCGAGATGGTCGAGCAGAACGGCATCGTCTTCATCGACGAGATCGACAAGATCACGGCGCGTTCAGAGTTCCGGGGCGGTGGCGACGTCAGCCGCGAAGGCGTGCAGCGCGATCTGCTGCCGTTGATCGAGGGCACCACCGTCAACACCAAGCACGGGCCGGTGAAGACCGACCATGTGCTGTTCATCTGCTCCGGCGCGTTCCACCTGGCCAAGCCCTCGGACATGCTGCCGGAGCTGCAGGGCCGCCTGCCGATCCGCGTCAGCCTGGCCTCGCTCAGCCAGGAGGATTTCCGCCGCATCCTGACGGAGCCCGAGGCGAGCCTGGTGAAGCAGTACAAGGCGCTTCTGGCGACCGAGAAGGTCGAGCTCGAGTTCAGGCCCGATGCGATCGATGAGCTGGCGCGCCTGTCGGCCGACATCAACGAGACGGTCGAGAACATCGGCGCCCGCCGCCTGCACACGGTGATGGAGAAGCTGCTCGAGGAGATCAGCTTCGCGGCATCGGACAAGCCGGGCACGAAGATCGAGATCGATGCCGCCTATGTGCAGTCCCACGTGAGCGAGCTCGCCAAGAAGGGCGACCTCTCGAAGTTCGTACTCTAGCTCAGAAGCAGTAGGCTGCGATCAGGTCGACAAGATAGGCCGGGCCGTTCAGTCCCCACAGGACGAACGACACGGCCGTCGCGGCCACGAAGAGGCTGGCGACGCCCCAGAGGACCAGGGATTGCCAGCTTCCGCTCATGCCGGCTGCGCCACCGGCGCATCGGGCCGCACGAGCTTCTCCTCGACGATCGGCCAGTGAAGCAGTGCGGAGATGACGCCGAGCGCGATCGAGATCCACCACATCAGGTCGTAGTTGCCCTGCAGGTCGAACAGGCGTCCGCCGCCCCAGCCGCCGAAGAAGCTGCCGATCTGGTGTCCGAAGAACACGATGCCGTTCAGCATCGTGAGATGGACCGGCCCGAAGATGAAGCCGACCAGCGCCGTGGTGAGCGGAACGGTGCCCAACCACAGGAAGCCCAGCGCGGCGGAGAAGATCAGCACCGACGCGGCCGACAGCGGTGCCAGCACGAAGCCCAGGAAGACAAGTGAGCGCAGCAGGTAGAGCAGCGCCAGCAGATTCTTGCGCTTGTACCGGCCGCCCATCGAGCTCCACAGTATGGCGCCCGCGATGTTGAACAGGCCCACCATGCCGATCGCCCAGCCGCCCAGCTCGGCCGGCGAGAGCTGGTAGCCGAACAGCGAGAGGCCGATTCCCTTGTCGGAGATGTAGGCCGGCAGGTGGCCGCCCACGAAGGCGACGTGGAAGCCGCAGACGAAGTAGCCGACCACCAGCAGGACGTAGCTCTTCTGCGCGAAGGCCTCGGAGAGCGCCTCGGCAGTCGACTGGTTGCCACCCCCCGCCTTGCGGTTGGCCGCGATCTCCTTGCTGTCGTTCAGGCCGACGGCCAGCAGGATCATCAGCACTGCGATCGCCGTCAGCGCCCACATGGTGGGGCGCCAGTCGCCGAAGTAGTTCTGCAGCACGGCTGCCAGAGGTACGATGAAGAACTGGCCGAACGAGCCGCCGGCCGAGCAGATGCCGACCGCCAGCGCCACCTTGGCCGGCGGCGCCACGCGCAGGATCACGCCCAGCACCGGGCCGAAACTCGCCGCCGAAAGACCGACGCCCACCAGTACGTTGCCCAGTACCAGCATGAAGCCGTCGTGCATCGTCGCCGTGACGACCATGCCCAGCACGTACAGGACGCCGCCGCCCGCGATGGTGGGTGCGGAGCCGAAACGGTCGCAGAGCCTGCCGGCGAAGGGCGCCACGGCACCCATCAGCAGCATCGAGAGGGCGGTGCCGAAGGAGAACAGCTCGCGGCCGACATTCAGCTCCGCCGAGACGGGCTTGAGGAAAATGCCGAAGCTCTGCCGGACGCCGAGGCCGATTGTGAGGACGAGGAAGCCGCACCAGACGGCGGTCCAGTAGGAACGGGAGGAGATCATGAGCGGCAAAGTGAGGCGACGGGCCGGCGGTGGCAAGCCGTTCGCCTTCATCCCTTCCATAGAATTACTTCATGCCGCCACAAGCGCCGATGTGGCACAACACGTCCATGGCGCGCATAGGGTTCCTGACCGTGGCAGCTTTCCTGCTCGTTTTGGCAGGAAGCGTCCACGCCGCCCCGCGCCTGGAGAAGGAGCGCTGCCCCTACAAGCCGCCGCGCGGCGACCGGGTCGAGTGCTTCGTGCTGGTGGTCCCCGAGAATCGCGAGCAGCCGCAGGGTCGCGAGGTCAGGCTCAAGGTCGCCATCCTCAAGGCCAAGCGAACGGCAGGCGTCGAGCCGCTGGTCTATCTGTCGGGTGGTCCCGGCGATTCGCCGCTGATCGCCACCAGCGCCGGCGCCGACGCGCTCGCTGAGGGTGACTGGTGGAACGAGACCGCCGCGATCCGTCGCCGCCGTGACGTCGTGATCCTGAGCCAGCGCGGCGCGGGCGGGTCCAGCCCCAACCTCGACTGCTTCGACACGCGACAGAGCGAACCGGGCAAGGCGCGGCGGCGGGCGGTGACCGAGCAGCAGGAGCGGGACATCCTTGCCCGCTGCCGCGCAAACCTGGAGCGGCGCAAGATCGACCTCGCCATGTATGCGACGCCCGCTCTGGCCGACGACGTGGCCGACCTTGCCACCGCGCTCGGCCAGACGAAGATAAACATCTACGGCGTCTCCTACGGCACGCGCTGGGGCCTCGAGGTGATGCGTCGCCATCCCGAGCTGGTGCGCGCTGCCGTGCTCGACGGTGTCTACCCGCCGCAGATCAACGGCGAGCAGAACGAGCCGGAGATCGTTCGACGCGCCTTCGAACAGCTCTACGCCGACTGCGCCGCCGATCCCGTCTGCCGCGAGCGCCAGCCCAACCTGCGTACCACCGTCGAGGGCCTGATCGAGGGTGCCGAGCGCGCGCCGCTCGAGATGACTCTGACCCTTCCCGACGGGCCGCATGCCGTGCGGCTCGACGGCGCCAAGGTGCTGACGGTGCTCCTCAACATGATGCGCGAGGGCGAGGTCGCCTCGATCCCCGAAACTGCCGGTGCGGCGCGGCGCGGCGACCTGCGCCTGCTGAAGCTCTACGCCGAAGATCTCGAGGCCAACGACGGCGGTCTGCTCGAGCAGAATGCCCAGCAGTTCGACGGGCTCTACAACAGCATCGAGTGCCGGGAGACCTGGCCGCTGGTCGATCGCGCGGCCCGCCGCAAGGCGATCGAAAGCAACGGCGTCTACGGGCTGAACGCCAAGTCCAGCAAATCCCCGTCCTTCTGTCCGGTATGGCGTGTCGCAGCAGCGCCTGCGGTGGAGCGCGAGCCCGTGAAGTCGGCCGCACCGACCCTGCTGCTGAGCGGCGGTTACGACTGGCTGACCCCGCCCGCCTGGGCGCGCGAGGCCGCCAGGACGCTGTCCAACGCGCGCAACGTGGTGTTCCGCGCGCAAGGACACGGCGTCGTGGTGCAGGACGCTTGCGCCGCACGCCTGCGCGACGCTTTCGTCGAGGATCCCGCGCCCAAACGCGCACTGCCCTGCCGGCCCGATACGTCGCCGAACTTCGCGGCCGCCTGGGAGCGCGCCCGCAACATGCCCTGATCATGAAAGGCTTCGACATGAACCGCGTCCTCGCCCATACCGGCGTGAAGTATCCAATCGTGCAGGCGCCAATGGGCTGGATCGCCCGCAGCCAGCTCGCCTCCGCGGTCTCCAATGCCGGCGGCCTCGGCATCATCGAGACCTCCAGCGGCGAGGTCGATGCCTGTTTGGCCGAGATCGCAAAGATGAAGGAACTCACCGACAAGCCGTTCGGCGTGAACCTGCCGCTGCTCTTCATCAGGGAGCCACGGATCGTCGATCTCGTGGCGAAGTCCGGCGTCAAGTTCGTCAGCACCTCGGCCGGCTCGCCGGCCAAGCTCCTGCCGACGCTGAAAGCGGCCGGCCTCACCGTCTATCACGTGGTCCCCAACCTCTCGTCGGCACTGAAGGCGGTGGAGGCGGGCGTCGACGGGCTGATCGTCGAAGGCGGCGAGGGCGGCGGCTTCAAGAATCCCGACGATGTCTCCACGCTCGTTCTCCTGCAGGCGGTACGGGAAAGCACCGACGTGCCGATCATTGCGGCCGGCGGCATCTGCGACGGCCGTGGCATGGCGGCGGCGTTCGCACTGGGAGCCGAGGGCATCCAGATGGGCACGCGCTTCGTGAGCTCGGCCGAGAGCCCGGTACATGCGAACTACAAGCAGGCGATCGTCGATGCGAGCGATACCGGGACGGTGATGCTGAATCGGAAGTCGACGCCCTGCGTGCGTGCCCTCAAGACCCGACGCACCGCCGAGATCGAGCGCGAAGGTTCGTTCGACCGCGCGGTCTTCAAGAGCGTGAAAGACGTCTACTTTGGCGGCGACATGGAGGCCTCGCTGGCGCTCGCCGGCCAGACCGTGGGCCTGATTCACGAGGTGCTGCCGGTGGCCGAGATCATCGGCCGCACGGTCGAGGGTTTCCACGCCATCCGGCAGCAGCAGGGCGAACGCTCACTGGCGGGCGGCTTCTGACTATTTCATGAGCTCCGGCGCGATCAGGCGCGGCAGGAAGAGGGCGATGTCGGGCCAGACGATCATCGCCGCCAGCACCACCATCATCGGCACCAGCATGATGATCGTGTCCTTGAGCGCATAGCGCAGCGGCACGCCGGCCACGGCGCAGGAGATCATGAGGCAGAGCCCGTAGGGCGGCGTCACCAGGCCGAAGGCCAGCGATACGATGGAGACGATCGCGAAGTGCACCGGGTCCATGCTGACCGACTTGGCGAGCGGCTCCAGTACCGTGCCGACAATGATGATCGCCGGTATGGCGTCGAGGAAGCAGCCCACCATCAGGAACACGAAGGCGATGAAGAAGCCGACGCCGATCGGCCCCAGGCCCCAGCTCTTGACGTTGGCCAACAGCTCCTGCGGGATCTTGTAGTAGGCCAGCAGCCAGCCGAAGGCGGAGGCCGTGCCGATGCAGAACAGCGCGACCGAGGCGAGTTTGCCGGTGTCGACCAGGGCCTTGTAGAGCTCCTTCCTGCCCATCTCACGATAGACGAAGATCGAGAGTACCGCCGAGTAGAGCACCGCCACGCACGCCGACTCGGTCGCGGTGAACCAGCCGGCGAGGATGCCGCCCACGATGATGACGGGCGTCATCAGCGCCGGGATCGACACCCAGATTGCACAGAGAAGCTGCCGGAAGCTCGAGCGCGGATAGGTGGGATAGCCACGCTTCACGGCGTAGACGTGCACCGTGGCCATCTGCGCGCCGGCGATCAGCAGGCCCGGCACGACGCCCGCGAGATAGAGTGCGCCGATCGAGGTCGAGATCAGGCCGCCCCATACGATCATCAGGATCGAGGGCGGGATGACGACGGCCAGCACCGCCGAGACCGCGGTGATGGCGATCGAGAAGGAGAGATCGTAGCCCTCGCGCGTCTGGGCATCGATGAAGATCTTGCTCTGGCTCGCCGCGTCGGCGGTCGAGGAGCCGGAGATGCCGGCGAAGAACACCGACAGCACGACGTTGATCTGGGCGAGCGAGCCCGGCCAGCTTCCGACGATCGAGCGCGACAGCGCGACAAGCCGGTCGGTGATGCCGCCGACGCTCATCAGGTTCGCCGTCAGCAGGAAGAACGGCACCGCCAGCAGGATGAAGGAGTTGTAGGCGTTGAAGGTCTCCTGCGCGAGCATCATCGTGCCGAGGCGCGGCTCGAGGTAGAACAGCGGCAGGCAGGCCAGCCCGAGTGCGAAGGCCACCGGCACGCGCAGCACCAGCAGCACGAAGAACACGCCGAACAGGATCGAGGCGGCCTCGCCTGCCGAGAACAGGGCGCCGCTCACGAGGCGCTCCGGCCGAAGAGGATGCGGACCTCGTCGTAGAACTGCTCGCCGAGGAAGACGATCCAGGTCACGGCCGCCGTGGGCCAGGCGATATGGATCATCCAGAGCGGCAGCTCGGCCAGCTCGGAGGTGCGGTACCAGGCGAAGCGCGTGAACTCGATTCCGCCCCACAGGAAGACCAGTGCCAGGGCGAGGATGCCGAGACGCGCGGCGATGCGCACCGCAGCCTCGCCTCGCCGCGGCAGGGTCGGCCACACGTCGACCTCGAAGTGGGAGGCTTCCCGCACGCCGATCATGGCGCCGATCAAGATCATCCAGATGAAGAGGAAGCGCGCCATCTCCTCGGTCCAGATGTAGGACGGGATCAATGCGGTGTAGCGCGACACCATCTGCAGCGTGACGGGGATGACGATGATGGCGACGGAGAAAGCCAGCAGCGCGGTCAGGAACCGGGCGTAGCCGGCCGTGAACCGGCGCCACGCGCCCGGCGGCGAGGCGGAAGAGGACATGGGATCCGTTCGGAAAGGGGGCGGCGGAGCGCCGGACGCTCCGCCGCGGGCGCGGGCGCTAGTTGGTGGCGACGATCTTGGCGAAGATGCCGTCGGCGCCGATCTCCTTGGCGTAGGACGTCATCACCGGGTCGACCAGCTTCTTCATCTCCGCGCGGTCCTTGAAGGGGATGCGCTTCAGCTTGCCGGCCTTCTCGAGCGCCTCGAGTTTCTGGCTGTCCTCCGAGCTCTCGACCTGGCGGCCGTAGGCGCCGGCTTCCTTGCCCGCCTTGACGATGGCGTCCTGCAAATCCTTGGGCAGGGTCTTGAACGTCTTCATGGAGAAGCAGATCGGCCGGATGGTGATGGCGTGCTCGGTCATCGCGAGGTTGGGCGCCACCTCGTAGAATTTCATGGTCTCGACACCGGCCGCCTCGTTCTCGCCGGCCGAGATCACGTTGTTCTGGATGGCGTTGTAGACCTCGTTGTAGGCGATGACGGTCGGCGACATGCCGGCCGCGGCGAAGGTCTTGGACCAGATCGGCGCGCCCTGGACGCGGACCTTGAGCCCCTTGATCTCGGCCAGCGTGCTCATCGGCTTGTTGATGAAGATGTTGCGCACGCCGCCGCCGGCGTAGCCGATCAGCATGACGTCGGCCTTCTGCGCGATCTCGTCGGCCACCGGCTTCAGCAGGTCGAGTTCGAGCACCTTGTTCCACTGCGCCAGGTCCTTGAACAGGAACGGCGCGTCGATGAAGGGTGCGGCCTTGGAGAAGGTCGACATGTGGGCCGGCGAGACGATGCCGTAGTCCACCGCCTTGCCCTGCGCCATGTACTCGAAATACTGCTTCTCGAGGCCGAGCGACGAATTGCGGTGCAGCGTGAAGTTGATCGGCTTGCCGTAGTACTTCTTCACGAGCTCCTCGAACCTGAGCAGCGTCTTGTTGAAGGCGTGATCGTCGTTGAACTGTACCGCGCCGTTCAGCGTGAGCGGCGCCTGGGCGTTGACGATGAAGGGTGCGGCGAGTGTCGAGGCGGCGATGCCGCCCACCAGCATTCTGCGTTTCATGTCGTTCCTCCGGAGGTTCCCGTTGGGTGGCTCTGCGGCCGGAACCTCTCGACTGCGACTATCGCATGGGAGCGTCGCAGGACGCGACCAAGTTGTCAGACAACACGACCGGCGTGCTCGACGGTCCGGAACTTGTGTGCGGAGAGGGCGAAGGATAGGCTGCCTATATTAAACACAAAGATTGAGTTAAATGACCTCGGACGTTCCGCCCACCGCGCTTTTCGCGCCCAAGCTCGTCACGGTGCTGCGGGAGGGCTACGGGTTCGCGGGGCTGCGGGCGGATGCGATCGCCGGGCTCACAGTGGCGGTCGTGGCGCTGCCGCTTTCGATGGCGATCGCCATCGCCTCGGGCACGACGCCTGAGCGCGGGCTCTACACGGCGATCGTCGGCGGGTTTCTCATTTCCGCCTTGGGCGGCAGCCGCTTCCAGGTGGGCGGTCCGGCCGGCGCGTTCATCGTCCTGGTGGCGGCCTGCGTGGCCCGTCACGGCATCGAGGGCACGGTGCTCGCCACCTTCATGGCGGGCCTGTTCCTGATGGCGGCTGGCGCTTTCAGGCTCGGCACCTTCATCAAGTTCATCCCCTATCCGGTGACGGTGGGTTTCACCGCCGGCATCGCCGTCATCATCCTGGCGAGCCAGCTGAGGGATCTGTTCGGCCTCACGCTCGCGGGCCGCGAGCCTGGCGAGTTCATGGCGAAGATCGAGGTTCTGGCCGAAGCCTGGGGCACCGTGAACGCCGCCTCGGTGGCGCTGGCGCTGCTGACGATCGGCGGCATCGCCGGCCTGAAGCACCTCCGACCGCACTGGCCCGGCATGCTGCTCGCGGTGGCGGCCGCGTCGCTCGCCACCTTCGTGCTCGGACTGCCGGTCGAGACCATCGGCAGCCGGTTCGGCGGTATTCCTTCGCTGCTGCCGATGCCCGGCCTGCCCGACGTCTCGCTGGCGAAGATCGAGGCGGTGCTGCCCGATGCCGTGGCCTTCGCGCTCCTGGGCGCCATCGAATCGCTGCTCTCGGCCGTCGTGGCCGACGGCATGACCGGCCGCCGCCACCGCTCCAACGTCGAGCTGGTGGCGCAGGGCGTCGCGAACATCGGCGCCGCCTTGTTCGGCGGCATCCCCGCGACCGGCACGATCGCCCGTACCGCGACCAACGTCCGCGCCGGTGCGCGCGGGCCGGTCGCCGGGATGCTGCACTCGGTCTTCCTGCTCGTCTTCATGCTGCTGGCCGCGCCGCTCGCCGCCTACATCCCTCTCGCGGCTTTGGCCGGCGTGCTGGCCGTGGTCGCCTGGAACATGGCGGAGAAGCACGAGTTCGCGACCCTGCTGCGCTCCTCGCGCGGCGATGCGGTCGTGCTGCTGGCCACCTTCCTGCTCACCGTCTTCCGCGACCTGACCGAGGGCATCGTCGTGGGCTCCGCCTTGGGCGCCGTGCTGTTCATCCATCGCATGACCGGCACGGCGGCGGTCGAGGAGCAGCGTCTGCCGCCCTTCGCGCCGGAGCTCACAGCGGATCCCGACATCGTCGTCTATCGCCTCTCCGGCGCATTCTTCTTCGGCACTGCCTCGACCGTGGGGACCGTGCTCGACCGCATCGCGGACCGGCGCAAGGCCTTCGTCATCGATCTCGCCGCCGTCCCGTTCATCGACTCGACGGCCGCCAACGTCATCGCCGGCATCGGCCGCAAGGCGGCGCGGCACGGCGTGCGCGTCTACGTGACGGGCGCCATCGCGCCCGTGCGGCACGCCCTGCTGCGGGCCGGCGCCGGCCGGCCGAAGGTCCGGTATCTGCCGAAGATCGAGGATGCGGTGCGTGCCGTGCACGAGACGGTATGATGGGGCATGACCGATCACGTCTCGATCTCGGACGGCACGCTCTCGGCTGAAATCTCTTCAAAGGGAGCCGAACTGGTGCGCCTGCAGGATGCGGACGGTCTCGATCTGCTGTGGGATGGCAACCCCGCCGTCTGGGCCGGCCGTTCGCCGCTGCTCTTTCCCATCGTGGGCGAAGTGAAGGGCAACCGTCTCAATGTCGCCGGCAAGGCCTACGAGATCGGCCGTCACGGCTTCGCCCGGACCTCGACGTTCGCGCTGGTGTCGTCCGAGCCGGTGCGCTGCACCTGGCGCCTGGAAGCGAGCGAGGCGACACGGAAGCACTATCCTTTCGAGTTCCGCCTCGACGTGACCTACGCGGTTCGCGCCGGCACCCTCGAGATGGCGGCCGAGGTCGGCAATGTGGGCAAGGCAACGATGCCCGCCTCGTTCGGATTCCATCCCGCGCTGCGCTGGCCCTTGCCCTACGGCAGGCCGCGTGCAGCGCACGACATCGTCTTCGACCGCGAAGAGCCCGCGCCCGTGCGGCGGCCGGTCGATGGGCTGTTGAGCGCGGCGACGTACCCGACGCCGGTGCAGGGCCGCCGGCTGGCGCTGCACGACGACCTCTTCAGGGATGGCGCCCTGGTCTTCGACCGGCTGCAGAGCCGCAGTCTGACCTACGGCCGGCGGCTGCGCGTCGATTTCGACGGCATGCCCCATCTCGGCATCTGGACTTTGCCCGGCGCGGGCTACGTCTGCATCGAGCCGTGGCAGGGCCATGCGAGTCCGCAGGGCTTCGACGGCGAGCTGGCCGACAAGCCCGGCATTGTGTCGATCGCCGCTGGCGCGTCGCGGCGCTTCGCCATGTCGGTCAGCGTCTTGCCGCCAGGCTCTTGAACAGCGCGTCGCTGCGCTCGTCGGCCGGGAAGAAGCACTCGATGCGGACCTCTTGCAGGGTGATGTCCTGCGGCGTGCCGAGGGTCGCGATGGTCGTGAACACCGACAGCGCCTTGCCGCCGACGAGATAGTCGACCGTCAGCATCGGCGCCGGCCTGTCCTCGAAGCGCAACTTGCGGAAGGAGGCCGGCACGTCGGGATAGGCCATGATCTCCTCGATGAAGCCGAGCGCCTTGGGCTCGCCGCCGGCTGCCAGGATCTCCGCGTAGGTGGTCGAGATGAGATAGCGCGCCACCTCCTCCCAGTTGGCGATCTTCGGCCGCAGCGCCGTGGGATCGAGCAGCCAGCGCAGCAGGTTGGGCGCCTTGCCGGCGGGCGGCGGAGGCGGCGGTCCGCCGAACAGGAACACGGTGAAGGCCTGCGCCGCCTCGTTGGCCTGCAGCAGGTTCCACAACCGGTCGATCACGACGGCCGGGTAGGGCTCCTGCTGCTTCAGCATGTGGTCGATTGCCCGGCGCACCGGCGCGAGCTCGGGCGAGGCGAGGCTGCTCTCGCGATAAACCGGCGCGAAGCCCGCGGCCAGCAGCATGGCGTTGCGCTGGCGCAGCGGCACGTCGAGGGCGGTCGAGAGCTGCACCACCATCTCGCGGCTGGGCTTGGCGCGGCCCGACTCGAGGAAGCTGACATGGCGCTGCGAGACGCCGGACTGCAGCGCCAGCGAGAGCTGGCTGGCGCCGCGGCGCCGGCGCCAGGTGCGCAGCATGGGGCCGAACAGGTCGGGCTGGGGCGTGGTGCTGGTCATGCTCATGCCACGGAACCTAGCACCGCGCCGCCGGGCCGCCGATTACCTCCTCGGTAATTGAGGGACCGGCGACAGGATGCGATCTCCGGGGCGTCCGCAACACGAAGGAGGACATGATGAACGCATCTTCCGATCGCCTGCTCCGCCGCACCCTCTGGGCCAATGCCGTGCTCTCCGTCGGCTCCGGCGCGGTGCTCGCCGCCTTCGCGGGCCCGTTCGCCCGCTTGGCGACACAGGCGCCGGTCGAGGTCCTGGGTCTCGACCTCGCCATCCTGTTCGAACTGCTCGGTCTCGGCTTCGTGGTCTTCGGCGCACTGTGCGCCTGGGTCGCCTCGCGGCCAGCGATGCCGGTCGGCTGGGCGCGCGCGATCTTCGCCCTCGACGCGTCCTGGGTCGCGATCAGCGTCGTGCTGCTGATGCTGCCGGCCTCATGGACCACGGCCGGGATCGCGGGCATCGTCGTCATCGCCCTGGTCGTGGCAGATCTCGCGATCCTGGAGTATCTCGGCCTGCGCAAGATCGCCGCCGCTGCCTAGAGGAAACGAGCCATGGACAAGCTTCAGCTCCTGAACGAGGTCAAGCTGCCCTTCGCCGAAGTGCTGGGGCTGAAGTTCACCGCCGCGAGCGAGACCCTGGTGAAGGCCGAGATGGTCGTCCGCAAGGAGCTCTGCACGCGGCCCGACATCCTGCACGGTGGCGCGGTCATGGCCTTCGCCGACACGCTGGGCGCCGCCGCCACCGTGCTGAACCTGCCCGAGGGCAAAGGCACGACCACGATCGAAAGCAAGACCAACTTCGTCGGGCCGGCGCCGATCGGCACCACGGTGATCGGAGAGACGACGCCGGTCCATCGCGGACGCCGCACCATGGTCTGGACGACGCGTATCACCACCGCCGAAGGCAAGCTGGTGGCCGTCGTGACGCAGACGCAGATGGTGCTGTAGCCGATAGCGGTCGCGCATCGATCCCATAGGGACTCGATATTTCAGGCGCGAAGGGGCTCCCGGCATGGTGCGACCACCCGAAAGGGACACCATACCGAAGGAGCTTTCGCCATGAAGACCACACTCACCATCGCCGCCGCCCTCAGCACCGCGCTGCTGCTCGGCGCGGCCGCCCAGGCCCAGGGTAACGTCGAGAAGTGCTACGGCGTCGCCAAGGCCGGCAAGAACGACTGCCAGACCGCGACCTCGTCCTGCGCCGGCACCTCGAAGAAGGACGCCGAGGCCAGCGCCTGGGTCGGCGTGCCGAAGGGTACCTGCGAGAAGATCGTCGGCGGCAGGCTGACGGCCGCCAAGAGCTGACACCCATCGGCCGTCGCATCCGGCACACCAGCCGGCGCTTCCCCGCCCCAACTCTACGCGTCGGCTCGTCCGGGAATGCCGGACGATGCCGGAAGCGGCGGCCGAACCATTCTACGAGGAGATCACCATGACGACCGACACGTTCGCTTGCGGCGTCGAGGGACGCCGTCCCATCGTCTCGCGCCTCGCGGCCCTCCGCGCCGCCGGTGCCCGCTTCCCCCTGTCGCTGCTCGAGCTCGGCATGCGCGTCGCCGTCGGCGCCACCTTCTTCCGCTCCGGCATGAACAAGGCCGAGAGCTTCGACACCGCCGTCGATTTGTTCCGCGAGGAATACCGCCTGCCGCTGTTGCCGCCGGAGATCGCGGCCTATATGGGCACCGCCGTCGAGCTGAGCGCGCCCGTCCTGCTGGTCCTCGGCCTCTTCGCCCGGCTGGGTGCGGCGGCGCTGCTGGCGATGACGCTCACCATCCAGTTCCTGGTCTATCCCGGCAACTGGCCCGAGCACCTGATGTGGGCCTCGATTCTCGCCTATGTCCTGACGCGTGGACCCGGCACATTGTCGGTCGACCGCATCATCGCGTTCAACCTGTTCGGACGCGCCTAACCAGAGGAGTCCCGCCATGGCCCGGCCGCGCATCGTCATCGTCGGCGCGGGCTTCGGCGGGCTGAGCGTGGCGCACGCGCTCTCCGGCGTCGATGCCGACGTCACCGTCATCGACCGGCGGAACTACCACCTCTTCCAGCCGCTGCTCTACCAGGTGGCGACCGCCGGCCTGTCGCCGGCGCAGATCGCCTCGCCGATCCGCGCCATCCTGCGCCGCGCCGCCAACGTCCGCGTCGTGCTGGGCAAGGTGACCGGCGTCGACAGCGAGCGTCGCGTCGTGCGGCTCGATGAACGCGAGCTCGCCTACGATCAGCTCGTACTGGCGACCGGCTCGCGTCATGCCTATTTCGGCCACGACGAGTGGGAGCGCGTGGCGCCCGGTCTCAAGAAGATCGACGACGCCACCAGCATACGACGACGCATCCTGACCGCCTTCGAGCACGCCGAGGCGGCCACCGACACTGAGGTCCGCCGCCGCCTGCTGACCTTCGTGGTGATCGGGGCCGGCCCGACCGGTGTCGAGATGGCCGGCGCCATCGCCGAGTTGGCGCATGTGGCGCTGCGGCACGACTTCCGCACCATCGATCCGCGCGATGCGCGCGTCGTGCTGGTCGAGGCCGGCCCGCGCGTACTGGCGGCCTTCCCGCCGGTGTTGAGCGCTGCGGCGCAACGGGCGCTGCAACGCCTGCATGTCGAGGTCAGGCTGGGCGCGCCGGTCACGAACTGCGACGAGAGCGGCGTCACGATCGGCCAGGAGCACGTGCCGGCCGCGACCATCGTCTGGGCCGCTGGTGTCGCGGCCTCGGCGGCCGGGCATTGGCTGGGGGTCGAGAAGGACCGCATCGGCCGCGTGTCCGTGGGCCCCGACCTCACCGTGCCCGGCCATCCCGAGATCTTCGTCGTCGGCGACACCGCGAGCGCGGCCGGGGTGGACGGCAAGCCGCTGCCCGGCCTCGCGCCGGTCGCCAAGCAGCAGGGCGCCTATGTCGCGCGCGTGCTGCGCGCACGTCTCGCCGGCAAGCCGGCCCCGCCGCCGTTCCGCTATCGTGACTTCGGCACGATGGCCACCATCGGCCGCCGCTCCGCCGTCGCCGACTTCGGCTGGCTGCGGCTCGACGGCACGCTCGCCTGGCTGATGTGGGGCCTGGTCCACGTCTCGTTCCTGATCGGCTTCAGGAACCGCGCGATCGTCATGCTCGACTGGATCTGGTCCTACGCAACCTTCCAGTCCGGCGCGCGCCTCATCACCGGGTCGGAGCCCGACTAGCCCGTCGCCAGCCGGTGACGCTCGCTGGCGGGAATCAGCGTGAGATTGGCCAGGATTCTGTGCTGCGGATCCTCGCTCGCCGCGAGCCTGGGCTGCAGCTCGAGCAGCGCGCGGGCGAACCGCGTCTCCTCCCACAGCCAGGCCTTGCGCGAGGCGGGCGTCCCCGGATCGGGGAAGGCCGAGGCGGCTTCGAGATAGTACGCCCGTAGATCGTCGACTGCTTCCTTGAGGGCCTGCGCCGGCGGCAGCGGTCCTTCGAGGGCCTGCGACAGCAGCCGCCCGGCGGCCGGCATGTCGAGCCCCGAGACGCCCACCGTCGTGCGCCCCACCCTGGCGACGGACTTGTCGTGCCAGGTCGCCAACCGGTCGATCTCGGCGTCGAGACTGTCGACGGAAGCCGGCGCGAGAGCGATCGGACAGGCCCAGCCGGTGAGGTCGGTCTCGCCCGTCACCTCCTCGGGATGGTCCGCGATCAGTGGCCCGTCGGTGCGCTCGAGAAGCTCGGCCGTGGCGCGCAGCACGCGCCGCTGGAAGTCGGGATCGTCGGGCACGCCGAGCGGGCGTCCCAACTCGAACGTGACCCACAAGGCGCGGGGCGGCCGGATCGTCTCCGTGTGCTCGCGCACCAGGCTGATGCCGGTGGTGGGAATGCCCTGTCGCTCGAGGAAGTGGCCCAGCGCGCCGACGGCGCGCGTGCAGGCGGGTCAAACCGGGACGAGGAGGGCGCCGTCGACGGCGTCCTGCTTCAAGAGTCCCGCCAGGTGCTCCGCATGCGGCTCGGCCGCCTCGGGAGGGAAGGCGCCCATGAACGAGTAGTGCACCGCCGCCATCGAGCCCACGACGCCCTCGGCCACCAGCTCGCGCAGCCGGTCGATCGGGAAGACGACGTTGTGATCCTGCTGGAAGCCGGTTCGGTCGAAGTTCACCGAGATGTGGCTCATGACGAGGTCGCGCGCCGGCGTCTCCGCCGGGATGACGCGATAGCTGCCGTCGCCGGGACGGAACGGCCGGTCGCCGCGCCTGTGCAGGCCCGCCGTCGAAATCAGGGCGACGCGCCGCTCCTTCAGCGGCTTGCCGCCGAGCGCCGGTGTGTCGTCATAGGTCGGACATGCGATGCGCCGAAGGTGACTGGCCTCGGCTTCGGGCAAGTCGCTGAGACGTTTCACCATGACAACTCCGATGCTCCGACGTGACTCGGACGATGCGGCTCATGCGGCCGTCGTCCGCGACGACGATAGCGTGTCCGACGCCGGCTCTTCCATGCGCAGGCGCAGGGTCAGCACTGCGCCCAGCACCATCGACAGGCCGATCCCGACCACGCAGGCCGTCCAGCCCCAGCGGTCGAAAACCGGTCCCAGCACGGCGCTGCCGACGAGGCCGCCCAGGAAGTAGCTGGCGAGGTAGAGGCCGCTCGCCGCGCCGCGATCGGTCGTGGCGGCACGGACGACGAAGCCCGTGGCGGTCGCCTGCGCGAAGAAGGTGCCGACCGCGACCAGGCCGAGGCCGGTGAGCAGCGCGGCGAAGCTCGACCCCAGCAGCAGCGGCAGGCCGGCGGTGGCGACGGCGAAGGATCCCCACAGGGTCGGCCGGGTGCCGAGGCGCCGCACGATCCGGCCGGCCAGCGGCGTGGTGACGATCGAGGGCAGGAACACGAAGTAGACGGTGCCCAGCATCATCATGCCGACCGAGAAGGGCGGGCCGACCAGGACGAAGTTCACGTAGGTGAAGGTGCCGATGAAGGCGAACAGGATCGCGAAGCCCGTCGCGAAGGCGGCGCGCAGTGCGGGATCGGCAAGGTGCCGCCGCCAGCTCGCGAAGGGCGAAGCCCGGCTCATGTCGACCTGCGCCATGGGGGGCGTGCGCTCGACGGTGAACCAGACCAGCACGGCGCCGGCGAGATTGAGCGCCGCGAAGACGTGGAAGTTGGCCGCCAGGCCCAGATGGTCGACGATGCCGGCCGCCAGCAGGCGGCCGAACAGGTTGGAGGCGACATTGCCGGTGACATAGGCGGCGAAAGCGCTCGCCGTGTCGCCGGCGCTGGCATGCTCGCCGAGATAGGCCAGCGTGAGCGCAAAAGCGGTCGACATGAACACTCCCTGCACGATGCGCAGCGTCGTGAAGACCGGCAGCGAGGGCATGGTGGCGAGCAGCGCGGTGGGGATCGCGAGCAGCGCCAGGCTGAGCAGGATGCCGCGCCGCCGGTCGAGGCGGCCGCCGAACAGGGCGACGCCCAGTCCGCCGGCCGCCATGCCGATGGTGCTGGCATTGACGGCGAAGCCCATGGCGGCGGGACTGACGCCATAGGCGGTGGTGAGGGCCGGCAGGATGGCCTGCGTCGCGAACAGGTCGACGACGGTCAGGAAGGCCGTGAGGCCGATCGTCAGCGCGCGCAGGACACCCGGCACGATCCGATTCTCCGGATCACATGTGCCCGACTACATGTGCTTGTCGTTCGGGTCGTTCAGGATGTCGAACGACAGCAGGACTACCGTGGCCTTGCCGTTGTTCTGCCACCAGTGCGACGTGGCGTGCGTCTCGCGGGCGACCTCGCCTGCCTTGTGCACGATCGGCACCAGGCAATTGCTGGCGTTCTCGACGATCTCGCCGCTCATGACGTAGATCAGCGCCGGCCGCTCGGCGTGGCTGTGCCAGGGCACGACGCCGCCGGGCTGGATCTCGAGCTTGCGGACGCGCATCGTGTGGCCCTTGAGCGCGACCTTTTCCTTCGAGAGGTCGATCGAGGCCAGCACCTTGTCGGTGACGCCCTTGGGGCCGTGGGTCACCGGCTTGACGGCATCGGCCTTGACCTTGTCGACCGGGCACTCGCCGGCGAAGGCCGGCGCGGCAAGACCGGCCAGAAGCAGCGTGGTAGCGGCAAACGTGCGAACGAACATCGGCATCTCCGTGCGGTTGGGCCGCGACCGGAGGGGCCGCGGCGATGCAGCAGCATCGGAGCGCGGCGCGCATGTTTGAAATGCCGAGTGACCATCGATTCGATAGCCGTGCCGTGTCAGGCGGCGGCGTTCATCCATGGGAAGGCCAGCACCTCGCGCACGAAGGCGCCGACGGCGGGGGCGTGCGGACGGCCGCGCACGGTGACGACCTGGATGCTGCGCGAGATTTCCGGCTCGATCAGCGGCCTGACGCAAAGGCCGGGCATCGTGACGGCATGCTCGGGAATGAAGGTGAAGCCCAGGCCCACCATCACCATGCTCTGCACCCAGTCGTCGCGGTCGCTGCGGAAGACGATGACCGTCCTGGCGCCGCGCTCCCGGAACAGGCCTCTGGCGTGGTCGAAGAATTCGCATTGCAGGCGGTTGACGTAGTGCTGGCCGTCGAGGTCCTTTGCGCACACCACGTTCTGGTTGCTGAAGGGATGTCCCGGTCCGACGCCGATCACGAAACGCTCGTCGTAGAGGCGGCGCCCATGAAAGCGCTCGTCGATCCCGTCCGGCTGGCCGTAGATCGCAACGTCGAGTTCGCCCTGGGCAAGGCGCTCCTGGAGCTGCACGTTGGAACCGTCCTGCACGACCAGCCGCACCCTGGGATGGCGCTCGCGGAAGGCCTGCAGGAAGGGCACGAAGCGACGCGGGCCGATGGTGCACATCATGCCGAGCTTGAGCTCGACATCCTCGAGCTTCGAAAAGCTCTTGGCCCGTTCCTTCGCGGCGTCGGTCTCGATCAGGACCTGGCTGAGATGCGGGCGCATCATCTCGCCGAGACCGGTGAGATGCGTGTTGTTGCGCTCCCGGCGGAACAGCGGTCCGCCGAGCTCGTCTTCGAGTCCCTTGATGGCACGGGTCAGCGACGGCTGCGAGACGTGGCATGCCTCGGCGGCGCGGGTGAAGTTCAACGTCTCGCAGACCGCCAGGAAGTAGCGGATCTGATGCATTTCCACGGCGGCTGTCCCCCGGAAGTGCAGCCATTCTGCCCCAGACGACCATAGCCCGCCGCTATCGTTCTTCATACCGCAAGGTATTTCTCTCCGAGTGCAATGGCCGGCACAGTTGCGGCCCGATGCGCCTCACGGAAACGCTCCTCGAGCTCGGCAAGCGCCACACCGCGGCGCTGTCGGCACGGGATCGCGCCGACTTCGAAGACGAACTCGACCGCCTGCGCATGATGCGTGTCCCGGAGGACGGCGTCGGCCTCGGCGATTACCTGCCCGACTTCGCCCTGGAGGACGGCGCGGGGCGCACCTGGACATCGGCGGAGCTGCTCGATCACGGCCCGCTGGTGGTGGCGCTGTTCCGTGGCGACTGGTGCCCCTACTGCGACCTCACGATGGCGGCGCTCGAGGAAGCACGGCCGGCAATCGAGGCGCTCGGCGCCACTGCCGTCGGCATCATGCCGGAACGGCGTGACCATATCGCAGGCACCGCGGCGCGGCGCGGCATCGGCTACCTGCTGCTCAGCGACCCGGCCAATGCCTATGCCCGCACCTGCGGACTGGCCTACGACCTGTCGCCGGGCCATGTCCGCCTTCACAGGGAGCGCGGCCGCGACTTCCCGGCCCTGCACCGCGACACGGTGTGGCGCCTTCCCGTACCGGCGGTGTTCGTCGTCGAGCCGGATGCCCGGGTCGTCTTCGCCTTCAGCGACGCCGACCCGTCGCGCTGGGCCGATCCCGAGGAGCTGCTGACGTCACTGCAGGCGCTGCGCGATGCCCACGCGCTATCGACTCGGTAGTCACTCGGTATTTCAGCGCCGCGACGACGGCGCGCAAGGTGGGAGCGACCCGAACGAGGAGAATCCCATGCTTCACGGCAAGACCGCCATCGTCACCGGCTCCACGAGCGGCATCGGCCTCGGCATCGCCGAGGCCTTCGCTCGGGCCGGCGCCAACGTCGTGCTGAACGGCTTCGGCGACGCCGTGCAGATCGAGCGCACGCGCGCCGACCTCGCCCACCGCACCAACGCCATGATCGTCTACTCGCCGGCCGACATGTCGAAGCCCAAGGCGATCGAGCAGATGGTGCGTCAGACCGCCGACGCCTTCGGCGCGGTCGATATCATGGTGAACAATGCCGGCATCCAGCATGTCGCACCGATCGACGAGTTTCCCGAGGAGAAGTGGGACGCCATCATGGCGATCAACCTCTCCTCGGCCTTCCACGCCACCAAGCTCGTGCTGCCGGCGATGCGCCGCAAGGGCTGGGGCCGCGTGATCAACGTCGCCTCGGCGCACGCGCTGGTCGCCTCGCCCTACAAGGCGGCCTACGTGGCGGCCAAGCACGGCGTGCTGGGCCTCACCCGGGTCACGGCGCTGGAGACCGCCGAGGACGGCATCACTTGCAACGCCATCTGCCCGGGCTACGTCCGCACGCCGTTGGTCGAGCAGCAGATCGACGACCAGGCCAAGGCGCACGGCATCGACCGCGAGAAGGTCATTTCCGACGTGCTGCTGAAGAACCAGCCGAACAAGCGCTTCGTCGAGGTCGCCGAGCTGGCGGCGCTGGCGCTGTTCCTCTGCACCGACAACGGCGCCTCGGTGACAGGTGCCGCCCTGCCGATGGACGGCGGCTGGACCGCGCACTGAGCGCGACGGGAGGAGGGAGGTCGACATGGACGTCAAGCGCATCAACCTCGCCCTGCAGGGCGGCGGCGCCCACGGCGCCTATACCTGGGGGGTGCTCGACCGGCTGCTCGACGAGGAGCGCCTCGAGGTCGAGGCCATCTCCGGTACCTCGGCCGGCGCCATGAACGCCGCGGTGTTCGCCGACGGCATGGGCCGCGGCGGCCGCGAGGAAGCGCGGCGCGCCCTGGAGGCGTTCTGGACCAACATCAGCCAGGCGTCGCAGGCCGGCCCCCTGCAGCCCACGCCGTTCGACCGCTACGCCAGCGGCTGGAACCTCGACCATTCGGCGGCCTTCGTCGCTTTCGACATGCTGACGCGCATGCTGTCGCCCTATCAGCTCAATCCGATGAACCTCAATCCGCTGCGCGGCGTGCTCGAACGGTCGGTGGACTTCCGTCGGCTGGAGGGCTGCCGCGCGGTCAAGCTTTTCATAAGCGCCACCAACGTCAAGACCGGCAAGGTCCGCGTATTCCAGTCGGGCGAGATCACGCCCGACGTGCTGCTGGCCTCGGCCTGTCTGCCGTTCCTGTTCCAGGCCGTCACGGTCGACGGCGATCCCTACTGGGACGGCGGCTACATGGGTAATCCCGCGATCTTTCCGTTGATCTACGGCACGGCGACCCAGGACGTGGTGATCGTGCAGATCAACCCGCTGGGGTGCGATCGGGTGCCGACCACGGCGGCGGAGATCATGAACCGCGTGAACGAGATCTCGTTCAACTCCTCCCTTATGCGCGAGATGCGCGCCATCTCCTTCGTCACCGACCTGATCGACGAGCGCCGGCTCGACTCCAACGTCTACAAGCGCGTCAACGTCCACTGGATCGAGGCCGAGAAGCAGATGCGCGGCCTCGGCGTCTCGAGCAAGCTCAACGCCCGCATGGACTTCCTGTTGCATCTCAAGGCGATCGGGCGGCAGGCCGCCGACGCGTGGATCGCCGGCCATTTCGACGCCATCGGCCACCGCTCGACCATCGACATCAAGGAGAAGTTCCTCTAGCCCGCCGGGCAGGCGGTCCGGGCTCAGGCGGGCGATGCAGCCGGATGGTGAGCATCAGCGCGCGTCCCAACATCGCGACGGCACCGACCACGGCGGTCAGCGCGGCCCAGTACCGAATCTTGTCGAGGGAGGGGCCGGCGAAGGCGCCGGCGATCTCGACGGCCACGCAGGCGCCGACGACCAGCGCCACCAGCAGAAGTGAGATCCGGGCAGTCCGCGAGATGATGATCTGCGGATGGTAGAGGTCGTGGTGCACTTCCAGCATCATGCCGCGGACGATGCCGATGACCGCGCCGGCCACCATGGCAACCGCGAACGGCCAGCGCGCCTGTCCGCCGCCGACCTGGAGGAGCATCAGGCCCGTCGCGGCCACCATGGCCATGGCCCCAGGCGCGAAGAGGCGCCATTGCGACACGTAGGTTCGGCGCAGCTCGCGGACCACGAGATAGATGCTGGCTGCCGCCGCCAACACCAGCAGCGCATGGACGAGAGAGGGACTACGGAACACGCTGCCACTTTACACGGCGGACGGGCGTGGTGAAGGCGGAGCCGACACCCAGGACGGCGGTCTGACGGGGGCCAGCCCTACCGGCATCCGCTCGCGGAAACGTGATAGGAAGGGCTTGCAGGTTCAGCAGGAATATGGTAGGAAAATGCCTAGGCTGGCGCTCGGACCGCGCCGGCCTTTTCCATCCCTGGCACGACCCCTCGCGGCACGCCCGCGAGCCAGCGCAAGGCGCGGGGTGCAGCCGCCGCGGCTCCTGAGCCGCGGACAGTCCCACGAACGACCCCCGTCTCGACCGACGCCGAAAAACGACGCCGGATCAGACACTTGACGACGCCTGAGCAACACGGCGCAGCGGGGGCACCAAGCAACGAAGAAGCGAGAGATGCGTAAAAGCCCGTCGTACAAGGCTCATCTCCGATGTGCGGACACCGTTCCGGACAACACGCGTTACATTCAGGTGTCCAGAAATAACGGGCGAAAAGCCCGTCGTTGTTGGCTTTCCGGCGTGCGGGAAGCCGAAATCGGGCCGGGGACTCGTACCGGGACTTCGGCGGTCAGCGCATCAGCGCCGGAACGAAGGCCTGCAGGGCGGCGTCGGCGTCGGCCGCGGTCTGCTGGTGCGACTGCGCCCAGTCGATGCGGATCTTGACGAAGTGGTCGCGGAAGCCGGTCAGCAGCACCTTGCTGAAGACGCGGCTGTTGGCCTGGTTCATGCCGCTGTAGGTGATGCAGCGGAAGGCGATCGTGCCGTAGGTGCAGGTCGAGGGCACCGAGGGTTTCTGGAACTGGGTATAGCCGCCGAACTTGAACTGCTGCTCGGCCGAGGCGACCTCGGCGTTGAACTGGGCGATCACCGCCGGATTGTCGCTGCCGGGCGGCACGCGGCGACCGAGGTCGTAGACCTGGACGTTGATGATCAGCCGCTTGGGCGTCGAGTAGTAGTAGGCGACGCCCTGGCCGGGATTGTTGGCCGGCGGGGCGGCATAGTTCACCGACCGCTCGAAGGTGGCGCCGCCCAGCGTGCCGGGGAAGTTGAGCTTCGTGCCGGGGTGGGCCGAGGGCGCCGTCGACTGCGTCTGCGCCGCGGCGAGGGTCGTGCCGAGCAGCGCCAGCGTCGCGGCGAGCAGGGCGAGGACCCTAGACATCGAGGTTGGCGACCTTGAGGGCGTTGTCCTGGATGAACTCGCGGCGCGGCTCCACGACGTCGCCCATCAGGGTCGAGAATATCTCGTCGGCCTCGTCGGCGTGGTTGATCCTGACCTGCAGGAGCGTGCGCGCCTCGGGGTCGAGCGTCGTCTCCCAGAGCTGGTCGGGGTTCATTTCGCCCAGCCCCTTGTAGCGCTGGATGGTGACACCCTTGCGGCCGGCCTCGAGCACGGCGGCGAACAGCTCGGTGGGCGAGGCGATCGCCACCTCCTTGTCCTTGGTCACGAAGATGCCGGGCTTCATGTAGACGGCCTGCAGCGCTTCGGCGAGGGCATCGAGGCGGCGCGCCTCGGCGCTCTTGATCAGCGGGGCGTCGATCACGTGCCGCTCCTGGACGCCGCGCAGGCGGCGGGCGAAGACGAGGCCGCCGTCGGGCGTCGGCTCGCCCGCCCAGCCGCGCTCCAACGCGCTGCTCACCGCGTTGAGGCGGCGGGCGATGTAGTCGGCGGTCTGCCGTGCGAGCTCGGCGTCGGCCAGCACGTCGGGCTTGAAGGCGCCGGCGATGGCGGCCTGCTCGATCACCGCCTGGCTGGTGACGCGACGCGACAGGGCGAGCGGCTTCACGAGGTTGCTGACCGAGCGGGCGATGTCGACGGTCTGGCGCAGGTCGGCGCCGGCCATCACCGAGCCGTCGCCCAGCTTGAAGGAGGCGCCCTCGAGGCCGGTCTGGATCAGGTGGTCGTCGAGCGCGCGCTCGTCCTTGACGTAGATCGCCGACTTGCCCTTGGCTGCCTTGAAGAGCGGCGGCTGGGCGATGTAGAGGTGCCCGGCGTCGATCAGCGCGCGCATCTGGCGGTAGAAGAACGTCATCAGCAAGGTGCGGATGTGGGAGCCGTCGACGTCGGCGTCCGTCATGATGATGATCTTGTGGTAGCGCAGCTTCGCGAGGTCGAAGTCGTCGTGGCCGATGCCGGTGCCGAGCGCCGTGATCAGCGTGCCGATCTCGGCAGAGCTCAGCATCTTGTCGAAGCGCGCCCGCTCGACGTTCAGGATCTTGCCGCGCAGGGGCAGGATCGCCTGGTTGGCGCGGTTGCGGCCCTGCTTGGCCGAGCCGCCGGCCGAATCGCCCTCGACGATGAACAGCTCGGAGAGTGCGGGGTCGCGCTCCTGGCAATCGGCGAGCTTGCCGGGCAGCGAGGAGACGTCGAGCGCGCCCTTGCGACGGGTGAGTTCGCGGGCCTTGCGGGCGGCCTCCCGGGCGGCGGCGGCCTCGACAACCTTGGTCAGGATCTTCCTGGTCTCGGCGGGATGCTCCTCGAACCACTGGCCGAGCTTGTCGCCGACCACCGACTCGACCACGGGGCGGACCTCGGACGAGACCAGCTTCTCCTTGGTCTGCGAAGAGAACTTCGGGTCGGGCACCTTGACCGAGAGCACGCAGGTCAGGCCCTCGCGCATGTCGTCGCCGGTGAGGTTGACCTTCTCCTTCTTGGAGATGCCGCTCTCGTCGGCGTACTTGTTCAACGTGCGTGTCAGCGCGCCGCGGAAGCCCGCGAGATGGGTGCCGCCATCGCGCTGCGGGATGTTGTTCGTGAAGCACAGCATCGTCTCGTGATAGCTGTCGTTCCACTGCATCGCGACCTCGACCGTGATGCCCTCGCGCTCGCCGCGGATCGAGACCGGCGGGTTGTGCAGCACGGTCTTGTTGCGGTCGAGGTACTTGGCGAAGGCCTCGACGCCGCCCTCGTAGTACAGCTCGGAGACCTTCGGCTCGGCGCCGCGCTCGTCGGTCAGCATGATGCGCACGCCGGAGTTCAGGAACGCCAGCTCGCGCAGGCGGTGCTCGAGCGTGGCGAAGTCGAACTCGGTCCTGGTGAAGGTCTCGGTCGAGGGCAGGAACGTCACCTCGGTGCCCTTCTTGCCGTCCGGCGCGTCGCCCACGACCTGCAGATCGCCCTCGGGCTCGCCGTGGTGGAAGCGCAGATGGTGCTCCTTGCCGTTGCGCCAGATGCGCAGGTCGAGCTGCTTGGAGAGCGCATTGACCACGGCGGCACCGACGCCGTGCAGGCCGCCCGACACCTTGTAGGAGTTCTGGTCGAACTTCCCGCCGGCGTGGAGTTGCGTGAAGATCACGTTGGCGGCCGAGATGCCCTCTTCCTTGTGGATGTCGGTCGGCACGCCGCGGCCGTTGTCGCGCACCGTGGCCGAGCCGTCGCCGTGCAGGATGACGTCGACCTTGTCGCAGTAGCCGGCCAGCGCCTCGTCGATCGCGTTGTCGACGATCTCGTAGACCATGTGGTGCAGGCCCGTGCCGTCGTCGGTGTCGCCGATGTACATGCCCGGCCGCTTGCGCACGGCCTCGAGCCCGCGCAGCACCTTGATGGAATCCGCGCCATATTCCTCGGCGCCCGGCGTGAAATCAGTGTCGCTCATGGTCAATGGTCTTCCCGGAAGGGGTTCAGGTCGCCGCGATCGACCCATCGGTCACGCGCAGGATCTGCGCGCGGCCGAGGAGCGGCTTGAAGAGTTCGGCGTCGGTGCCCGTCATCCAGCTCTGGACGCCGAGCGCCACCACCTCGTCGAACAGCGCGACCCGACGCTCCTGGTCGAGATGGGCTGCGATCTCGTCGAGCAGCAGCAGCGGCGGCCGGCCGCGCGACAGCGCCACCAGGCGGGCGTGCGCGAGGGCTATGGAAACCAGTACGGCCTTCTGCTGGCCCGTCGATCCCTCGGCGGCGGGCAGATCGAGGTCGAGATGGCGGACGCGGAGATCGCTGCGATGCGGCCCACAGGATGTGGTGCCCGCCTCGGCGTCGCGCAAGCGGGCGGCGGCCAGTTCGCCGCGCAGCCGGTCTTCGGCATCGAGGGCCGCCATGCCGGCCACCCAGCCGTCGACCTCGCCTGCCATGGCGAGCGAGGCGCGCGGGAAGGGTCCGACGCCGAGGCGAGCGGCGGCGTCGAGGCGCTGCACGGTGTCGGCGCGCGCGGCGGCGAGCGCCACGCCATGGCGAGCCATCGTGTCTTCCAGGGCGGCGAACCAGTGCGGATCGCGGTTGCCCTCGCTCAGCAGGCGCGCCCGCTGACGCAAGGCGTTCTCGTAAGCCGCGACGTCGCCCGCATGCTCGGGATGCAGCGCCGTCACCAGCCGGTCGAGGAAGCGGCGGCGCTCGCCGGCGCCGTCGAGGAACAACCGGTCGAGCTGCGGGGTCAGCCAGACGGCCGCGACGTGCCGGCCGAGCGCGGTCTGGCTCTGCGCCGTCCGGCCGTCGATGCGGACGGCCCGACGCGGCAGGCCGCCTTCGCTGCGGGCAGGCTCGAGGCCGGTGCCGATGGCGATCCGGCCGTCAGGCGTGTCGAGCGTGGCCGCCACGGCCCAGCCGGCGGCCGAGGGCTCCTCGCTGCGCGAGCGTCGGCAGACCTCGTCGAGCCTGGCACGGCGCAGCCCCCGGCCGGGCGCCAGGAACGAGAGCGCTTCGAGGAGGTTGGTCTTGCCGGCGCCGTTGTCGCCGACCAGGACCACGGGCTGCGTGCTGCAGTCGAGGCGGATCTGGCGGTAGTTGCGGAAGTCGGTCAGCCGGATCTGGCGCACGGCCAGGAGTGCCGGCGCTGTGCCCGATACGGCGTCGGAAGAGTAGGCGAGGGCGCTGATGGCCTGTGCGGTCATACCCGTGCGGTCATACACGCATCGGCATGAGCACGTAGAGCGCACTCTCGTCCGCGCCGTCCCGCACCAGGGTGGGGGAGCCGGCGTCGGCCATGAGGAAGCGCGCTTCGGTGCCTGCGATCTGCTCGGTGATATCGAGCAGGTAGCGCGAATTGAAGCCGATCTCGAGGGCGGCATCCTTGTACTCGACCTCGATCTCCTCGGTCGCGCTGCCGGCGTCGGGACTGGTGGCCGAGAGCGTGACCACGCCCTTGGCGACAGCGAGCTTGATGGCGCGCGACTTCTCGGTGGAGATGGTCGAGACGCGGTCGACGGCGTGCGCGAATTCCTTGCACGGCACGTTCAGGACCTTGTCGTTGCCGGTCGGGATGACCCGCTCATAGTCCGGGAACGTGCCGTCGATCAGCTTGCTGACCAGGGTCACGTTGCCCGACGCGAAGCGGATGCGGGTGTCGGAAAGCTCGACATCGACCGAGCCGTCGCTCTCGTCGAGGAGCTTGCGGACCTCGCCTACGGTCTTGCGCGGCACGATCACGCCAGGGATCTCGCCGGCGCCCTTGGGCAGCGGCACTTCGACCCGGGCCAGGCGATGGCCGTCGGTCGCCACGCCGCGCAGCACCTGGGTGCCGCCCGCGGTCGCGGCATGGAAGTAGATGCCGTTCAGATAGTAGCGGGTCTCCTCGTTGGAGATGGCAAATCGCGTCCGGTCGATGATGCCCTTGAGGTCGGTCGCCGGGAGCTGGAAACGGTGCGGCAGGTCGCCTTCGGTCATCGCCGGGAAATCCGCCGGCGGCAGGCACTGCAGGGTAAAGCGCGAGCGGCCGGCCCGGATCACCAGGCTACCGCCGTCCGAGGCCGTCTCGAGCTCGACCTGCGCGCCGTCGGGAAGCTTGCGCACGATCTCGTAGAGCGTGTGCGCCGGCGCCGTCGTCGAGCCGGTCTTCGCGGCACTCGCCTCGACCGATTCGGTGATGGCAAGGTCCATATCGGTCGCCGCCAGGCTGAGGCGCCCCTTCTGGGCAGTGATCAGCACGTTGGACAGGATGGGGATCGTGTTCCGCCGTTCGACCACACTCTGGACATGGGCGAGCGCCTTCAGGAGGGCTGCCCGTTCGATCGTCAGTTTCATGGATTGGTCGCTGTAACGAGGGGCCAAAATAAGCGGTTCAGACACCCCGCTTCGCAGGCTCGCGAAAGACCCGGCGGAACGGTCGGAAACTATACCACGCGGGCGGCTGACGGGAAGCGAATTCGCCCGTAATTTGAGGCTCTTAGACCCTGATTCCGCATGCAAAACGGGCCCCTTTCGGGGCCCGTTCCAAAAGCCGGCTCGAAGTGACCTCAGCCCTGCAACTGCCGCTTGAGCAGCTCGACGTCCTCTGCAATCGAAAGGTCGGAAACCTTTAGCTCCTCGATCTTGCGCACGGCGTGCATGACGGTGGTGTGGTCGCGGTTGCCGAAGCGCTTGCCGATCTGCGGCAGGCTGAGCGTGGTGAGCTGCTTGGCGAGATACATCGCGACTTGGCGTGGCCTTGCGACCGAGCGGGCGCGTCGCGGCGAACTCATCTCGGCGAGCTTGATGTTGTAGTGCGCGGCGACGCGCTGCTGGATCTCGTCGACCGTGACCTTGCGGTCGGCCTGACGCAGCAGGTCGTGCAGCACGTCCTGCGCCATCTCGACGGTGATCTCGCGGCCGATGAGCTGGCCGTGCGCCACGACGCGGTTGAGCGCACCTTCGAGTTCGCGGATGTTGGTGCTGATCTTGTGCGCGAGGAACTCGAGCACCGCGGTCGGCACCGGCACGCGCGCCGTCTCGGCCTTGGTTTGCAGGATGCTGAGGCGCAGCTCATAGGTCGACGAATGGATGTCGGCCACGAGGCCGCTGCCAAGCCGCGAGCGCATGCGCTCCTCGATGTCCTGCAGCTCGCTCGGCGGCTTCTCGGAGCTCAGCACGATCTGCTTGTTCTGCTCGACCAGGGAATTGAACGTGAAGAAGAACTCGTCCTGGCTGGCTTCCTTGCCGCAGATGAACTGCACGTCGTCGACCATGAGGACGTCGACGTTGCGGAACAGCTCCTTGAACTGACCGGTGTTCTTCGTCCGCAGCGCCTGGATGAAGCGGTTCACGAAGCTTTCGGCTGTCAGGTAGAGCACGCGGGTCTTGGGATCTCGCTCGCGGATGGCGTGCCAGATCGCGTGCATCAAGTGGGTCTTGCCGAGGCCGACGCCGCCGAAGATATAGAGTGGGTTGCGCTCGGGGAGCGGCTGGTCCTGCTCGGCGATGTTGCGCGCGGCCGCGTAGGCGAACTCGTTGGGCTTGCCGACGACGAAGTTGGCGAAGGTGTATCGCGCCTCCGGCGCCTGCGAGATCTCGTCGACCCCGCGGCTGATCGGCGGGCCCTGTCGCGGCATCGGCGGTTGGAAACTCTGCGAGGAGGGGACGGGCGGGACGGCGATGATGTCGCTCGGGCGTCGCGGCGCCGGCGGGGGGACGAGGTTGACTTCGACGTTCTTCACCTCGGTGTTCACCGACTGCCAATAGGCCAGCACGCGGTCGCCGTAGTGGCGTCCGACCCAGTCGCGCACAAAGCGCGTCGGGGCATAGAGGCGGAGCTTGCCAGCCTTCAGTTCACCCAGCTCGACCTCGCCGAACCACGTCTTGAAGGCCTTGTCGCCAATCTCCTTGCGGAGCCGGTCGCAGACGCGCACCCAATGCGCTTCGAGCTCCTTCCGGCCCGCCGCCTCTTCCATGTGTGCCCCCGCGATACTGTTGTCTTCGTAGCTTGCGTTCTTGTTGCCTTGGATCGGCGTTTGGATTCGGTTCACGTCTGTCTCCAGGGAAGCCCTTCTGCTTTCCATCCCCCCGCTGCGCCGCGCTTGGCCTGCGCATCCAGAGGACCCTCGAAGCCGTCTGCCACGTTGAGACACGTACTGTAGCCGGCCGCGGTCATGGCTTTCGCCGCCGCGGCCGATCGGGCCCCGCTCCTGCACAGAAAAAGCAGCGGAGCCGACTTGTCCGCCACCGCGCCCGAGAGCATGGAGACGAACTCGGCATTGGGCTGCATCGTTGGAAAGACCTGCCATTCGACCAGTGCCGGCTTCTTGTCGAGGTCGGCAAGGTCGGGCAGGCCAACGAAATTCCATTCAGCGCGTGTGCGGACGTCGACCAGGATCGCGTCCTTGCGCTCGGTGAGAATTTTCCAGGCGACTGCCGGCGCCACGTCACCGGCGTAGCCGGCGGCGGGGGATACCTCGTATGTGCCGGCAATGTTGTTGTCTTTCGACATGGCCCCCGCTTTTCATTCGTCGAAGCAAGGCGATGGTCCGGCGAGCCAGCGATCGAAAGGTGACTCACAACACGACAAAGGCGACGAGGATTTCCAGTGAGCGTCGTTCGAGATGGCGCTTCATCCTTCTTTCGTCGAGCCTGCGAAGCGTTGTGGTCCAGTCTCCCTCGTTCGTCGTCGATGGAGAGGAAGCCCCCCGTCTCCATCAGGCTCGCGGTCCAGCGCCCCACGCCCCGTCGCGATGGGCCGACTCTTATCCAGACTCGCCTTCGTGCGCAAACGATTCGCGCGCACAACACCGCACGCTATTCAGACACTTCGCGGCGCGACTCGATTGACAAGCGGTTGGATTCGGTTTCCTCCAAACGCGCATCGCACCACATCGCTCAACATCTAGCGCCTGCGACGTGGCATCGTTCGATAAATTCGAATCGTATGCCTTTCGGCCAATCGACGACCAAGCATTCATCGTCGAAGGCGTCGAAAAAAATTCGAAGAATTCTGCTGCGATCTCGAAAAAGAAAACGCCGCTCGTGAGAGCGGCGTTCACATTCTCTGAAGTCAGGCTGCGAGAGCGTCAGGCCATCGCCTTGATGCGCGCGGAGAGACGCGAGACGCGACGCGCGGCGGCATTCGGCGCGATGATGCGCTTGCCTGCTCCGCGCTGGATCTCCGGCTGCGCCGCGCGAAGCGCCGCCTGGGCAGCCTTCTTGTCACCCGACTTGATTGCCTCTTCGACACTCTTGATGGAGCCGCGCACGCGGCTGCGGCGGGCCGCATTCACGATCGTGCGGCGCTTGGTCTGGCGGGCGCGCTTCTCGGCCGACTTGTGATTCGCCATTCAGTCCTCGTTCCTCGGAAGGGCGCGCTTATACGGGCCGGTTGAAGGCGGGTCAAGCGGCCCGAAAGCCTCAAATCAGCGGTGTTTCCAGCCCGGTTTCCGCTTCTCGGCGAAGGCCGCCATGCCTTCGGCCCGGTCGTCGAAGGCAAAGGTCGCATGAAACGTGCGACGTTCGAAGCGGACGCCCTCGGCCAGGGTGGTCTCGAAGGCGCGGTTCACGGCCTCCTTGGCCACCATGGTAGCGGGCAGCGACATGCCCGCGATCTTCTCGGCCGTGGCAACCGCATCGTCCATGAGCTGGGCGAGCGGCACGACCCGACTGACGAGACCGCAGCGCTCGGCCTCGGCGGCGTCCATCATCCGGCCGGTCAGGACCATGTCCATGGCCTTGGACTTGCCGACGAAGCGCGGCAGACGCTGGGTGCCGCCGGCACCTGGAATCGTTCCAAGTGTGATCTCCGGCTGGCCGAACTTCGCGTTATCGGCGGCGATGATGAAGTCGCACATCATGGCCATCTCGCACCCGCCGCCCAGCGCATAGCCTGCGACGGCGGCGACGATCGGCTTGCGGACCTGACTTACCTTCTCCCAGCCGACGGTGATGAAATCCTGCAAGAAGACGTCCTGGTAGGTCTTCTCCTTCATCTCCTTGATGTCGGCGCCGGCTGCGAATGCCTTGTCGCTTCCGGTCAGCACCATACAGCCGACGTTCGGGTCGGCCTCGAACGCGTCGAGGGCGAGGCCGAGCTCGCGGACCAGGTCGGCGCAGAGGGCGTTCAGCGCCTTCGGCCGGTTGAGCCAGATGATCCCGACCCGGCCTTTGGTTTCGGTCAGGATATTTTCGTGTGCCGCCACTGGAGTTCCTCCTCGGTGTCGGCCGCTCTTAGCTAGCGCTGGCAGCGCGTGCAATAGAAGGTGGAGCGGCCGGCCTGGACCAGCCGCCGCACGGTATTGCCGCAGCCGCGCGTCGGGCAGGACATCCCGGCGCGGTCGTAGACATTGAAGCGGGTCTGGAAATAGCCCAGCTCGCCGCCCGGTTGGACGTGGTCGCGCAGGGTGGACCCGCCATCGTCGATCGAACGGCGCAGAACATGCTTGATCGCCTCCACCAGCTTCGTGGCGCGCTCGCCCTGGATGGTATGGGCCGACCGGCGGGGCGAGATGCCGGCCAGGAACAGCGCCTCGCAAGCATATATATTGCCGACCCCGACCAGGATCTTCTGGTCGAGAAGGGCGGCCTTGATCGGCGTCCTGCGCCCCGCGAGCCGCTCTGCAAGGGCCGGACCGTCGAACGCCTCGTCGAGAGGTTCCGGGCCGAGACCTTTGAAGAATTTGTGCTTCGGCAACGCCTCGTCGGCGACCAGCAGCATAAGGCCGAAGCGACGGGCGTCGTTGAAGCGCACCTGCCAGCCGTCCTCGACGTCGAACACGACATGGTCGTGCCGGTCGAGCGGATGGACGGCAGCGCTCGCCGCGTCGTGCAGGGTCATGCGGCCGGACATGCCGAGATGGGCGATCAGGGTCTGGCCGTCGTCCAGCCGGATCAGCAGGTACTTGGCGCGCCGGTCGATGGCACGGACGGTCCGGCCCTCGACCTTCGAGGCGAATTTCGCAGGCATCGGGACCCGGAGGTCCTTGCGCCGCTGCCGGAGGCGCACGATTCGCTTGCCGACCAGCCGGGGCACCAGCCCGCGACGGACGGTTTCGACCTCGGGAAGCTCAGGCATGCGCCGCGAGCGGCGGGCGGGCGCCAAAGAGTGCGCTGCCGACCCGGACGTGCGTTGCGCCCAGCCGCACCGCGGTCTCGTAGTCGGCGCTCATGCCCATGCTGAGCTTGGCGAGTCCGTTGCGGGCGGCCATCTTGGCCAGCAGCGCGAAATGGAGCGCCGCCTCCTCGTCGACCGGCGGTATGCACATCAGGCCGACGATCGGAAGCTTGTGCTGCTCGCGGCAGGCCGTGACGAAGGCGTCGAGGTCCTTGGGCAGGATGCCGGCCTTCTGCGGCTCCTCGCCGGTATTGACCTGGATGTAGCAGGCCGGCCGCCGGCCCAGCCGCTCCATCTCCTTTGCCAGCGAGGCGGCGAGCTTCTCGCGGTCGACGGATTGTATGACATCGAACAGGGCGACGGCATCGCGCGCCTTGTTGGTCTGCAACGGTCCGATCAGATGCAGCTCGAGGTCGGAATACCGGGCCTTCAGCGCCGGGAACTTGCCTTCGGCTTCCTGCACGCGATTCTCGCCGAACACGCGATGCCCGACCTCGAGCAGTTCGCGAACGCTCTCGGCACCGTGCGTCTTGGAGACGGCGACGAGGGTGACGTCGCCAGGCTGCCGACCGGCGGCGCGGGCCGCCTCGGCAATGCGACGGGAGACTTCGGCAAGACGATCGGCGCCGGCGCTCATGCGTCGAGGCTCGCGCGGGCGCTCAGGGCTTCCTCGTTGTCGGGATTGGCCGCCAGTGCCGCATCAAGGGTCTCGCGCGCTTTGTCACGCTCGCCGAGCGCCGCGAGACAGAGGCCGTAATTCACCAGCAGTCGCGAGTCGCCCGGCAGGCTCCTCAATGCGTGTTCGTGGTGCGCGCGCGCCTCGGCCGCCCGGCCGAGGCCCATGAGCGCCCGTCCGAAGTTCGTGAGCACGAACGGGTCGTCCGGCGCGACCTTGGCAGCGCGCTTCAGCGCCCGCCGCGCGTCGTCGAAACGCCCGAGACCGATCAGCGCGAGGCCGTGATTGTTGAGCGCCCGGGGATCGCGCGGCACGGCCTTGAGGTAGGGCTCCAAGGTCCGCTCCGCCTGGTCGAACCGCTTGTGCTCGATGTGCAGGGTCGAAAGCTGGAGCACGGCGTCGCGGTCCAGCGGGTTGCGGGCGAGCGTCTGGCCGAGCGTTTCCGTCGCCCGGTCGGTCTGGCCGGCGGCGGCCTGCGCCGAGGCCAGCGTCGCATAGGCCTGGCCGAAGGTCGGGTCGAGCTGCAGGGCCTTCTGGATCGGCGGGATGGCGTCGCTCGGCCGCCCGGCATGCAGGAGGATGTAACCCAGCGCATGGTTGCTGATCGCGTTCTCCGGCACGATCTCGAGCGCGCGGCCGATCTCGGCGATCGCCTCGTCGTGGTGGCCGAGCGCGCTCAGCGCCAGCGCCCGATCGCCCAGGATCTGGCCGCGTCGCATCGGCTCCTCGCCGGCGTCGACGAGCGCCATGTCGAGGACCTCGAGGGCCGCCGAATGCTGGCCGAGCCGGTAGAGGCAGTAACCCAGCATGTTGCGCGCCCGCGCCTGCAGCGGCTTCAGGGTCTCGGTCTTGTGGTCGTGGATGGCGCGGTCGACATTGGCCACGAACTCCGAGAGCTCGCGCTCGGCGGCGGCGAACTTGGCCTGGTCCATATGAATGGAGGCCAGCGCCAGGCGCGCTTCGACGTGGGTCGGCGCGCGACGGATGGTGTCGCGGAAACGCCGCGCCGCTTCGTCGAAGTGTCCCAGCCGCCGCGCCGCCAGGCCGAGATTGTAGTGCAGCATCGGCTCGCTGGGATCTTTCGCCACGGCCTTGCGCCACAGTCCCTCGGCCTCCTGCACGGCGCCGCGCTGCGACAGGCAGACGGCGAGATAGTGCAGGATGTCCGGCCGCTCCCCGTGCCGGGCGAGCGCGCCGCGGAACAGCGGCTCGGCGCGGTCGAACCAGCCCGCGCGCAGGAACTGCAGGCCGCTCTGGAGGTCGGGGTCGGGTTGCGGCGGCATCCGGGACGGAGTCCCGGGGGGATTCTGGGGCGCGGTTGCCATGGCGCGCTGTGTAGACCCGCCCTACGGTCGACGCTACACGAATCCCATGGTCAAGGACGCCGACCTCTTCGCCGCGGCGATGGCCGACGTGAAGCGGCTCGATGGGAAGCGGCGGGCAGCACGCCCTCAGCCGCAGGAAGCCGCCGTTGCGCCGGCGGTGCGGCGCGCGATCCGGCCGCCGGCCGCAATTTCCCGCGAGCCCGAGCTCGGCGCCGACGGCGGCTCGTTCGATCGCGACATCTCACGGAAACTGTCGCGGCGCCAGCTCGCGCCCGAGGCCACGATCGACCTGCACGGCATGACCCTGGCCGCGGCTGAAGGCGCGGTGACCCGGTTCCTGGAACGGGCTGTGGAGCGCGACCTGCGCGTCGTCCTGATCGTCACCGGCAAAGGATTGCGCGAGGAGAACGGCCGCACCATCACCGGCCGCATCCGCGCCGAGTTTTTCGGATGGCTCGACCGCACCGACAACCGCGCTCGGGTCAGGGCGGTCCGTGCCGCCCATGCCCATCACGGCGGCACGGGCGCCTTCTACGTGCTGCTGCGCCGCCGCTCCTCGGCCAGCAGCCGTTCCTTGCGGGCCACGCCCCAGCGATAGCCGGTGAGCTTGCCGGTCGAGCCCACGGCGCGATGGCAGGGAATGACGACGGCGGCCTGGTTGGTGGCGCAGGCCCGGCCGACGGCACGGGCCGACTTGGGCTCGCCGATGCGGCGGGCGATCTCGCCGTAGGTCCGGGTCTCGCCGGCCGGGATCTCGGTCAGCGCCTTCCAGACCTTCCACTGGAAGGCGGTGCCCACGATGTCGAGCGGCACGTCGGGCGCGTCGAGCGCGGAGGGCTTGCGGCCGTAAAGCCGCGACAGCACGCCTTTCACGCGCGGCCCGAGGGCATCGTCGTTGCGCTCGATGTCGGCGGCCGGGAAGTCCTGCTTCAGGTCCTTCTCCAGGGCGCGGTCGTCGTCGCCCAGGAAGACCGCGGCGATACCCTTCTGCGTTGCCGCCACCAGGACACGGCCATAGTCGGAATCGACCGTGGTGTAGTCGATGTGGGCGCCGGCGCCGCCCTTGGCGTAGGTGGCGGGCGTCATGCCGAGTGCCTTGTCGCTCGATTCGTAGACGCGGCTCGGCGAGCCATAGCCCGCGCCGTAGATGGCGTCGGCCACGCTCGATCCCTCGCGCAGCGCGCGGCGGAAGCGCTGACGCTTGCGGGCGACCAGCCAGTCGCGGGGGTTTACGCCCAACTCGGCCAGGAAGCGCTTGCTGAGCGCGCCGCTCGACAGGCCGACCTTGCGCGCGACCTCGGCGAGCGAGGGCGGGCTGTCGGCATCTGCGGCGTCGAACAGCGCGCAGGCGCGCGCCACCGGCTTGCTGAGGCCGGGATCGGCCCCTTTGCCCAGAACCCAGTCGCGGGGCTTGCAGCGCTTGCACGCGCGGAAGCCCGCGGCCTCCGCCGCCTCGGGCGAGGCGTGGAAGGCCACGTTCTTGCGCAGCGGCGCACGGGCCGCACAGGACGGCAGGCAGAAGACTCCGGTCGTCCTGACCGAGAACCAGAACCGGCCGTTGTAGGCCCGGTCGCGCCGCTGGACGGCGTGCCAGCAGGTGTCCGGATCGGGGAGGGTGGAAGTGGCGTTGGCCACGGCGGGAAAGGCGAGAGGGTGTTGGGTCATGGCGCCATCAAAGCACCACGACCCGAACCTGCTCTATCCGGCGCCCGCCGGCAATTTTTATCCCGACGGAGGCGCGAAGCGCCGATTGGGGGGACCTTCTCTATACGAGCCAAGGCGGGGTCGTGGAGAGAAGGCCTCTCCACTCCGCCCCTCGGGCTACGGTCGAGGCGACGGAGGGAGCTAGGCCCAGAAACCCTTGCCGGCCTCGAAGCGGGCGGTGGCCCGGTCGAGGCCGATGTCCCGCAGGAGGCGCTCGTCCAGCTGGGCGAGCTGGCGGCGGCTACGGGCAAGTTCCGCTCGGGTCATGACTTTCTCCATCCCGACCACGACCGAACCGGCCAGCAGCGCCACGGCGCGGCCGAACGAGAACGAAGGGGCTTCCGCGCGGGTCAATTCCCGGACGCTGGACAGGGTGGACATGACTTAGCTCCGTTTGAGGCGATGGGGGCCGAAAGTGGCGGTTACACCTCGTTTGTGCCCTGAATTTGCGGTAAGATGCGCTATCGCGCAAAGGACGATTGCTCGGGGGAGACATAGAAAAACTATGAACTCGTTGCCTTAAATGAGCCGCTCTCAACTCCCGCTCAACGCGCTCCGTGCCTTCGAAGCCGCCGCCCGTCACGCCAGCTTCACGCATGCCGCCGAGGAGCTGCACGTGACCCAAGCTGCGGTAAGCCATCAGGTGAAGGCGCTGGAGGAGCGCCTGGGCGTCGCCCTGTTCGTGCGCCGTCCGCGCGGGCTGGAGATCACCAGCGAAGGGGAGGCGCTGCTGCCCGACCTGCGCGATGCCTTCGACCGCATGACCAATGCGCTGGAGCGCGTCGGCCGCAAGGCCAACTCGGGCACGCTGAACGTCAGCCTCGTCACGACCTTCGCGCTGGGTTGGCTGGTGCCGCGCCTGCATCGCTTCCAGTCCAAGCATCCCGAGATCGAGGTGCGCATGACGACGAGCCAGAAGCGCGTCGACTTCGCGCGCGAGGATGTCGACTGCGCCATCCGCTTCACCGTTCAACCCGAGCCCGATCTGCATGCCACGCGGCTTTTCAGCGACGTGCTGACGCCGCTCTGCGGCAAGCGCTATCGCGACAAGCTGAAGACGCTCGACGACCTGAAGCGCGTTCCCTTCATCGACATGACCCACGATCCCGAATGGTCGATCTGGCTGCGTGCCGTCGGCATGGGCGACTTCAAGCCCAAGCGCGTGCTCACCTTCGACTCGACCATGATCGCGGTCGAGGCGGCGATGGAAGGCGCGGGCGTCGCCGTCGGCCCGCCACAGCTCTTCCGCGAGGAGCTGGCCGAGGGCCGCCTGTTCCAGCCGTTCGACCAGATCGTCGACAGCGGCAAGGCCTGGTGGTTCGTCTGTCCGCCGGCGTCGGTCAGCCGTCCGAAGACCAAGGCGTTCGAGGAGTGGCTGGTCGAGGAGCTGGCCGCCCCTCAGGCGCGCGCGAGCAGGCCCGCGCTCGCCGCGAGCGGCAGCCGTCGCTAGTGGCGCCTGAGAAAAACTAGAACCTGGACGTCACGCCGGCGGATAGCGGTGCCACCCACCGAAAGGGTCCTCGACCCTCAGGGCATCGGGATCGTCGCCCAGATAGGCCGGGCCGACCGGCACTTTTCCGTGCCCGCCGGGCACGTCCAGCACATAGGTGGGCTGGGCCAGGCCGGACAGCCGGCCGCGCAACGCCTTCACCAGCGCCTGGCCCTGCTCGATGGAAACCCGGAAATGGCCGGTCCCGCGGACGAGGTCGGGATGGTGCAGGTAGTAGGGCTTCACACGCGCCGTCACCAGCGCCCGCATGAGCCGTTCGAGGGTCTCGACGTCGTCGTTCACGCCCTTGAGCAACACCGTCTGGGCGAGCAGCGGCAGGCCGGCATCGGCCAGCCGCGCCAGCGCGGCACGCGACGCGGGCGTCAGCTCGCGCGCGTGGTTGCAGTGCACGCCCATCCAGACGCCGACCCGGCCCGGCCTCAACGCCTGCACCAGCTCGTCGGTCACGCGGCCCGGATCGACGATCGGCACGCGGCTGTGCACGCGAACGGTGGCCACGTGCGGAATGGAATCGAGCGCGGACACCAGATCGGCGAGGCGGCGGGGCGCCATCATCAGCGGATCGCCGCCGGTCAGGATCACTTCCCAGATCTCGGGCCGCGAACGGATGTAAGCGACCGCCGAGTCGAGCTCTTCGGCCGACAGGGCCTCGCCGCCCGGTCCCACCTTCTCGCGGCGGAAGCAGAAGCGGCAGTAGACCGGGCAGACATGCAGCGGCTTCAGCAGCACGCGGTCGGGATAGCGGTGAACGACGCCCTTCACCGGCGAGCGCGCCTCGTCGCCGATCGGGTCGGCGAGTTCCTCCGGCGCGATCTCGGCCTCGGCGCCGCTCGGCACGAACTGCCGCGCGATGGGATCGCGCCCGAGGTCCGACCGGTCGATCAACGCCGTCATCTCCGGCGTGATGGCGATTGCCATCGACTGCGCGGCCGCTTCCAGCCGCGGGTCGGGCGTCACCAGTCCCGCGCGGTCGAGGGCCTCCAGGGAGCGCAATGTCTGCATCGCGGCGGGAGATAGGCGGCGCGGCGCCTCAAGTCCAGCGGGCGGTATCCTGCCGGTCCGAAGCGGTCAGCAGCGTGGCGGTCGAGACGACCGTCCAGTCACAGAGATCGTAGCGGCGGCTGAGCCGCTCGCGCACGAGGGACTCGGCCTCGCCTTCGGGCTGCTTCGAGCGCTCCCACATGGCGAGGTCGGGCCGTCGGGTCAGCAGCAGGCTGCGCACGCCCGGCCGGCCCGCACCCGTCGCCTCGTCATGGGCGCTGCCGGTTCGGTCACCCGTCGTCTGCCAAAGCCCGATCACCTGCGAATCGTAGGCGCTTTCGAATCCCGGCCACGCCGCGGCGCAGAGGTCGAGGAATTCCGGCCAGTGCGCCTGCGGTGTCGCGAACCAGCGGAAGGCGTAGTTGCCCTGACGCGTCGGCGGCACGGTGTCGGTGGGCCGCAGGGTCGGGACCATGGCCTCGCTCGCTACGGCACGGATATCCGCCTCGTCACGGCACATGGCGCGCTCGGCCGCGGCGGCGGTCGTGCCGTCCGGCCAGACGGTGACGGCCTGCAGCTCGTCGCGCGGCCGTCCGATCTGGCTGCGCCAGAGACCCCAGACGCCGGCGCGGCCTGCGAGCCGCCCGGAAAGCCCCTGCCAGCGTCGCGGCGCGGCCTCGATCCGGTGATGGACGAAGGTGGCGCTCAAGCCACCTCTTCCTTGTGGCGGCTGAGCGTGAAGCCCGGATAGCCGGACGCCGAAATCTCGTCGCAGCGCTTCTTGTAGCGGTCGAAGCCGCCGACATAGGGCATGAACACGCGCGGCTTGCCGGGGATGTTGGCGCCCACGTACCAGGAATTGGCCAGCGGATAGAGCGTCGAATCGGCCACGGCGTTGACGTGATGCACCCAGTCCATTTCGGCTTCGGGCGTCGGCTCGATGCGGTCGAGCTGGTGCGCGGCCAGATGGTCGATCGTGTCGGCGATCCAGTCCACATGCTGCTCGATCGAGGCGATCATCTGCGTCTTCACGCCGGGGCTGCCGGGTCCGGTGACGACGAACATGTTGGGGAAGCCCGACACCATCAGGCCGAGATAGGTGAGCGGCCCGCCCGCCCAATGGTCGCGCAGCACCGCGCCGTCGCTCGTGCGCACGTCGATCTCGTTCAGCGCTCCGGTCATGGCGTCGAAGCCCGTTGCGAATACGATGGCGTCGAGTTCGAAGTCGGTGCCGGACTGGAGCCGCATGCCCGACGCGGTGATCTCCTTGATGGGATCGGCCCGCACGTCGACCAACGCCACGTTCTCGCGGTTGTAGGTCTCGTAGTAGCCGGTATCGAGGCACAGTCGCTTGGTGCCGATCGGATGGTCCTTGGGCGCCAGCAGCTCGGCGGTCTTCGGATCCTTCACCATGGCGCGGATTTTGTTGCGCACGAACTCCGACGCCGTGTCGTTCGACTGCTTGTTCACCAGCAGGTCGGTGTAGGCATAGAGGTAGCTGATGCTGCCGCCCTCCTGCCACTTCGCCTCATACGACTTGTTGCGTTCCTCGTCGGGCACGTCGAGCGCCGACTTGGTGGGCTTCGCATGTCCGCCGATGGCGAACGGCGTCTCCATCGCGGCGGCGCGCCGCGCGGGATACTCGGCCTTGTGCCTGCGCTCCTTCTCCTCCGGCATCGGCATGTTGCGCGCCGGCAGGCTGAAATTGGCGGTACGCTGGAACACCGTGAGGGTCTTCGCCTGCTGGGCGATGATCGGGATCATCTGCACGCCCGACGAGCCGGTGCCGACCACGCCGACGCGAAGGCCGGTGAAGTCGACTCCTTCGTGCGGCCACAGGCCCGAGTGGTACCACTTGCCCTTGAAGTCGTGGATGCCCTTGAAGTCGGGCACGCGCGGCGTCGAGAGGTTGCCGGCCGCCATCACGCAGTAGCGGGCGCGGATCTCCTCGCCGGCCTCGGTCCGCAGCGTCCACAGGTTGGACTTGCCGTCGAAGTGCGCCGCCCTGATGCGGGTGTCGAGCTGCACGTCGCGTCGCAGGTCGAAGCGGTCGGCGACGTGGTTGATGTACTTCAGGATCTCGGGCTGCGTGCCGTAGCGCTCCGGCCACTTCCATTCCTGCTGCAGCGCCTCGTCGAAGCTGTAGGAGTATTCGAGGCTCTCTACGTCGCAGCGCGCGCCGGGGTAGCGATTCCAGAACCAGGTGCCGCCGATTCCCGAGCCGGCCTCGTAGGCGCGGACCTTGAGACCGAGCTTGCGCAGGCGGTGGATGGCATAGAGGCCGGCCAGGCCGCCGCCCACGATGACGACGTCGAGATCGCGGGACACGGAGGAGTGGGAGGCATCAGGCATGACGACGTTCCCCGACTGTATTTCTGCTGTGCGAGCGGCGTATCGCCCGCGCTCCTCGAACCGTCGACCGGGTGGGCTGTTTTGGCAAGGGCAGGGAGCACGGATGCGGAACTGCAGGCGATGGGCAGCCGTCGGGCATGCAACCGGCGCGCTGCAGCAAATCGGCCGGACCGATGGCCCGCCGAATGTTTCAGCCGTATTCTTCTTCCATGACAGATGACGGCGACACCTGCGCCTTGCAGCCGGGAACGGCCGGGTAGGCCGTGGACCAATCGGTGCCGCCGCCCGTCGCCAAGACGATGCCTGCCTCGCCGTCCGAGGTCTCTCCGGCAATCGGCACGCCTCGGCGGCAGCGCCTTCGCCCGACCGGTCTTCTCGGCTTCGTGCGCAGCCCGCGCTTCATCGCCATCGCCGTCGTGCTGCTCGCCGCCCTCGCCTATGGCGGCCGCGAGCTGCACCTGCGGCTGACCCATGTCTATGAGTACGACGCCCGTGTGACCGCCGACATCGTGACCGTGTCGAGCCGCGTCGACGGCTGGGTGACCGAGCTTGCGGTCCGCGAGGGCATGCGCGTCGAGGCGGGCCAGACGCTGGTCAGGATCGACGACCGGTCCGCCAGGCTCAAGGTCGATGGCCTGCGGGCGCAGATCGAAGGCGTGCGGGTCGAGCGGGCGCGGCTGCGGGCCGAGCGCAAGCTCGACGAGAACCAGGCCGATGCCGCGATGCGTACGCGCACGTCGATCGTCACGGTGCGCGAGAAGGCGCTGGCCGCGCTGCGCACCGACCTCGATTTCGCCAGGCTGGAGCTCGAGCGCAGCAGGACGCTGTTCGCCGGCAAGGTCATCAACGAGCGGCAGCTCCAGGTGGCGCAGACGGCGGTGACCAAGCTCGAGATCCAGATCCTGCAGCTCCAGGCCGAGCACGAGCAGGCCGAGGGCAGCCTGGGCGAGGCGAAGGTCGGTCATGACCGGCTGGGCGTGATCGACGCCCAGATCGAGGCGCTGACCCACCAGGTCGCCGTGCTGGCCGCCCAACTCCGTCAGCAGCAGGTCGATGTCGAGGACCGCACGATCAAGAGCCCGATCCCGGCCGTGATCGACCGCACCTTTGCGCTGCCGGGCGAGTATGTCGCTGCCGGCCAGCGCATCCTGCTGCTGCACAATCCGGACGAGGTCTGGGTCGAGGCCAACATCAAGGAGACGCAGGTCGGCAAGCTCAGGCTCGGCCAGCCCGTGCGCGTTTCGGTCGACGCCTATCCGAGGGAGACGTTCGAGGGCCGGGTCGCGCGCATCGGCAGCGCCACGACGGCGCGCTTCGCCCTGCTGCCGACGCCCAATCCGTCCGGCAACTTCACCAAGATCACGCAGCGCGTGCCGGTCAAGATCGACATGGTCAGGATGCCGAAGCCGCTCACGCCCGGCATGATGGTCGAAGTCGAAATTGACATCCGCTAGCCATCCTTCGAGACGGCCGCTTCGCGGCCTCCTCAGGATGATGAGGACGGGTTTGTCGAAGCACAAACGACCTCATGCTGTGGAGCGAGTGCAACGAGCGTCTCGAAGCATGGGCGACCAGCGGCAATGACCGCCGCCGGCCTTCCGCTCCAGACCGCCGCCGCCCTCACCGAACGCTTCGGCCCGGCCTATCGCTGGCTGGTCACGGTCACCGGCATGATGGGCGTGGTCTCGATGGTGCTGGCGATGACCACCGTGAACGTCGCCGTGCCCGACGTCATGGGGGCCTTCGGCATCGGCCAGGACAAGGCGCAGTGGATGTCGTCGGCCTACATGGCGACCATGACGGCCGGCATGCTGATCAACGCCTGGCTGACCGGCGTGTTCGGGGAGCGCCGCACCTTCGTCGCCGCGCTGCTCTTCTTCTCGCTGGGCGCCCTGATGGGCGGTGCGGCGCCCAACGAGGACGCGCTGATCTTCGCCCGCGTGCTGCAGGGCTTCAGCGCCGGCGTCGCGCAGCCGCTGGTCATGGCCACCATCTTCACCGTCTTCCCGCCCGAGCGCCGCGGCACGGCGATGGGCGTGTTCGGCCTCGGCGTCGTCTTCGCGCCGGCGATCGGTCCGACGCTGGGCGGGCTGATGATCGAGTACTTCTCGTGGCGCTACGTCTTCTACATCTCCCTGCCGTTCTGCGTGGTCGCCGCCGCCATGGGCCTGATCTTCATGCCGACGCGGCAGATGCCCAAGGTCGTCCCGCCGTTCGACTGGCTGGGCTTCGCGCTGCTCTGCGTCGCGCTGTTCGGCCTGATGACCGGCATCGCCGACGGCCAGCGCGAGGGCTGGGGCTCCGACACGATCGTGCTGCGCCTCGCGGTCGGCGCCGTCGCCGCGACCGCCTTCGTCCTGTGGGAGCTGCACACGCCGCGCGCCCTGCTCGACGTGCGCATCTTCGGCAACGTCGAGTTCTCGGCGGCCGCCCTCATCGCCTTCATCTTCGGCGCCGGCATGATGGGCTCGACCTACATCATCCCGGTGTTCGTGCAGACCATCATCGGCTTCACGCCGCTGCTGGCCGGGCTGATGATGATGCCGGCCGGCATCATGCTGGCCTTCATCTTCCCGCTGGCCGGCCGCCTCAGCGACGTCCTGCCGGGCTCGACCATGATCATCGGTGGCCTGCTGCTGTTCGCGGCGGGCTTCGCCTGGATGACGGTGGCCGACATCGACACGACCTTCTGGACGCTGGTCTGCATGGTGATGCTGTCGCGGCTCGGCCTCGGCTTCATCAACCCCAGTCTCAACGCCTCCTCGCTGCAGGCGCTGCCGCCCGACAAGGTGCGGCAGGGCTCGGGCGCCGCCAACTTCATGCGCCAGCTCGGCGGCGCTTTCGGCATCAACCTCATGGTCGCCTTCTTCGAGATCCGCACGCGCTTCCACGCCGACGCGCTCACCGGAACCCAGGACTGGGGCAACAAGACCACCGAGCGCATGCTCACCCAGGTCGAACAGCTCCTGCAGAGGAGCGGCCTGCCGCACCAGCAGCAGAAGGCGGGTGCCCTCGACTATCTGGCGACGATGCTGCAGACCAACGCCCAGATGCTGGCGTTCTCCGATACGTTCATTGTCGTGGGCGCAGTGGCGCTCTGCGCCCTGCTCCCCGCCGCCCTGCTGTCGCGCTCGCAACGCCGCGGACGCGGTTGACGGTGCCCTGAAGTCTTTCCGGTTGAAGCTGAATCACAGGAAGTCCTCATCCTGAGGAGGCGCGAAGCGCCGTCTCGAAGGATGGGCAACAGGCACGGCGCTTGTGCCCATCCTTCGAGACGCCTAAGCCGATTTCGCCGCTGCAGCGGCGAAACGGCGGGCATTCGCATGGCTCTCAGGATGAGGAGTTTTGCCATGCTCCAATCTCGATCGGAAAGAGTCTAGCGAAGCTGTCCGAGCTTCACCCGCTCGAAGCTCCTGCGGTGCTCCGCCGTCGACAGCAACGCATAACCTCTCGGTACCCTCGCCAGATCCTCGGGCGACCGAAGCCCGGGTGGCGTCTCGGCGAGCCGGAGCCGCGCCTCCCCGGTGGCATAGTCCCCGGTCTTCAGACTGGCGAGGGCGCGCACAAGGTACTCGCCGGCGAACGCGTCCGGCTCCCCGCCGTTCGCCTCGTAGCCCGCGATGAAGGCCTCTATGCGCTCCTGAAGATGGCGGCGCGCCGCTTCTTGCGCGTCAGGCGGCGAGGTCATGGATGATGGTCTCCCGGGTGGGCTTCGATTTGCTCGCACATCCGGCCTCGATCGTGCAAGCCAGCCCACGGACGTTGGCAATCCCCGATACCTCCATCATTGTCGACCGTGGAGGCCGCAGTCCCTGGAGTAAGTGATGCTCGATGCCGCGCTGAAGACGAAGATCATGGACGAGGTCGACCGCCGGTTCGACGACCAGACCAGGGTGCTGGCCGACCTGGTGAGGATCCCCTCTACGCGTTTCAAGGAAGCGCCGGCTCAGGACATGATGGCGCGCCTCTTCAAGGAGGACGGGCTCGGCGTCGACCGCTGGCAGATCAGGATCGACGATCTCAAGCACCTGCCGGGCTACTCGCCGCACAGCCTGGACTACGACGACGCCTGGAACGTGGTCGGCGCCTGGCGACCGTCGTCGCCGAAGGGCCGCTCGCTGATCCTGAACGGCCACATCGACGTCGTGCCCGAGGGGCCGCACGAGATGTGGGCGCGCAACCCGTACGACGCTTACGTGAAGGACGGCTGGATGTACGGCCGAGGCTCGGGCGACATGAAGGCCGGCCTGATCCTGAACGTCTTCGCCCTGCGCGCGCTGCGGGCGCTGGGCTGGATGCCGGCGGCCGACGTCTACCAGCAGTCGGTCGTCGAGGAGGAGTGCACGGGCAACGGCGCGCTCGCCTGCCTGCAGCGCGGCTACCGCGCCGATGCCGCGCTGATCCCCGAGCCGTCGTCGGGCGTGCTGACGGTCGCCCAGGTCGGCGTCATGTGGTTCCAGGTCAAGGTCACCGGCCACCCGGTCCACGTCTACAAGGCCGATGCGGGCTCCAACGCGATCGAATCGGCCTATCGCCTGATCCAGCAGCTCCGCGAGCTGGAGAAGAAGTGGAACGCGAGGAAGGCGCACGACAGGCATTTCTGCGACCACCACCATCCCGTCAACTTCAACGTCGGCAAGATCGCGGGCGGCGACTGGGCGAGCTCGGTGCCGGCCTGGTGCACCTTCGACATGCGCGTCGGCGTGCTGCCGTCGCAGACGCTCGCGGAATGCCGGCAGGAGATCGAGGACCTGATCCGTCATGCCGCGGCGAACGACCCGTTCCTCGGCAACAACCCGCCGGCCGTGACCTGGGAAGGCTTCCAGGCCGAACCGTTCGTGCTGAAGAATCACGAGAAGGTGCGCGAGGTGCTGGCCGGCGCGCACCGGACGGTGTTCGGCGCCGCGCTCGAGGACAAGACCTCGACGGGCACGGCCGACAATCGCTTCTTCGGCCTCTATGCCGGCATCCCCGCGCTGGTCTACGGCCCGCAGTCCGACGACATCCACGGCTTCGACGAGCGCGTGAACATGGACTCGGTGCGCAAGATCACCCAGTCGACGGCGCTGTTCATCGCCGAATGGTGCGGCCTGCAGAAGGCGTAGTCTCCTGGAGAGCCAGATCAGGCCGCGATCGCCTGGTCCGGCGGAGAGAAAGGCAGGCCGAGACTCTCCGCCGCCGCCCGGTGCGTGAAGCGGCCGCGATGGACGTTGAGGCCGGCGCGCAGGTGCGGGTTCTCCGCGATGGCGGCGAGGCCCTTGCCCGCCAGCGCCAGCCCGAACGGCAGGGTCGCGTTGTTCAGCGCTTCGCTCGAGGTGAGCGGCACGGCGCCCGGCATGTTGGCGACGCAATAGTGGATGATGCCGTCGACCTCGTAGGTCGGGGCGGCGTGGGTCGTGGGATGCGAGGTCTCGAAGCAGCCGCCCTGGTCGATCGCTACGTCGACGATGACGGCGCCGCGCTTCATCGACTTCAGCATGGCGCGGGTGACGAGCTTCGGCGCGCTGGCGCCCGCGACCAGCACCGCCCCGATCACGACGTCGGCCGAGAAGACCTCCTGCTCGATCGCCGCGATCGTCGAGTAGCGGGTGCGCACGCGGCCCCCGAACAGCTCGTCGAGCGCGCGCAGCCGCGGCAGCGAACGGTCGAGCACGGTGACATCGGCGCCGAGGCCGGCCGCCATGCGCGCGGCGTGCGTGCCGACCACGCCGCCCCCCAGCACGACGACGTGCGCGGGCGGCACGCCGGGGACGCCGCCCAGCAGCAGGCCGCGGCCGCCCCGGTGACGCTGCAGGGCGCCGCCGGCCGCCTCGATGGAGAGCCGCCCCGCCACCTCGCTCATGGGCGCGAGGAGAGGGAGGCCGCCGCCTGCATCGGTCACGGTCTCGTAGGCGACGGCGGTGCAGCCCGACGCGATCAGGCCCCTGGCCTGCTCGGGATCGGCCGCGAGATGGAGATAGGTGAACAGGATCTGGCCGGGGCGGAGCTGCCCCCACTCGCCGGGCTGCGGCTCCTTCACCTTCACGATCATGTCGGCGTTCGCGAAGATCTCGCCGGCGGAGGCGGCGATGCCGGCGCCCGCCGTGCGGTAGACCTCGTCGCTCGCGCCGATGCCGGCCCCGGCGCCGGTCTCGACGACGACCGTGTGCCCGGCGTGCACGTATTCCCGCACCGCTGCCGGCGTCAGGCCGACGCGATACTCGTGGGTCTTGATCTCCTTCGGCACACCGACGCGCATGGCACGATCCTCCAGGTTCCGATGGCAATAAGGCCTCGGAAGATTGTCCGGTTCCAGGCGATACCGGGGCCGCTTGCCGCCTTCTGTGATCGGAAAGACACGCCGCCCCGCAAACGACAGTGCCGGCACCGTGGGAGTTGCAGGTTCAGCAGGTTTGTGGTAAGAAAACTCCTATGATGGGAGACGCCTGCGGAGAAAACCGGCGGGCGTTTCCATTTCTGGACACCATTTCTGGACAGGGCGATTTATGGACAGCACCTGTCCAGAAATGTTTGCCAGCGCGATCAAGGACTTGGCTCGTTTCCGGACAGGCGAAAACATAGCGTTCAGGTGTCCAGAATAGCGGTGTCCAGAATTCAGCGCAGGCGCCGCCCCGAGGCCCAGACGCCCATCGCGACGCCGCCCAGCACGACGGCGACGCCGGCGAGCCGCGGTCCGTCCAGCGGCTCGCCGACCGCCACGGCGGCGATGGCGAGCGCGGCGCAGGGGACCAGCAGCGAGATCGGGCCGACCCGGGACGCCGGATAGGTGCGCAGCAGCGTGCCCCAGATGAGGTAGCCCAGCCACATAACCGGCACGACGGTGTAGAAGAGCACGAACCAGCCGCGCCAGGTCGGCGCCAGCAGCGGCGTCAGCAGCGCCGACGGCCCGTCGAGGATCGCCGCGGCGATGCCCAGCGGGATCGGCGGCAGTACGCTCGCCCACACGGTCACGGCGAACATCGACACGCCGCGCGCCGAGCGGAAGAACAGGTTGCCGGTGGCCCAGGTCAGCGCCGACATCAGGGCGAGGCCGATCGCGAGCAGGCTGGCCGATCCCTCGACCGAGCGCGCGATCACCACCACGCCGGCCATGGCGACGGCAAGACCCGCCCACTGGCCGCGCGTCGCGTGCTCGCGCAGGAACAAGGCCGCCAGCACGACGGTGAGCGGTCCCTGCAGCTGGACGAGCACCGAGGTGAGGCCGGGCGGCAGGCCCGCTTCCATGGCGAAGAACAGGAAGACGAACTGGCCGCCGAACATGAAGCCGCCGATGCCGGCCAGCGTCGTCCACGAGATCGCGGGCTTCGGGATGAACAGGACCGGCAGGGCGCCGATGAGAAAGCGCCAGGTGGCGAAGGTGAAGGGCGTGAACTCGTCGAGGCCGAAGCGGATGACCGTGAAGTTCAGCCCCCACATCGCCACGATGAGGAGAGCCGCCGCGAGATGGAGCGGGCTCAAAAGGCTACAGCCAGACCCGTCATAGCCAGACCCAGGGGCGCGCGCTCCTGTCCGCCGCCTGCCAGGCCTCGATCTTGTCCTTCGCCGCCATGGTCTGGGCGATGTCGTCGAGCCCGTTCAGCAGGGCGTGCTGGCGGCGGGCATCGATCCGGAAGGGGATGGTGCGTCCGGTCGGCGAGATCACCTGGCAGTTCTCGAGGTCCACGGTGATGCGCGCGTTGCCGGGCGAGGCCTTCATCTCGTCGGCGAGCTGTTCGACCTCGTGGATGGGCAGCGGCACCGGCAGGATACCGTTCTGGAAGCAGTTGTTGTTGAAGATGTCGCCGAAATAGGGGGCGATGACCGCCTTGATGCCCATGCCTTTCAGCGCCCACACCGCGCCCTCGCGGCTGGAGCCGCAGCCGAAATTCTCCCGGCTGAGGATGATCGGGGCGCCGCGATAGGGCTCCTGGTTGAAGACGCAGTCCGGGTCCTCGCTGCCGTCGGGCCTGAAACGGAGCTGCTCGAAGCAGTAGGGGCCGAGTCCTTCCTTCGTGACGTTTTCGACCAGCCGCTCGATGCGGATGATCAGGTCGGTGTCGACGTTCTGACGCATCAGGGGCGCGGCCACGCCGGTCACCTTGGTGAACTTGTCCATGATCAGATCTTCCTGACGTCGGCGATCGCGCCCTTGATCGCCGCCGCCGCCGCCATGGCCGGGCTCGCGAGATGGGTGCGCGCGCCGGGCCCCTGGCGACCGACGAAATTGCGGTTGGAGGTCGAGACGCTGCGCTGACCCGGCGGCACGCGCTCGCCGTTGGAGGCGAGGCACATCGAGCAGCCGGGCTCGCGCCATTCGAAGCCGGCCTCGAGGAACACGCGATCGAGCCCCTCGGCCTCGGCCTCCTGCTTGATGCGCACGGACCCCGGCACGACCCAGGCCGTGACGTGATCGGACTTGCGGCGTCCCTTCACGATCTCGGCGGCGGCGCGCAGGTCGGAGATGCGCGAGTTGGTGCAGGAGCCGATGAACACCCAGTCGACCCTGGTGCCCTCGATCGGCTTGCCGGGCTCGAGGCCCTGGTACTTGAGCGCAGCTTCCCAGGCGCCGCGCTTCTCCTCGGGGCCGGTGCGCGGGTCGGGGATGGCGCGGTCGACCGCGATGACATGCTCGGGGCTGGTGCCCCAGGTGATCTGCGGCGCGACGTTCTTCATGTCGACCGTGTGCTCGCGGTCGAATTCGGCATCAGGATCGGTAGGCAGCGTGCGCCAGTGGGCGACGGCGCGGTCCCACATCGCGCCCTTCGGCGCGTAGTCGCGGCCGTTCAGATATTCGTAGGTCGTGTCGTCGGGCGCCACCATGCCGGTGCGCGCACCCATCTCGATGGTGAGGTTGCAGAGGGTGAGTCGGGCCTCGACGGGCAGCGCGCGCACCGCCGAACCGGCATACTCGACCGAATAGCCCGTGCCGGCCGCGGTGCCCAGCTCGCCGATCAGGTGAAGGATCATGTCCTTGGCGGTGACACCGGGCTCGAGCTTGCCCTCGAAGTTCGCGCGCAGGCGCTTGGGCTTGCGCTGCACCATGGTCTGCGTGGCGATCACATGCACCAGCTCGGAAGAGCCGATGCCGAAGGCGAGCGATCCCAGGCCGCCGTGCGTGGAGGTGTGGCTGTCGCCACACACCAGCGTCGTGCCGGGCAGGGTCAGGCCCTGCTCGGGTCCCATCACGTGCACGATGCCTTGTCCGTCCTGACCGAGGTCGAACAGCTTGATGCCGTATCGCGAGGTGGTCTCGCGCATCGAGCGCAGAAGCGGCTCACCCGGCGGGTAGGTCTTGTCGGTACGACCGGGCCTGGTCGACATGGTGTGATCGGGCGTGCCGTAGGTCAGCCTCGGCTGTGCCGGCGGATAGCCCTTCTCGATCGCTTCCCTGAGCGCCTTGCCGCCCGACAGGTCGTGCAGCAGCAGGCGGTCGATGTGCAGCAGCACGAAGCCGTTGCCGAGATCGGCGATGACGTGTTGATCCCAGATCTTGTCGAACAGGGTCCTTTGCATCGGTCGATATCAGCACCCGGCGAGGCGCGCCGCCAGCCCTTCGCGGTCGTCGTCGGCCAGCAATTCGACCGACGCATACCACGGCGACGTTCCGAGCCTCGGGCCCCAGAGCCAGTCTGCGGCACGGGGAAGGAGGATCGATGTCGGGATGCCTAGGGAGGCGGCGAGATGTGCCGGCCATACGTCGTCGCCGACGACGAGACGACAAGCACCCGCCAGCGCAGGGTCGCTCTCGACTTCGAGGCCGGCGGGCGGCTCGTGACGGGTGAACCAGCCGATCCTCGTCGACGGCCGCTGCGCCTTCATCGCGGCGGGTGGCGGCACGGAGTCGAGTGTCCAGCCCAGAAGGTAGGGGAGGCTGCGCAGCGGCGCGGCAGCCGCGAAACCTGTGAGCGGATCGCCGCGGCGCACGGTCGGCGCCGCGAAGTGCGGTGCAATGTCGACAGCGCACTGCACGGCGAAGGTCAGCGAAGGATCGAGGCCCCGCGCCAACATGACCGTGTCGCGCCTGGCGTCGTCGCCTTCGATATCGGCTTGCTCGGGATAGAGGAGGAGAGGTCCCGCGAGAGGTTCGCCTTGCCAGCGCGCCAGGTCCGGGACATAGCGCTCGGCCGCGGTCTCGAGCCGCGCTTCATGATCGGCGAGGCCGCGCCACCAGTCGCCCAGACGCAACAGCAGCTCGCCGCGCCGCAGCCTGAGCCGTGGATCGTTGGGTCGGCTGACGAGAGCCGTGTCGAGGTCGGCCAATGCGCCTGCCCATTCGCCTCGCGCGGCCAGTAGGTTCGCGCGCGCCGCCAGGCTCGGCAGCAAACGGTTGTCGAGCGACAGCGCGAGATCGTAGGCGCGCTCGGCCTCGTCCGGGCGTCCCAGCGCTTCGAGCGTGCGCCCGGTGTTGTGGGAAATGGACGGGTCGTTCGGCTTCAGGTTGGCGGCGCGGGCCAAGGCTTCGAGCGCCGCTTCGTGCCGGCCAAGCTGCATCAGACATCCCGCCAAGTTGGTTTGCGCGGCAGCGTCGCGCGGCAGGAATTTGGCGGCGCGCTCCAGCGGTTCGCGTGCTTCGGCGAAGCGACCGAGCTTCAGCCGGACCTGCCCCAGGAAGTGAAGCGCCTGGCCGGCGTTGGGACGCTCGTCGACGATGCGCGAGAACATCGTCTCGGCTGTCGCGAAGTCGCCGGCGGCGGCACGTTGCACTGCATCGCGGCCCAAAGCCTGGATCTGCTGGTCGTTGAGTGGCACGGCCGGGCTCTAGCAGAGCCCGGCTCGGCGGCAAAGAAAAAGCCGGCGGTCGAAAGGGAGGCTGAGGATCGACCGCCGGCCAGGGTCCGGAGTGGCATGGTCACCGCGCAGGGTAAGGACGGTGACCGCTCCGGAGTCGAATGTCAGACACGCCAGAAGGGCTTGTTGGCCTCGAACTGGATATCGGTCGGGCTGATACCCAGATCGCGCATGGTGCGATGGTCCATGGTCGCGAGCTCGTGCCGGTCGCGGGAGCGGCGACGCCAGGTCGCAAGGAGCTGGCCGACGGCGGACAGGGTCGCCAGCAGCGGGGTTTCGGCGCGGTAGTGGAGTGAGATGTTGGCCATGGGACTCTCCCAAAGGGTGTTGTCGTCTGTTGCTGCTGATGTGCGCCCCGAAGCCGCTCTTTACAAACGACCCTTTGTCCTGTTTTGATTAAAATAGCTCATGCGAAGGAAGCTATGAAACGCACCCTGCCACCGCTCAACGGCCTGCGCGCCTTCGAGGCCGCCGCTCGCCATATGAGCTTTACTGATGCCGCCGAAGAACTCAGCGTCACCCAAGCCGCGATCAGCCACCAGGTGCGCGGGCTCGAGCAGCGGCTCGGATTAAAATTGTTCGTGCGGCGCAATCGCTCCTTGTTGTTGTCGGAAGCTGGCCAGGCCTATCTGCCTTCGGTGCGCTCGGCCTTCGACCAACTCAACGAAGCGACCGAGAAGCTTCTGCAGAAGGATCGTGGCGGCCACCTCACGGTGACGACGACCGCATCGTTCGCCACCAAGTGGCTGGTGCCGCGCCTCGGCGGCTTCCAGCGGGCAAATCCCGAGATCGACGTGCGCGTCAGCACGGGCACCGGTCTCGTCGATTTTTCACGCGAGGATGTCGACATCGGTATCCGCTACGGCCGCGGCCAATGGCCGAACCTGATGGCCGAGCGTCTGGTGGGAGAGGACGTGTTGCCGGTCTGCGCGCCGTCGCTGGCCAAGGGGGCGAACGGACTGAAGAAGCCCGCCGACCTGAAGCGTTTCACCCTGCTGCACATCGGCACTTTTCCTGACGACTGGCAGGTCTGGCTCACGGCCGCCGGGGTGAAGGGCATCGACGCCTCGCGCGGCGTCATGTTCGACAATGCGATCGTGGCCTACCAGGCGGCGATGGACGGACTGGGCGTCGCGCTCGGCCGCAACCCGCTGGTCACGCCCGACCTCAAGGCCGGTCGCCTCGTGGCGCCGTTCGACCTCAAGATGCCGAGCGAATTCGCCTACTACGTCGTCTACCCCGCCGAGGCGATCCGGCGGCGCAAGATCAAGGCCTTCCGCGACTGGCTGATGACGCTGGCGGACACCACGGCTGCGACGGCCGTCGCCTGACCTCTATTATTTGCATTTACAAATATGTGGCTGGAGCCGATGATCACCCTCCAGGGAGGGCAGGCGCATGCAATTCGGCTACTTCACGCTGAGCGACAACCGCTACCCGGACAATCCGCGGACGGCCGAGGACTTCATCAGGGACATCTATGCCGAGGCGCTGTGGGCCGAGAAGGTCGGGCTGAACTCGGCCTGGATCGGCGAGCACCACTTCAACCTGCTGGGCGTCAATGCCTCGCCGCTCGCCATACTGGCGCAGCTCGCCGGTGCCACGACGAAGCTCCGGCTTGCGCCCGCCGTCACCCTGCTACCGGTGCACCACCCGCTGCATGTCGCCGAAGAGTGGGCGACGCTCGATCTTCTGTCCGGTGGCCGCGTCGATTTCGCGGCGGGCCGCGGCTACGACCGCAAGGAGTACGAGCCGTTCCAGGCTTCCTTTGAGGATTCTTCCGAGCTGTTCGCCGAAGGCCTCGAGATTCTGTGGCGTGCCTGGACCGAGCCCGGCAAGTGGTCGCACAAAGGCAGGTTCTACGCGTTCGAGGACGTCGAGATTCGACCGAAGCCGATGCAGAAGCCACTGCGTCCCTATGTGGCCTGTTTCTCGCGGCCCTCGATGGCACTCGCGGCGAAGAATGACTGGAACGTGATCTATGCACCGTTCGCGGCGGCCATGGTCTACGGCTCGCTGGCCGACGCCGTGCGCGTCTATCGCGAGACCTGCGAGACATCCTTCAAACGGCCGATGCGGCGCGCCATGTGCTCATACTTCGTGCACATCGCTTCGACGCCGGAGGAGGAGCAGTACGGTAAGGAAGCGCTGGTGCGCTACTTCCAGGATGCATTGATCGCGGCCTTCCCCTCCTCGTCGGGCGAGAAGGTGCCGCCGACCTACAAGTACTTCGTCGACATCGTGAACATCCTGCGCGACATGCGACCGGAGAAGCTGACCGACAAGTCGATCCTGTGTGGCAGCCCGCAGCACATCGTCGACAGCCTCAAGAAGGTCGAAGCGGCCGGTGTCGCCGAGGTCATTCTCTACTTCAACTACGGCCGCAAGCCGCATGCGATGGTGAAGGAGCAGATGCAGCGCTTCATGACCGAGATCGCGCCGTACTTCGCGGACTGAAACGTTGGGCCCGCTCGACTCCTACCTGCCCTATCTCCTGAACCGGGCCGGCGCGCGCATTGCCATATCGTTCGGCGAGGAGGTCCGGCCGCTCGGCGCAACGCTGCAGATCTGGCGTGTACTGGCGGCGCTGCATGAGCGCGACGACAGGCGGATGGGCGACCTCGCGCTCACGACGTCGATCGAGATGTCGACACTCACACGCCTCGTCGACAGCATGGAGAAGAAGGGACTTGTGGCACGCCGCCGCGACCCCGAAGACGCGCGTGTGGTCGTTCTGCACGCCGCACCGGCGGGGCGCCGCCTCACGCAGCGGCTTCTGCCCATCGCCGAGCGCTACGAGAAAGTCGCCCTGCAGGGGTTCACCGCGAAGGAGGCCGACCAGCTCAAGGCGGCGTTGTGCCGTCTCTTCGACAACATGGATGGGCTGAAGAGCCCCCAGAAAGCGCGCGGTTGAAAGTTGGGGCAGGGTGACCGAAGGTGGCTGCGAACGACTCTTGAGAGGGAGCCTTGTCATGGCCCGCCTGAACTCGACGGCCGACCTCCGCCGCATCATCGCCGAACCGCGTCCGGCAACGCGCAGCAAGATCCTCGATGAGCTCGACGAGCAGTCCATCGACTTCCTGAAACGCTGCCCCTTCGCGCTGGTCAGCACGACAGCTGCCGACGGCACAATCGAAGTGTCTCCCAAGGGCGATGAGCCGGGCTTCATCCGTGTCGAGGATCCCCGGACCTTGCTGATCCCCGAGCGCGTCGGCAACAACCTGGCCTTCGGCCTCAGCAACATCCTGGCGACCGGCAAGATCGGCCTGATCGCTCTGGTGCCGGCGACCGGCGAGACGCTGCGCCTCTCGGGAACCGCCGAGATCTACGACGATGCCGATCTGGTCGCCTCGCTGAGCTCGCTCGGCAAGCCGGCGCTGCTGGCGACGCGCGTGCGCATCCAGCACTGCTACTTCCACTGCGCGCGCTCGATCGTGCGTGCCAAGCTGTGGGATCCCAAGGCTTGGCCCGCGCCGGGTCGCATCTCCTTCGGCAAGATCATTGCGCCGCGCATCGGCGAGGGCGCCGAGGTCGCGGCCCAGATCGACGCCAACGTCGAAAGCGCCTACACCACGCGCTTGTGGCAGAACAGCTGACCGGCCGGAGGCTGGTCGTTCGATGAAGCGAAAGGTCGGTCTCTTTCTTCTTGCCGTCATGGTGGCCGTCAGTCTGGGTGCGACGGTGGTGGCGTCGCTCGCCATGTATCGCCTGGTTTCGGGCCTGCAGGACGAGGAGCTGAAACGCATCGAAGCCAGCCTCAGCGAGCGCTTCGCGGTATTCGAGACGATGCTGCGCAGCGAGAACAAGCGCAATCATGCCCATATGGAGAAGGTGCTGCCGGAGATGGCGGCGGACGTCGAGCGCATGGGCCGCTCGCCGGCCGATCTGACGGTCGACGAGCTGAATGCCCTCGCAGCGAAATACGGTGTCGAGCACATCTACTTCATCAACCGTCAGCACAAGGTCTTCCAGACCAACCTCGCCTACGACAAGGGCCTGGCCTTTCCCATCGGGCCGTTCACCGATTTCCTCGACAGGGTCTTCGGCAGGGGCAAGGTCATGACCGACGGAATCGACCTGTCGGCCGTCACCGGCACGCTGCGTACCTACAGCTACTACGGGCCTCCGGGGACCGACTACATCCTCGAGACCTCGACCGATGTGCGCACCACCCTGAAGCAGAGCGACTTCGGCTGGATGAGCCAGTTCTTCTTCGAGGACTACTTCGCCGACGCCGTGCAGTCCAACGCCTACGTAGTCGATGTCGATGTCTATCTGATCAATGCGGCCGGCACGTGGTCGCTGATCCAAGCCGGCCGCAAGCTCGATTCGGCGATCGCCGAGAAGGTCGTCAAAGACGGGCGCTACCAAGTGTTCGACGACAACCGCCGCCACGTCACGACCTACAGTCTCTATCGGACGCCGAAGGGCGACAAGGACGCTGAGTCGATGGTGGTCATCCGCAAGGTGACCTACGACATCGACCTGGCACGCTAGGCCGTGTTGCACGTCTTTCTGAGCTCGATGATTGTACTGGCGCTGATGCTGCCCTTGATCTTCTGGCTGGCCTCGCGCCTGTTGCAGCGGCAGATTCTCGATCCGCTGTTCAACCTGCGCGGCGAGGCCGGGGCCATTGCCGGCGGCGACCTCGATCATGCTATCGCCGACACCGAGCGCCGCGACGAGATCGGCCACCTCGCCCGCAGTTTCGCCTCGATGCGGGACTCGGTGCGCACGACGATCAACGATCTCAAGGAAACCAACCTCTCCATCGAGCGCTTCGTGCCGCACGCCTTCCTGGCCAAGATCGGCAAGGCCAACATCCTGTCCGTGGCACTGGGCGACAACAAACGCCAGGACATGACGATCCTGTTCTCCGACATCCGGAACTTCACCAGCCTGTCGGAGGCGATGACACCGGACGAGAACTTCGCCTTCATCAATGCCTACCTCGAGCGGATGGGTCCTGTGATCCGCGATCACGGCGGATTCATCGACAAGTACATCGGCGACGCCATTATGGCCCTGTTCGAGAATGCCGACGACGGTGTGCGGGCCGGCCTTGCCATGATGGAAACGCTGGAGGCCTTCAATGCCGAGCGCGTGGGACGCGAACCGGTCGGAATCGGCATCGGCCTCAATACCGGATCGCTCATGATGGGCACGATCGGCGAACGCCATCGCATGGATGGCACGGTCATCTCCGATGCCGTGAACCTCGCTTCGCGGGTCGAGAGTCTGACCAAGGTCTACCACGTCAGGATGCTGATCTCGCAGTACACCCTGGCGCTGCTCCGCGACCCGGCGGGCTACGCATTGCGCCCGCTCGACGTGGTGGTGGTCAAGGGCAAGACCCAGCCCGTCGCGCTGTTCGAGGTGTTCGACCGCGACTCGCCGGAGGAGCGCGCCGCCAAGCAGAGGACCAGCGCGGACCTCATGCGCGGCGTGGAGGCGCTGCTGGCCGGCGATAAGGTGACCGCCCGTCGGCATTTCGAGACAGCGCTGGCCCTGTGGCCGGACGATCCTGCCGCTGCAAACCTGCTGAAGAGCTGCGCCTGAGACTCAGGCCTTCGAGGCGAGGTAGATCGCGTCGACATGCATGTCGGCGCAGTCGACCAGAAGGAATGGCGACGGGCGATCCTGGAAGGCGAGGAAGAGGTCTGTACCGCCCAGCATGATGGCTTCGGCGCCGCGTTTCATCAGCGCCTCGCCTGCCTTGATGAACACGTTGCGCTGCTGGTCGTTGACCCGTCCGGCCTGCGCCATCGCGCCGTAAGCATCAGCCACCTGGCCGAACATGTCGCCTTCGGGTGCGATCAGCTCGGCCACGGACACGCCACCATACAGTCGCGTGTTCATGACGAGGCGGGTGCCCAAGACGCCGATCTTCTTCAATCCGGACTTGGCGATCGCCGCATCGACGGCACGGATGCCGTGCACCAATGGCAGAGGCGAGATCGGCAGCAGCTCGTCGATGCAGAAATGCCCGCCCATAGACGTCACCGCTGCGGTCTCGGCGCCGGCGGCCTTCAAGCGGCCGATCAGGCCGGCGAAGATCTCCGCCTGCTCCCGGTTCCTGCCTTCGGCAAGATTGCGCGACATCGTGCGTACGTCGGCATGGGCGATCGTACATTCGAACGCGGTGCCGGCCGCCATGTGCCGGTCATAGAGCCCGTTGTAGTAGAAGTTCGTTGCGGCTGGTCCGATGCCGCCGATCAGTCCGATATGCATGGCGGTAACTGTCTCCGATGACGTCTCTCCGGGCAATACAAGGGTGTGGCGAAAAGTGTCCCTGCGAGGATGGCCGATCGAACGCTACAGTCCGGTTCATGCAACGGGTTGTCGTGTTCGGAACGACGGGATCGGGCAAGAGCTGGCTGGCCGAGCGCCTGGCGGGCCGCACCGGTCTGCATCTCATCGAACTCGACGCGTTGTTCTGGGGACGCAACTGGCAGCCAGCGCCGCTGGAGCTCTTCCGACACCGCGTCGAGCGGGAGACGTCGGCGGAGAGCTGGATCGTAGTGGGCAACTACGGTCAGGTCCGCGACCTTACCTGGTGCCCTGCCGACACGCTGGTCTGGCTCGACCTGCCGCTACCGGTCGTCATGGCCCAGCTCGTGCGCCGAACAATCCGGCGCGTGACCACAGGCGAAGAACTATGGGGCACCGGCAACCGCGAGACCCTGCGTAACGCCTTCTTCAGCCGGCAGTCGATACTGCTCTGGGCGCTCAGGACGCACGCCACGAACCGCAAGCGCTTCTCGACCGAGTGCGGCCTGCTCGCGAAGGACAAACGTGTCGTACGCCTGCGGAGCCGTCGCGAGGTCGAAGCCTTTGCCTCTAGTCCGCTGCCTTGACTGCGGGGCCTGGCGCCCGCACGCCGCCGCGCGAGAACATCGCATCGACATCGGCCGTGCTGTAGCCCAGCTCGCGCAGGATGTCCGGACCGTCCTCGCCAATATGCGGCGCATGCTGCTGCGGCGCATGCTGGCTGGCGGGCGGCAGGCCGGGAATGTTGGCGACCGGCATGAGGCCGAAACCGTCCTGCTCGATCCAGTCGACCGCGCCCGACTCCTTTACGTGCGGATGGTCGAGATAGTCCTGGTAGTTGTTCACCCTCTCGCAGAACACGTCCTTGGGCTGCAGGATGGCGATCCACTCCTCGGTAGTCTTGGTCGGCATCGTCTCGTTCAGCGCCTTGATGATCTTGGGCGCGTTCTTGATGCGGTTCTCGTGGCTCTGCAGGTCGGGGTCGTTGGCGATATCCTCTCGCCCGATCAGCTCGAACAGCAGGCGGAAGTGATGCGGCCGCATGGCGCTCACCATGATGTAGCCATTCTTCGACTTATAGCTGCCGGCGGGCATGTAAAGCACCGGCGGTGAGCCTTTGGAGAACACCCATTCCATCAGCTTGGCGCCCTGGAAGGCGGCGGCGGCGCGCATCAGGCTCGAATCGATGAAGCAGCCCTCGTTGTAACGGAACTGGCGCATCAGGGCGGTCGACAGCGCCTGGAAAGTGTAGAGGCCGGTCGTCACGTCGACGGCGATCATACCCTGACGCCACGGCGTGCCGTCCGGCATCTTGTTCATCACCATCATGCCGCTGAAGGCCTGGATGAGGCCGTCCACGGTCGGGCGCTTGCTGTAGGGGCCGGTCTGGCCGAAGCCCGACACCGAGCAGTAGATGACGCTGGGGTTCAGCTTCTTCATCTCTTCGTAGCCGAAGCCCAGTCGCGAGATCACGCCGGGGCGGAAGCTCTCCATGACGACATGGGCCTTGGCCGCGATCTTCTTCACCACCGAGATGCCGTCGGGCGATTTGAGGTCGAGCGCGATCGAGCGCTTGCCGCGGTTGAAGGCGACCGAGTGTGCACAGTGATCTCCTTTCAGCTCGCCCAACGCGCGTCCCCAGTCGCCTTCCGGCGGCTCAATCTTGATAACGTCGGCACCGTGCAGGGCGAGCAGCATCGAGGCGTGCGGCCCGGCGATGCCCTGCGTGAAGTCGAGAACGGTGATCCCGTCGAATGCGCCCTTGATCGTCACTGGTTCCTCCCGAAGTCAATGAACGTACGTTTACCCGTGGCGCTCACGCAAGGCCGACCCTGCAAGGAAGCCATGCATGAAGAAAAGTTACGTAAATCCGCAGGCAAGCTCGTTTGTCCGCAGGTCGTTGGGAGGACAGATAAGTGCATCTGCACCTATCAGGAGATTCCGATGCCTGCCGTGCCTCTGCCGATCGCCGCCCTCGCCGCCGCCAGCTATGTGGCACCGTCGCTCGTCGCGCCATTCTTCCGCCGCATGATGCTCGAGCCACGGCGCCACGTGCGGCCACCGCCCGTGCTCGCACTGCCCGCGGCCGACGAGCGCATCGATCTCGGCGACGGGCTTGTGGCCTGGCGCTGGGGTGAGGGGCCTCGGGTGCTGCTGGTCCACGGCTTCGAGGGCAATCGCGCCCAGTTCGGCGCCATCGTCGAGGCGCTGGTCGCACGCGGCTTCGCCGCGATCGCGCTCGACGTGCCCGCACACGGCGAGTCGGCGGGGGACGACCTCACGGCAGTGAAGTTCATCGCCGCCATCGAGCGCACGTTCGATCGCCTCGGTCCGGTCCATGCCGTGATCGGCCACTCGATGGGTGGAGCGATGAGCCTGTTCTCGATCGCGCATCGGGGTGGCGCGTCGCGCGCGGCGCTCGTCGCCGCGCCCTCGTCGCTGAAGCGCGAGCTGCAACGCTTCGGCCGCGCCGTCGGCCTGTCGAAGCGTGGTGCCGCGGCATTCATCGCGTCCGTCGAGAACCACGTCGGCCGCCCGGCGGCGGACTTCGACGTCCGCCATATCGCGGACAAGGTGAAGCTGCCACTACTGCTGATCCACGACCAGACGGACCGGCAGGTTCCGGTGGCCGAGGCAGCCCGCGCCGCGCACGCCCTGCCGGGGGCGGAGCTCATGGTGACGCGCGGCTTGGGCCACAACCGGCTGCTGGCCGATCCCGCGGTGGTCACGGCGATCCTCGACTTCGTTGCCGCTCAAGCGATAACGGGCAGCACCTCGATCTCATAGGCGTGCGCGATCTTGCGACCGAGCACCGGATCGTCGAGCTCCATCTCGAAGCGCGACGAAGAGCGGATCGCGCCGATCGCCGGCATGGTGCCGCAGAACATGACGGCGCCCATCGGCAGGCGCTTCTCGTCCTTCCAGCCGAAGATCAGCTCGCGCGGATCGCGGATCTTCGCGAGCGGGCCTTCCTGGTAGAGCAGCCGCTTGCCGCCTTCTTGGATGAAACTGCGCAGCATCAGCCGGTCCCAGTGTGGCTCGACCTCTTCGTAACGCCAGGCCGTGTGGCCGATAGGCTTGGCGCACATCTGCTTGGAGACGGCGATTCCGTAGCTCTCGACCTTGCGGTCTGTATGGTCGGCGCCGACCGTGACCCACAGCCGGTCGGCAGCGCCGACCAGCACCGGCTCGACCTCGCCTGAGCTATCGTCGCCGAGCACCTGGATGCGGTCGGCCTGCGTCAGCATCTGGGCCGCGGCCCGGTAGTAGATCGGCACACGGCTCGGTGGCTGCACGCCGATCGCCTTCAGCTCCTCGATATGGTGGTTGAGCGCGGTGACATCGCGGCCGGTCCAGCCGGCTATGACGAGATCCTTGATGTCGACGGAGACGCTTTCGACCGCGCCCTTGGCATGGCCCTCGAACTGCAGCAGCGCCATCGTCAGAGGACAGCCAGCCGCGAGTTCAGCAGGTCGGTCACCAGCATATAGCCCGGCGCGTGGGTGATGCAGAACTCGGGCTTCACGGTCGCCACCACCGATTGCGGGGTGACGCCGCAAGCCCAGAACACCGGCAGCTCGTCGTCGCGCACCGGCACGCCGTCGCCGTAATCGGGCTTGGAGATGTCCTTGATGCCGATCATCTCGGGCTTGCCGAGGTGGACCGGCGCACCGTGCACCGAGGGAAAGCGCGTCGTGACCTGCACGGCGCGGATCGCGTCGGCCGGCTTGAAGGGCCGCATGGAGACGACCATCGGGCCATGGAACGGACCGGCCGGTGCGCACTCGATGTTGGTGCGGAACATCGGCACGTTGCTGTTGCAGGTCTGGTGGCGCAGCTCGAGGCCGTTCTCGATCAGCGCCTCCTCGAAGGAGAAGGAGCAGCCCAGCACGAAGGAGACGAGGTCGTCGCGCCACACCGTCTTGAGGTCCGTCACTTCTTCGACCAGCTCGCCGTTCTTCCAGACGCGATAGAGCGGGATGTCGGTACGGATGTCGAGATCCTCGCCCAGCGTCGGCAGGCGCCAGTCACCCGGCTCGGACTGCCCGAGCAGTGGGCAAGGCTTGGGGTTCAGCATGCAGAAGCGCGTGAAGTCGGCGGCCAGCGACTTTGGCAGGATCGCGAGGTTGCCCTGCACGTAGCCCGGCGCCATGCCCGAGGTCGGATGACGGAAGGCACCGGCGCGTATGCGGCGGCGCGCGTCGCGGCCGGTCTCGCCCTTGATTGTGGTAACGGTGTCCATGCTCCACTCCTACACGTGCTGGCCGCCGTTGATCTGGATCTCGGCACCGGAAACGTAGCTCGATCCCTTCTCGCACAGGAAGTGGATCACGTCGGCTACTTCGTCCGGTGTGCCGAGGCGGCGCATCGGGATCTGCTCCTCGACGATCTTCTCCGTGCCCGGTGACAGAATTGAAGTATCGATTTCGCCCGGCGCGATCGCGTTTACGCGCACGCCGCGCGGACCGAAATCATGGCTCATCTCGCGCGTCAGCGCCGCGAGCGCGGCCTTCGACGTCGCATAGGCCGAGCCCGCGAAGGGATGCACACGGCTGCCGGCGATCGAGGTGACGTTGACCACGCAGCCCTTGGCGGCCGACAGCTCGGCCATCAGGCCACGCGCCAGCGCCACCGGCGCGAAGAAGTTCACGTTGAACACCTGCCGCCACAGGTCGAAGGGCGTGTCGATGGCACCGAGCCGCGAGCCGCCCGCGCCCTTCGGCGAGATCGCCGCATTATTAACCAGCGCATCGAGCCGTCCGCCGATCCGCGCGCGGATCTGCTCGATGCCGCGGCCGATGTCGACCGGATCGGCGAGGTCGAGCTGCACGTGGTTCTCGCCGCCGCCTGGCCAGGGGCAGAGCGCACTGAAGGGCTGGCGCGAAATCGTGATGATGCGCCAGCCGCTCGCGCCGAACTTCTTCACGGTCGCATGGCCGATGCCGCGGCTGGCGCCGGTAAGGACGAGCGTCCTAACGTTGTCGCGCTGGGGGGAATTGTTCATGGGCCTGATCCTACCGCAGAGTCCACGTCGAGTCTGGTTTCCCGCCACCCATAGTGTGGCTCCACTTGTACAGTCACACCATCTATTAACTTATTGTGATTCCTCACTTTTGTTTGGACCAAATTGGGGCGCTGATCTATAGTCGGCGAAGGCATGGCCCAATATTCCGGGTCGCTCGGCCGTTGCTATTTGACGAAACAATTTCTGGAGTGTCCGCCATGAAGGGCGAACGCCGGGCGTCAGCGCCCCAGCCTCATCTTCGCACCCGCCCTGCCACCATGCTGACGGCGATTGGTCTCTGCGTGTTGATCATGGTCATGCAGCTCGTCCCAGAGGTCCGCGATTCGGCGACCCGCCTGGCCTCTGCGACGTCGTCGTCGGTTCGCTAACTGCACAAAGTGGCCGCTTGTGCGGCCGCCCGGGAGCGCGCATCTAGGGACACGAAAGTCGCGCGTGTCCCATGAGTGCCGAACATGACCAATCCCTACCGGTGGGCACGCGCCTCGGCGACTACCGCCTCGATGCGGTGATCGGCCACGGCGGCTTTGGCATCACCTATCGCGCCTTCGACACCCAGCTCGCGAAGTTCGTCGCCATCAAGGAGTACCTGCCGGTCGAGTTCGCGCTGCGCCGGCCGGACGGTGAAGTCGTGCCGCGCGGTGCGCGCTTCGCCGACGACTTCGCCTGGGGGCGCGATCGCTTCCTCGACGAGGCCCGCGCGCTGGCGCGTTTCCGTCATCCGCACATCGTGCCGGTGCTGCGCTACTTCGAGGCGCAGGGTACGGCCTACACGGTCATGGAATTCGAGGACGGCAGTAGCGTCTCGCAGCTCCTGCGCCAACGGGGCCGCCGTTTCCAGCCCGACGAGGTAAAGCGCCTGGCCGAAGGTCTGTTGAGCGGCCTCGCGGCTGTACATGCGCAGGGCTTCCTGCACCGCGACATCAAGCCGTCGAACGTCATTGTCCGCCGCGACGGCGTACCGATCTTGATCGACTTCGGCGCGGCGCGTCAGGCGATGGGCGGCCGCACGCGGACGCTTACCGGAATCCTGACGCCGCAGTACGCGCCTATCGAACAGTATGCGCTCGACGGCAAGCAGGGTCCGTGGAGCGACATCTATGCCGCGGCTGCCGTGCTGCACCACGTGATCGCCGGCTTCGCGCCGCCCGAGGCGGCGAGCCGAGTGGGCGCCGACCCCTACCGGCCGCTCGCCGTCACACAGGCCGATCGATTTGACGGCGCTTTGCTGGCGGCGGTCGATCGTGGGCTTGCCTTCGCACCCGAGCAGCGGCCGCAGTCGATCGAGGCGTGGCGGCCGATGTTCGGCGCCGCGCTGCCGACAGCAGAGGATGCGCCGACCGAGCGCATGTCCCACCTTCAGCCGGCGACACCTCGGCTGGGCGGGGTCAGCCGACCCGCGCCCGTCGCGAACGACGACGCACATTCGGAGCCCGCGCCGCGCCCGCGTCGTCGTCGGCGATGGCCGCTCATCCTGGTAGCGGTGGCCGCCGTCGCGCTTTGGAAGTATCAGCCGCAGATTCGCGAGCGTCTGTTCGGTGCATCGCCCACGCAGGTCGCAACGGCGACTTCGGAGCCGGCGCCGATACCGGTGCAACCCGAGCCACCGACCCCGACCCCTGCGCCGCTGCAGCGACAGGCCGCCGCTCCCGATATGTCGGCACAGAAGGCGCTGGCAGAACAGGCGCAGCGCGCCGCAACCGAAGCTCGGACGGTGTTCGAACGTGCTGATGAAGCGGCACGCGCAGCGCGCGCCATGGCTGGCGAGGCCCGCATCGTGGCGGCGCGTGCGGCGCGCCCCGATCTCGAGAACAGCGAGCGCCTGACCTACGACGGTGGCGCGAGCTACATCGGCCAGGTCGTCGACGGCAAGCGGCAGGGGCTCGGCGTGGCGACTCTGGCCGACGGTGAGTTCCAGTCCGGCGACTGGAGCGACGATCGGCTGAACGGTCTCGGCACCGTCCGGTTGGCCGACGAGACGCGCTACACCGGGCAATGGCGTGCCGGCCAGTCGACGGGGCTCGGTGTCGGCGAGAAGCCGGGCGTCGATCGCAGCGAGGGGAACTTCGTCGACGGACGTCTCGAGGGTCTCGGGCTGCGCCAGACCCTGGTCGAGCCCAATGTGCTTCTTGGCGGTGAGTTCCATGCCGGCAAACTGGAGGGTCCGGGGGTTGAGCGCATCGGCGAACGCGAGCGCTACGAGGGCGGTTTCCTGAACGGTCAGCGCAACGGCTTCGGCCAGTTCACCGGCGCCGACGGCAAAGTCGTCTCGGGGCGGTGGGCTGACGGAAAGCTCGTCGAATCAGCCCCTTGACTTCGGTGGCATGGAAGTTGCGGCCCGCGGGATTGCCACAGTCCCGCAACGCCGCCGACCCATCGCCCCGTGACCAAGCCGCTGTCCGTCCTGCTGATCGACGACAATCCTGCACGTACCGAGATCGTGCAGGCGGGGCTGCGCGATGCTGGCTATTTGCTGCTCGACCGGCTCGACGGCACCGTCGACCTCGCGGCCAAGGTCGCCGCGCTGAGACCCGATGTCATCGTCGTCAGCATCGACAGCCCGAGCCGCGACGCCATCGAGGACCTTCGCCGCACCACCGAACAGCAACCTCGACCGATCGCGATGTTCGCCGATCATTCGGATCCCGCCACCATTGCGGCCGGCATGGAGGCGGGGGTTTGCGCCTACGTCGTGAAAGGTCTCGCAAAGGATCGCGTGCAGTCCGTTGTCGACGTCGCCGTCGCGCACTTCAATCGCTACCACTCCATTCGCGAGGAACTCGACCGCGCTCGCCTGTCGCTGGTCGAGCGCAAGACCGTCGACCGCGCCAAGGGTCTGCTGATGGAGCAGAAGGGCCTCTCCGAGGAGGCCGCCTACAAGCTTCTCCGCAAGCTCGCTATGGACCAGAACAAGCGTATGGGCGAGGTCGCCCAGGACCTTCTGACCTACGCCAAAGCACTCAAAATCTGAGCAGACGGGCTGCCTGCCTCAAGGGCGGTAATGCCGCATCTGCGAGCACTCCGTGGCATAGGCTTCGGAAGCGCGTCGTCGGAGGAGTAGGCTCGATTCTTCAAAACGCCAGTATCTCAGTCGCTTAGTCGATCAACTCACCGCCGGAGTTGGTTGGCACACTTCCTGCTGCTCTCTGCGGTGAGGCCCGAAGAAGGGTTTCGAGAATTCGCGGACAGAGCCAATGGCGGCTCTGTACCTCCGGACAACGACGTCCCGCGCGGTCGGCCTCTGCCGGTCGATGGGGCGTCTTTTTTTGGAGTGGCGCGGAGTGGGCATTCTTGAGCGATCAAAAGTCAAAGTGGGCTTCATCCCGCTCATCGACTGTTCGCCGATCCTGTTCGCCGACGTGCTTGGCCTTTACGAGCGCCACGGACTCGACGTCGAGCTGCAACGCGAGGTCTCCTGGTCGAACATCCGGGACAAGGTGGCGCTGGGACTGCTCGACGCCGCGCACATGCTGGCGCCGATGCCGCTGGCGACCACTCTGGGCATCGACAGCGTCAACGTGCCGATGATCGCGGCCATGACGCTGCACCTCAACGGCAACTCCATAACGCTGTCGAATGCGCTGTGGTGGGAGATCGAGCGGGTCGCGCCGCAGTTCGCCGGCACCAGTCAGCCGGCCGGCAGTGCCCTCGACGCTCGCGCGCTGGCCGCTGTCGTCGCCGAACGTCGCCGCACCGGCAAGCCGGTCGTCACGCTTGCCTCGGTCTTCACCTTTTCCTCGCACAACCACCTGCTGCGGCTGTGGCTCGCGTCGGGCGGCATCGATCCCGATCGAGACGTGCGCCTCACCGTCGTCCCGCCGCCGCACATGGTGGCGCATCTCTCCGGCGGCACGATCGACGGCTACTGCGTCGGCGAGCCGTGGAACCAACAATCGGCGTCTCTCGGCATCGGCCGCATCGCCGCGACCAGCCGGCAGATCTGGGACTCGATGCCCGAGAAGATTCTCGGAACCACCGAAGCCTGGGCGCAGCGCAATCCCAAGACGCTGATCGCCCTTGTGAAGGCGATCACCGAGGCCGGTGCCTGGCTCGACGAGCCGGCGAACCGGCCGGAGGCCGCGCGCGTGCTCTCGACGCCGCGCTATCTCAACGTGCCGAGCGAGGTCATCGGGCGCTCGCTCAGCCTGCCCGACTTCCACATCTTCCATCGCCAGCTCGCCAACTTCCCGTGGCGCAGCCACGCCGACTGGTTCCTGAGCCAGATGGTGCGCTGGGGGCAGGTTGCGCCGCGGGCCGACATGCCGGCCGTTGCCGATCGCGTGTTCCGCAGCGACATCTATCGCGCCGCCGCGAGCGAACTCGGCCTTCCCTGTCCGCTCGTCGACCGCAAGGCCGAGGGCGCGCATCCCGATCCGTGGATTCTGCCGACCAACGGCGCGCCGGTGGCGATGGGTCCGGACTCCTTCCTCGATGGATCGGTCTTCGATCTTCGCAATGAAAAGTCATCCACTTTCGAGCAGCAGGAGAGCAGTCATGGCGACTAAGAATTCCCGCGAGCGCCTGGGACGACGCGACATCCTCAAGGGTGCGACCGCGACCGCAGCCCTCCTGGGCGCCGTGCGCGCTTCCTTCCCCGGTGGTGCTTTCGCTCAGGCAGCGGGAGTCGAGACCAACAAGGTGACGCTGGGCTTCATCGCTCTCACCGACTCCTCGCCGCTCATCGTCGCCAAAGAGAAGAAGCTCTTCGACAAGTATGGCATCACCGACGCCAACGTCGCCAAGCAGGCGTCGTGGGGCACCACGCGTGACAACATCGTGCTTGGATCGGGTTCAGGCGGCATCGATGGCGCACACATCCTGACGCCGAAGCCCTATCAGATCTCGCTGGGCCTAACGACGCCGGAGAACAAGCCGGTGCCGATGTACATCCTGTCCCGCCTCAACACCAACGGCCAGGCGATTTCGGTCGCCAGGGATCTCATGCCGACCGGCGCTATGGTGAACGCCTCGCCGCTCAAGGAGGCTTTCTCCAAGATGAAGGCCGGCGGCAAAGATCCGAAGTGCGCCATGACCTTCCGCGGCGGCACCCACGATCTTTGGATCCGCTACTGGCTGGCTGCCGGCGGCATCGACCCGGAGAAGGACGTCTCGACCATCGTCGTGCCGCCGCCCCAGATGGTGGCCAACATGAAGGTCGGCAGCATGGAGGCGTTCTGCGTCGGCGAGCCGTGGAACGAGCAACTCTTCAACCAAGGAATCGGTTACACTGCCTGTACCACCGGCGACCTCTGGAAGAACCACCCGGAGAAGAGCCTCGGCCTGCGTGCCGACTGGGTCGACAAGAATCCGAAAGCCGCCAAGGCAGTGCTGCAGGCCGTGCTGGAGGCGGCACAGTGGTGCGACAAGCTCGAGAACGCCAAGGAGCTTTCCGAGATCGTCGGGAAGCGCCAGTGGTTCAACTGTCCACCGGCCGACATCATCAACCGCATCGAAGGCAAGGTGAACTACGGCGACGGCCGCAAGATCGATAATCGCGACCTGTCGATGAAGTTCTGGCGTGATTACGCCTCGTATCCGTACCAGAGCCACGACCTCTGGTTCCTCACCGAGAACCAGCGCTGGGGCATGATGGCCCAGGACCTGGACACCAAGGCGATCATCGCCAGGGTGAACCGCGAGGACCTGTGGCGCGAAGCTGCCAAGACGATCGGCGTGGCCGACAAGGACATGCCGGCCGGCACGTCGCGCGGTAAGGAAACCTTCTTCGACGGCAAGGTCTTCGACCCTGCCGATCCGAAGGCCTATCTCGCCAGCCTCCAGATCCGGAAGGTGGCGTGATGCAGGCAGCCACTGCACAAGCGGCGACAGCCGTCGCGACCGTCGAGGCGTCCGGCCCTGTGCCGGGCGCGACCGCGGAGATCGTCGCCTTCCGCCCGCCCGTGCGGCCGGCTCTCGAGCGGGCCGGCGGGATGGCCCGTCGTTTGGCGAGCGTCGTCCTGCCGCCGCTCATCGTGATCGGCCTTACCTTGTTCGTCTGGCAGCTCCTCTGCTCTGAGCCCGGTGCCCGTCTGCCGCCACCCACCAAGGTGGTGTCGGACGCTTGGGACTTCATCATCGACCCGTTCTACGACAATGGCGGCATCGACAAGGGCGCCTTCTGGCAGATCACCAAGAGCCTGGGCCGCGTCGGCATCGGCTTCAGCTTCGCTGCCGTCGTCGGTATCGCGCTCGGCGTGCTGATCGGCCAGAGCACCTGGGCGATGCGTGGCCTCGATCCGATCTTTCAGGTGCTGCGCACCGTGCCGCCGCTCGCCTGGCTGCCGTTGTCGCTCGCGGGCTTCCGCGATTCGCACCCGTCGGCGCTGTTCGTGATCTTCATCACCTCGATCTGGCCGATCATCATCAACACCTCAGTGGGCGTGCGGAACATCCCGCAGGACTATCGCAACGTCGCGGCGGTGATCCGGCTCTCCTGGTGGGAGGTCTTCTACAAGATCACCCTGCCGGCCACCGTGCCCTATATCTTCACCGGCCTGCGGATCGGTATCGGCCTCTCCTGGCTCGCCATCGTCGCGGCGGAGATGCTGATCGGCGGCGTCGGCATCGGCTTCTTCATCTGGGACGCTTGGAACAGCTCGCGCATCTCCGACATCATCGTGGCGTTGGTCTATATCGGCGTCGTCGGCTTCCTGCTCGACAAACTGATCGCCACGATCGGGCACTTCGTCTCGCACGGCGTCGCAGCGCAGTAGGAGGACTGGTCATGACCACGCATCCCTACCTCAAGTTCGAGCAGATCGGCATGAGCTTCCGCCGCGGCCAGATGGCGACGGAAGTTCTGCGCGACATCGACCTTGTCATCGACAAGGGCGAGTTCGTCTCGCTGATCGGCCATTCCGGCTGCGGCAAGTCCACCTTGCTCAACATCCTGGGTGGCCTCCTAGAGTCGACCACCGGCGAGGTTTTCCTGGAGGGCAAAGTGGTTGACGAGCCCGGTCCCGACCGCGCCATCGTGTTCCAGAACCACTCGCTGCTGCCCTGGCTCACGGTCTACGGCAACGTCGCGATCGCCGTCGACAAGGTCTTCGGCTCTACCAAGAGCAAGGAAGAGCGCCACGACTGGGTGATGCACAATCTCGAGCTGGTGCAGATGGCGCAGGCCAAAGACAAGCGCCCGCACGAGATTTCGGGCGGCATGAAGCAACGCGTGGGCATCGCCCGTGCACTCGCGATGCAGCCCAAGGTTCTGCTGATGGACGAACCGTTCGGTGCGCTCGACGCGCTCACGCGCGCTCATCTGCAGGACAGCGTGATGGAGATCCACGCGCGTCTCGGCAACACGGTGATGATGATCACCCACGACGTCGACGAGGCCGTACTGCTCTCCGACCGCGTTGTAATGATGACCAACGGTCCGTCGGCGACGGTCGGGGATATCCTGAAGATAGACCTGCCGCGGCCGCGCCGCCGCCTCGATCTCGCGACTGATGCCGAGTATGCGCGCTGCCGCGCCGCCGTCCTCGAGTTCCTTTACGCACGCCACCGGGTACCGGCGCGGGCGGCGGCCTGATCGGATTCATGAGCGAGTTCAACGACCAGCAGAAACAGTGGCTTCAGGGATTCGTCAGCGGCGTCGAGGCCCGCAAGGCCGCTGACAAGCTCTCGAGCCGCGCTGCCGCCGCCACGTCGTCTACGCCGCTTGGTCCCGACGCGCTCCAGCATGCCGCGCAGGACCGCGCGGTCGCTGCCGGTGGCAAGCTGGTCGCCGAGGAGAAGGCCAAGCGCGAACGCCATCCACTCGACCGCTGGGACGAGCTGGTGGCACGGGGCGAGAGCGGCCAGTTCCCCAGGGGTACCGACGTCTTCCTCACCAAATACCACGGTCTTTTCTATGTGGCGCCGGCGCAAGACTCCTATATGTGTCGCCTGCGCATTCCCAACGGCATCCTGAATGCCTGGCAGATGACGGGGCTCGCTGACGCCGCCGACGCCTTCGGCGGTGGGTATGCCGACGTGACGACGCGGGCCAACCTGCAGATCCGCGAGATTCCGGCCCGGCATGGTGTCGACCTGTTGCTCGCCGTGCAGGATCTCGGCCTCACCGCCCGTGGCTCCGGCGCCGACAACATCCGCAACATCACCGGCAGCCCGACCGCCGGCATCGATCCGCAGGAACTGTGGGACACTCGGCCGCTCTGTCGCGCCATGCACCACTACATCCTCAATCACCGTGAGATGTACGGCCTGCCGCGCAAGTTCAACATTGCCTTCGATGGCGGTGGCCGAATCCCGGTGCTCGAAGACACCAACGATATCGGCTTCGTCGCCGCGCGCGTGACCGGCGGCGACGGCTTCGAACCCGGCATCTACTTCAGCCTGCAGCTCGGCGGCATCACCGGCCATCTCGATTTCGCCTTCAACACGGAGGTGCTGCTCGAGCCCGACGAGTGCGTGACCGTGGCGGGCGCGGTCGTGCGAGCCTTCGCTGCCCATGGCGATCGCACCGACCGCCGGAAGGCGCGCATGAAGTACGTCATCGACCGCATGGGTCGCGACGCCTTTCTGGGCGAGATCGAGAAGCAGCATGGCACTAAGCTGCGCCGCGCCCGTGGTGCCGTGTTCGCACCGCGTGTGCCGGCCGACAAGCATGGCCATGTCGGCGTCCACGCTCAGAAGCAGCCGGGCCTCAATTATCTCGGCGTCGTTGTGCCGGTCGGCCGCCTGACCAGCGGTCAGATGCGCGGCCTTGCGGAGATTGCCCAGTGCTTCGGCAGCGGCACGCTGCGCCTCACGGTCTGGCAAAACCTGCTGATCTCCGACGTCGCCGATCGCGACATCGGTGCCTGCGTGGCGGCGATCGCGGCGCTTGGTCTAGGCGTCGAGGCCAGTGCAATCCGCCGCGGTCTCGTCGCTTGCACCGGCAATGCCGGCTGCAAGTTCGCGGCTTCCAACACCAAGGGCCATGCGTTGAAGCTCGCCGATTGGCTGGAAGCGCGGCTCGCGATCGACCTTCCAGTCAACATCCACCTGACCGGCTGCCATCATTCCTGCGCCCAGCACTATGTCGGCGACATCGGCCTGATTGCAGTCAAGGTCGATCACGGCGATGAGACAGTAGAAGGCTACAACGTCTTCGTTGGCGGCGGCGTCGCGGCCACGGGCGAGCAGGCGATGGCACGCGAGTACGCGGCCGCCATCGCCTTCGACGATCTGCCGCCGGTCGTTGAGAAGCTGCTGGCCGTCTGGCTCGTCCATCGGGCTTCCGCTTCCGAGTCGTTCCACGAGTTCGCCCGTCGCCACGAGATCGGCGCGTTGCGCGCCCTTGCCGATGGTGCGCCGGCGGATGCGCTTGCGGCATGAACGCGATCACCTCCCTCCCGCAGATCATTCCGGAGAACGCGCCGTTCTCGTCAGAACAGCGCGCCTGGCTGAACGGCTTCTTCGCCGCCTATCTCGGCGCCGATGCTGCGCCGGGCGCGGTGGATGCGGCACCGGAGGAGAACGAGGAGTTTCCCTGGCATGAGCCTAGCCTAACGCTCGCCGAACGGCTGGAGCTCGCGAAGGACCGCAAGCCCGAGCATCAGCTCATGGCCGCCATGGCACAGCTGGATTGCGGCCAATGCGGATACCTCTGCCAGACCTATGCCGAGGCTGTGTGGTCCGGCGGCGAGGCCGATCTCGGCCGATGCGTGCCGGGTGGCAAGGAAACCCAGCGCAAGCTGAAGGAGTTGCTGCCTGCCTTGGAGCCGCTACGCGACGGCGCCGCCCTTGCCGCGCCGATCGTGAAGTCGGCCGGACCTGTCGGCCAGTCGCGTGAGCGGCCCGCGCTCGCGACACTGGTCGACGCCCATCCGCTCAATCGTTCCGGCTCGGAGAAGGACGTACGCCACGTCGTGCTCGACCTCTCGGCGACCGACGTGACCTACGAGGCGGGCGACAGCCTCGGCGTGTTCGCGCGCAAGAATCCGCAGCTCGTGCAGGCGGTGCTCGATCGCCTCGGTGCCACCGGCGAGGAGATGGTGGGCTTCGACTACGACGCCCTGCCCCTCCGCCAGGTACTGTTGAGCAAGGTCGACATCGCGCGGCCCAGCGACGAGTGCATGCTCTTCCTCGCGAGCCGCGCCTTCGATGGCGAGGAGGCGCTGAAGCTGCAGGCGCTGGCGGCGGGCGAGGGATCAGCCGAGCTTGCCGAGGCCGACCTGCTCGATCTGTTGCAGGCTTTCCCGTCGGTGATGCCGTCGCTGCCCGGCCTCATCAAGTCGCTCGACCGTCTGCAGCCGCGCCTCTACTCGATCGCCTCCTCATCCAAAGCGCATCCGCGCGAGGTCCATCTCACCGTCTCGGCCGTGCGCTGGGACGCCAAGGACCGCACCCGCACCGGCATCGGCTCCTGCTACCTCGCCGACTTCGCCAAGCCAGGCGATGTCATCCCGGTGTTCGTCCAGAAAAGCCACGGCTTCGCGCCGCCGGCCGACGACGCTGCGCCCCTGATCATGGTTGGGCCGGGAACGGGCATCGCTCCGTTCCGGGCCTTCCTCGAGGAACGTGAAGCGCGTGGCGCTCGTGGAAAGAATTGGCTGTTCTTCGGCGACCAGAAACGCACGACCGACTTCCTCTACGAGGACCAGATGATCGACTGGCAGCGCCGCGGCGTGCTGACCCGGCTCGACCTCGCCTTCTCGCGCGACCAGGCCGAAAAGGTCTACGTCCAGCACCGCATGCGCGAGAACGCAGCTGAGCTCTGGAGCTGGCTGGAGCAGGGCGCGCATTTCTGCGTCTGTGGCGACGCCAAGCGCATGGCGAGCGATGTCGAGAGGGCGTTGCTCGATGTCGCAATGGGTCCAGGCGGCAAGAGCGCGCCAGAGGCGAAGGCATGGCTCGACGGTCTTGCCAAATCCGGCCGGTACCAGCGCGATGTCTACTGAGACAGTCCGTACGACCTGTCCCTACTGCGGCGTCGGCTGCGGCATCGTTCTAACACCCGACGGCAACGGCGGCGTCACGGTCGAGGGAGACACGGCTCATCCGGCAAATCGTGGCCGGCTCTGTTCCAAGGGGGCGGCGCTCGGGGAGACCCTCTCGCTCGAGGATCGGTTGCTGCATCCGGAGATCGATGGCCGCCGCGTCTCCTGGGGCGCCGCGCTCGACACCGTCGCGAATGGTCTGCGTGACATGATCGAGCGGCACGGGCCCGACGCTATCGCCTTCTATGTCTCTGGACAGCTCCTGACCGAGGACTACTACGTCGCCAACAAGCTGATCAAAGGCTTTCTCGGCACCGCCAACATCGACACAAATTCCCGGCTCTGCATGGCTTCGTCGGTGGCCGGCCACAAGCGCGCCTTCGGCAGCGACACGGTCCCGGGCCTCTACGAGGACTTCGAACTGGCCGACCTCGTGGTTCTGGTCGGTAGTAACCTCGCCTGGTGCCATCCGGTCCTGTTCCAGCGGCTCGAAGCGGCCAAGCACGTGCGGCCTGCCATGAAGATCGTTGTGATCGACCCGCGCCGTACCGAGACCTGCGACATTGCCGATCTTCATCTCGCGATCCGTCCCGGCACCGACGTGACCCTGTTCAACGCGCTGCTGGCCGATCTTCAAGGCCGCAGCCTCGCCGACGAGCGCTTCGTCGCCAGGCATACGGTCGGCCTCGACGATGCACTGCTCGCTGCGCGGGCAAGCGACATCGAGGCTTGCGGTCTATCGGCTACCGAGGTCGCGATGTTTTTCGATTGGTTCGCCAGGATGGAGAAGAGCATCACGCTCTATTCCCAGGGCGTGAACCAATCCTCCGCCGGCGTCGACAAGGTCAACGCGCTGATCAACTGCCACCTGTTGACTGGCCGCATCGGTCGGCCGGGCATGGGGCCGTTTTCGATCACCGGCCAGCCCAACGCCATGGGCGGCCGCGAGGTCGGCGCCCTCTCCAATGCGCTTGCCGCCCACATGGAATTCGGCGCGGCAGACATCGACCGAGTCGGTCGCTTCTGGAAGGCCGCGCGCATGGCGCACCGCCCGGGGCTGAAGGCCGTCGATCTTTTCGAGGCGGTCGAAGCCGGCAAGGTCAAGGCGATCTGGATCATGGCGACGAACCCTGTCGACAGCCTGCCCAACGCCGATCAGGTCCGTGGCGCCCTCGAGGGCTGCGAGCTGTCGATTGTCTCGGAGGCCGTTCGCGCCACCGATACGGTCGATGCCTGCCGCATCCGCCTGCCGGCACTCGCCTGGGCGGAGAAGGACGGCACCGTCACCAACTCCGAACGCAACATCTCGCGCCAGCGTCCCTTCCTGCCGCCGCCCGGGGAGGCGAAGCAGGACTGGTGGATCCTCGCCGAGGTGGCGAAGCGCCTTGGGCACGGCGAGGCCTTCGCCTGGAACGGCGTCGCCGACATCTTTCGCGAGCACGCCGCCCTGTCCGCCTTCGAGAACGACGGCGCACGCGACTTCGATCTCGGCGACAAGGCGCAAATCTCGGACCGGGCCTACGAGGCGCTGGAGCCTTTCGTCTGGGGGCGCGCGAAGGATCGCCGCTTCTTCGCCGACGGTGGGTTCTTCCATTCCGACGGCCGCGCCCGCTTCATCGCCGTGGCTGCACGCGAGCCAGTGAACGCACCCTCGATCGAGCGGCCTCTTATCCTCAACACGGGCCGCGTGCGCGACCAGTGGCATACGATGACACGCACGGGGAAGTCAGTGCGACTGGCGGGCCATCGACCCGAACCGATGCTCGAGATGCATCCGGTTGACGCCGCGTTGCGTGGCATCGCCGAGGGTGACATCGCGCAAGTGACGAGCGCCTGGGGCCGCGGGGTGCTGCGCGTCTATCTATGCGACTCGTTGCGGCCCGGCGAGGCATTCGCGCCCATGCACTGGACAGCGCAGACGAGCCGAAGTGGCCGCATAAACTCTGCAGTGAATCCGGCAGTCGACCCGATCTCCGGCCAACCCGAACTCAAGCACACGCCGGTTGAAATCAAGCGCCTTGATATGCGCTGGCATGGCACGATTCTCGCACGCCGGCCGGTGATGATGCCCGAGGTTCCATATTGGGCGCGCATCCGCGGCGACGGCTACCACGCCTACGTCGTCGCAGGCGACCAGCCCTTCGCAGGTGCACAGCGCGCGTTGTCCGCAGCGCTGCGTGCGACCAATCCGGGTCCGCTGCTGAACGGCGACGCCGGCGTCGCCGCGGTCATCAGCGACGGCCGTGTCGAGGCGGTGATGATGATGGGAGGGGCCCGCGACGAAAGTGCGCGCGATCGCTTCGCGCCCTTCATGGCGATCGACCGCCTCACCGTGGAGCAGAGGAACGAGCTGCTGCACGGCGGCGCCGAGGCCGACCGCGGCGGCGAGATTTGTGCCTGCCTCAACGTCTCCTGCGGTGCGGTCGAGAAGGCGATTGCCGGCGGCGCAACCACGCTTGATGCGGTTTGCAATGCCACCCGGGCCGGCACGAATTGCGGCTCCTGCCGCCCCGAGATCCGTGCCCTGCTGCGTGCGGCCCGCGTGAAGCAGGCCGCGTGATGCAGACCTTCCCGCTTTTCCTCGATCTCGGGAACCGTCGCGCCCTCGTGATCGGCGGCGGCGAAATGGCCGCACGCAAGGCCGAGCTGCTGCTGGCCGCTGGCGCGCGCGTCTCGCTGGTCGCGGAAACCGTGAACGGCGAGATCGCTCAGCTCATCGCAGAGGCGCGACTCTCCTGGGCGGGCTGCACCTTCGAGGAGGGAGAGCTCGACGGTGTCGCCGTCGTGATCGTTGCGAGCGAAGACGAGTCCCTGCAGGCACAAGTCTCGGTAGCCGCCCAGGCGCGTGGCCTGCCCGTCAATGTCGTCGACCGGCCGGCGCTCTCGAGCTTCATCATGCCGGCGATCGTCGATCGCGCGCCCATCACGATTGCCATTTCGACCGGAGGTGCCGCGCCGGCGCTGGCCCGCCGCATCCGTGCCGAGATCGAACGTGTGCTGCCCGCCGCGCTGGGCCGACTCGCGCGCTTTGCCGAGATCTTCCGCGAGCAGGTCCGCCGCACCCTCGTCGTGCCGCGTGTCCGCCGCCGCTTCTGGGACCGCGTCTTCGAAGGCCGGGTCGGCGAGCTTGCTTTGGCGGGTGACGAGATCGGTGCGCGCCGCGAGCTGATCAAGCTGCTCGACGGCGTGCGTGGTGAGGCGCCGTCGAAGGGTATGGTTCATCTGGTCGGTGCCGGTCCGGGCGATCCCGACCTGCTGACGCTCAAGGCACATCGTCTCCTGCAACGGGCCGACGTGGTGGTCTATGACCGGCTCGTCTCTGCCGAGGTGTTGGCGATGGCGCGACGCGATGCCGAGCGCGTCTATGTCGGGAAGCGTCGTGCCCGTCATTGCGTGCCCCAGCACGAGATCAACGAACGCCTGGTGTCGCTGGCGCGCGCCGGCAAGAGCGTCGTGCGGCTGAAGGGTGGCGACCCGTTCGTGTTCGGCCGCGGTGGGGAGGAGCTTGAGGCGCTCACTGCCGCTGGTATCGCCGTCGAGGTGGTGCCGGGAGTGACGGCAGCTCTGGGCTGCGCGTCGAGCGCCGGCATTCCGCTCACCCATCGCGATCATGCGCAGGCCTGCGTGTTCGTGACCGGCCATCTCAAGGGCGGCAGCATCGATCTCGACTGGGAGATGCTGGCCCGGCCCCGCCAAACCGTCGTCATCTACATGGGCGCCAACGCGCTGCCGGCGATCGCGTCCAACCTCGCGGCGCACGGGCTGCCCGGCTCGACGCCGGTCGCGCTGATCGAAAACGGCACGACGGAGAACGAGAGAAGGGTAATGGGCCCTCTGTGTTCCATCGAACGCTTGGCGCTGCGTGCCCGTTTCACCGGTCCGACGCTCTGCATGGTGGGCGAAGTCGTGGGCTTGGCCGTTGGTCGAGATCAGGAATTTCACTTTGAGTCGCGAATCGGTCTCTGATAAGGGTGTCTGTGACATAAATGCAACAACAGTCGGGGCGAGGATGCGTAGTTTGGTGATGAGCCTGGCGGCCATACTGGCATTTGCCGGTGCGGCTTCTGCCCAGACCACCCCCGAAGTCGTTCGCGGGACCTCCACCTCCAAGACCCCGGCGGGTGCCAAGGCACCGGCGCCTGCCAAGAGCACCAGTGTCCAGAAGACCGCCACCAGCCAGAAGCCGGCTGCGACCAACGTCGTCCGTGGTCCGACGGCCCAGCAGCAGAAGAAGACGACGCCCGAGCAGCTCCGCGCGGCACGCTACGGTGGCTTCGCCCCGTCGGCGCCGCTGCCGGCGCCCGAGCTCGACACGACCAGCCCGCGCAGCCTGACCCTCATCAACTTCAACACCAAGGAAGAGCTCACGGTCACCTACTGGTCGAACGGCGCCTACTATCGCGCCGCACTCGACAAGCTGAACTTCTTCCTGCGCGACTCTCGCGACAACACTCAGACGGAGATGGATCCGCTGCTGTTCGATGTGTTGTGGCACACCGCGCGTATCTCGGGCTACGCCGGCCCGATCGAGGTTCTTTCCTCCTTCCGCTCGGCCTCGACCAATGCCTGGCTGGCCAGCGTCAGCCGCGGCGTCGCGCGCGACAGCCAGCATATGAACGGCAACGCGATGGACGTCCGGTTCCCCGGTGTCCCGGTGTTCCGGATCCGCCAGGCCGCGCGCTCGCTCAACATGGGCGGCGTCGGCTTCTATCCGCGATCCGGCTTCGTCCATCTCGATACCGGGCCCGTTCGCTACTGGTAGGTCCGTGAGCCGCATCGAGGTCGTCGAGGGCGACATCACGCGCCTCGATGTCGATGCCGTTGTGAACGCCGCCAACGAGACGCTGCTGGGCGGTGGCGGGGTCGACGGCGCCATCCATCGTGCCGCCGGGCCCGAACTCCTCGCCGAGTGCCGCACTCTCGGCGGCTGCCCGACCGGCCAGGCCAGGATCACGGCGGGCTATCGGCTGAAGGCGCGCCACGTCATCCATACGGTCGGGCCCGTCTGGCGCGGCGGCAAGCAGGGCGAGCCGAAACTGCTGGCCGACTGCTACCGCAACAGCCTGGCGTTGGCGGTCGTGCACGGGCTGCAGAGCGTGGCCTTTCCAGCCATCTCGACCGGCGTCTACGGCTACCCGAAGCGGGACGCGGCGGAGATCGCCGTCCACGAGGTCCGCATGATCGGAATGATCGAGCGCGTGATCTTCTGCTGCTTCGACAAGGACACGGCCGACATCTATCGCCACCTGCTCGGCTGACCTACTGGCCGAAGCGCTCCGCCGTTTTCAGGTACTCGACTTCCTCCGGCGACGACTCGCGTCCCAGCACCTCGTTGCGGTGGGGGAAACGGCCGAAGCGGGCGACGATGTCGCGATGGTCGATCGCGTACTTCGCGTAGTCGGGAATGCCGAGGCTCGCGAACAGCGCGCAGCACAGCTCCTGGTCGGCGAGGTTCTCGCTGTGCTGGAACGGCATGTAGAAGAAGGTCCGCATCGACGGCGGGTAGACGTGAGGATAGCCGCGCGCCAGCGCGATGCGTGCCGTCTCGATCGCCTTGCCGTCGCTCGCAAAGGCGCGCGGGGACTTGCGGTGGATGTTCCTCGCGAACTGGTCGCACAGCAGGATCAACGCTAGGGCCCCGTCGGCCGTGTCGCGCCAGCCGTCCAGGCCGCCCGCCACGGCGCGGTCGAGCAGGCCACCGAACCGTGCGCGCATCTCCGCATCGAGCTCGGGCGGGCCGCCCCACCAGAGGTCGCGGACCTTGCCATGGTCGGGATGATCCGGTGGCAGGAACCAGAAATCGAGGATGTCGCGGATGCCCGGGGAGATGGACGAAACGTCGGTCATGCGGCTTAGATAGGTGCTGGATGGGCGAACGGCGAGCGGGGAAGAAGTGGGCAAGGTAAAGAACGTCCTGTTCATCATGTGCGACCAGCTGCGCGCCGATCACCTGTCCTGCGCCGGCCACCCGCATCTCGAGACGCCGCACATCGATGCGCTGGCCGCCCGCGGCGTGCGCTTCCCGCGCGCCTACGTGCAGTCCGGCGTCTGCGGCCCTTCCCGCATGAGCTACTACACCGGCCGCTACATGTTCTCCCACGGCGCCACCTGGAACCGCGTTCCGCTCTCCTTGCGCGAAAAGACCCTGGGCGAGTTCCTGACGCCCGCCGGGATCAAGGTCGCGCTGGCCGGCAAGACCCACATGATGCCCGACCTCGAGGGGCTGGAGCGCTTCGGCATCGAGGGCGGCTCCGCACTCGACGCGCTGCTGCGCGCCGGCCGCTTCGAGGAGATCGACCGCTACGACGGCCATCATCCGCCGGGCAGGGAGAGCGGCTATCCCGACTATCTCCGCCGGCACGGCTACAACTCCGACGATCCGTGGACGGACTATGTCATTGCCGCCGACGGGCCGGGCGGCGAGCCCCTCTCGGGCTGGCACATGCGCAACGTTCACCTGCCGGCGCGCGTGAAGGAGGAGCATTCCGAGACCGCCTACATGACGCGCGAGGCGATGCGCTTCATGGACGAGATGGGCGAGAGGCCCTGGTGCCTGCATCTCTCCTACGTGAAGCCGCACTGGCCCTATATGGCGCCGGCGCCCTACCACGCGATGTACGGGGCGCAGCACTGCCTGCCGCTCAACCGCGACGAGTCGGAACTCGTCGACCAGCATCCCGTGCTGGCCGCGTACCGCCGGCACGAGGAGGCGATCTCCTTCTCGCGGCCCGAGGCGCCCGGCATCGTGCGGCCGGCCTACATGGGTCTGATCAAGCAGCTCGACGACTGGCTCGGCCGCCTGTTCGCGCACATGAAGGAGAGCGGCCGCCTCGACGACACGCTGATCTTCTTCACCTCCGACCACGGCGACTTCCTGGGCGACCATTGGCTGGGCGAGAAGGAGATGTTCTTCGAGGAGGCGCTGCGTGTGCCCTTCATCGTGGTCGATCCCGACCCTGCCGCCGATTCCTCGCGCGGCACCGTCGACGAGCGTTTCGTCGAAGCGGTCGACGTCGTGCCGACCATCCTGCAGGCGCTCGGCCTGCCGCCGCACGATCACCTAGTCGAAGGCCGCTCGCTCCTGCCGCTCACGCGCCGTATGCCTCTCGACACCTGGCGCGACACGGTCTTCTCCGAGCTCGACTATTCTTTCCGCGAGGCGCGCAGGATCCTCGGCCGCAGGCCTGGCGAGTGCCGCGCCATCATGGTCCGCACCGACCGCTGGAAATACGTGTGGTGGCAGGACTACCGGCCGATGCTGTTCGACCTCGAGAACGATCCGAAGGAACGCCGCGACCTCGGTGCCGACGGCCGCCATGCCCTGGTGGTCGCCGACGTGATCGCCGACATGGAACGGCGCCTCGGCGCCTGGCTGCGGCTCCGCAAGACCCGCGTCACCGTGGACGACGCCTATGTCGACCAGCGCACCGCCACCCACAAGAAGGCGGGCGTCTTCTTCGGCCAGTGGTGAAACGCGCCTAGCGCTGTCGCGCCTCGATGATCACCTGCTCGAGCCGCTGTCTGAGCCGCGAGACGTGATAGCGGCGCGGGTTGCGCTCGAGCTGGTTGGCGCGCCACGTCGAGCGCTCGGCGGTCGGCATCACGCAGTCCGACAGCGCCGCGCGGGCGCGATCGTAGACGCCCGATTCCATGTAGCTCAGCGCATGCACCAGGTGGCTCTCCTCCCAGGCGTCCGGCTGCCTCTCCATCTGCTCGAGCCGGTCGAGGATCGTGCCGAAGGCGGAATGGACCTGCTCCTTCTCTTCCAGCGAATATCTCGCCATCTCGTTTCCCCAGGTTCGATGTCTTGGTTGGTCGCACGGGCCGATCGCCCAGATTTCACACAACGCCCGTTCGCGCGTGTGACCTAGCTGTGACCTGAATGCCATTCAGGTCGGGTCGGGGAAAAGAACGTTTGCGGCCGGTGCGTTCGGCGCTATCCCGCGTCTTCCCACACGTACGGACCGCATGGCAGCTCAGACGATCGACGGCGCCGACGCGCGCCTTGCGCTCCGCCTGCGCGAGGAGGAGCGGAACGGCCAGGCGCTCGCCTTCAAGGGAAGGCTCGTGGCGCTGGGCTCGGTGGCGCTTTGGCTCATGCTGGCGGCCGGGCCGATGCGGGTCGGCGTCGGCGTCGGCGCCTGCGTGACGATGATGGCCACGGCCGGTCTCGTCTATGGGACGCGCGCTTCGCCGTGGAGCAGGGCGATCCAGCTCGCGGTGACCCTGGTCGACGTCACGGTGATCGCCATCGCGACCCTCGTGCCCATCCCCGGCGCGCCCGACGGCGCGCTGTGGCTCGAGCAGGTGTTCGGCCGCCGCTCGCTCTTCCTCTATCTCGTGATCTATCTCACCGCGAGCGCGCTGAGCTACTCCGCGCGCACCGTGATCCTGACCGGCGCGGCCTCGCTGGTCGCGCTGGCCGGCAGCTTCCTGTGGACCGCACTCGATCAGGCCGCGGCGGCCGGCGTCGACCTGCTGGGCGCGCCGCACCCCTGGGCGCTCGCGCGGTCGATCTTCGCCCAACTGATCGGTCCCGGATTCGTCACGCCCGAGGCTTTTCTGGTCCAGCAGCTCGTCTTCATGACGCTGTGCACCGGCTTCGTGGCGCTCGCGGTGTCGCGCGCCCGCGCCCATCTCGGCCGCACCCTGCTGGCGGAGGGCGAGCGCAACAGCCTGGCGCGCTACTTCTCGCCCAACCTCGTCGACCGCCTTGCCGCCGCCGGCCGCGACTTCGAGGCCGGCCGCGAGGGTCACGCCGCGGTGCTGTTCGCCGACATCGTGGGTTTCACGCGCCTGATGGAAGGCGAGCCGCCGCAGCGCACCATCGACTTCCTGCGCGTCTTCCACGAGCACATGGCGGCCTGCATCTTTCGCCACGGCGGCACGCTCGACAAGTTCATAGGTGACGGCGTGATGGCGACCTTCGGCACGCCCGATCCCCATCCCGACGACGAGGCGCGCGCGCTCGCCTGCGCGCTCGACATGGTGCGCGCCGTGGAGGCGTGGAATCGCGGCCGACGGGTGCGCGGCCTCACCACCGTGCGCATCGCCGTCGGCGTACATGCCGGACCGGTGCTGATGGGCGCGATCGGCAGCCGCAACCGTCTCGAATACTCCGCCGTCGGCGACACGGTGAACGTCGCAAGCCGGCTGGAGCGCCTGGCGCGCGCCCACGACGCCGCCATCGTCGCCAGCGCAGGGACGCTGGCCGCGGCGACGGCTTCGGGTTCCTTCCCGGCGCGCGACGCCGCGCGCTTCGGCGACGTCGGCCCGGTGCCGATCGAGGGGCGGGTCGAGCCGGTCGACGCCGTCGTCGCGAAGGCGCACGACGCGGGAATGCCGTAAGAAGGTGCATGTCCAGGGTCACCCGCGCCACGAAAGCGCTCGAACGGGCAGGCGTCGCCTTCACCGTCCACGTCTACGACTACGATCCCGACGCCGACAGTGTCGGCCTGCAGGCGGCCGAGGCGCTGGGCGAAGCGCCGGCGCGCGTGCTCAAGACCCTGATGACCCTGGTCGACGGCAAGCCCGCCTGCGCGATCGTGCCGTCCGACCGCGAGGTCTCGATGAAGAAGCTGGCCGCCGCCTTCGGCGGAAAGTCGGCTGAGATGATGAAGCCCGCCGATGCTGAACGCCTGACCGGCTACAAGGTCGGCGGCATCAGCCCGTTCGGCCAGAGGCGCGCCGTCCGCACCGCCCTCGAGGAAGCGGCGCTGGCCCATGACGCGGTCTACATCAACGGCGGCCAGCGCGGCCTGCAGGTGCGCCTTTCTCCGAAGGACGCCGCCGCCGCTCTGAAGGCCGTCGTCGCCCCGCTGGTCGCCCGGATGTGCTAGTCAGTCGGGCGGGGGAGCATCGATGCCGAAGAACATTCTCGCGATCTCGGAGGGCGGGCCTGACGCCGTGCCGTC
>CAYQAY010000006.1:0-106458 GCA_964415585.1 uncultured Reyranella sp.
CGGGCTGGCGCACGGCGATCGGATAGACGACGCGGACGCGGGCCTCGACCTCGTATTCCTTCTCCAGCGCCACGAGCCGCGGCGTTACGAGGTAGGAGTAGGGCGAGCGGAAGGACCAATAGAGATCGTAGCGGAGGGTCATGGCCGCGACGCTAGCACGCGCCGTGACATACACGATACGATTCGCAGCACGCGCGACATCGCGTCGAGACAGAACGGGCCTAGACAGGCGGCGACGCAATCAGCCGCCACAGGAGGCCACCCCCATGACGCCGCAACAGATCAAGCTCGTGCAGTCCAGCTTCGCCAAGGTCGCCCCGATCGCCGACCTCGCGGCCGACCTGTTCTACAGTCGCCTGTTCGAAATCGCGCCAGACGTGCGCCGCCTGTTCCCCGACGACCTGTCGGGCCAGAAGAAGAAGCTGATGGGCATGCTCGGCACCGCCGTCGCGGGCCTCGGCAAGCTCGACACGCTGGTTCCCGCCGTGCAGGCGCTCGGCCGCCGCCACGCAGGCTACGGCGTCACCGCCGGCCACTACGTGCCGGTCGGCGCAGCGCTGCTCTGGACCCTCGAGAAGGGGCTGGGCGACGCCTTCACGACCGAGACGCGCGAGGCCTGGGCGACCGCCTATCGCCTGCTCGCCGGCACCATGATGGACGCCGCTCGCGAGATGCCGCAGGCGGCTTGAACCGGCCTGGCCGATCCATCCCCACCGCGGGTCACGACCGCGACCGACAAAGTGAATAATGGTGCCCCGAGACGGAATCGAACCGCCGACCCCATCATTACGAATGACGTGCTCTACCAGCTGAGCTATCGGGGCACGGCGGCGGGTTTAGGGGAAAGCTCGCGGCGGCGCAAGGCGGCGTTTCCGCCGAAAATGGGAGCATCCGTCTGATGGTGGGCCGGCGGCGAAGACGGCCAGGCGACAGAAGTTGGACTTGAGCCGGGGACTGCCGCTACCGTGCCCTCGACTGCCCAGCGACGCCGAACAAACGAAAATGCGGCTTCATGTCGGGGCCGAGGACGGAGACACAAGGCCGGCATGACCAGCGTGACGATCGGCAGCGCGACCGTGCAGCGTATCGAGGAGAGCTACCTGGCGGCCTACGACGCCCGGACCTTCTTTCCCGACTGGGACGACGCGGCTGCCACGCGGCATGCGGCCTGGCTGGCGCCCCACCACTACGACCCGGCATCCGGCTGCCTGAAGCTCAGCATCCATAGCTGGCTGCTGACGCTCGGCGGAAAGCGCATCCTGATCGACACCTGCGTCGGCAATCAGAAGGTGCGCCCGGCGCGCCCGCGCTGGAACGGCATGGAGACGCCGTGGTTGCAGCGCCTCGCCGCCGCCGGCGTGCGGCCCGACCAGATAGACATGGTGATGTGCACCCACCTGCACGCCGATCACGTCGGCTGGAACACGCGGCTGGAGGACGGCCGCTGGGTGCCGACGTTCGCCAAAGCAACCTATGTCTTCAGCCGGGCCGACTACGACCACTACGCTGCGCTCGACGCCGATCCGGCAACGCCGGTCAACCATGGCTCCTTCCGCGATTCGGTGCAGCCGGTGGTCGAGGCCGGTCTCGCCCGGATGGTGACGGGGCCGGTGGCGCTCGACGACGGACTGCGGATCGGGCCCGCACCCGGGCACACGCCCGGTACGGTGACGATCGAACTCGAGTCGAGGGGCGAGAAGGCGTTGTTCTGTGGAGATATCGTGCACCATGCGATCCAGATCCATCATCCGGACTGGAACAGCTTCGCCTGCGAGGATGCCGAAGGCGCGCGCCGAAGCCGCCGCGCCATGCTGGCACAGTGCGCCGACTCCGGTGCCCGGATGTTGCCCTGTCACATGGGCGCGCCGTTCACCTGCCGGATCGACCACACCGCGAGCGGCTTCATGCCCCGCTTCGACGGCGAATTCTGAGAAGCGACGAGGGGAGAGATCATGGGCAAGTTCGTCACCATACCCGCCGCCGGCGGCGGCAAGATGCGCGCCTACGTCGCCACGCCGGCGAAAGGCAGCGGCCCGGGCATCGTCGTTCTGCAGGAGATCTTCGGCGTCAATGCCTACATCCGCGAAATCTGCGACCTCTATGCCGCCGAAGGCTATGTCGCGATGGCGCCCGATCTGTTCTGGCGGCTGGAGAAGGACGTCGACCTCGGCTACGGCGAGGCCGACTTCAAGCGCGCGTTCGATCTCTACGGCCGCTTCGACGTGGCCAAGGGCGTTCGCGACATCGCCGCTGCGGTCAAGGCTTTGCGCAGACATCCGCGCCAGGCCGGCCGCGTCGGCGCGCTGGGCTTTTGCCTCGGCGGCAGGCTCGCCTGGCTGGCGGCGGCCCATGCCGGCGTCGACTGCGCGGTCTCCTACTACGGCGTCGGCATCGAGAAAGAGCTGAAGCTGGCAACCCGGATCAAGGTGCCGATGGTCCTGCACTTCGGCGGCGCCGACAAATTCGTGCCCCCCGCCGCGGTCGCGCGCATTCGCAAGGCGCTGGCACGGCGACCCGAGATCGAAATCTACGAGTATGCCGACTGCGACCACGCCTTCGCCTCGAGGGGACGGCCGCAATTCAACAAGCCGGCGGCCGGCATGGCACATTCGCGGTCGCTGGCGCTGCTGCGCCGGACCATGGGCCCGCACTTCAACCTGTCGACGCTTTGGGAAGCTCACTGCCACCAGGAGTTCGCGGCCCGCGACGTGCCCGCAACGATGAAAACCATGGTCGGCGATCCTTACGTCAACCACATTCCGACCATGACCGGTGGCGTCGGCGCAGCGCACCTCGCGCGCTTCTACCAGCACCACTTCGTCAACGTGAATCCGGCCGACACGAAGCTGGTTCCGGTGTCGCGCACGGTGGGCGCCGACCGCCTGGTCGACGAGTTGCTGTTCTGCTTCACCCACGACCGCGAGATGGACTTCATGTTGCCCGGCGTGAAGCCGACCGGAAAGTACGTCGAGGTGCCGCTGGTCGCCATCGTCGGCTTTCGCGGTGACAAGATCTGGCACGAACACATCTACTGGGATCAGGCCTCGGTCCTGGTACAACTCGGCCTGTTCGATCCGGCCGGCCTTCCGGTCGCCGGCATCGAGACGGCACGAAAGCTCGTCGACGAGACCCTGCCCTCCAATACACTGATGACTCGCTGGGCCGAGAGCGAGGGCAAGCCCATCGGCTGATGCCCGGCGGTTTCGGATCTTTCGGCAGCCGCCGAAGCATGGCGTCGTCGGGCAGGCTATAGAAGCTGCCGCCATGACGACGCTGCTCTCCCTGCTGCCCCTCTTCCTGGTCCTCGGCCTGCTGGCTTCGGGGCGCGCCAGCGCTCTAGTTGCGGGATTGGCGGGCCTCGCGGCCACACTGGCGGCCTCGGCCACCCTGGTGATGCCCGACGGTCCGGCCGCCGTGGCCGCGCTCTTCCGCCGCGAGGTGCCGGCAGGACTATGGCTCTCCTGGCACGTGGTCGCGATCATCGTCGCCGGTCTTTTCTTCCATCGCGCCAACCTCGCGCGTGTGAGCGCCAGCGGCGACGCGGCCCTCGAGGCAACGCCGCGCCGACTCTTCTCGGTCTGCTTCCTGCTGGCGCCCTTCGCCGAGTCGGTGACCGGCTTCGGCGTGGGCTACATCATCGCACTCACGGCACTGCGCCGCCTCGGCATCGGCGGGATGCCGGCGCTGCTGCTCGGCCTCTACAGCCAATCGCTGGTGCCGTGGGGAGCACTGGCGATCGGCACGACCGTGGGCGCCACGCTCGCGGGCATGATGCCGAACGAGCTCGGCCTCGCCTCCGCGCTGCTGCAGATACCGATCCATGCGCTCTATCTCGTGCTCTACTGGCGCTTCGCACGCGATGCCGGCGTCGAGGTCGCGCCGTTGCAGAAAGCCGACGACGCGCTGTGGACAGGGTTGCTTCTGGCGCTGATCTGGGGCGCCAACCGCATCAGCGACGTCGAGATCGCGGGCGCGGCACCGTGCGCGCTGCTGCTTGCCGTCCGCTTCTGGCGTGACGAACGCCCCGACGGAGCACGGCTGCGCACCACGCTCGGCGCTGCCGCCCCCTATGTCGCGCTGACCATCGCGCTCTGCGCGACGCGGCTGGTGCCGCCGTTGCGCGACGTGCTGCGGCCGCTCTGGGCGGTCAAGCCCTATGAGAACCAGCCGGCTTTCGCGCCGTTCTATGCGCCGGGCTTCTGGCTGCTGCTGATCGGCCTCGTGGTCGCTCTCGCCTCGCGCGCGCCGCTCGGCCGGATCGTTTCGGAGGCGCTGCGCGGCTCGTGGCGGGCCTGCACCGTGACGGTGGCATTCGTGGTGATGGCGGAGTTCTACGTGGGCTCCGGCATGGCGACGGCCATCGCCGAGGCGTTGCGCGCGGTGGCGGGCCGCGGCGCCGCGCTCGCCGTGCCGCTCTTCGCCGCGGTCGGCGGCTTCCTGACGGGCAGTGGCGCGGCGGCCAACGCCATGCTGATGCCGATGGAGACCGCGCTCGCCCGTGCCGTCGCTGTCGATCCCGCCTGGATCGCCGCGATCCAGAACAGCGTCACCACCAACCTCACCATGCTGTCGCCGATCCGCGTCTCGATGGGTGCGGCGATCCTCGCCCTCTCGACCTCCGACGCCGCGCTCTACCGCCGCGCCTGGCCGCTCGCGCTGCCCCCGATCCTCGTGGGAGTCGCAGCCGTCGCCCTGCTGCTCTATGCTCCGGCCTCCTGAATCCCGGAGGACAAGACAATGGCGAAGGTGGCGTTTCTCGGTCTCGGCGTGATGGGTTTCCCGATGGCGGGCCATCTCGCCGCCAAGGGCCACGACGTGACCGTCTACAACCGGACCTTCGCCAAGGCCGAGGCCTGGACCAAGAAGCACAAAGGCAGGGCCGCCAGGACGCCGAAGGAGGCGGCGGCCGGCCAGGAGATCGTGTTCTGCTGCGTCGGCAACGACGACGACCTGCGTTCGGTGGTGCTGGGCGATGACGGCGCCTTCGCCGGCATGTCGAAGGGCTCGATCTTCTACGACAACACCACGGCCTCGGCCGACGTGGCGCGAGAGCTCCATGCCGCGGGCAAGAAGATCGGCGTCGATTTCATCGATGCGCCGGTTTCGGGCGGCCAGGCCGGCGCCGAGAACGGCCAGCTCACCGTGATGTGCGGAGGCGACCAGGCGCCGTTCGACAAGGCCCATCCCGTCGCCATGTCCTTCTCCAAGGCGATCACCCTGATCGGCCCGTCGGGCTCGGGCCAGATCACCAAGATGATGAACCAGATGTGCATCGCGGGCATCGTGCAGGGTCTCGCCGAGGCGCTGAATCTCGGCCAGCGCGCCGGCCTCGACATGGAGAAAGTGATGGCCGCCATCTCCAAGGGTGCGGCGCAGAGCTGGCAGATGGAGAATCGCTGGCAGAACATGGTCAACGGCAAGTTCGATTACGGCTTCGCCGTCGACTGGATGCGCAAGGATCTCGGCATCGCGATGGCCGAGGGCAAGCGCTGGAAGGCGCAGATGCCGCTGGTCGCGCTGGTCGACCAGTTCTATCAGCGCGTCCAGGAGCGCGGCGGCAACCGCTGGGACACGTCGAGCCTGATCCAGCCGCTGCAGAAGCCGTAAGTCGATGAGCACCGCAAAGTCCGGGTATACGCTGTGGGGCCGGCCGGGCTGGGGCTCGGCGATCGCCGAGGCGCAGCTCGAGTGGTACGGCCTGCCCTTCAGCTACGAACCCGTCGAGGACCTGTTCAAGACGCCCGGCGCCGGCGACCGGCTGCGCGAGGTCAATCCCCTGGCCCAGGTGCCGACCCTGGTGATGCCCGACGGCAGCGTGATGAGCGAGAGTGCGGCCATCACCCTGCTGCTGGCCGACATCACGGGCAAGGATTCGCTGGTGCCGGCGGCCGGCGCGAAGGAGCGCGCGGCGTTCCTGCGCTGGCTTGTCTTCCTCGTGGCCAATATCTACCCCACCTTCACCTACGCCGACGATCCGTCGCGCTTCGTGGCGGTCGATGCTGCGCGCGATCCCTATCGCGCCGCCGTCGACTCCTATGCGCAGCGGCTGTGGCGCCAGGTCGAAAGCGAGGCCGGCGCACCATGGTTCCTGGGCGAGCGCTTCTCGGCGCTCGACATCTACATCGACGTCATGACGCGCTGGCGGCCCCGGCGCGGATGGTTCGAGACCGAGACGCCGAAGCTCTTCGCCATCGCACGCAGGGCGGACGCTGTGCCGGAACTGAAAGAAGTGTGGAGGAGGAACTATCCGTGAAACGCCGCAGCTTCGTCGCGCTTACAGGCGCCGCCGCCCTCGCCTCGCCCGCCCTCGCGCAGACCTGGCCGGACAGGCCGATCACCATGGTGGTGCCCGCACCGCCCGGCGGCGGCACCGATCTGGTGGCGCGGCTCTACTCGGACCTGCTGGGCCAGGAGCTCGGCCAGCAGGTGCTGGTCGACAACAAGGGCGGCGGCAACGGCAATGTCGGCACCGCCTTCGTCGCCCGCGCCAGGCCCGACGGCTACACCCTCCTGATGCAGTACTCGGCCTTCCACGCGGCCAATCCGGCGCTGCTCAAGGACCTCAACTGGAAGCCCGACGATTTCGTCGGCGTCGCCATGGGCGCGGTCGCGCCGCATGTCATCGTGATCGCCAAGAAGATCCCGGCGAACGATCTCAAGAGCTTCATCGCCTACGCCCAGGCCAACAAGGGCAAGCTCAACTACGCGTCGGTCGGCGCGGGCTCGGTCCCGCATCTCGGCGGCGTGCTCCTGAACAAGGCCGCCGGCCTCGACCTCGTGCATATCCCCTACAAGGGATCGGGACCCGCGACGCAGGATCTCGTCGCCGGTCAGGTCGAACTGATGATCGTGACGCCGCCCTCGGTATCGGGCCACATCCGCAACGGCAACGTGAAGGCGCTGGCGCTGGCGGCCGACAAGCGGCTGCCCGACTTCCCCGACATCCCGACCACCGCCGAGGCGGGCCTGCAGGGCTTCACCCTCGACGCCTGGTTTGCGCTGTTCGCGCCGGCCGGCACGCCGCAGCCCATCGTCGACAGGCTCAACGCCGCCATGCGCAAGATCGGCAAGATGGACGCGGTGATCGCCCGTGCCAACCAGCTCGGCACCGTCCTGAAGGATTGGACGCCGGGCGAGATGAACACCTTCGCCAAGGGCGAGGTCGAGACCTGGGGCAAGGTGATCCGCGACAACAACATCACCTTCACCGAGTAGCGGCACGCGGGAATGCGCGTCAGAAGGTCTGGCGCACGCCCACGATCTCGCCGAGACAGCGGCCGACATGCTCGGCCGTCTCGGGCTCCAGCCCCTCGACCTCGATCTCGACGTTGAGCGCCTCGGCGTCGGCCTGGGCGAAGACTCGCGCCGGCACGAGGCCGCGCTTGGCGATCAGTTCGAGCGCGCGCGGCAGGACGCCGGGTTCGGCATCGGCCTCGAAGCAGTAGCGGACGGCGGAATTACTGCGCTTGAGCGCGAGGATGGACGACATGCAACGACTCCTGATGTGACGGGCGAACGGCAGCGCACCGGTTTGCAGGGCAAACCGGGGTGCTAATTCGCGTCACGAGGAGGTCCATGCGGGCCATGACGGCACTATAGCGCCTGGGGCGACGCTCGCGCTACGGTCGCGGCGACGATCCGCCGGGAAGGAAACAAAGATGCGTTCGACGCCCATCTACGAGGTACATGCCGTCAAGTATGCCCATCTGCCGCGCAAGGCATGGGAAGTGCAGATCGCGCCCGATCCGCACGATGCCGACTTCCCGATGGACTATTTCGTGTGGGCCGCCATCCCGCTCGACGAGAGCGGCCGGCGCGCGGTCGGCGGCAAGCCGATCGTCGTCGACACCGGCTTCAACGCCACGACCGGCAAGCAGCGCGGCCGCGAGGTGAAGAGGAACCCGGCCGACCTGCTGGGCGAGATCGGCGTCGACGCCAAGGAGGTGGAGGACGTCATCGTCACCCACCTGCACTACGACCATATCGGCAACTGGGACCGCTTCCCCAAGGCGCGCTTCCATCTGCAGGACAGGGAGATGAACTTCGCGACCGGACGGCACATGTGCAAGGCGCCGTTCCGCCACGCCTATGAGTGCGAGGACATCGTCGGCATGGTGCGCGCTCTCTACGGCGGCCGACTGGCGTTCCACGACGGCGACGAGGAGCTGCAGCCCGGCATCTCGCTGCACCTGATCGGCGGCCACACCGCCGGCATCCAGGCGGTGCGCATCAACACCCGCAACGGCTGGCTCGTGCTGGCCTCCGACGCCAGCCACTATTTCTGGGGCGTCAACAACGACAAGCTGTTCTCGATCGTCTACTCGGTCGCCGACATGCTGGCGGGCTACGACAAGCTGAAGAAGCTGGCCGACGGCAGGGTCGAGATGGTGATCCCCGGCCACGACGCCGAGGTGATGCAGCGCTTTCCGGCATCGGGCAAGGGCCTGGAAGGCGTGAGCGTCAGGCTCGACTGACGCCGGCGCCCTGGTCGACCAGCCAGCGCCGATAGAGATCGACGGCGCGGCCGTTGACGCCGCCTCGGCGCGCGACGACCTGGAAGAAGCGGCTGCTACGGCGGCGGAACGCAAAGGGGCACACGAGAGCACCGCTGGAGATCTCGGCATCGGCCAGCGCCCGCATGCCGATCGCCACGCCGATCCCCTCGGCGGCGGCCTGCAGGCTGAGGTTGAGAGTTTCGAACTCCGGTCCCCGCGCCGGATCAATCGCCTGGAGGGCGCGGACGAGCGCAGGCGGAACGGACGATCGCGCGAAGGCGTCGAGCCATTGGCGCCATTCGCCGGGCAGAGGCCGCGAATGGATCAGCACCTGGCGGGCCAGATGCGCGACGCGTTGTGCCTCCGTGCGACAACCGTCGAACAGTCCCGGCGCGGCGACGGCCACGATCTCGATGTCGAGCAGCTTCTCGCAGACCGTCCCTGCCGGCGGCGCCGCGAGGTCGGCATCGACGCCGAGCCGGATGGCGATGTCGACACCGTCGTCGCGGCGAAAGTCGACATCGGTCAGGGAGGTCGCGACCTGGACGTCGATCTCGGGATGGCGATCGAAGAAGCGACTCCAGCGCGGCAGCAGCCAGCGCGCGGCGAAGGTGGGATAGCAGGCAACGACGATGCGGTTCGGGTTGCGGCTGCCGACCAGCCGTCGCGTCGCAGCCTCGAGCGCGGTCAGCGGTCCTGAGACGTCGCGCAGATAGAGCTCTCCCTGCCTCGTCAGGACCAGGCCGTGGGCGGTGCGCTCGAGCAGACGCACGCCGAGATGCTGCTCCAGCTTGCGGACCAGGCGGCTGACGGCTCCAGGTGTCACGCCCAGCCGATCGGCGGCACGAGAGAAACTCAATTCATGGCCTGCCGCCACGAAGCTCCGCACGCCGTTCAGAGGGGGAGAACGATCGGGCACCGCAGACCCTATTTTGATTAAAAGTCAAATCAATCGCCCATTAAATCGTTTGCCCGCGCCGCCGTCCAGCGACCAGTGTACGGCCGAAGGCGCTGGGGGAGCCGCATGGACACGCACACGATCGCGACGCAGCCGGCGGCCCGCCCCGGGTCGGAGCACATCGGAGGCGACAGCCGGGCTCTCAATTTCTTCCAGGCCGACGGCGGTCTGCAGGATCTGCTGCGGCTCTATCTCAGAGCCGAGGAACAATCCCACTTCTGGCCGCACTTCGACCGGCTCGGTAGGCTCGCCGGCGGCGACCTCGACCGCTGGGCCGACCAGGCCGACAAGCATCCGCCGGTCCTGCACCACCGCGACCGCTTCGGTCGCGACGAGCAGTGGATCGAGCATCATCCCGCCTATCACGAAATGGAGAAGATCGGCTTTCACGAGTTCGGCCTGCACGCTGCGCCACATCGACCGATCCTCGGCTGGCCGACCGGCGTCTCCCCGCTCGTGAAGTTCACCCTGCACTATCTCTTCTCGCAGGCCGAGTTCGGCCTGATGTGCCCGCTGGCCGTCACCGAACTCGCGGCCATGCTGGTGTTGCGCTACGGCTCGGAGGAGCTGCGCGAGAAATACGGCCGGCGCATGATCTCGCTCGATCCGGCCGAACTGATGCAGGGCGCGCAGTTCATGACCGAGAAGGCAGGCGGCTCCGACGTCGGCGCCAACGAGTTGCGCGCCGTGCCCGATGGCGCGCACTGGCGCCTGCACGGCGAGAAATGGTTTTGCTCCAACGCGGGGTGCGACGTCGCCGTCCTGCTGGCGCGGATCGACGGCGACCCGCCGGGAACGGCCGGCCTCACGGCCTTCGTGGTGCCGCGCGATCTCGACGACGGGGCGCGCAACGCCTATCGCATCGTGCGCCTGAAGGACAAGATGGGCAGCAAATCGCTGGCCAGCGGCGAGATCGTCTACGAAGGCGCGCTCGCCTACATGCTCGGCGACCGCCGCCAGGGCATAAAGATCCTGCTCGACCAGGTGAACATGTCGCGGCTGTCGCATGGCATGCGCGCGGCCGCCACGATGCGGCGCGCCTGGCACGAGTCGCTGGCCTTTGCCCGCTCGCGCCGACTGTTCGGCAGGCCTGCCCTGCGCCAGCCCCTGATGCGCCGGCAGCTCCTGCAGGTGCTGATCCCGGCCGAGCAGGCGCTTTCCACGTCGTGCTACGGCGCCGACGTGCTGCGTCGCGCCGAGGAGGGTTCCAACACGGCGGCGCAGCTCCTGCGCATCATCACGCCGGTCATCAAGATGCGCAGCAACCGCGACAACGTGCAGGCGACGGCCAAGGCCGTCGAGATCCGCGGCGGCAACGGCGTCATCGAGGACTGGGTCAACTCCCGCCTGTTGCGCGACTCGTTCGTCCCGGTCCTGTGGGAGGGCACCAGCATCATCAACTCGATCGACGTCGTGCGGCGCGCCATCGCCAAGTCACAGGCGCAGACCGCCTTGCGCGCCGAGCTGCACCGGCTTCTGGCGGAGGCCGGGGCCGTCCCCGCCGCCTATCGCGACCGGCTCGCGGCGCTCTGCGACCGCGCGGTCGGTTACGCCGAGGAGGTCGCGCGCCGGCCCGAGTTCGAGAAGTACGCGCGCCTGGCGACCAGCGCACTCTATCACGCCCTCTCGACGGTCCTGCTCGCCTGGGAGGGCGACCGCATCGCCCGTCGCGGCGGCGATGCGCGGCGTCTCCTGATGTCGCGCTTCGTGGTCGAGCACCGTCTCGATCCCGCGCCTGCCTTCACCGCGCCCGGCCGCGACGCCTGGGAGGATGAAGCCGCCGAGCTGCTTCTCGGCGACGCGCCGGTCGCGTTCGATCGTGCCGCCACGATCGTCTCCGCCGGTCTCCGCTGACCGTCGACCACCCAGGGAGAAGCCCATGTCCCGCCTGATCGCGCTTCTGGCCGCACTGCTGCCGCTGTTCACCGCCGTCGCGCAGGCTCAGACCTACCCCGACCGGATCATGCGACTGATCGTGCCCTTTCCGCCGGGCGGCGCGACCGACGTGACGGCGCGCCTCTTCGCGACGGAACTCACGTCGATGCTCGGGCAGACCGTCCTCGTGGAGAACCGCCCCGGCGCTTCCGGCGCCATCGGAATCGATCAGGTCGCGAAGTCGGCACCCGACGGCTACACGCTCGGCGTGAGCGGCGTCGGACCGACCGCCGTCCTGCCGATCATCGATCCCCGGCTGCCCTACGATCCCGCGCGCGACCTCGACATCGTGGCCGGTCTCAGCGCCGTCGACTTCATCCTGGTGACCCGGCCCGGCTTCGCCCCTGCGACCCTCGGGGAGCTGATCGCTTACGCCAAGGCCAACCCCGGCAAAGTGACCTACAGTTCGGCCGGCGTCGCGGGCCCGCAGCAGCTCATGATCGAGCATCTGGCCATGCTGAGCGGTATCAAGCTCTTTCACGTGCCCTACGCCGGCGACAGCCCGGCCGTCGCGGCAGTCGCGGCCGGCGAGGTCGACATCGCCCTGGCCGGCGCCGCCAGTGCGCTCGGGCTGGTCAAGGCGGGCAAGCTCAAGGCCCTGGCGGCGGGCAGTCAGCGTCTCGCCGCGCTGCCCGACCTGCCCACCGTGGCCGAGCTGACGGGCTTCGCCGACTTCACGGGCTACACCTGGAACATCCTGGTGGCGCCGAGGGGCACGCCGGCCGCCATCGTCGCCCGGCTGAACACCGCCGTGGCGGAGGCATCGCGTCTGCCCGCGATCCACGAGAAGCTGCAGTCGCTCGGCCTCCGCCTGATGCCCGGCAGCGCGCAACAGATCGCAGATGTCGTGGCAGCCGATACCGCCCGGTATCGCCGCATCATCGAGGCGACCGGCATCAAGCGCGAGTAGGGAGCCGGGACGCGGCCGCGTCTACTTCTTCTGCACGTTCCACAGCGCCAGCGACGGCGTCTGCAGGAGGCCCTCGATGTTGGTGCGGATCGCCGTCGGCGTCGTGAACTGGCCGAGCGGCGCGTGCGTGGGATACTCCAGCACGCGGAGCTGGACGGCCTCGGCGATCTGCTTCTGCTTCGCCGGATCGGTTTCCTTCGAGTAGGCGTCGCGCAGCTTCTCGATCTCGGGATCGCACGGCCAGCCGAACGTGCCCTTGTCGCACGAGGCGTTGAGGAAGGCGGCCGACACCGGGTTGAGCATGTCGGTGGCGCCCCAAGAGGTGAAGTAGGCGCCCCAGCCGCCCTTGTCCGGCGCATCCTTCTTGGCGCGACGCGACACCAGCGTCTGCCAGTCCATCGGCTGCAGGTCGACCTTCAGGCCGGCCTTCTCGAGCTGGGCCTTGGCGACGGTGGCGAGGTTGTTGTGGCCGGGCGTGTCGGTCTGGTGCAGGAACACCACGGGCGTACCGTCATAGCCCGCTTCCTGCAGGAGCTGGCGCGCCTTGGCGACATTGCCGCCCAGCTTGTCGTCCCAACCCTTGGTCGATTCCAGCGGCGAGCCGCAGGGGAACAGCGACTTGCACTCCTTGTAGTAGGTCGGGTTGCCGACATTGGCCTCGAGCATTTCCCTCTGCGCCAGCGCGTAGAGCACGGCCTGGCGCACCTTGGCGTTGTCGAACGGCTTGAACAGCACGTTGTAGCGCATCGAGTATTGCCGGCCCGCCGTGTTGACGACGGTGACCTTGACGCTCTTCTCCTTCGCCAGCAGCGGCAGCAGGTCGGGCGGCACGATCTCGACCAGGTCGACCTCGCCGTTGATGAGCGCGTTCACCTGGGTCTGCGTGTCGGGCAGCGTCAGCCACTCGACCCTGTCGACCTTGGCGACCTTGCCGCCGGCCAGGCCCGAGGCCGGCTCGCTGCGCGGCTTGTACTTGGGGTTCTTGACGTAGACGGCCTTCTCGCCGGCCCGCCACTCGTCCTTCTTGAAGATGAACGGTCCCGATCCGATGGAGTCGGTGATCTGCGTGTTGGGATCGGTAGAGGCCACTGCCTTGGGCATCATGAAAGGGACGTTCGAGCTCGACTTGCCGAGCGACTCGAGCACCAGGCCGTACGGCTCCTTCAGCACCATCTTGATGGTCTTGGCGTCGGGCGCGGAGAGGTCGGCAACCGCCCCCATCAGCTTCTGGCCCATCGAATCCTTGGCGCCCCAGCGCTTGATCGAGGCGACGCAGTCCTCGGCAGTGACCGGCTTGCCGTCGTGCCATTCGAGGCCGTCGCGCAGAGTGAAGGTCCAGGTGAGCTTGTCGGGCGAGACCTCCCACTTGTCGACCATCTGTGGCTTGACCTCGAGCTTGCCGTCGAGCGCGAACAGCGTGTCGTAGACCATGTAGCCGTGATGGGTGGAGATCAGCGCCGTCGTCCAGACGGGATCGACGATCTTGAGGTCGGAATGCAGCGCGACCTTGAGGGTCGTCTGCGCTGACGCGGGCGCCACGAAAGGCAGCGCCGCCATCGCGACGGCGGCTGCACAAGCCAAACGACGGGTGAGATTCGACATGATGCCTCCTTGTCCCCGAGGGAGGGACGATAGCGGGATCAGTCGCCCTGCGCGACGTCCAGCAGCGCCTGCCACTCCGTCAACTTGACGCGAGGCCGGCCCTGGGCGGCGCCGGCCGCCACTTCGGCCTTGTCGATGCGGTGCCAGCCGGCGGCGTCGACGGCGAGCGGCAGCACGTCGGGGCCGCTCTTGGGATCGCGCTCCTTCAGGAACGCGATCACCTGCTGGGCCACGGCGTGGCTGTCGGCCCTGTTGGTCGGGATGGTGCCGCTGGGGCCGCGCCGCGCCCAGCCGACCGGAAAGATGCCCTCGCCCTTCGGATAGGACTCGCCGGTGTAGCCGATGCAGGTGACCACGAGATCGGCCGGGATCGTGCCGGTCGAGAGTTCGACGACACCGGCGCGGATCGCCGTCGGCACGGCATGGAAGCGGAAATGCACGGTGAGGGGCTTCTCGCCGGACTTGTTGGCGGCGAAGGCCTTCAGCGTCTCGATGTTCTTGGTCTTGCGCAGCTTCTCCGGCGTCGGATCGGTCGCCGGTGCCATGGCTTCGAGCACGCTCGGATCGGCGACCGAGACGGCCCGCGCCAGGCGGCCCATCTCGCCCAGCTCGTTGTTGGTGAAGGACGCATGCTCGGCGCCGCGCCGGCCGAGAACGTGGATGTCGGCGATCGGCGCCGCCGCGATCGCGGCGCCCGCCCCGGTCACGATGTCGGACTTGGCCATCTCGTCCGGCGTCTTGGCGAGCAGCCGCGCGACATCGAGGGCCACATTGCCGTTACCGATCACGGCGACCGACTTCACGGCCGAAAGATCGGGGCCGCCGCGGAAATCGGGATGGCCGTTCAGCCAGGCCACGAAGCGCCAGGACCCCCAGACATGCGGCAGATCCTCGCCCGGAATGCCGAGCTTGCGGTCGACCACCATGCCGGTGGCGACGATGACGGCGTCGTAGTGCTCGACGAGATCCTCCCACGAGATATCGCGTCCGACCCAGATGTTGCCTGCGAAGCGCAGGTCGGGCTGGGCGAGCAACCGTTCGAACTGGCGGGCCACCGCCTTGGTGCCCTGATGGTCGGGCGCGACACCGGCGCGCACCAGCCCGTAGGGCGTCGGCAGGCGGTCGATGACGTCGATACGAAGGTCTGGCTGGCCGCGCAGCAGCCCGTCCGCGGCATAGAAGCCCGAAGGCCCTGCCCCCACGATGGCAACCCGGTGAGTCATGCGGGTCCGGTTAGCATATGATGGGCCATGGCCAAATACGCAAAACTCCGTCAGCTCGGGCGGCCCGCCGCTCTTCCCGCCTCGTCCGCCGCGGCGGTCCTCGAGACGGTGCCGAACCCGCACCCCGGCACGCTCTATCTCGCGCGCTTCACACAGCCCGAGTTCACCTCGCTCTGCCCGGTGACCGGCCAGCCCGACTTCGCGCATCTCGTGATCGACTACGTGCCGCGCACAAAGCTGGTCGAGAGCAAGTCGCTGAAGCTCTACCTCAACAGCTTTCGCAACGAGGCCGCCTTTCACGAGGACTGCACCGTGGGCATCGGCAAACGACTGGCGAAGCTGCTGGCGCCGCGCTGGCTTCGCATCGCGGGCTACTGGTATCCGCGCGGCGGCATGCCGATCGACGTCTTCTGGCAGACGGCTACGCCCCCCAAGGGCCTGTGGCTGCCCGACACCGGCGTCGCGCCCTACCGCGGCCGCGGCTGACGGGGGGCCGATGGCGCGGCTGCCGCCGACACCGACCAGACCGCCGAGGCCTGCAAGCGCGCGCGAGCTGCGCGACGCCATCCGCGACCGGGCGCTGAAGCTCGGCTTCGACGCCGTGGGCTTCGCGCCGGCCAGGCTCGATCCGGTGTCGCGGCAGCAGCGGCTGGAGCGGCTGGCGGAATTCGTCGAGCAAGGTTTCCAAGGCGACATGGGCTGGCTGGGCGAGCGCGCCGAGGAACGCGTCGATCCGCGCACGCTGTGGCGCGAGGCCGGCACCATCGTCTCGGTGGCGCTGAACTACGGGCCGGCGAGCGATCCGCGTGGCGTGCTGGGCGAGCGCGAACGCGCCGCCGTGTCGGTCTACGCCCAGGGCCGCGACTATCATGACGTGATGAAGACGCGGCTGAAGGCGCTGGGCCGTTTCATCTGGGACACCTACCGCCACGACCTCAAGGTGTTCGTCGACACCGCGCCCCTGATGGAAAAGCTCGCCGCGCAACAGGCGGGCCACGGCTGGCAGGGCAAGCACACCAACCTGGTGTCGCGGCAGTTCGGCTCCTGGCTGTTCCTCGGCGAGCTGCTTCTGTCGGTCGAGCTGCCCGCCGACGAACCGGAGATCGACCATTGCGGACAGTGCCGCGCCTGCCTGGACGCCTGCCCGACCGGCGCCTTCCCCGCACCCTACAAGCTCGATGCACGGCGCTGCATTTCCTACCTCACCATCGAGCACGAGGGCCCGATCGACCGCCAATTCAGGAAGGCGCTGGGCAATCGCATCTACGGCTGTGACGACTGCCTCGCCGCCTGCCCGTGGAACAAGTTCGCGCAAGAGACCCGCGAGGCCGCCTTCGCGCCGCGCGCCGCGCTCGACGCGCCGCTACTCGCCGACCTCGCAACGCTCGACGACGAGACCTTCCGCACGCGCTTCTCAGGGACTGCAGTAAAGCGCATCGGCCGCGACCGCTTCGTCCGAAACGTCGCCTATGCGCTGGGCAACAGCGGCGCGCCCGACACATCGCTGCCGGCGGTCATGCAACTTCTCAAAGACGGATCACCGTTGGTCCGGAGCGCCGCCGTCTGGGCGCTCGCGCAGTTGGCGCCGGAAGAGTTCGCGCGACGCCGCGGCTCGATCACGGAAACCGACGCGGACGTCCGCGCCGAGTGGGCCTAGCGCCGCTCGCGGAAGAAGGTGCGCAACAGCTCGGCCGACTCGCGCTCGCCGAGGCCGGGATAGAGTTCGGGCCTGTGGTGGCAGGTCGGCTGGTCGAAGATGCGCGGGCCATGCTCGACGCCACCGCCCTTGGGATCGCCGGCGCCCCAGTAGACCCGGCGCAGCCTGGCAAACGAGATCGCCTGGGCGCACATCGGGCAGGGTTCGAGCGTGACGTAGAGGTCGCAGTCGACAAGCCGCGGCGCGCCGAGCTTCGCGGCAGCGGCACGGATCGCCAGCAGCTCGGCATGAGCCGTCGGGTCCTTCGCCTCCTCGGTACGGTTGCCGGCCTCGGCCAGCACCGTGCCGTCCGGCCCCACGATGACGCAGCCGATCGGGACCTCGCCTTGCGTGCCGGCGGCGCGGGCCGCGGCCAGGGCACGATCCATGTAGGTGGGCTTCTGCGAGTCGGGCATGACGGCCAACTATAGCGCGAGGCCGCCCGTGCGCGTATCTTGGAAGCCATGCCCCGTCCTCTCGTCGGAGTCACCCTGGATGCCGAAAAGCCGGGCGGATACTCCAAGTTTCCCTGGTATGCGCTGCGCCGGAACTACCTCGACGCGATCGATGCGGCGGGCGGCCTGCCTGTGGCGCTGCCGCACGAGCCCGATCGCGTCGCCGACTACCTGGAGCGCATCGACGCGCTGGTGGTGACCGGCGGCGCCTTCGACGTCGACCCCTCCTACTATGGCGGCGGCGCGCGCCACGCGACCGTGATCACCAAGGACCGCCGCACCGCGTTCGAATTCGGCATCACCAAGGGCGCGCTCGCCCGCAACAAGCCGGTGCTCGGCATCTGCGGGGGCCAGCAGCTCCTGCATGTCGTGCTGGGCGGCAAGCTGATCCAGCACATCCCCGACACGATCGCCGGGGCGCTGGCGCACGAGCAGCCCAATCCGAGGAATGAGCCCGGCCACGTCGTGAAGGTGGCCAGGGGCACGCAGCTCCACGGCATCGTCGGTGCCGAGGAGCTGCAGGTGAACAGCGCGCATCACCAGGCTGCGGCCGACCAGCCGAAGGGCGTGGTCGTCAACGCCACCGCACCGGACGGCGTGATCGAAGGCATCGAGGCGCCGGCCTACCGCTTCTGCATCGGCGTGCAATGGCATCCCGAGTTCCTGATCTCCGAGGGCGACGCGAAGCTCTTCCGCGCCTTCCTGGGAGCGGCAGCTTCCAGGTGAGTGATCCTGCGAAGGAAGGCGAGAGAATCGCCAAGCGCCTGGCGCGCGCGGGCCTCTGCTCGCGCCGCGACGCCGAACGCTGGATCGAGGCCGGCCGCGTCAAAGTCGACGGCAAGGTCCTGGACACGCCGGCCTGCGTCGTCACCGATCGGAGCGTCATCGAGGTCGACGGCAAGCCGCTGCCGCAGGCCGACCGGGCGCGCATGTGGCGCTATCACAAGCCCCCCGGCGAGATGGTGACGGCGCGTGACCCCGAGGGGCGCCGGACGATATTCGACTCCCTGCCCGCCGGCATGCCCCGCGTCATCACCGTGGGGCGGCTCGACTACATGTCGGAAGGCCTGCTGCTGTTGACCAACGACGGCGCGCTCGCGCGCAAGCTCGAGCTGCCCGCCAATGGCTGGACGCGGCGCTACCGGGCGCGCGTGCACGGCAACGTCGACGAGGCGCGGCTTGCAGCACTCGCCGACGGCATCACCATCGAGGGGGTCCGCTACGGGTCGATCAAGGCCGGCCTCGACCGGCAGCAGCGCTCCAACGCCTGGCTCGACATCCAGCTCACCGAGGGCAAGAACCGCGAGGTCCGTCGCGTGCTGGCCCATCTCGACCTGCCGGTGGTGCGCCTGATCCGCATCGCCTTCGGCCCGTTCCATCTCGGCGAGCTGGAGCGCGGCCATGTCGACGAGATCCCGCCGCAGGCGCTCGACAACCTGCTGGGCGTGAAGCGCCCGCCACGCAAGCAGGGCTGGGCCAAGCCGCGAGGCGCGCGGAAGTGATCAAGATCGTCGGCGGCAAGCATCGCGGCCGCGCCCTCGTCACGCCCGAGGGATCGGCGACACGACCGACGGCCAGCCGCGCCCGCGAGGCACTGTTCAACGTGCTGATGCACGCGAAATGGCGCGAGGACGGGACTTCGCCATTGGTCGATGCCCGTGTGCTCGACGGCTATGCCGGCTCCGGCGCGCTCGGCCTCGAGGCGCTGTCGCGAGGTGCGGCGCACGCGACCTTTCTCGACAACGATCCCGCGGCGATCAGGTCGATCGGCGAAAACCTGCGCAAGCTCGGCGAGACCGGCGCGGCGAAGGTGATACGTGCCGACGTCACACGTCCGCCGCCAGGGCGCGACCCCTGCGACCTCGTCTTCCTCGATCCGCCCTACCGGTCGGGACAGGGTGCCGCCGCGATCTCGGCGCTCGCCGAGGCGGGCTGGCTGGCAACCGACGCGATCGTCACCATCGAGCTGGCGCACAACGAGGACATCGCACCACCCGCGGGATTCGCGGCGATCGACGAGCGGCGCTACGGCGCCGCCAAGATCGTGATCCTCAGGCGCACGCCATGAGACTCACGGCCCCGCTCTACATGCTGCGCCACGGCGAGACGGCCTGGAACACCGAGAGGCGCATGCAGGGCACCAGGAATTCCGACCTCACCGAGCGCGGCCGCAGCCAGGTGCTGGCGATGGGCCGCACGCTCCGGGCCGAGCTCGCGCGCGAGCCCGGCCCGACGATCTTCCTCAGGAGCCCGCTCGGCCGGGCGCGCGAGACCTCGGAGATCGTGGGCCGCGAACTCGGCCTTGTCTCGGCGGACTGGCGCGACGACAGCCGCCTCGCCGAGCTGGCCTACGGCGAGTGGGAAGGTTTCTCGTGGAAGGAGATCGAGGTCACGCATCCCACGGCACTGGCCGACTGGCGCGCCGATCCGCACGGCTACTGCCCGCCGGGCGGCGAGACCCATTATGCGTTGCGTCAGCGTTCGCTTGCGGTGCTGACGGAGATCGCCGCATCCGGCATCAGGACCGTCGTGGTGGGCCATGGGGTCAGCGGTGCCGTCGTGCGCGGCCTCAACCTCGGCCTCGACGCTCGCGCCATGTTCGTGCTGGAGAAGCCGCAGGATGCCTTCTTCCGCCTGCTAGCCGGAAGCGAGGAACGGATCTCCTGCGATTAGGCGTCAGCCGCGCGCGAGGCGCGCGGTGCGCCTGCAGCCGCTTCTTTCCGCCACGACCAGCGAGCCACCCTCGCTGCGCACCGTGAGCTGCATGCGCTGGTGCTGCGTACCCCTCACCGAGGCGACACTGAGCAGATTGAACGATCCGGCCCTGGCCAACCCGTGGATCTGCCACAGGCCGGGACCGGGCGGCGGCGGCGCCGACTTGTTGGGATTGGGCACCGGGCCGCGCGCGGTCGTGTCGTAGGCCGAGCCGTCGACGATGCCCGCCTCGATGGTGAGCTGGTAGTCGAGCGGCGCGTTGCACGAGCCGCCGTCGCTGGTGCCGCGCCATTGGCCGTCGAGCGGCGAGGCCGGTGCCGGTGTCGGTGCGCCGCCCGGCGGCGGTGCGGGCGCGCGGGTCTGGGCGCTCGCGGAAGCCGCCGCTGCCGCAACCAACATCAGGGTAAGCCAGTACTTCATCGTCTCCCGAACAGCCGCTCGATATCGGCCAGCTTGAGTTCCACGTAGGTCGGCCGCCCATGATTGCACTGTCCGGAGTGCGGTGTCGCCTCCATCTGGCGCAGAAGAGCGTTCATCTCCTCGACAGTGAGCCGCCGTCCGGCCCGCACCGAGGTGTGGCAGGCGAGCGTGCCGCACACTTCCTCGACCTTTTCCTTGAGCGAGAGATGATCGCCCATCTCCGCGAGCTCGTCGGCGAGATCGCGCACGAGGCCCTGGATGTCGACCTCGCCCAGCACGGCCGGCGTCTCGCGCACGACGACGGCACCCAGCCCGAACGGCTCCAGCACCAGCCCCATCTCGCCGAGCTCGGCCTGGCGCGCCGCGAGCCGCCGCGCGCCGTCCTCACCCACTTCCACGACCTCGGGCAGCAGCAGCGCCTGACGCTTCACGCCCTCGGCCTCGAGCTGGTTCTTTAGGCGCTCGTGCACAAGCCGCTCGTGCGCGGCGTGCTGATCGACGATCACCACGCCGTGGTCGGTCTGCGCCACGATATAGGTCTCGTGGAGCTGCGCGCGCGCCACGCCCAGCGGGAAGTTGCCTTCCGCGATCTCTGCCGACGGCATCTCCACGCGTGCCGACGGTGCGTCGAAGGGGGTCATGAACTGCGCCGCAGCTTCGGCGAGGCCGCGCGGCACGGCGAAGCCCCTGCCGCCACCCATCGGCAGGGCCGTCGAATAGCCGGTGTGCGGACGGAGGGCGCCCAGCGCGGCATCGGCCACCGTCGTACTGGCGCGATGGCCGGCCGCCGCCAGCGCGGTGCGAAGCGCACCCACGATCAGGCCGCGCACGATGCCGGCGTCGCGGAAGCGAACCTCGGTCTTGGCGGGATGGACATTGACGTCGACAAGCTCGGTCGGCGCTTCGAGGAACAGCGCCACCATGGGATGGCGATCCCGCGCCAGGAAATCCTGATAGGCGCCGCGTACCGCGCCGGCCAAGAGCTTGTCACGCACCGGGCGGCCGTTGACGAAGAGATACTGGTGCTGGCCGGTCGGGCGGTTGAGCGTCGGCAGGCCGGCGAAGCCCGTCAGCCGGAAACCCTCGCGGTTGGCGTCGATCGCCACGGCATTGTCGCCGAACTCGCGGCCCATGATGGCGGCGAGCCTTTCCAGCCGCGCCGCGTCGGCCTTCTCCAGCAGCGAGGGATTGGCTGCGGGCAGGTCGATCAGTGCCCGCTCCTCGCTCTCCAGCCGGAACGCGACCTCGGGATGCGCCATGGCGAGGCGGCGCATCGCGTCGGCGACGTGGCTCGACTCGGTGCGCGGCTCCTTCAGGAACTTGAGCCGCGCCGGGGTCGCGAAGAAGAGGTCGCGCACCTCGACGCGCGTACCGGCGGGATGCGCGGCGGGCCTGGGCTCGCCCTTCGCGCCGCCGTCGATCTCCAGCGCCCAGGCCGTGTCTGCGCCAGCCGGCCGCGAGGTGATGACGAAGCGGCTCACCGAAGCGATCGAGGGCAGGGCCTCGCCGCGGAAGCCGAGCGTCCTGATGTCGGTCAGGTCGTCGTCGGGCAGCTTGGAGGTGCAGTGGCGCTCGACCGCCAGCTTGAGCTCCGCCGGTGACATGCCGGCGCCGTCGTCGACCACGGAGATGAAGGTGCGGCCGCCCTCCTTCAGCGTGACCACTATACGCCGGGCGCCGGCGTCGATCGCATTCTCGACCAGTTCCTTGACGGCGCTGGCCGGCCGCTCGACGACCTCGCCGGCGGCGATCTGGTTCACGAGGTTGGAGGGAAGGCGGCGCAGCATGGCGCCGCAGTTTACGACTTCCGCCTCTGGGAAAGATACTGGCGGGTCAGGACCTTGCCCTGCTCGACAGCAGGCTGGTCGAAGGCGTCGATCTTCCAGAGATGCGCCGCGAAGATCGTCTCCAGGATGAAATGCATCATCAATGCGCCGATCGTGCGCTCGTCGACCTGGGCGATGCGAATCACACGCGTCGGCCGCTTGGCCTGCACGGTGGCCGTGGCCGTCGCATCGGCCTCGGCCTGCAACAGGTCGCCCATCGTGTGGCCGGTGAGATAGTCGAGCGCCTTGTCGCCGCCCGGCTTGAGCGTCGCGCCCTGCCCCGCCGTGTCCTGGATCAGGAAGGTGAAGAGCTTGTCGGCAGGACCGTCGAGATAGAGCTGAACCTGGCTGTGCTGGTCGACGGTGCCGAGTGCGATGGCGGGGGTCGTGCCCACACCCTGCTTGCCGATGCTTTCCGCCCAGATCTGGCGGTACCACGAACCGAAGGTGTTGAGCCGGTCGACATAGGGCATCAGCACGGTGATGTTGATGCCCTTCTCGCGCGCCAGCCCGACGGAGAGCGCGGCACCGAGCGCCGGCGCGATGCCCGCGACGTCGTTGGCCGCCAGCACCGGATCGAGCACGCTCGCCGCACCCTCGCGCACCGCGGCGCAATCGAGGCCGGCGATCATCGCCGGCAGCATGCCGACAAGAGAGAGAGCCGAGTAGCGGCCGCCGACCTTGGGGTCGTGCTCCAGAATGGTGCAGCCCATCGAGGTCGCGAGCCGGCGCAACGGATTGTCGACGGGCTCAGTGATCGCCATCACGTTCGAAGCGAGAGCGGCCTTGCCGAGCTCGGCTTCGACCGCGCCCGTGAGAGCCAGGAAGGCCGCGATGGTCTCGGGCGTGCCGCCCGACTTGGAGATCGGAATGAAACCGGTGCGATCGAGCGGCAGGCGATCGAGCAGCGCCGCGAAGGTCGCGGGATCGACATTGTCGATGAACCAGAGCTTGGGGCGGCCGGGCGCTGGACCGAAGCCCTGGTCCTTCAGCGCCACCAGCGTCTTGCCGCTGAGACTCGACCCGCCCGAACCCATGACCGCGACATGCTCGAACCTGGCGAAACGGTCGGCATGCGCCTCGAGCGCAGCGAGGTCGTCGCGCCGTGCGGGCAGCTTGAGAAGCGGCAGCTCGTCGCTGTCATGCCAGTGGCGGATCCTGTCGAGCGCCGGCCGCAGCTCGGCCATCGCCTCGTCCAGGCTCTTCTGCGGCAGGCCTTTGTCGCCGATCGACCTCTCGAGCGCATCTTCGATCGAGTGGCGATAGTAGCTGGTCATTCTTTCGGCTCCGACACGACGCCGACCGGCTTGCCCACCACGACGGTCGTCATCGTCTCCTCACGCAACAGTCGACGGGCAACACGCCGGACGTCCTCCAGCTTCACCGCGGCAATGAGCTGGCCGCGCTTGGTCAGATGATCGGGCGACAGGCCGTCGATCTGCATGCCGTGCAGGAGGCCCGCGATCGAACCTGACGAGTCGAGCGACAGGGCCAGTGCGCCGGTCAGATAGGTCTTGGCGTCCGTCAGTTCGGCCTCGGTGACCCCCTCGTTGCGCAGCCGCATCATCTCGGCACGGATCACGCGGATCGCCTCTGCAACCTTCTCGTTGGCGCTGGCGGTCGACATGACCAGCAGCGCCGCACGGCGATAAGTCCGCAGCGAGCTGTTGGCGCCGTAGGCCAGGCCGCGTTTCTCACGAACCTCGTTGAACAGCCGTGACTGCTGGCCGCCGCCGCCCAGCACATGGTTCATGATCAGGGCCGCATACCACTCCGGATCGTCGCGCGCGATGCCGGGCAGCGCCATCAGCACCGTGCTCTGCGGCACCGGCCGCTCGACAACGACGGTGCGCGGCTTGGTCGGCGGTGTCCATTGCGGCGGCAGCGCCGGCGGCGCGCCGAGCGGCAGGCTGCCGAAGGCGTGGTCGAGCTGGCGGGCAAGCTCGGCCTCGGAGATGTCGCCGACCGCCGCTATGGTGAGGCCGCTGCGTACAAGGAGCTGGGCGGCGCGCTTCTTCACGAGCTCGGGCGTCAGCGTCGCCAGGCCCTCGCGCGTGCCCTCGGGATCCGCGGCGTAAGGATGGCCCGCGAACAACGTCGCCATCAGGGTGCGGCTGGCCACGGTGCCCGGCCGCTGGCTTGCCTGGTTGAGCGAAGCCATGGTCTGGGCGCGGCGCTGCTCCAGCATGTCGGCGTCGAAGCGCGGCTCGGTGAGCGCCAGCCGCAGCAGCTCGAAGCCCTCGTCGCGGTTGACGGAGAGCACGCGCAGCGAGCCGCCAAGCCGGTCGAGCGAGGCGTTGAACCCCAACGATACGGCCGCATCCTCCTGGCGCTGGCGGAAGGCCTGTGCTCCCAGTGTCCCGGCGCCGTCGGTCAGCAACTCGGCCATCAGGTCGGTGATCCCGGCTTGGCCAGCGGGGTCCGAGGCGGTGCCGCCGGCGAAGGAGAAGGAGAGCGCCACGACCGGCGTGCTCTTGTCCTCGACCAGCCAGGCCTTGAGGCCGAGCGGCGTGGCGACTTCCCTGATCTCGATCGCGCTCGCCACGCCTGGCAGCAGCACGAGCAAGCAGGCGATGACAACCGCGAGACGGCGCAACGCGCTCATCGCATGCCCTCGGCCGGAGTCAGCAGCGCTGTCACGGCGCCGTCCTCGCGCCAGACGTGCTCCGCGGCCGCCTGCACCTGGGCCGGAGTGACCTCCGAGATGCGCTGCGGCCAGGCATCGACATCGGCGACCGTGCTGCCGGTCGAGAGCGCCGTGCCGTAGATGCGCGGTCCGCTGGCCAGCGAATCCTGCGAATAGATCGCGGCCGCGAGAAGCTGGTTCTGCGCGCGCTCGACTTCCTCGGCCGTGACGCCGCCGTCGAGCAGGCGTTTCATCTGATCGCTCACCGCACCCTCGATGTCGGCGACGGTGCGCGAGGACGCGGGATGCACGCCGATGTCGAACGAGGTGAGGCCGAGGCTCGACGGGCTGTACGACGCCCAGGTCGAGAGGCCGACCTTGCCGTCGACCACCAGCGCACGCCACAGGCGGCTGGTCTCGCTGCCGCCGAACAGGCGCGACAGGACCTGCAGGGCATAGGCATGCTTGGTCTCGCCGATCCGGAAGGAGGGCGCCAGCCACAGCCTCGACCAGCGCGGCTCGACGACACGCGGATCGGCGCGCGTGACCTTCTGCGGCAGGTCGGTCGCCCCCTGCGAGGGCCGGCGCCGCGGCTCGACGCGGCGATTGGGGATCGGGCCGTAATGCCTCTCCGCGAGCTTGCGTACCGCCTCCGGCGTCGTGTCGCCGGCCACGATCAGCACCGCGTTGTTCGGCGCATAGTGGCGGCGATAGAAGCCCACCATGTCGTTGAGGCCGATCCTCTTGATGTCGTCAGGATAGCCGATGACCGGCATGCCGTAGGGCCTGGTCCGCCCGTAGAGCTGCTCGCGGACGGCCTCGTCGAGCAGCGCGGACGGCACGTTCTCGATGCGCGTACGGCGCTCTTCGAGGACGACCTGGCGTTCCGTCACGACCTCGCGCTCCGTAAAACGCAGGCCGGTCATGCGATCGGCCTCCATGCGCATCACGAGGTCGAGGCGCTCGGCCGCGATCGTCTGGTGGTAGCCGGTCGAGTCGAATGTCGTGTAGGCATTGTCGCGACCACCGTGACGCGACACGGTGCGCGAGAACTCGCCGGACGCCACCCGCTCCGTGCCCTTGAACATCATGTGCTCGAGGAAGTGCGCGATGCCGGTGTGGCCGAAGGTCTCGTCGGCGCTGCCGACCTTGTAGACCAGCATCTGGGTGACGATCGGGGCGCGCTTCGACGGCAACACGACCGCCTGCAACCCGTTGGGCAGGGTGAAGGTCTCGGCGTTGCGCCGCTCGACCGAGAACAGCCTGGCGAGCGCCGCGGTCGGGCCCGAGAGGGCCGCACCCGCGAGAAGGCCGCCGACCAGGGCGCGGCGGCCGGGATGCGGCATGGAACTCAGAAGATGCCTTCGAGCCAGCCGCGCTTGCGACGCGTGATGGTCGGCGTCGGGCCGGACGCCGGCTGGCCGGCCGCCTGGGCGTCCCGGATGCGTTGCTGCTCCTTGGCCGGGTCGAGCACTACACCCGGCGGCGGCGAGTCCTGCCAGAAGATCAGGCTGTCGATGAACGACTTGTCGCTCTCGGCCAGGGTCTTGGTGTCCCGATTCACCTGGCCGCGGATGTTGGGATCGATGCCGCCCTGGCCCGCACGCGCCACCAGCGACTGCTCGGCGCTCGAGCCGGAGCGCGGCGCACCAGGGCCACCGGCGACGCGCGCCTGCGTCCGGCCGGCCAGCGCCGGCGACAGCGCCTCCTTGGCCTGGTCGGCAGGGGTCACTTCCTGCGGCCTCGGCTCGCCCGGCCGCGGCGGGCGCAGTTCGGCATTCGGCGGCATGGTGAGCGGTGAATGGGAGACGATCTTGAACTCGTCGGGTGAGACTTTCTTGCCGCCGCCGAGATTGTCGAAGGCGCCGCAGCCGCCCAGCGCGAGGGCGCTGCAGGCGGCCAGAACCAACGGGATCGGGAGAAGAGTCCGGTTCATCGTCCTTCCTTGCATGGCTTTTGTCTGCCGATCATGGCCGCTTCAGGGCGCGCGTCGTTTTTCGCCGAGCAGTGAATCGATGAGCATCAGCCCGACGCCGACGACGATCGCCGCGTCGGCGACATTGAACGCCGGCCAATGCCACTGGCCTATGTGGAAATCGGCGAAATCGAACACCGCACCCCAGCGGGCGCGGTCGATAACATTGCCGATGGCCCCTCCAATGACAAGGCCGATGCCCCAGCCCGTCAGCGGCCGGTCGTTCCGCCGCAGCCAGATGAAGAGGCCGATGCAGACGGCAATCGCCACGCCGGACAGGAGCCAGGGGGGCAGAGCCTGGTCGCCGCCCAGCAGACCGAAGCTGACGCCGCGATTCCACACGATGACCAAGCGAAAAAAGCCGTCGATCACCGTCACGATGGCGCCGGCCTTGAGCAGGAACCCCAGCAGGAGCTGCTTGGAAACCTGATCGGCGACCAGCGTGATCGCGAGCAGCACCATCGCCTGGCGGTCGATCGGCCTCATGCCGTCACGGCTCCCTCACAGCGCACGCAGAGCTGCGGATGGGCGGCCGACTTGCCGACCTCCTCGAGGACCTGCCAGCAGCGTGCGCACTTGTTGCCGTGCGCCTGCGCCGGCACGACGCCGACGCCCGCGACGTCGGCCAGGGTGAAGGCACCGTCGGGCACCGGCCCTTCGACGAGCTCGCCGCCGGAGGTGATGCAGATTTCCGAGAGGTCGAGGCCCCTGAGAGCCTCCACGTATTCTGCAGCGACATGGACATGCGGGGCCGCCTGCAGGCTCGACCCGATGCGCTTCTCCGCGCGCTCGAGCTCCAGCGCGCCGGTGACGACGCGGCGCAGCGCCCGCACGGTCTTCCATTTCTCGCCGAGCGCCGGGTCGAGCCACACCGGCGGGATCGCGGGATAGAGACGCAGGTGGACCGAATCGGCCGCGCCGTCGGGCACGTCCTTCGGGCGCGCGAGCCAGGCTTCTTCCGCGGTGAAGCAGGTGATGGGCGCGAGCCATGCCGTCAGGAAGGAGAAGATCTCCGCCATGACGGTCCGCGCGGCGCGCCGGCGCAGTGCTGCTGGGGCATCGCAGTAGATCGCGTCCTTGCGGATGTCGAAGTAGAAGGCCGAGAGATCGACCGCGCAGAAATTGTGCAGCTCCGTCGCGATCCGGTGAAAGTCGAAGTCATCGACGGCGGTCCGGAAGATCGCATCGAGCTCGGCCATGCGGTGCAGCACCCAGCGCTCGAGTTCGGGCATGTCGGCATAGGCCACCGTCTCGGCCGAGGAGTAGCCGTCGAGGCTGCCCAGCAGATAGCGCAGCGTGTTGCGCAGGCGGCGATAGGCTTCGGCCTGATGCTTCAGGATCTCCGGGCCGATGCGCTGGTCCTCGGTGTAGTCGGTGCCGACCACCCAGAGGCGCAGGATGTCGGCGCCGTACTGGTCGCAGACCGCCTGGGGCGCCGTGATGTTGCCGAGAGACTTCGACATCTTGCGGCCCTGCTCGTCGAGCGTGAAGCCGTGCGTCAGGACGCCGTCATAAGGCGCGCGGCCGCGCGTGCCGCAGCTTTCGAGCAGCGAGGAGTGGAACCAGCCGCGATGCTGGTCGGAGCCCTCGAGGTAGAGGTCGGCGGGCCACTTGAGGTCGGGATTGCCCTCCAGTGTGAAGGCGTGCGTCGAGCCCGAGTCGAACCAGACGTCGAGGATGTCCTTCACCTGCTCGTAGTCCTCGGCCTTGTACTTGTTGCCGAGAAAGCGCTCGGGCGGGCTGTCGAACCACACGTCGGCACCTTCCGCCTTGAAGGCCTCGACGACACGGCCCATCACCTCGGGGTCGCGCAGCGGCTCGCCCGTCGCCTTGTTCACGAACACCGCGATCGGCACGCCCCACGCGCGCTGGCGCGACACGCACCAGTCGGGGCGCTGCTCGATCATCGAGCGCAGACGGTTGTAGCCAGCGCGCGGCACGAAGCGCGTTGCGTCGATGGCGGCCAGCGCCTTTTCGCGCAAGGTGCCGCCGATCTCGGCGATCGGCTTGTCCATGGCGATGAACCACTGCGGCGCGTTGCGGAAGATGACAGGCGCCTTGGACCGCCACGAGTGCGGGTAGGAGTGCGTGATGCGGCCCGAGGCGAGCAGATTGCCGGCCTCGTCGAGGGCGGCGATCACCGTGCGGTTGGCGTCGCCCTTTTTGCCTTCCGGGGTGTAGACACGCTTGCCGGCGAACATCGGCACGTGCGGATAGTAGGTGCCGTCCTCGGCCACCGTGTCCGGCACTTCCACACCATTCGCCACGCCCAGCTCGTAGTCATCCGCGCCGTGGCCCGGCGCGATATGGACGAAGCCGGTACCGGCATCGGCGGTGACGAAGTCGCCGGCCAGGAGGCGCACGTCGTAGTCGAAGCCCTTGCCGCGCAGCGGGTGCGCGGCGATCAGGCCCTCGAGGTCTTCGCCGATCACGTCGGCCACATGCTTGGCCGTGAACTTGGCTTCCTCGGCAACCACGGCGACGAGATCCTTGGCGAGGACCATCTTCTCGCCGACCTTGGCCTTACTGCCTTCGCCGACCGCCGAGACTTCGACCAGCGCATAGGCGATCCCTTTCCCATAGGCCAACGCACGGTTGCCCGGCATGGTCCAGGGAGTGGTCGTCCAGATCACCACCGACGCGCCGTCGAGCTTGCCGCGCTTCGACGACACGACGGGGAAGCGCACGTGGATCGTGTCGGAGACATGGTCGTGATACTCGATCTCGGCTTCGGCGAGCGCGGTCTTCTCGACCACCGACCACAGGACCGCCTTGGAGCCCTTGTAAAGCCCGCCGTTCATCAGGAACTTGCCGAGCTCGCCTGCAATGACGGCTTCGGACTCGTACTTCATGGTCGAGTAGTAGTTGTCCCAGTCGCCGTCGATGCCGAGCCGCTTGAACTCCTCGCGCTGCACGCCGATCCAGTGATCGGCGAAGGCGCGGCATTCCTTGCGGAACTCGACGACCGGCACCTGGTCCTTGTCCTGCTTCTTGGCGCGGTACTGTTCCTCGATCTTCCACTCGATCGGCAGACCGTGGCAGTCCCAGCCCGGCACGTAATGACTGTCCTTGCCCAGCATCTGCTGGGTGCGGCTGACGAGATCCTTCAGGATCTTGTTGAGCGCATGCCCGATGTGGAGGTTGCCGTTGGCGTAGGGCGGGCCGTCGTGCAGCACGAACTTCGGGCGGCCTTTGCTCTCGACGCGCAGCCGGTCCCACAGCTTCATGTCCGCCCACCGCTTCAGGAGCTCAGGCTCCTTCTTGGGCAGGCCCCCGCGCATGGGGAAGTCGGTCTTGGGCAGGAAAACGCTGGATTTATAGTCAGTTGTCACGAGAAACTCAGTGCTGGGAGGAGCGAGGAGCAGCCACCCCGAAGGCGGTCGCGTACAAGCAAGACGACCCGGCCGCGGTCAGCGGACCGGGCGGATAATTCGCTCCTGGAAGGCCCCGATAGACATAGGGCGGGCAATCTAGGGATGGGGTCCCGGGGGGTCAAGGCGCGGCAAGAGCGCGCTCCTGTCAGGGGCCGGCATGCAATATCCTGCGCGCCGCCTCGCCGTCGGCCGCGATCTGCGCCTTGAGCTGGTCGAGGCCTTCGAACTTCATCTCGGGCCGGATGAAGTCGACCATCGCAACCCGCAGCGTCTTGCCGTAGAGGTCGCCCGCGAAGTCGAACAGGTGGACTTCGAAGTTCTCCTTGAGCTTGCCGAAGGTCGGGCGCCTGCCGAGGTTCGCCACGCCGTCACGCCAGACGCCGTCGACCAAAGCGCGGACGGCATAGACGCCGAAGCGCGGGCGCAGATGCTGGCCGAGATCGACGTTGGCCGTGGGAAAGCCGATGGTGCGGCCGCGCTGGTCACCCAGTTCGACCATGCCCTCGATCTCCCAGGGATGGCCCAGCAGTTGGGCCGCCTCGCTGACCATGCCGGCGCGCAGCGCCTCGCGGATGCGGGTCGAGGAATAGATCTCGCCCTCGCGCATCACCGGATCGAGCACCGTGACGCCGAAGCCGCGCGCCTTGCCTTCGGCGCGCAGCCTCTCGACGTTGCCGCTGCGCCGTGCACCGAAAGTGAAGTCGTAGCCGCACACGACATGGCGTGCGCCCAGCCCCCTCAGCAGCACGTCGCCGACGAACGCCTCGGCCGGCAACGCCGCGAAGGCCGCATCGAAGTGCTGCGCCAACACCGCCTGCACGCCATGCTCCGCCAGCAGCCGCGTCTTGGCAGGTGCCAGGGTGAGGCGGAACGGTCCGGTGTCGGGCACGAAGAAGCCACGCGGGTGCGGCTCGAAGGTGAGCGCCAGGAGTGGCGCGCCGAGGGCGCCGGCAGGCTTCTGCGCCTGGGCTAGAAGAGCCTGATGACCCCGGTGCACGCCGTCGAAATTGCCGAGCGCCACCACCCCGCCCTTCCACTCGGGCGGCATCGCGCGCCAGTCGTCGAAAACTGGGATCATTTGGAGACGGCTCAGGCTGCGTCGCGTCGCGGCACCAGCACGACGGCCTCGCCGTCGATCACGACCTTGTCGCCGTTGAGGCACTGGGTCTTGAGCGTCACGCGGCGGCGCTTCTCGTCGATCGCCGTGATGGTCGCCACCGCGGTGATGGTGTCGCCGATCAGGACCGGTGCCATGAAGTTCATGCTCTGGGAGATGTAGACCGCGCCGGGGCCCGGCAGCTTGGTACCGACCACGGTGGAAATGAAGCTGCCGCTCAGCATGCCATGGGCGATGCGCTGGCCGAACCGCGTGGTGCGCGCGAAGCCATCGTGCAGGTGGATCGGGTTGGTGTCGCCCGAGACGCCGGCGAACGCCATGATGTCGGCCTCGGTCACCGTCTTGCCGAACATCGCCGACATGCCGGGCTTCAGGTCTTCGAGAAAGAGGCCGTTCATGGCGGCATAGGCGTTCGACACGTGGCTCGTCTCCCCAACTGGCGCGCCCTCTTACCACGCTGCGGGGCCTGTGCCACAGTCCGGGTGAATGACCGTTCACATGCCGACCGAAGCCGACGCCATAGCCGCCGCACTCGCGCGCGCCGCCGGCCGCCATTTCGGCGCAGCCGCCGCCGTCGACGGGCTGCGGCGCGAATCGGGCGGCGCCTCGCGCCAGACGTGGAGCTTCGACATCGTGGCCGCCGGCCATCGCCACGAGCTGATCCTGCGGCGCGACCCGCCGTCGTTGCGCGAGACGAGCGGCCCGGATCGTCCGGCGACCTCGCTCGACCGCGCGACCGAGTACCGCGTGCTGGCCGCTGCCCACCAGGCCGGCGTGCGCGCGCCCGAGGTTCTGTTCGAACTCGCGCCCGAGGACGGGCTGGGCGACGGCTTCGTGATGCGGCGCGTCGGTGGCATCGCCATCGCGCGCAAGCTGCTGCGCGATGCCCCCTACGCGGAAGCGCGCGGCAGGATCGCGGGCCAGCTCGGCGAGATCCTGGCGCGCATCCATGCGACCGATCCCGCCACCCTGCCGCCGCTCGTGACGCGCGACGCCGGCGAGAGCGTCGCCGCGCTCCGGCGCGGCATCGACGCGCTCGACCGCGCGCTGCCGGTGTTCGAGCTGGCGCTCGGCTGGCTGGACCGGCGCAAGCCCGCTGCGCCGGCGCGGCCCGTGCTGGTGCACGGCGACTACCGCACCGGGAACTATCTCGCCGACGAAAGCGGCGTGACGGCCATCCTCGACTGGGAAGGTGCGCATCTCGGCGACCCGGTCGAGGATCTGGGCTGGGTCTGCGTGAAGAGCTGGCGGTTCGGCGCCGTGGACAAGCCGGCCGGGGGCTTCGGCAGCCGCCAGGAACTGTGGACAGCTTACGAACGTGCGGGCGGCGGCAGGGTCGACCCGGCACGCGCGCATTGGTGGGAGGTGTTCGGCACGGTGCGCTGGGGGGTCATCTGCCACCAACAGGCCTGGCGGCACCTCTCCGGTTCGGTCAGGTCGATGGAATTGGCGTCGATCGGCCGGCGCGCCGTCGAGACCGAGGTCGACCTGCTGCAGCTTCTGAAGGAGACGGCGTGATGGCCCAGGACCGCCCCACCGCCTCTGAACTGCTCGGGGCCATCGCCGACCTGCTGCGTGACGAGGTGACACCCGTACTCGACAAGGCCGAGCCGCGGCTCGGCTTCCAGATGCGGGTCGCGGTGAACTCGCTGGCGATCCTGGAGCGCGAGGTGCGGCTCGGGCCCGCCGCCGACGCGCGCGAGCGCGGGCGCCTGGTGGAGCTGCTGGGACGCGAGGGAACGCTCGACGAGCTGAACCGCACGCTCGCAGATGAGCTGCGCGCCGGCACGCGCGACGAGCGCGACGCGGCCCTGATGGCGCATCTCGAGGCGACCGTCGCCGACAAGATCGCCATCGCCAATCCAAAGTGGAAGTGACATTTCGGCCGCTGCCGAAGCATTGACCGTGGCGGGGCCGTCGGGCCGGACCTAGATTTCGATCATGACCACCGTGAACGCCCTGTCGGAGATCGCCGCCTTGATCGGCGACCCGGCGCGCACCGCCATGTTGCAGCTCCTGATGGACGGCCGCGCCCACACCGCGTCGGATCTGGCGCACACCGCAGGAGTCACCGCCCAGACCGCCTCCGGCCACCTCTCGCGTATGGTCGAAGCCAATCTGCTCACCGCTCGCGCCGAGGGCCGCAACCGCTTCTACCGGCTGGCCTCGCCCGACGTGGCGCAGGTCATGGAATCGCTGATGGCGCTCGCCGGCATGCGCGCCGGGCCTGCGTCGCGCACGGCGGCGTGGCGGCGCGATCCCGATCTCCGCTTCTGCCGCACCTGCTACGACCATCTCGCGGGCCAGGTCGGCATCGCCGTCACCGATTCGTTGACCCGGCACGGCCATCTCGAACCGAAAGGTCCGCGCGACTGGCAGCTTACGAGTTCCGGCGAGCTCTTCTGCCAGCGGCTGGGCGTCGACCTCGACGGCGCCAAGAAGGCCCAGTCGCGCCACTTCGCGCGCCAGTGCCTCGACTGGAGCGAGCGCCGGCCTCACATCTCCGGATCGCTCGGCGCGGCCATCGCCGACATCTTCTTCAAGCGCGGCTGGGCCGAACGGCTGCGCCGCAGCCGCACCGTCCGCCTCACCGACTCCGGCCGCCGCGCCCTCGGCAGCCATTTCGGCGCGACGGTCTAGCCCTTGGCGCCTAACCTTTGGCGAACGAGAAACTGTCGCCCGACGGGATCTTGGCGATCGAGGAGGCACGCAGGATCTTCTCCTCGCCCACCGTCAAGTAGATGTTGGTGAAGAGGAGCGTGCGCGTCTGGCGCACCAGCTCGGCCCTGCCCTCGACCCAGTCGCCGACGCGCGCCGGCGCCACGAAATCGCAGGTCATGCTGACGGTCGGCAGGAATTTGCGCAGGCCCGCAAGATAGCCGCCACCCATCGTGCCCACCAGGTCGGCCACCGTCATCATCATGCCGCCGTGCAGGCCGCCCGCCGGGTTGCACATGTTCTGCTGAACGCGGATCGCCAGCACGAACTCGTCGCGCGTGCCCTTCTCGCCGCGTCTCACGTACATGTTGCCGACATGGGTGTTGAAGGTGGGCTCGGGCCTGCCGCGCGCGAAGTCGACCAGCTTGAACCCCGCAGGCGGGTCGTCGGGAATCTCGTAGGACACTCTAGCTCCGGATCTTCAGCGGACGGCCGGCACGCAGCAGCGCGAAGTCGCCGAGCCCCGCCAGCACGTCGTGGCGCGGACCATAGAGGCGGCCCCTCACCTGCGCCACCTGCTCGTCGTGGCCCAGCATCTCGCCGGTCGCCACCAGCCAGTCGCCGACGCGGGCCGGCGTCTGGTACTCGATGGTGAGCTTGAGCGTCACGCAGCGACGGTCGATGGCGCGCCACACGACCGAGCCCAAGGCCGCATCGAGGAAGGCCGCCAGCATGCCGCCGTGCACGATACCGAGAGCGTTGGCGTGCTGCGGGCCCGGTCGGAAGCCGCGCCAGACCTGGCGACCCTCGACCTTCTCGAACCACGGGCCATTGGTTCTGGCGAAGCCTGTCGCTTCAGTAAGCTCGCGAAACCCTTCTGGAGTGTCCACGCTTCATCTTAGGCAATCCCCGCCAGCAGCACCAAGCCGTAGCCGACATAGTAGAGTCCCAGCACGGTGATGAGACGGCCGGCCCAGATGCGGAACTGCGCATCCGACAGCCGGTCGAGGATCTGCTTGCCGAGCGTCGTGCCGAGCATCGAGGCGCCGACCGCGATCGCCAGCATCCAGGGCTCGACACTGCCCGCCCGCTCGATCAGCCCGCCGAAGTAGAGCAGCTTGAAGCCGTGGCCGAAAACCTGGCACGAGGCCTTGGTCGCCACGATCTGCTGGCGGCTCCAGGTCGAGCGCAGGAAGAGCTGGTCGATCAACGGGCCGGTGACGCCCGTCAGCAGCATCAGCGCCATGCAGGCGATGCCGCCGCCCACGGCCTGGCGCGGTCCCAGTGTCGCGGGCATCAGGCCGGTCGGGATGGCGCGCAGCATGAAGGGCGAGAGGCCGAGCAGCAGCAGCGCGACCGCCTTGTCCGGCACATAGAGGGTGAGCGACCACAGGCCGAGCGCCACGGCGCACCCCGCGATGTAGCAGGCGGTCATGTGCCACTGGATGTGGCGCCACCACAGGACCGCCCGCCAGCCGTTCGACGCCATCTGCGTCACGGCATGCAGCACCATGGCCATCGGCAGCGGCAGCAGGAACAGCAACACACCGATCAGCACCATCCCTCCCGCCATGCCGAAGATGCCGGAGAGGAACGCGGTGAAGACCATCACGAGGCCGAGCCCCAGAGCCATGGATATCGTCATGGCCGGCACGATAGGGTGGCCTTATTCAGTGTTCAAATATATGATAAATGTTGTTTCCATATTCAATAAATATCCATGGAACTGCGCCATCTCCGCTACTTCGTCACCGTCGCCCGCGAGGGCCACGTCACGCGCGCCGCCGAGAAGCTGCACATCCAGCAGCCGCCGCTCTCCCAGCAGATACGCGCGCTGGAGCTCGAGATCGATGCGTCGCTGTTCGTGCGCCACCCGCGCGGCGTCAGCCTCACCGACGCCGGGCGCTCTTTCCTGGCGGATGCCGAGGCGATCCTGAGCGCGGTCGACAGCGCCGCCGTGCGCGCCCGCCGCACGGCGCGCGGCGAGACCGGCCGCATCGCCGTGGGCTTCACGACCTCCGCCCCATTCCATCCGCTGGTGGCGCGCGCCATCCGCGAGTTCCGCCGCGAACGGCCCGACGTCTCCTTCGTGCTCGAGGAGAACAGCTCGGGCGACCTGCTGGCCGCGCTGCGCGACGAGCGGCTCGACATCGCCTTCATCCGCTCCGGCGTCGCCGACCCGCTGGGCGTCACGGTCCATGCGCTGCTGCGGGAGGACATGGCGGCAGCGCTCCCCCACCGCCATCGGCTGGCGCGGCGACCGAAGCTCTCGCTGCGCGACCTCGCGGCCGAGGAGTTCATCCTCTACCGTCGTCCCGACGGCCGCGGCCTCTACGACGTCATCATCGCGGCATGTACCGAGGCGGGCTTCAGCCCCCATGTCGGCCAGGAGGCCCCGCGCATCGTCTCGACCCTCAACCTCGTGGCGGCAGGCCTCGGCATCACCATCGTGCCCGCATCCCTCAGCCGCCTGCCGCTGGAAGGTGTAACGTACCGGCCGCTGACCGGGCGGCCGGCGATCCAGGTGCCGCTCAACCTCGCCTGCCGCCGCGACGAACGCTCCGCCGCGACGCTCGCCTTCATCGACCAGGTACGACGGCTGGCATGAAGCCCATCAGGACACCCACGATCAAGACGGTCGGCCACTCCAATCACCCGATCGGCCGCTTCGTCGAGCTGCTGCAGGCGGCCGGCGTCGAGCGGCTGGTCGACGTGCGCTCCACGCCGTGGTCGCGGCGCCACCCGCAATTCGGCAAGGAGGCCCTGGCGAAGGCGCTGGCCGAGGCCGGCATCGGCTACCTCCACGAGGGCGCGGCGCTCGGCGGCAAGCCCGCCGCCGGCGGCAGCTACGACGCTCTCGCGGCGCGCCCGGCCTTCACGGCGGCGCTCGGCCGCGTGGTCGCCGCAGCGAAAGACACGACGCTCTGCCTGATGTGCGCCGAGAAAGAGCCGATGGACTGCCATCGCACAGTGCTGGTGTCGCGACGGCTGGCCGAACGCGGCGTAGCGGTCGAGCACCTGCTGGCCGACGGCACGGTGCGATCGCATCTCGAGATCGAGGAGATGCTGCTCGGCGGCGAGTTGGCCGGCGACCTGTTCGACGACCGCCCGACACGGCTCGCCCGGGCGTGGGTCGCGCGCGAGCGCGCCATGAAGCGCGGCGCCTGATCGTGCGCTGGCCGCAGCTCATTCTGGTCAACGGCCCGTCGAGCGCCGGCAAGACCACGCTCTGCCGTGCGCTGCAGGCGGCGATCGACCATCCCTATCTGGTGACAGGCTTCGACGACTTCGTCTTCATGACTGCACCGCGCTACCGGCGCGGCGCCGACACCTCGCGGCAGGACGGGCGCGACGGCTTCACCGCGCTGGGCGTTGAAATGGACACTGCGTCGCCGCCCGGCGCGCCGCCCAGCGTGTCCGCCCGGTTCGGCCCGGTGTTCCGGCGTCTGCTCGACGGCATGGCGCCGGCGGTGCGGGCGCTGGTCGACAATGGCAACGATGTGATCTTCGACCATGTGCTGCACGACCGGACGATGTACGAGAGCTGGCGCGCCGCGACCTCGGGCCTCGACGTGTTCACGGTCGGCGTCACCTGTCCGCTCGACATCCTGGAAGCCCGCGAACGGGCGCGCGGCGATCGCGTGCTCGGGCGGGCCCGTGGCCTGGCCGACATAGTGCACGGCTTCATGGACTACGACGTCACCGTCGACACCGGCGCCCACGCCACCGCCGCCTGCGTCGCCCGCCTGATCGCCGCGCTCGGCCGCCGTCGAATCCCTAGCAGCCCTTCTGCTTCTCGCGACACAGGCGATCGAGCGCCGACGTGATCTCGGGCAGCATCGCCCCGGCGGCGACCGCCATCGCGCGCCCGTTGGGATGCGGATCGGGCACGGTCACCCAGAGCGTCGAGGGCTCGAGGTTCTCGAAGGCCGGCAGCAGATCGACGAAGGGAACGCCCAGCGCCTTCACGTCGGCGCCGACCTTGGCGGTGACGTCGGCGAAAGGATAGGGCTTGAGCTCGCGCAACTCGGGCAGGTTGAACACGATGAGCTGTGCGCCGATCTCGCGCGCGGTATCGACGAAGCCGAGCAACGCCCTGCGGGTCGCCACCCAGCCCGGCGCCTTGTCGTCGTAGAGCTCGCGATAGTAGCGCTTCCAGTCGGGCGCCTCGCCCATCTGGCGCATCAACGAGTCGAAGCGGTAGGTCGCGACGACCCAGGCTGCCGAGTTCTCGTCGAGCCAGCTCGGGCTGCCGTAACGCGGCATCGGCTCGGCATCGTTGATGAAGTAGGTCAGCACGACGATGTCGGGCTTCATCGCCACGCCGACGTCGCGGAAAAGGGTCAGCTCCTGCCGGGTGTTGTAGTTGCCGACGCCGAGATTGAAACCGTCGACCCTGCGGCCGCCCTTCTGGAGCGTCTCGATGATCCGGTGCGCGAAGGTCTCGTGCTGCGCCGCCCCCCAGCCGAGCGTGGTCGAATCGCCCACGAAAGCGATGCGTGCCACGCCGCCGGGCGGCTGGGCGGGGATCTCGGTCGAGCGGAAGCCGCGGGAGTCGGTGCGGACGTCGACGCCCATCAGGCGGGCTTCGACGTTGGCACGGTGGCGATGGCCGAGATCGGGTCGCTCGTCGCGCACCTTCACGTCGCGTGCGTAGCGCCACATCTCGAGCTCGTAGAGCATGCCGTCATCGAGAACGAGACGCGTCATTCCCTCGAGGAGCAACAGGCAGACGGCCGACAGAACGACGACGAGCAGTGTATTCGCGATGACCGACTTCATTCGTACCCTGATCCAGGAGCCGGACCGCCGCTGGCTGGGGCGCCAGGATTCGAACCTGGGAATGGAGGAATCAAAATCCTCTGCCTTACCGCTTGGCTACGCCCCAGCAGCCGCCGATCCGGGCGGGCGCGAACATAGTGGGTTGTCAGGGGTTCGCAACCCCGTCGCGAGAAGCCCTCGATCAGGCCGCCTGGGCGGCTTTCTTGAGGGCATCGCCGTGCACGAAGGCGCCGTCGGCATAGAGCAGCGGCGTCGCCGTCTCGTGCAGCGCCAGGTCGACGATCTCGCCGATGTAGATCGTGTGGGTGCCGGCCGACAGCCGGGTCACCAGCTTGCAGTCGAATGAAACCGGGCAGCCCGTCAGCACCGGCGCACCGGTGGTTAGCGTCGTCCACTCGCCCATGTCGCGGAAACGCTCGTCGCCCTCGACGCCGTCCATCCCCGCAAAACGCTCGGCGAGCTTGCGGTGCTCGGGGCACAGGATGTTGACGCAGAAGAATCCGGCCTCGCCGATCGGATCGTGGGCGCTCGCCGTCTTGTTGACGCAGACCAGGAGTTGCGGCGGCTCGGCCGAGACCGAGCAGACCGCCGTCGCCGTGAGACCGCCGCGCACGTTCTCGTGCCGGGTGGTGATCAGGGTGACGCTCGCCGCAAGGTGGCGCATGCCCTTCTTGAAGGCAGCCGCATCGATGCTCATGGGAACGACTCTAAGCTACGGCCGGCGGGCGCCGCCACTGCAAACGGGGCGAAGGGTCGGCCGCTAACCATCCGGCCGGCCAGCGAAATCGGCGGAGTCCACCGGCAATCGGCAGGCTCCCTGCTGACAAAAAAGCTTCACCAGACTGTCGTTCTTTGCGGTTGCCCGCGGACTTGCCGACGTTACGGTCGGAGCCGATGGCCGCCTCCGACGCAGGACCTACCCCAGATACGGAACCCGCCGTCGCCCTGCGGCTGATCGTGGCAGCCTGCCGCGTCGATCTCGCCAAGTATCGCGCCATCACCCTGCAGAGCCGCCGCGCCATCGGCATCCACCAGACCCGCGTGGCGCTGCGCCGGCTGCGAGCCGCCTTCACCATATTCCGTCCGGCCGTCGGCGGCCCGCGCGTCCGTTCGCTCTCCGCCGAGGCCAAGTGGCTCGCCGGCGAATGCGCGCCGGCGCGCGATCTTCACGTATTCCTCACGGAGAGCGTCGAGCAGGTGCCGCCGCCGGTGAAGCGGATCGCCGCACGGCTTGCGGCGGCCCATCTGCAGCGCGCCCGCGCGGCCCTGTCTGGCGCCCGCTACGCCGCCTTCGACCGCGACCTCGCCGCCTTCGCCGCCGAGAGACACGCGGCGGTGGGCAGGCTCGACGAGTTCGGCCGCCGCGTGCTCGAGAGCCGCCATGCCAAGGTGCTGCGCCGCGGCCGGGCGCTCGGCGAGCTCGACGAGGAACGGCTGCACCGGCTGCGCATCGCCATCAAGAAGCTGCGCTACGCCGCGACCTATCTCGCCCCCGCCTTTGCGTCGGCTGACGCCAAGCCCTATATCGATGCCACGGTGCGCCTGCAGGGCGCGCTCGGCGCCTTGAACGACCGCGCGGCGGCCCGGCAGATGCTGGCCGATCTCGCGACGGCGGCACGTCCCACCGAGGATATCGCCCGCCCGCTCAAGGTCCTCGCCCGGCAGGCGGCGAGCGGCGGGAAGCGCCGCCGCCGCAGGCTCGAGCGGGCCTGGAAGGAGTTCAGGAAGGCCGGGCGCTTCTGGTGACGGCGGCAGCCGTCGCAACGGAGCAGAAATGAGCGACACGCAGAACGCCGCCGAGCAGCGCATTCCCGTCACCGTGCTGACGGGCTTCCTGGGCAGCGGCAAGACCACCCTCCTCAACAAGCTGCTGCGCCGGCCCGAGCTCGCCGACACCGCGGTGATCATCAACGAGTTCGGCGAGATCGGCCTCGACCACCTGCTGGTCGAGAAGTCGGACGACGAGGGCATGGTGACCCTGAACTCGGGCTGCCTGTGCTGCACGGTGCGCGGCGACCTGGTGCGCACCATGAGCGAGCTGTTCCTCAAGCGCTCCAGGGGCGAGGTGACCCCGTTCAAGCGCATGGTGGTCGAGACCACGGGCCTCGCCGATCCCGCGCCGATCCTGCACACCTTGATGACCGATCCCCTGCTCGCCTCGCGCTACCGCCTCGACGGCGTGGTCACGACGGTCGACGGCGTGAACGGCGAAAGCACGCTCGACAACCACGAGGAGGCGGTTAAGCAGGCCGCCGTCGCCGACCGGCTTCTGCTCACCAAGACCGACATCGCCGATGCCTCGAAGCTCGAGGAGCTGAAGCACCGCCTCTACCATCTCAATCCCGGCGCGCCGTTCCATTCGATCGCCGGCGGCGACATCGACCCCAACGAGATCCTGAACGCCGGCCTCTACAATCCCGAGACCAAGTCGGCCGACGTGAAGCGCTGGCTGCACGAGGAGGCCTACGAAGGCGGGCACAGCCATCACCATCATCATGGGCACGATCACGCACATGATCATGGACACGATCATGGCCATTCCCACGGCGAACAGGACCCGCACAACCCGAACCGCCACGACGACCGCATCAAGGCCTTCTGCATGACCTTCGACGAGCCGATGAGCTGGTCGACGGTGGCCGCGGCGTTCGACGCACTGGTGACCTATCGCGGTCCGGACCTGCTGCGCATGAAGGGCATCCTGAACGTCAAGGACACCGACAAGCCGGTCGTCATCCACGGCGTGCAGCACGTCTTCCATCCGCCGGCCACGCTCGACGCCTGGCCCGAGGGCGACGACCGCAAGAGCCGCGTCGTGTTCATCACGCGCGACATCGCCGAGAGCACGATCCGCAAGGTCTTTGCCTCCTTCTTCGACGCCGAGAAGAAGGGCTGGAACCAGGACGAGGCGGCCAAGCCGCAATGAAGCTCGCGACCGTCACGCACGAGGGCCGGACGAAAGCCGTCCTGGTCGAAGGCCAGAGCGTGTGGCCGCTCGAGGCCATGCTGGGGCGTCCGGTCGCAGATCTCGGGGCGATCGTGGGCGAGCTGCAGGGGCTCGAGGGCAAGCTCAAGCCGGCCGGCCCCGGCATTCCCCTCTCGTCGGTGAAGATCGAGGCGCCGATCCCGCGGCCGGCGCGCAACGTGATGTGCGTGGGCAAGAACTATCACGAGCACGCCAGGGAGTTCACGGCGAGCGGCTTCGACAGCAGCGCAGCCTCCACAGCCGATGCGATCCCGACGGCGCCGATCGTCTTCACCAAGGCGCCGGAATGCGTGATCGCCGACGGTGCGGATATCCGCTACCCCGAGGGCGTGAGCGATTCGGTCGACTACGAGGCCGAGCTCGGCCTGGTGGTCGGCCGCGGCGGGCGCGGCATCGCCAGGGCCGATGCCTACGCCCATATCGCGGGCTACACGATCGTCAACGACGTGACGGCGCGCGACCTGCAGGGCAGGCACAAGCAGTGGTTCCTCGGAAAGTCGCTCGACACCTTCTGCCCGATGGGCCCCTTCCTGGTGACCGCGGACGCGGTCGAGCCGGAGAACCTCGCGGTAAAGTGCTGGGTGAACGACGAGCTGCGCCAGGATGCCAACACGCGCGACCTGATCTTCGACATCCCGACCCTGATCGAGACCATCTCGGCCGGCATCACCTTGCGGCCGGGCGACGTCATCGCCACCGGCACGCCGGTGGGCGTCGGCGTCGGGTTCAAGCCGCCCAGGTTCCTGAAGCGCGGCGACCGCGTGACGATCGAGATCACCGGCCTCGGCCGCCTCTCCAACCGCGTCGCCTGAGATCGCCGATCAGTCGTTTCTGCCACCGACGACACGCACGAGTTGAAACCCCCGTACGCATATGCCTAAGCTGGGTCTACAACCTGGAGAGGAAATGCCATGCGATTCATCGTGCTGACCCTCGCCGCGTTCCTGATCACAGGCCCCGCTCACGCAGAATGGAAGAAGGTCGCCAAGTCGGACTCAAAGCTTCTGCTCGTAACACCCTTCCCCGAGACGACGCGTGAAGTGTTCGAAGACAGCGGTTGGAGTGCCAGCGCCAAGACCAGCACCGCCTATGCAGCCGCAGTTCCTTCAAGCGGCTCTTACCCGAGAGTGCAGGTCTATTTGCATCAATTGGCGCCGCTGACCTATTGGCGAAGGGGCAGCGTCATGGACGCGGCATGGATCAAGCAGAGCTTCCCGTTCACGAAAGACAAGGACGTCGTGGTGACCCGACAGGCGCCGCCGTCGGACGCCTTCCTTCGAGTCACATACTTCACGATCGCCGCTGCGGCATGCGTCGCGTTCGAGATGCGCGAAATCACCAATGATCCCGGCGGAGCGACGGCGCTGGGCGCGAGCGACTCGGTCTCGGGTATGTACTGCCCGCCGCCGGGAACGCCGCCAACCGAAACGCTGACGCGCCGGGTGACCGAGGGCATCTTCATCCGTCGCGATGGCCAGATCGAGCGCGCGCTGCGCGGCGTCGATGCGCCGTTGCCAGCGCAGCTTAGTCGGACAGGCACCCTTTAGAGCTGCCGTAATCGATCAGGTGTTCGAATCATACTGTTATGAGTCGCCAGCCGGCCCCTACCAACACCAGCACGCCCAGCACGACAAACGACGCGGCTGCGAGTCCGCGCACGAGCTTAAGCGGCACCTTGCGCGCCAGCACCTCGCCGAACAGTACGGCGGGCACGTTGGCGATCATCATGCCCAGGGTCGTACCGGCGGTGACGGCGATCAGGTCGTCGAAGCGCGCCGCGAGGCCCACGGTGGCGATCTGCGTCTTGTCGCCGATCTCGACCAGGAAGAACGCGATGGTCGTGGCGATGAAGGCACCCGCCCCGCTCGCCGCGGAAGGTGCATCGTCATGCTTGTCGGGGATCAGGCACCATGCCGCCATGACGAGGAACAGCCCGCCCAGGATCCAGCGCATCGCCTCTGGACCGAGCCAGCCCGCGACCAGAGCGCCCGCCCAGGCGGCCAGCGCATGGTTGGCGAGCGTGGCGGCCAGGATGCCGAGGATGATGGGAACGGGCCGGCGATAGCGCGCGGCGAGGATCATCGCCAGGAGCTGGGTCTTGTCGCCGATCTCGGCGATGGCCACGAGTGCGGTCGAGACGAGGAAGGCTTCCACGAGGGGCGTCTTCACGCGGGACCGGGCACGAACCAATGGCCTCCGGCGCCGCCCGATCCCGCGGGTGAAGACGCCGGTAAGCCAAAGGTCTCGCCAGGCACCCGAGTGCCGGAGGCGCCATGGTCCGGGAGGACCAAGTCTGTTGACGCACCCACCTCTCACGAATGAGGCCGGCTACTCCCCGATGACGGGCGGTTGATAGGCCCCCGGGCCGGCCTTGGGCAAGACACGGAACGTCGCGCCTGTTCTTGATACGTTCTTGACAGGTAGCCCTCTATCCTATATCATATCGAAGAATCCTATTCCCACAGGAGTCGCCGATGGCCCGCCCCCTCTCCCGTCGTCTCACGCCCCTCGAAGCGACGTCATCGAAACGGATTTTTGAAATGTCGCGATTCATGCGACTCGCGAAAGGCGCCGCCGGTCGGTGATTCCTCCATCCTTCCAAGGCATTGGCCGCCGAAACGGCGGAGGAGGCGGTGTGCGTTGCGGAATTTTTTTATGTCGTCGTCGATGCGACTCGGAACGGTGCGACGGGCTGCCAGCCTGCCGCCCCGCGTGCTAGGCCTTGGCCATGGCGAAGACCAAGGCACCTGCGAAGAAGTCCGCGGACGGCGAGAACAAACCCATCCGCCACCTCTACCTCATCGACGGCTCGGGCTACATCTTTCGCGCCTACCACGCGCTGCCGCCGCTGACGCGACCCGACGGCACGCCGGTCAACGCGGTGTTCGGCTTCTCCAAGATGCTGACGCAGCTCCTCGACGATCCCGAGGTCGACCATGTCGCGGTGATCCTCGACGCCGGGCGCACGACGTTCCGCAACCAGATCTACGACAAGTACAAGGCCAACCGGCCCGAGCCGCCGGAGGACCTGATCCCGCAGTTCCCGCTGATCCGCGAGGCCGCCAAGGCGTTCGGCCTGCCGTGCTGCGAGCTCGAGGGCTACGAGGCCGACGACCTGATCGCGACCTACGCCCGCATGGCGCTGGAAGCCGGCGGCACCTGCACCATCGTCTCCTCGGACAAGGACCTGATGCAGCTCATCCGGCCGGGCGTCGAGATGATGGACCCGATCAAGCAGCGCAAGATGGGGCCCGAGGCGGTGATGGAGAAGTTCGGCGTGACGCCGGACAAGGTTGTCGACGTGCAGGCACTGGCGGGCGACTCGACCGACAACGTGCCGGGCGCGCCGGGCATCGGCGTCAAGACCGCTGCCCAGCTCCTGAACGAATTCGGCGATCTCGAGACGCTGCTGAAGAGCACGGCCAACATCAAGCAGCCCAAGCGGCGCGAATCGCTCGAGCAGAACGCCGAGCTGATCCGCATCTCCAAGAAGCTGGTGCAGCTTCGCGACGACGTGCCGCCGCCGGCCGATCCGGACTCCTTCGACAAGAGGAAGCCCGATCCCAACCTGCTGCTGCCTTGGCTGGAGCAGCAGGGCTTCAAGACGCTGCTGCAGCGCTACACGACGGAGCTGGGCGCCGCGACGGCCCCGGTCGCGCCGGCCACCGCGGCCGCGCCGACGAAGAAGGCCGAGCCGGAAGCCGTCAAGCCCAAGCCGGCGCGCGTGAAGTCCAACCAGGCGTTCACCGCGGCCGACTACGAGCTGATCCAGGACGAGAAGCTTCTCGACGAATGGATCGCCGAAGCGACCAGGGCCGGCACCGTGGCGTTCGACTGCGAAACCGACGGGCTCGATTCCAACAATGCCGGCCTGGTCGGCGTGTCGCTGGCGCTGCTCGAGGGCCCGTGGGTCAACGTAAACTCGACGAGGCGGCGCGCGGCCTACCTCCCGCTGATGCATCGCACGCCGGGCGGTGCCGCCCAGGGCGCGCTCGATCTCGCGGGCGATGGTGGCGAAAAGGACGCCGGCAAGCTGCTGCCCGGCCAGATCCCGATGAAGACGGCGCTCGCCAGGCTGAAGCCCCTGCTGGAAGACCCGGCGGTGCTCAAGGTCGGGCAGAACATCAAGTACGACATGGCAGTGTTCCGCCGGCACGGGATCGAGATCGGCCCTGTGGACGACACGATGCTGATCTCCTTCGTCCTCGACGCGGGCAAGAACAACCACGGCATGGACGAGCTGGCCGAGCTGCATCTCGGGCAGAAGACCATCAAGTTCGCCGACGTCGCGGGCAGCGGCGCCAAGCAGGTGACGTTCGACAAGGTGCCGCTCGACCGCGCGCGCGACTATGCGGCCGAGGATGCCGACGTGACCATGCAGCTCTGGGCGCGGCTGAAGCCGCGTCTGGTGCCGGAACGCGTCACGACGATGTACGAGACGATCGAGCGGCCGCTGATCCCGGTGCTGCTCGGCATGGAGAGCGCCGGCGTCAAGGTCGATGCGCTGAAGCTCAAGAGGCTCTCGGCCGACTTCGAGAAGCGGCTGGCCGAGCTGGAGCGCGAGATCCACAAGATCGCCGGCCGCGAGTTCAACGTGGGCTCCCCCAAGCAGCTCGGCGAGATCCTGTTCGACGAGCAGAAGCTGCCCGGCGGCAAGCGCAACAAGAACGGCTCGTGGGCGACCGACGTCAGCATCCTCGAGGACCTCGCCGCGCAGGGCCATGCCCTGCCGGTCAAGATCATGGAGCACCGTCAGCTCGCCAAGCTCAAGGGCACCTACACCGACGCGCTGGTGCGCGAGGTCGACGTCAGGACGGGCCGCGTCCACACCTCGTACCACATGACCGGCGCCGCGACTGGACGGCTGGCCTCGACCGATCCCAACCTGCAGAACATCCCGGTGCGGACCGAGGAGGGCCGCAAGATCCGCCAGGCCTTCATCGCCGAGACCGGCTGCAAGCTCTTGAGCGCCGACTACTCGCAGATCGAGCTGCGCCTGCTGGCGCACGTGGCCGACATCGCCTCCCTCAAGGAGGCCTTCGCGCGCGGCGACGACATCCATGCCATCACCGCGTCGGAGATGTTCGACGTGCCGGTCAAGGGCATGGACCCGCTGGTCCGCCGCCGCGCCAAGGCGATCAATTTCGGCATCATCTACGGCATCTCGGCCTTCGGCCTCGCCAACCAGCTCGGCATCGGCCAGCCCGAGGCGCGCGACTACATCGCCAAGTACTTCCAGCGCTATCCCGGCATCCGCGACTACATGGAGGAGACCAAGGAGTATGCGCGCAGGCACGGCTACGTGGTGACGCCGTTCGGCCGCAAGGTGCACCTCAAGTACATCAACGAGAAGAGCCAGGGCCTGCGCGCCTTCGCCGAGCGCGCGGCGATCAACGCCCCGCTGCAGGGCGGCGCCGCCGACATCATCAAGCGGGCGATGATCCGCCTGCCGGCCGCGCTGGTGGCGGCGAAGCTCAAGGCCAAGATGCTGCTGCAGGTCCACGACGAGCTCCTGTTCGAGGTGCCCGACAAGGAGCTCGACAAGACCAAGGACGTGACACGCAAGATCATGGAGGGGGCGGCCTCGCTCACCGTGCCGCTGGTCGTCGAGACCGGCGTCGGCGACAACTGGGCGGCGGCGCATTGAGATCTGTTCAGGGGAGAAGCGTTCGATGAAGATCTGGGGCCGCGCCAACTCGATCAACGTGCAGAAGGTGCTGTGGGTCGCCGAGGAGATCGGGCTCGCCTACGAGCGCACCGACGTGGGCGGCGCGTTCGGCGGCAACGACCAGAAATGGTACCTCGACATGAACCCCAACGGCGTCGTGCCGACGGTCGACGACGGCGGCACCGTGATCTGGGAGAGCAACTCGGCGGTGCGCTACCTCGCGGCCAAGTATGCCGCCGGGACGCTGTGGCCCAACGAAGCGGGCCGGCGCAGCGAGGCAGACCGCTGGATGGACTGGCAGCTCAGCACCCTCTCCGAGCCGATGCGCATCGCCTTCTGGGGCCTGGTCAGGACGCCGGCGGAAAAGCGCGATACGGCGGCGATCGGCAAGGCCGCCGAGGAAGCGGGCAAGCTGTTCGGCCGCCTCGACGGCTGGCTCGCGGGCCGGCGCTACGTCGCAGGCGACCGTTTCACCATGGGCGACATCCCGGTCGGCTGCTTCGCCTATCGCTGGTACGCGCTCGACATCGAGCGCCCGGACCTCAGGAACGTCCGCGCCTGGTACGAGCGGCTCGCGACGCGCCCGGCCTATGCCCGGCACGTCATGATCAAGATGACCTGACGCGCCGCCGACGCTACTTGCGCTTCGGCAGCTTCGACATCTCCGCGACGATCGCTCGGTCGATCACGGTGAACAGATAGGCGTCGGGCGCCAGCGTGCAGCCGCCGCGCACGAGATGGGCGATCTGCGCGCCCAGCTCGTTGTCGGGGATGACGACGCCGCGATAGCGCGAGGCGTGGTCGGCGAGATAGACGGCCAGCATCTTGCGTGGCTCCGGCGCCATGTCGTGCGCCTGCTTGCAGGTGATGTAGGCGGCCTGGTCGAAGTTGAGCGGCGGCATCTGCGCGTGCGCGGTGGCCGAGGCGGCCAGCAGGGCTGCGGCGGCGAGGGCGAGCCTGGTCTTCATGGTCGGTCCTCCGCTCTACCGGTTGTTGCCGATGGCGCTGCCGCCGATGTAGCCCGCCGCGCCACCGATCAGGCCGGCGCCGACCACCGCGCCGAACGTGCCGCCGGTGGCGAGGCCGATGCCAGTGCCCAGCGCCGCACCCGCCACGGCACCCTTCTGGCCGGTCGTCATGTTCTCGCAGCCGCCCAACAGGCCTGCCGCCACAAGCAGCACAACAGCTTTGGTCTTCATCATGAGTCTCTCCCCTGCGAGCACGCCTCGGTCACGGAGGCGTCGTGTCGGCTTTCGTCCAGCCCTTGTCCGGATTGAAGGTCGTCATCAGGCCGGCGCGCTGCGCCGTGTCGGGCCCGAGGTCCTGCTGGAAGACCTCGCCCTTGTAGTCGACGATGAATGTCATCACGCCGGTCACGCCGTAGCGTACCGGCCAGGCGATGGCTGCGAAGCCGCCGATCATGCGGCCGTTCACGATGTAGTCGCGCGCGCCGCCGGGCGCCGCAGGGCCCTGTGCGTAGAGGAGGCGGAAGTAGTAGCCGTAGTGGCCATCAGGAGCGCGGCCATCGATCTGGGCATGCGCCAGTGCCGGGCCGAGCGGGCTCTCTGCCTCGCCCTGCTTGGTCTCCCAATAGAGGCCGTCCCTGCGCCCGGGCGTGCTGAGCAGGCGCCGCGCATATACCGGCGATCCGGTCTTCATGGGATCGAGGGCGGCATAGTCGCGCTGGGCGTCGACGATGGCGAGCAGCGCTTGCACCGCTGCCGCCTCGTCGTGGCCGATCTGGCGCAGCCGCATCTCGCGCCAGCCCGCCACGGTGTCGAAGCGCCAGGCCGCACCGTCTTTGACGATCGGGATGGGGAGCGTCCAACCGGCCTTGCCCACGACGACCGTCGCCTTGTCGCCCGCTACTTTGATTTCGTGCGCCTGTTCCCAGGCCGCGAGGTAGCGCTCACGGCGGCGCTGCATCTGCTCCGCCGCCGCCGGCACGAACTCGCGCCATTCGGGTCCAAGGATCGCGGCGAGCGCATGGGTGTCGGCGCGGCGCACTGCGTCGGTGAAGGCATTGGCCGCAGCCTCCGCCGTCGGGAAGGTCTCGACCTTGGCGGCCTGCTGCGCGACGGTCGCCGAGCACAGGCCGAGGACCAGCGCGAACGCCAAAACACCTCGCCGGAACATCGCGCCGCTCATCGCCGGAACCCTCCGCTGTGGAATCCGCCGCCGCTGCGCTCGCCACCCCAGCTCCGGTCGCCCCATGACGAGCTGCCGCGATCGTAGTCGCGGCTGGCGCTCTCGCCGCGGTTGACGCCGTCGAACGCGCTGCGGCCTTCGCCACCGCGGTTCTCGAAGTTGCGGTTCTCGCCACCCCGGTTCTCGGGGCGCTGGGTGTAGTTGCCATGCCCGTCGAGATGGCCGCGGAACTGCTGGCGCTGCGCCGGATCCATGCCGCTGCGCTGGCCGTAGCGCTCGCGCTCGGCCGGCGTACGGTAGGGCACGCCGCCGCGATGCGCCGGATCGAAGTTCCAGCGGCCGTCGCGGTACTTGTTGCCGTCGAAGTTGTTGGCGCTGATACTGGTCGCCTTGTTGACGTTGACGGTCGTGTAGCTGTTGCCCCAGCCGCTGCCGCTCCAGCCCCAATGCCAGCCGCCGAACATCGCCGCGCCGGCGGCGACGCCCAGGCCGAACATCATGCCGGTCATCAGCGCCGCGCCGTAGTTGGGCGGCGGTGGATAATAAGGCGGCGGATACGAAGGGTAGGGCCACGGACCGTAGGCCCAGGTCGGGTTGTAGTACGGCACGTAGACCACTTCGGGATTGGCCGGCTCGATGACGATGGCGCTGGCGCCGTTGCTGGTCTGCGTCGTCACCTTCTGCTGCTGAGTCGTCTTCAGGTTGCCGGCCGCTTCGGCCTTGGCGCGCAGCCGCTGGATAGAGGCCGCGACCTCCTTCTGCTGGCCGATCATCGCGTCGCCGATCTTCTGGGTCCAGTCGAGCTGGTTGCTCATCATCTGCAGCGTCTGCGGGAATGCCGTCAGAGACTTCACGCTGACGTCCCAGTCCTTACCCTTCACAGCCTGGACGGCGGCATCACCCTTGAGATTGGGGTTGGCCTGCGACCAGCGCGCCGCCTCGACGATCTCCAGCGGATAGGTGGCCCCCATGAGCAACTGCGAGAGCAGCGCATCGGGATAGAGCGCGATCGGCGCCAGCATCTGGTCGAGCTGAGCGTCGGTAAATGGCTTGTTGGAGTCCTGGGCGCGAAGCGCTTGGAAAGGAGCGATAGCCAGCAGGGCCGATGACAAGGCCAGAAGTTTTCGCCGTTCCATTGCTCCTCGTTCCTCGAAAAATAACACCGGGACGATATCGGCACACTAGCGGCGAAGCCGGTTCGCCGTCCAGCGCGGCGAGCCGTCAGACGAGCCGATAGACCTGCTCCGGCTCGTCCCTGCCCTTCACATGCCGCAACTCCGGTGTCGGCAATGTCCCCAGCACCTCAGGGTGCATCATTGCAGCGATGGTGTCACCGCTCACCAGCAAGATGACTTCCTCGCCCTCGCGCATGAACTCCTTGCCGAGCTGCTCGAAACGCTGCGCCACGTTCACCGTATCACCGACCACTGTGTAGTTGACCCGACCGGGCGCGCCGATGTTGCCGACCACGACCGGGCCCGAATGCAGACCGATGCGCAACCGTACCGGTGCCTGGCCCGCGGCGGCGCGCTGCGCATTGTCCTCGCGGATGACGCGTGCCATGCAGAGCGCGGCATGAACCGCGCGGTCGGCATGATCCTCCATCTTCGAGATACCGCCCCATACCGCCATGACGCAGTCGCCGATGTACTTGTCGATGACGCCGTCATCAGCCTCGATGCAGGCGCCGAGCAAGGCGAAGTGGTGGTTGAGCATGTCGGCGGTCTCCTGCTCGGGCAGGTCCTCCGCCTGGGGCGTGAATCCGACGATGTCGGTGAACATGACGGTGACGTTGCGCCGGCGAGACGCCACCGCGCCTTCCCCGAGCTCCATCAGTCGGAAGACGAGCCGATGTGGTACGTAGGCGCCGAACCACTTCAGCGCACCACGTGCCTTGTCGAGGCTGCGGCCGGCGTCGTCGATCTCTCGCAAACGCGACTGACGGTGGAACGGCTCGTCGAACTTCAGGTGCTCGATCGCCTCCGCGGCCGAGGTGAGCGTCCGGATGGAACGTGCCATGCGAAGCCCCATGAACAGCGCCAGCAGTATCGCTGCGGCCAGCGTCGCGGCACCGACGACGGCACCGTTGGTCAACCGGTCGAGATCGCCGGTCGCGTCCTCGATCGGGAAGTACTGGCCGACCAGCCAGGGGTCCGGGCCGAAGCGGTTGAGCTCGCGATAGACGAACACCCAACGCCGACCGCCTTCCTCGACGACATGGCCGAGGCTTCCCAGAGCCCGGTCGATCTGCGGTGAGCGCACCGGAGTGTCCCAGATCCGGGCGAGGACCGGGTCGCCCACCTCCTTGATGGTGGGCAGCGGATGTTGCTCCGAGAGGCCGAGGCCGCGCGAGTCGATCAGCCTCCGATGCGCCAGCACCTGATCTCGCCCGACCAGGATGAAGTAGCGGCCGTCGCCACCGCGCGACGGATCGCCGATCAGATACGACAGGTCACCGACCGCAACGGTGGCGATCAGACCGCCGATGAAGGCATTGTCGATACGCCGCACCGGCGTCCGCACATTGACAACCGGTTGCTTGATCGCCTCGCTCCAGAACAGCGCACCCCAGAAAGTGCCCTGGGAGGTCTGGAGTTGGCGGAACCGCTCCATTCCTTGTGGCTGTTCGACCAGCGAGACCGTCTCGCGTTTGATCCGCCCGTCGGCCTCGCGTACGGCACGGTGCAGCTTGAGGTCGAGCGTGGCGAAGCCGACCGCGGACACTGCCGGCACCTGCGCCATCATCACGGCCAGCGCCTCCCGCACATCGACCGGCGATTCGATGTCGATGCGGCCGGCGGCGGCGAGCGACGCGATGAGTTCGAGCTGCTCGCCGACCGGATCGAGACGGCTGCGGACCAGCGCAACCTGCGCATCAACGACGCGCGCGGCGCGATCGACCAGCAGGCGTTCGGCGGTGCCGGTGGCTCCGGCCAGTACCGCGATGTAGGCGACACCCGAGATGAGCGCGAGCGACACGAAGGCGAGCGCCAGGGCCGCGACCAGCGGCAGGCGCCACGGCCGGCGCGCTGCGACGACAGGAGAGGTATCGGTGACCGGGCTCACGCGGCGACATCATATTATGTCCGCCGCGCCGAAGCGATGCCGGGAAAGATCAGGCCGCGGCGCGAATTGCCGCCTGCTTGACCTTGGTGTCGACGTGGCCCTCGAACTGCTGGAAGTTCGACTCGAAGCGCTTGGCGACGTCGCGCGCGGCGTGGTCGTAGGCCTTCTTGTCTTTCCAGGTGTTCTTGGGGTTCAGCACGTCGCCCGGCACGTCCGGGCAGGCGCTGGGCACCTGCATGCCGAAGTGCGGATCGGTAGAGGAGGCGACCGAGGCAAGCGTGCCGTCGAGCGCGGCACGTAGCATCGCACGGGTGTGGCGGATCGACATGCGGTGGCCGACGCCGAAGCCGCCGCCCGACCAGCCGGTGTTGACCAGCCAGCATTTGACGTTCTGGCGGGCCATCTTCTCGCCCAGCATCTTGGCGTAGACGGTGGGATGACGCGGCATGAACGGCGCGCCGAAGCAGGTCGAGAAGGTCGCCTGCGGTTCGGTCACCCCCTTTTCGGTGCCCGCGACGCGCGCCGTGTAGCCTGAGAGGAAATGGTACATCGCCTGCTCCGGCGACAGCCGCGAGATCGGCGGCAGCACGCCGAAAGCATCGGCTGTCAGCATCACGATGTTCTCGGGCGTGCCGGCGATGCCGGTGGCCGAGGTGTTCGGGATGAAGTCGAGCGGATAGCAGGCCCGCGTGTTCTCGGTGAACTTGCCGTCGTCGAGGTCGAGACGGCCGGTCGCCGGGTCGATCACGACGTTCTCCAGCACCGTGCCGAAGCGGCCGGTCGTGGCGTAGATTTCAGGCTCGGCCTCGCGGGAGAGCTTGATCACCTTGGCGTAGCATCCGCCCTCGAAATTGAAGAGGCTGTTCTCGGCCCAGCCGTGCTCGTCGTCGCCGATGAGCGTGCGTGTCGGGTCGGCCGACAGCGTCGTCTTGCCGGTGCCGGAGAGGCCGAAGAAGATCGCCACGTCGTTCTTCGGGCCGACATTCGCCGAAGCGTGCATCGGCAGCACGTTCTTGTCGGGCAGCAGGTAGTTCAGGATCGTGAACACCGACTTCTTGATCTCGCCGGCGTACCAGGTGCCGCAGATCGCCACGACGCGATCGGTGAAGTTCACGAGGATGGCACAGTCCGACGCCGTGCCGTCGAGCGCCGGATCGGCCTGGAAGCCCGGCAGGTTCAGAATCGTGAACTCGGGCTTGAAGCCCTCCAGCTCCTCGGGCTTCGGACGCAGGAACATGTTGCGCGCGAACAGATTGTGCCAGGCCGTCTCGTTGACGACGCGCACGCCGATCCGATGCGCGGGATCGGCGCCGGCCCAGCAATCGCGCACGAAAAGGTCGCGGCGTTGAGCATAGCCGATCATGCGGTTGTAGAGGGCGCGGTAGCGATCGGGCGCGATCGGCTTGTTGGTCTTGCCCCAATCGATGCGCCCCTTGCTCTCGCCGTCCTCGACGATGAACTTGTCGTTGGGCGAGCGGCCCGTGTGGATGCCGGTACGAACCACCAGGGCGCCGCCGTCGGCGACCACGCCCTCGCGGCGGCGCACCGCCTCCTCGTAGAGCGAGGGAACCTGCAGGTTCCAGTAGACGTTGCCCAGGTTCTTCAGTCCGAGCGCTTCCAGTCCGAATTTGGGTACGACGAAGCCCGCCTGATGCACAGCGTTTCTCCTGCTTATCCAGACCGATGAAACGGCCCTTGATCGACGCTTATCGGCTACTGGTAGGGCTATTGGGTGGCAAGGGCCTGCGACAAGTTAGTGGCGAAGATCATGTGGATCAGATTTCGCACCAGCGAAGTGAATGCCGCGGCGCGGAATCCTGCTGTTGGCCAGCGGAGCGGTCAGGCTGCGGCGCGCGCTTTGCCCACCAGCGCGACCAGGACCTTGCGCGCCTCGGTGCCAACGGCCAGCGGCCGGTCGAAGTCGAGACGCCCGACCTGGCCTTCCTTCCTGAGATCGATGCCCTCAGGGTCGATTCCGGTCATCCGCCAGCCGGTGCCGGCGAGGCCCAGCAGCTTGGTCGCCAAGAGCTGGACGGCATCGGAATGGTCCTCGTTCATATGCTCGACGATTCCGGCCTCGGCCTCGGCGAGACCCGCCGCCGTGGGGGCCCGGAGGCCCGCGCCGTCGATCCAGCGGATCTTGCCGAAGCCGCCCACCAGGTGTGCGCGTTCCACCGCGACCCGGTAGAAATCGAAGTCCTTGAAGCCGACATACATCGCCGAGTCCGGGTGGCGCGCCAGGAAGCGCATCTTGAGCCGCTCGTCGGTCGTGCGCTCGGCGCGGCCCAACAGGGTCACCCGTGGCCCGGTCAACGGCTGGTCTAGGCCCGCCGTGCCGTCGAACAGGAGCGAGACGCGGGCATCGGCCTGGATGGCCTTCGTGTGTTCCGCGAGATCGCTGATGAGCAATAGGGGCGAAAGATCGTGGTCGACCGCCACCAGCACCAGAGAGACATAGGGTCGTGTGCCTCCATCGCCGGGAAGCGCGGTCGCCAGGGCGGCCCGGTCGAGGCCGCGCACAAGGGCACGGACGGTGCGGGGCGTGTCGTCTTGGGTCATTTTCGGAACAAAAAAGCCGCAATTGTTCGTTGAGGATTACGGGCCGGGGAGGCGGCGGCGGCGGCCCGGACTGTGATAGCATGGATCCTCTGCCGTTGTCCGCCGTGTCTGCAGGAGAAGCCAAGCCGTGCGCAAGAACATCGCCCTCGTCGACGACGACCGCAACATCCTCACCTCGGTGTCGATGTTGCTCGAAGCCGAAGGGTTCCAGATCAAGACCTACAACGACGGCGCCTCGGCGTTGGAAGGGCTGAACCAGGCCCCCCCCGACCTCGCCATCTTCGACATCAAGATGCCGCGCATGGACGGCATGGAGCTCCTGAACCGCATCCGAAAGACGCAGCAGTTTCCGGTCATTTTCCTCACCTCCAAGGACGAGGAGATCGACGAGGTGCTGGGCCTGCGGATGGGTGCCGACGATTTCATCCGAAAGCCGTTCTCCCAGCGCCTGCTGCTCGAGCGTATCCGGGCCGTGCTGCGCCGGGCCGACGCCGGCGGCGCCAAGGGCGAGGCGGCCGCCGAGCGGATCGTGCGCGGCGAGTTGGTGCTCGATCCGTCCCGCCACCAGTGCACCTGGAAGGGCAAGGAGGTGCATCTCACGGTCACCGAGTTCCTGCTGCTGAAGTCGCTGGCCGAGCGGCCCGGCCACGTCAAGAACCGCGACCAGCTCATGGACGCCGCCTACGGCGAGACGATCTACGTCGATGACCGCACCATCGACAGCCACATCAAGCGCGTCCGTCGCAAGTTCCGCGAGGTCGATGGCGAGTTCGAGCAGATCGAAACGCTTTATGGCATCGGATACCGATACCGCGACTCCTGAGTCCGGCTCGCGCCCGACGGGGCGGCAGACTCTCGGCTCCCGGATTGCCGGCTTCCTGGCTCGCCTGATTCCCGGCGCGCGCCGCGGCGCGCCGCTCCCGGCGGCCTCCGCCGAGTCGCCGTCACTCCTGCGCCGCCGCCGCAGCGTCGACCGCAGCCATTCGCCGCTGACGCGGCGCATCCTGTTGCTGAACCTGATTCCTGTCGCGCTGCTGACGCTCGGCGCCGTCTACCTCAGCGACTACGAGGAGGAGCTCATCGACGCCGAGCTGGCATCGCTGCTCGTCCAGGGCGAGATGGTGGCCGCGGGCATCGGCGAGGTCGCGGTCGTGGGCGGCGAGACGACGGTCAACCGCATGGATGCCGATGCCGCGCGCCAGCTACTTGCGCGGCTGGTTCGACCGACCGGCGTGCGGGCGCGGCTGTTCAGCGAGACGGGCGAACTGCTGGGTGATTCCGCGGTGCTGAGCGACGCCGGCCGCATCCATGTGGCACTGCTGCCGCCGCTGGCAACGCCGGCCGAGACGGAGGTCGAGCTGATCGATCGCGTGAGCGACTGGATGGCCCGCCAGCTCTCGCGCGGCGACCGCTACCCCGAATATGTCGACCGACCCGTGCCGACCTTGCGCGACTTTCCGGAAGCGGCGAGCGCATTGCGTGGCTTCAATGCCTCGGCGGTGCGCAGCATTGGCGATGGACATCTGTTGCTCAGCGCCGCGGTGCCGGTGCAGCGCTACAAGCAGGTGCTTGGCGCCCTGTTGCTGACGCGCGACAACCGCGCCATCGCGGCCTCGCTGCGCGAGGTCCGCTACGACATGCTGACGATCGCCGCCGCCGCGCTCGGAATCACGGTGCTGCTGTCCCTCTACCTCGCCGGCACCATTACCCAGCCGATCGTGCGGCTGGCGCGAGCCGCCGACGAGGTGCGGCTGGCGCGCGAAAGCCGGCCGGAAATCCCTGACCTCGGCAGGCGCGGCGATGAGATCGGCGACCTGAACGATGCGCTGCGCTCGATGACCGATGCCCTGTGGCTGCGCATCAACACCATCGAGAGCTTCGCCGCCGACGTGGCGCACGAACTCAAGAACCCGCTGACCTCACTGCGGTCGGCGATCGAGATGGCGGCACGTCCCGACCTCGACTCGGAACGCCGCTCCAAGCTGATGAACATCGTCATGGACGACATCAATCGGCTTAACCGGCTGATCACCGACATCTCCGACGCCTCGCGTCTCGACGCCGAGCTCATGCGCGGGGAAGTGAAGTCGGTCGACCTCGAGGCGCTGCTGCGCGACATGGTCGGCCACTATGCTGCGACCGCCAACCAGAAGGCCGGCGTCGAAGTCGAGTTCCGAGTCGCCGCCAACCCGCCCTTCGCGGCGCACGGCCACGACGGCCGCTATGGTCAGGTGTTCCGAAACGTGATCGACAACGCGCTCTCCTTCTCGCCGCCGGGCTCGCGCATCGTGGTCGAGCTCGCGCGCGAGCCGCGCAACGGTCCGTTCGTCGTCACCATCGACGACCAGGGCCAAGGCATTCCCGAGGACAATCTCGAATCGATCTTCGAGCGCTTCTATTCAGAGCGCCCTACCGAGCATTTCGGCCAACATTCCGGCCTCGGCCTTTCGATCTGCCGCCAAATCGTCGAGACCTACGGCGGCACGATCTCCGCCAACAACCGGTATGGGCCCGATGGTCGCGTGCTCGGGGCCCGCTTCACCGTCCGGCTGCCGGCCGCCGGACGCAAGTGAACGAGCTGGTGCATGCGACCTGCGTCGCTCTGCGCCTGCGCGGTGCGGTCTGGCAAGGGGTGCTGCTGCGCGGGCGGTCCGGCGCCGGCAAGTCCGACCTCGCGTTGCGTCTGATCGAAAGCGGTGCCCGTCTCGTGGCCGACGACCAGACCGCCCTCGCCCGGCGTGGCCGCCGCCTCGTCGCCTCTGCACCGGAGACGATCGCCGGGCTGCTGGAGGTGCGCGGCGTCGGCATCGTCAAGCTCGGCCGCACGCAACTCATGGTGCGCGTGCCGGTCGCCCTGCTGGTCGACTTGGTGCCGCCGAAGCGCATCGAGCGGTTGCCCGAGCAGGCGCGAGAAAGCGTGCTCGGCCTCGATCTGCCGGTGCTTGCGCTGGCGCCCTTCGAAGTCTCGGCATCGGCGAAGTTACGGCTTGCCCTCGCGCAAATCGCGGCGGCATGATCCCAGGCCCCGATCATGCCCGACAGTCCCGCCCCGGCCGCCAGCCAGACCGCAAGCGACGAGCGCCGCCCCTTTGTCGTGGTCACCGGCCTGTCCGGTGCCGGTCGCATCACCGCCCTGAACGCCCTCGCAGACATGGGCTACGTCGCCGTCGACAACATCCCGCTGACGCTGTTCGGTGAGCTCATGGAGTCGACCAGCGGCAAGCCCGGCGAGAAGGCGCCGCCGCTCGCCTTCGGCATCGACACGCGCACCTTCGGCTTCAACCCCAAGGAGCTGGTGAACCGCGTGCGCGAACTGCGCGAGCAGCGAGGCCTGGCGGTGCGCCTGCTGTTCCTCGAGGCCGACACCGAGACGCTGCAGCGGCGCTACACCGAGTCGCGTCGGCCGCATCCGATGGCGCCCGACCGGCCGCTGGTCGACAGCATCATCGAAGAGCGCCGACAAGTCGGCTTCGTGCGCGATGTCGCCGATCTGGCGCTCGACACCTCGTCGATGTCGCCGCATCGGCTCAAGCAGATCCTGGCCGGTCACTTCGAGCCCAGCCGCGAGGCCGGCACCCGCATCGCGGTGATGTCGTTTTCCTTCCGCCGCGGGCTGCCGCGCGAAGCCGACCTGGTGTTCGATGCGCGCTTTCTCAGGAATCCCCACTACGTACCGGAGCTGAAGCCGCTGACCGGCCGCGATGCCGCGGTCGCGGCTTACGTCGCGACCGATCCGGACTACCGGCCTTTCGTCGACGGCTTGCAGGGCCTGATCGGGCCGCTGCTGCCCCGTTTCGACGCCGAGGGCAAGAGCTATTTGACTATCGCGATCGGATGTACCGGCGGTCGCCACCGTTCGGTGGCGGTCGCCGAGGAGCTTGCAGACTGGTTGCAGAGGGAGGGCCGCTCGGTCACTCTCTCCCACCGGGATGTCGGGGCGGCCGGGGAGGCCGCCGACGCAGGGTAGAGCAGACAGAATGATCGGTATCGTACTGGTGACCCACGGCAATCTGGCGCAAGAGTTCCTCGCCGCGCTCGAACATGTCGTCGGTCCGCAGCAATGCGTTTCGCCCATATGCATCGGCGCCGACGACGACATGGAGAAGCGGCGAGCCGAGATCCTCGAGCGGGTGCGCGCCTGCGACACCGGTGAGGGCGTGATCGTCCTCACCGACATGTTCGGCGGCACACCCTCCAACCTGGCGATTTCCATCATGGAACAGGCGCGCATCGAGGTGCTGGCGGGCGCGAATCTTCCGATGCTCGTGAAGCTCGCCAGTGTGCGCAACCGCCCGATCGCCGAAGCCGTACGCATCGCGCAGGAAGCCGGCCGCAAGTATATCACCGTCGCTTCGCGCATCCTGGCCAAGGAAGCTTCGTGAGCGAGGCCTTGGGGTCGAGCTCGGACGCCGGCATCGGCGCCCTGAGACGGACCCTTGCGATCGCCAACAGACGCGGCCTGCATGCCCGCGCGGCCGCCAAGTTCGTCCGCACCGCCGGTCAGTTCGACGCCGCGGTCCGGGTCTCCTTCAAGGGCCAGGAGGTCTCCGGCCTCTCGATCATGGGGCTGATGATGCTGGCCGCCGGCATAGGCAGTTCGATCAACGTCGTGTGCTCGGGCCGCCAAGCCGCCGAGGCAATGGCCGCCATTTCGGCGTTGGTCGAGGGCAAGTTCGGCGAGGAGTGAGGTCTGTCGCCCCGACTCATAAAGGGCCGGGAATATCGACATAAATTCTTGCTTATATGTTGATCCAGCGCGTTGAGACGCACCCGGGCCGCTGATAAGACACGGCCACTTTCAACCCACGGAAATCGCCGGGAGCGCCACATGGCCCAAGACTACATCGTCAAGGATATCGGACTCGCCGACTGGGGCCGCAAGGAACTCGACATGGCCGAAACCGAGATGCCCGGTCTCATGGCGATCCGTAAGGAATTCGGCCCCAAGAAGCCGCTGAAGGGCGCGCGCATCGCGGGCTCGCTGCACATGACCATCCAGACGGGCGTCCTGATCGAGACGCTGAAGGTGCTGGGCGCCGACGTGCGCTGGGCCTCGTGCAACATCTATTCGACACAGGACCATGCCGCCGCCGCGATCGCCAAAGCCGGCACGCCGGTCTTCGCGATCAAGGGTGAAAGCCTCGAGGAGTACTGGGACTACACCCACAAGATCTTCGAGTGGGGTGATGGCGGCGAGCCGAACATGATCCTCGACGACGGCGGTGACGCCACCCTGCTGGTCCACCTCGGCGCGCGGGCGGAGAAGGATCCTTCGTTGGTCGCCAAACCGACCAACGAAGAGGAAGAGGTTCTCTACAAGGCGATCCTCAAGACAAACAAGGAGAGGCCCGGCTGGTACGCCAAGCTCGGCGCCTCGATCAAGGGCGTCACCGAGGAGACGACCACCGGCGTACATCGCCTCTACGGCATGGCGAAGGAAGGCAAGCTCCTGTGGCCGGCCATCAACGTCAACGACTCGGTCACCAAGTCGAAGTTCGACAACCTCTACGGCTGCCGTGAGTCGCTTGTCGACGGCATCCGCCGCGGCACCGATGTGATGATGTCGGGCAAGGTGGCGATGGTCGCGGGCTTCGGTGACGTCGGTAAAGGCTCGGCCGCCTCGTTGCGCCAGGCCGGGTGCCGCGTGATGGTCTCCGAGATCGACCCGATCTGCGCTCTGCAGGCGGCGATGGAAGGCTACGAAGTCGTGACGATGGAAGAGGCCGCTCCCAAGGCCGACATCTTCGTGACGGCAACCGGCAACGTCGACGTGCTGACGCTCGACCACATGAAGGCGATGAAGCATCGCGCCATCGTGTGCAACATTGGCCACTTCGACAGCGAGATCCAGATCGCGAGCCTTCGTAACTTCAAGTGGCACAACGTGAAGCCGCAGGTCGACGAGGTCGAGTTCCCCGACGGCAAGCGCATCATCGTGCTGTCGGAAGGCCGCCTGGTGAACCTCGGCAATGCGACCGGCCATCCGAGCTTCGTGATGTCGGCGTCGTTCTCCAACCAGACGCTGGCCCAGATCGAGCTCTGGACCAACCCGGGCAAGTACCAGAAGCAGGTCTACACGCTGCCCAAGGTGCTCGACGAGAAGGTCGCCGCCCTTCACCTCGAGAAGGTCGGTGCGAAGCTGACCAAGCTCCGCCCCGACCAAGCGAGATATATCGGTGTGCCCGAGGCGGGCCCCTTCAAGGGCGAGCTCTACCGCTACTAGGATGCCTGCCAACTGCCCACAGGCGGTGGCGTGCTAGAAGAGTCGGCATCGGAAGATGCCGACTTTTTCTTTGTTCCTTCCCGACGAGGCGGCGACCGAACGGCTGGGCGCTGCGCTAGCCGCACGCCTCCGCCGGCGCGACCTCGTCGCTCTGGAAGGTGGTCTGGGGGCCGGCAAGACGACGCTGGCTCGCGCCATCCTGCGCGCCGCTTCGGGTGATCCGTCGCTGATCGTGCCCAGCCCCACCTTCACCCTGGCCGAGGTCTACGAGACCAAGCACACGAGCTTCTGGCACTTCGACCTCTATCGGCTGGAGCAGCCCGAGCAGGTTTTCGAACTGGGCTGGGAGGAGGCGCGTGCCGAGGGCGTGGCGCTGGTCGAATGGGCCGAGCGGCTGGGCGGCCTGTTGCCGCAGGACCGCCTGACGGTCCGGCTCGCCATCGACGGTGGGGGCCGGCGCGTAACTCTCGAAGGAGACCGACGCCTTGTCGAAGACTGAACGCGACCTTCTGCGTGCCGAGTTCGTGCGCGGTGCCGGCTGGGGCGACGCCAGCGAGCGGCTGCTCGCGGGCGACGCCTCGTTCCGCAAGTACTATCGCCTGACCCGTCCGCGCGAATCGGCCGTCGTCATGGACGCGCCACCGCCGCAGGAGGATGTGCGGCCGTTCTTGCGCATCGCCCGGCACCTGATCGCGCTCGGCCTCAGCGCGCCACAGATCCTGGCCGAGAATACGGAGCACGGCTTCCTGCTGCTGGAGGATCTCGGCGACGACACGTTCGCCCGCGTGCTGGCGGCGGGCGGCGACGAAGCGGAGCTCTATGCCCGGGCGACCGACGTGCTGGTCGAACTCTATCATGCCGGCGAGAAAAGCCTGCTACCTGGGCTCGGTGCCTATGCCGGCGACGCGTTGATCGAGGCGGCGATGCTATTGCCGGAATGGTACCTGCCCGAGGCAACCGGCCAGCCGACGCCGGCCGAGGAAACGGCGGCCTACGTGGCGGCCTGGAAGGAATGTCTCGCGGCCCTGCCCACCTCCGCCGACACGCTGCTGCTGCGCGACTATCACAAGGACAATCTGCTCTGGCTGCCGGCGCGACCAGGCGTGAAGGCTTGCGGGCTGCTCGACTTCCAGGACGCGCAACGCGGCCACCCCTCCTACGACCTCGTCTCGCTGATCGAGGATGCGCGCCGCGACGTGACGGCCGCGGTGCATGCCGCCTGCCTGCAGCGCTACATCGACGAGGCAGGCATCGCGGACGCTGCGAGCTTCCGCACCGGCTTCGCGCTGATGAGCGCGCAACGCCATGCGCGCATCATCGGCCTGTTCGTTCGGCTGTTGCGGCGCGACGGCAAGCCCGACTATCTGCCGCACCTGCCGCGTGTGTGGCGCATGTTCGAGCGCTCGCTGCAGCACGAGGCGCTGTCGCCGCTCAGAGGCTGGGTCGACCGGCTGCTGCCGTCGCCCTTGCGGCGGATCGGGGCGGCATGATCCGCAGCGCCATGATCCTGGCGGCGGGCCGCGGCGAACGCATGCGACCGCTGACCGACTCAACGCCCAAGCCGTTGATCCCGGTTGCCGGACGTTCCATGCTCGAGCGCTCGATGGACCGGCTCCAACGTCACGGCGTGGAGACCGTAGTGGTGAACGTGCACCATCTTGGCAACCAGATCGCCGATCGTCTGCGCGGCCGTGCCCGCATCGTCCCCGAGGACCGCCTGCTCGAGACGGGCGGCAGCGTGAAGAACGCGCTGCCGTTGCTGGGCAACGGGCCGTTCTTCGTGCTGAACGGCGACGGGTTGTGGCGCGACGGACCGGAGTCGCTGCTGGGCCGCCTCGCCGCGGCCTGGGATCCCGGCCGAATGGATGCGCTGCTGCTGCTGCACCCGCTCGCGACGGCGATCGGCCGCGAGGAGAAGGACCGCGGCGACTACTACCTCGAGCCCGACGGACGCGCGCGCCATCGCGGCACGGCAGAGACCGCACCCTATCTTTTCGCCAGCGTCTCGGTCTGCGACCAGCGGCTCTTCCACGGATCGCCCGAAGGCCCGTTCTCACTGCTGAAACTGTGGACGCGTTCGGAACAGGCCGGGCGCCTGTTCGGTCTGGTACACGACGGCGACTGGTTCCACATCGGCACGCCGCAGGCGCTCGTCGAAGCCGAAAGACTCCTGGAGTGAAGGGCGTCTTCTCGATCGGCATGCACCGACGCTTCGCCGACGAACTGGCGAGGGGCGTGCTGGACGCATACGGCGGTGATCCGCTGTCGCTGGCCGACGTCCTGATCCTGCTGCCGACCCGCCGCTCGGTGCGGGCGCTGCGCGAGGCGTTCCTGCGCGCCACCGACGGCACACCGACGATCTTGCCGCGCATGGCGCCGCTCGGCGATGTCGACGACAGTGAATGGGAGATCGCCTCGGGCGACGGCGCAGCCCTCGACCTGCCGCCGGCCATCGATCCGGCCGAGCGCGAGGCGCTGCTCGCCGAGCTGGTCGCCGCCTTCCCCGACGACCAGGGTCATCCCATCGCGCAATCGGCAGCGCAGGCTCTGAAGCTCGCGCGCGAACTTGGCCGCCTCCTCGACGAGCTCGCGATCGAAGGCGTGTCGTTCGACCGGCTCGAAGGCCTGGTCGAAGGCAACTTCGCGAGCCACTGGCAGCGTACGCTGAAGTTCCTCGCGATCGTGGGTGAAACGTGGCCAAGGCTGCTGGCCGAACGCGGCCAGATCGACGCCCTCGACCGTCGAACGCGTGCACTGCGAGCCCAGGCTGCGCGCTGGTGCGAGCAACCGCCCGCGACGCCGGTGATTGCCGCCGGCTCGACCGGCTCGCAGCCCGCGACACGCGAGCTGCTGCGGGTCGTCGCCGGCCTGCCGCAGGGTGCGGTCGTGCTGCCGGGTCTCGACCGCGACATCGACGACAGGAGCTGGGCCGCGCTCGATCAGTCGCACCCGCAGTTCGGCCTGCACGAGCTGCTGGCTGCGCTGGGCGTCGTCCGTACCGACGTGCCGGAATGGCCGGGCGTATCCGGCAGCTCGGCACGGCATTTCCTGATCAGCGAACTGATGCGGCCGGCAGAGACGAGCGAGGCTTGGCAGCGCCCCCTTGCTTCGTCGCTTGAGCACGTGACGCGCGCCGACTGTACGACATCGCATCAGGAGGCCATCGTGATCGCGCTGGCGCTGCGCGAGACCCTGAAGGACGACGGCCGCACCGCCGCCCTCGTGACACCCGACCGCGAGCTGGCGCGACGCGTGACGGCCGAGCTGAGCCGCTGGGGCATCGACATAGACGACTCGGCTGGCGCACCGCTCGCCGACGCGCCGCCTGCTTCGCTGATGCGCGCGTTGCTCGATGCCATCGACTCGAGCTTCGCACCGGTCGAACTGCTGGCGCTGCTGAAGCACCCCCTCTGTACCCTGGGCATAGACCGCGCGACGGTGCTCGATGCCGCGCGCCGCCTCGACCGCAAGTGCCTGCGCGGCCTGAAGCCGACGCCGGGAATGGAAGCGATCCGCGCGCGCGTCGCGGACACGAAATTCGGCGACCCCGACGACCGCAAGACGGTCGAGACAGTGATCGACCGGCTCGACGCCGCTACATCGGGCCTCGCCGTCCTGATGACGAACGCGACGGCGCCCGAGGCGCTGCTCGACGCGACGATCGCGGCGGCCGAGATGGCGGCGCCCGCCGAAATGCTGTGGGCCGGCGACGCAGGCGAAGCGCTGGCCGACCTGCTGGCGCGCTTGCGCACGGCATGGGTCGGACGCAAGCCGGTCGCGGGTGGCGACTGGCCCGGCCTGTTCGTCGCGATGCTGGAGGCGGCGACCATTCGGCCAGCCTTCGGCCGCCATCCCCGGCTCGCCATATGGGGACCGCTCGAAGCGCGTTTGCTGCGAGCCGACCTGCTGATTCTGGGCGGCCTCAACGAAGGCACCTGGCCACCTGCCGTCGAGACCGGTCCCTGGATCAACCGGCCGATGCGCAGGGCGCTCGATCTGCCGCAGCCGGAGCGCCGCGTCGGCCTGTCGGCGCACGATTTCGCCTCAGCGCTGTCAGCCGAGCGCGTGCTGCTGACACGCGCCGAACGCGAGGGCGGCGCACCGACCGTGCCGTCGCGCTGGCTGGCGCGGCTGGACGCGCTGTTCGGCTACGAGCCGGGCAGCAGCGCGCCGCCGCCAGAGTACATTCAGCGCGGGCGGCGAAGTTACCTCGCCTGGGCCGAGGCGATCGACCGGCCGGACTCATACAGACCCTGGCTACGCCCCGAGCCGCAACCGCCGCTGGAAGCCCGCCCGACCCGGCTGTCGGTGTCGCGCGTCGAGCAATGGCGCCGCGATCCCTACGGCCTCTATGCGCGGTCCATCCTGGAGCTGAGCGCCCTCGACCCGCTTGAGGCGGAACTGGGCGCGGCCGATCGAGGCAACGCGCTGCACGATGCCCTCGACGAGTTCCTGCGCACCCACCCGTCGGGCGTGCTGCCACCCGACGCCGTGCAACGATTCGAGGCGCTGGGCGAGAAGCATCTCGGCGAGCTGCTGACAGCGCCGGCGGAACGCGCCTTCTGGTGGCCACGCTTCCAGCGCCTCGCCCGCTGGTTCGTCGCCGTGGAGAACGACCGCCGCTCAAGTGGGACGAGGCTGCTGGCGAGCGAGACGACGGGGGCGCTGACCGTGGGTCCGGCCGACCGGCCGCTCCGCATCGAGGCGCGTGCCGACCGAGTCGATGATGTCGGTGCCGGAACATGGGAGATCATCGACTACAAGACCGGCCGCGTGCCGACCAAGGACGAGCTCGAGGCATTGTTCGCACCGCAGCTCCTGCTCGAGGCGGCGATGGCCGAGCGGGGCGGCTTCGACAAGATCAAAGGCAAGGCCAAGACCGTGCGCCTCTCCTACTGGCAGGCCAACGGTCTCGGCGACGGCGGCAAGGTGAGCGAGGTCAAGGGCAGCGACGCGCTGGTGCCGGCGATGCTGGCCCTGGTCGAAAAGATGGCGGCGCACTTCGCCAAGGCGGGCACCGCTTACCCGGCGCTGCCGTGGCCCGCCTACACCCCGCACTTCAATGACTACGCCCATCTCGAGCGGATCACCGAGTGGTCGACGGCCGGCGGAGGTGAGGAGTGATCGACGCGTTCGACGTCCTCGCCCGCGCCACGCTGGCGCAGCGCAGCGCCACAACGCCCGGTCATTCGGCATGGGTCGAGGCCAATGCCGGCACCGGCAAGACCAAGGTGCTGACCGACCGCGTGACGCGCCTCCTGCTGGAGGACGTGAAGCCCGAACGCATCCTCTGCCTCACCTTCACCAAGGCGGCCGCCGCCGAGATGCGCAATCGCCTCGCGGGGCAGCTCGGCCGGTGGGCCTTGGCCGACGAAGCGAAGCTCGACGCCGAGATCGAGAAGCTGATCGACCAAAGGCCCGAGGCAGCGCAACGCGTCCGCGCGCGGCGGCTGTTTGCCCGCGTGCTCGATGCGCCCGGCGGCATCAACATCCTGACCATCCACGCTTTCTGCCAGGCCCTGCTGAAGCGCTTCCCGCTCGAGGCAGGCGTCGCGCCCGGCTTCGAGGTGCTGGACGAGGCCGAGGCGCTCACGATTCTGCGCCAGGCGCAGGACGAGCAGATGGAGGTGCTGGCACGTCCGCACGCACCGCCGGCGCTGACCGACGCACTGGCCGCGGTCGCGGGCAAGGTCTCGATCGCCGAGTATGCCGACCTGATGACCAGCCTGCTCGGCGAACGGGCCTGGCTCCTGGCGCGCATCGGCGACGAGACGGGATTGCTGCGTGTCCGCGCCCGGCTCGCCGTCGAGATGGGTTGCTCGCCCGACGACACGGCGGGCGGGCTGGTGAGTGCGGCCTGCCTCGACGACGCCTTCGATGCCGCAGGGCTGCGTGAGGCAGCTCGGGCGCTGGCCAAAGGCGGCAAGCAGGACAAGGTGCGCGCCGAAATCATCGCCGAATGGCTGGCGTCAGAAGATCGCCCCGCCCTGCTGACCGGCTACGCCAAGGCCTTCTTCAATGCCAAGCGCGAGATCCTGGCGCGACTCGCCACCAAGGCGGCGATCGAGGCGATGCCCGGCATTGAGGAAGTGCTGCTGCGTGAGGCCGGACGGCTGGCCGAGGTGCTCGACCGCATCAACGGCGCGGCCCTGGTCGAGCGCACGATCGCCCTGCTACGGCTCGGCCTCGACATCGCCGACCGCTATGCGCGCGCCAAGCGCCGGCGCGCCGCGCTCGACTACGATGACCTGATCGTGGCGACTCGCCGCCTGCTGGAGGGTGCGGAGAGCGCCGCCTGGGTGCTCTACAAGCTCGACGGCGGCATCGACCATGTGCTGGTCGACGAGGCGCAGGATACCAACCCCGACCAGTGGGAAGTCATCCGCCGCCTCACCGAGGAGTTCTTCGTCGGCGCCGGCGCCGTCGATCGTAGCCGTACGATCTTCGCCGTCGGCGACACCAAGCAGTCGATCTTCGGCTTCCAGCGCGCCGATCCGCGGAAGCTCAAGGAGATGCGCGAGTGGTTCGGCGAGCGCAGCCGCGTCGCCAAGCAGATGTTCGTGCCGGTCGACCTCAACGTCTCGTTTCGCTCCACACCCGCCGTGCTGGACGCCGTCGACTGGGTGTTTGGCGATCCGGAAGCGGCACGCGGCGTCGCCGAACCCGGCAATGTCATGCACCTGCCCAGTCGCACAGCCGAACCGGGCCTGGTCGAGCTGTGGCCGCTGGTCGGGTCCGACGCGCACGAGGCAGACACCACTGATCTCGAGGCAATGCAGGCAGGCCCAAAGCTGCCACACCAGCGACTGGCGGACCTGATCGCCGCGCACGTCAAGAGCCTGATCGGCAAGGAGCGCCGCGCCCGCGGCGGCGAACTGCTTCATGCCGGACACTTCATGGTGCTGGTCCGGCGGCGCAACGAGTTCGTGAACGCCCTGGTGCGGTCGCTGAAGCGCGAGAGTGTCGAAGTGGCCGGCGTCGACCGCCTCAACCTGGGCGAAGAGCTCGCGGTCCAGGATCTGCTGGCGATGGCGCGCTTCGTCCTGCTGCCGCAGGACGACCTCAACCTCGCGGCGCTCCTCAAGTCGCCGCTGATCGGTCTCGACGAGGAGCAGCTCTTCACGCTGGCCTGGAAGCGTACTGGCCGTCTCTGGCAGGCGCTGCGCGACCGCCGCGGCGAGGCGCCGTTCGCCCCCGCGTATCGGCGCCTATCCGGGTGGCTGAAGCGCGCCGACTACGGCACGCCATTCGACTTCTTCGCCGAGGCCCTCGGGTCCGAGAGGGGCCGCATCAGGCTGCTCGAGCGACTCGGCCGCGAAGCGAGCGATCCCATCGACGAGCTGTTGTCGCGCGCGCTGCAGTACCAGCGGACCGAAAGTGGAACGCTGCAGGGCTTCCTGCGCTGGTTCGAGACCGGCGGCGGCGAGATCAAGCGCGATCTCGACCAGAACCGCCGGCGCGAGCTGCGCATCCTGACGGTGCACGCTTCCAAGGGACTGCAGGCGCCGATCGTCTACCTGCCCGACACGACGCGCGTGCCGCGCGATACCGAGCGACTTCTGTCGGGCGCCGGAGGCGAGGCCAAGCTCTGGCTGCCCCGCGCCGACGACGCCAACGAGGCGGCCCGCGCCTGGCGCGCAGAGGCGCGCGAGCGCGCACTCGAGGAACAGAACCGGCTGCTCTACGTCGCCATGACCCGCGCCGAGGACCGACTCTACGTCGGCGGCTGGATCGGCTCCAGGAAGCAGGACAGTGGCTGCTGGTACGAGCGCATCGAGGCCGGCCTGCGCATCGCCAGCGAGACCGAGACCGACCCAGACAGCCCGCTTCAGCGAGGCCAAGCCGCGGCCAAGACTTTCGACTTCAAGGGACTGCTCGGCGACGACGGCTGGAGCGGCCCCGGCTACGAGCTCGTGAACGAGGGCCACATCGAGGAGCCCCAACAGCCGGTGCTGGCGATCGCCGAAGAGGCGCCATTGCCCAGTTGGTGGAACGAGGCGGCTCCCGGCGAGCCCGATCCGCCGACGCCACTCGCGCCCTCGCAGCCGCTGCCCGACGAGGCGGCCGGCGAGCGGCGCGCCTTCAGCCCGCTGGCGCCTGACGACGCCACGCGCTGGCAGCGCGGGCTGCTGCTGCACGAGCTGCTGCGCCACCTACCTGCCCTTCCCTCCGAAGAGCGTTCGGCCGCGGCCCGACGCTTCCTCGCCCAGCCTGCGCATGGCCTCTCGCCGCAGGAAGCAGAACAGTGGGCTGGCGAAGTCCTCGATGTCGTCGAGGCGCCGGCCCATGCTGCACTGTTCGCCAAGACGTCGCGCGCCGAGGTGTCGTTGACCGGCACGGTGAAGACGCCGCGCGGCACCTTCACGGTGAGCGGCCAGGTCGACCGGCTCGCGGTGTCGGATGACGAAGTACTGATCGTCGACTTCAAGACCAACCGGCCACCGCCCGACTCCGCGGACGGCGTGGCGCTCGCCTATCGACGCCAGCTCGCGCTCTATCGCGCGTTGCTGCGAGAGGTCTACCCGGGCCGAACGGTGCGTGCATTCCTGCTGTGGACGGCGGCCCTGCGGCTTATGGAGATAGACGCCAAAACCTTAGATAATTCAATGCCTTATGCCGCCGCACCTTGACTCCAAAGGAGGGGGTTCCTAGCTTTGGGTGAAGGGCGGCGCCGGTCCATCGACCGGCCTGTAGTGTTTTTGGGAGAACCCACGATGACCGTCAAAGCAACCGATGCTTCCTTCGAGCAGGAAGTCCTGAAGTCCGACACGCCCGTCCTCGTCGACTTCTGGGCCGAGTGGTGCGGCCCCTGCCGCATGATCGGCCCGTCGCTGGAAGACATCGCCAAGGAGATGGACGGCAAGCTCAAGGTCGTTAAGGTCAACATCGATGAGAATCCGATGGCGCCGACGCGCTACGGCGTGCGCTCGATCCCGACCTTGCTGCTTTTCAAGAACGGCCAGGTCGCCGCGACCAAGATCGGCGCCGAGCCGAAGCAGAAGCTGGTGAGCTGGATCAACACCGTCGTGTCGTAGTTCTCAGCCGTTGCGGGCGAGTACCGCCCCGGCGAGGTAGAGCGACCCGCAGATGAGAACACGCATCGGCGCGGGCTGGCTGGCCAACAGGTCTTCCAGCGCCGCGCCGATGTCGTTTGCGGGCGCGCAGTCGAGCCCGACCTCGGCCGCTTTGGCACAGGCCTCGGCCGGCGTGTAGGCGCTGTGGCCCTCCGGGAACGGCACCGCGCGGGCCGACTGGGCGTAGCGCGCGAGCGGCCGCAGGAAGCCCGATGCATCCTTGGTCGTCATCATCGAGAAGACCAAGTGGAGCGGCAGCGGTGCCGGCTCCTTGGCCCATTCGCTGGCTTGGCGTGCCAGCACCAGCCCGCAATCCTCGTTGTGCCCGCCGTCGAGCCACAGTTCGCTGCCCGGCGGCAGGGCATCGGCGAGCGGTCCCTTGGTCAGCCGCTGCAGGCGCGCCGGCCAGTCGACCGAGGCGAGGCCTTGGCGAACGGCGCGATCGTCGATCGAGAAGCCGGCGGCGCGCAGGCGCTCGATGCAGGCCACGGCCGTCGCGGCGTTGTCGATCTGGTGCGCACCGATCAGTGTCGGCGCCGGCAGGTCCAAGGTCGACAGGTCGCTTTCGTAGCGGAAGCCTGCGGCGGTCGGCGTCACCTGCCATTCGCGACCCATGCGGAAGAGCGGCGCCGCGAGTTTCGCCGCCTCTGCGGCGATCACGGTGGCGCTCACGTCGCGCTGGCGTCCGACCACCACAGGGACGGCACGCTTGATGATACCGGCCTTCTCGCCCGCGATGCCCTCGAGCTTGTCGCCCAGGAAGCCCGTATGGTCGTAGCCGATCGGCGTGATCGCCGAGACGGCGGGCTCGATCACGTTGGTGCTGTCGTGGCGGCCACCCATGCCGACCTCGATGATGCCGAGATCGGCCGGTACGCGCGAGAAGGCGAGAAAAGCCAGGGCCGTCGTGATGTCGAAGAAGGAGATGGGCGTGTCGCCGTTCGCCTCCTCGCACTCCGTCAGCATCTCGTCGAGCGCATGGTCGTCGATCAGCCGGCCGGCGATCCGGATTCGCTCGTTGAAACGCACGAGATGCGGCGAGGTGTAGACGTGGACGCGATAGCCGGCGGCCTCGGCCATCGCACGCAGATAGGCGACCAGCGAGCCCTTGCCATTGGTGCCCGCAACATGGACCAACGGCGGCAGCCTCTTCTCGGGCGACCCCAGCCGCTTCAGCAGGCGTTCGATGCGCTCCAGCCCGAGGGTGATCACCATCGGGTGGTGACTCATCAGACGCTGAACTATGGCGTCGCTCACGGGAAAATCAGCGCCCGGCGACGGCGAGGCCGCGGCCCTCCGCAACCATTGGATCCATCATCAGCGAGACCACGCGGATCAAGGTCTCGCGCAACTTGTGGCGATGCACGACGGCGTCGACCATGCCGTGCTCCAGCAGATACTCCGAACGCTGGAAGCCCTGCGGCAGCTCCTGGCGGATCGTGTCCTGGATGACGCGCGGGCCGGCAAAGCCGATGATGGCGTCGGGCTCGGCGAGATGGACGTCGCCCAGCATGGCGAACGAGGCAGAGACGCCGCCGGTCGTCGGATCGGTCAGCACGACGATGTAAGGCAGGCCAGCTTCCTTGACCTTGCGCACCGCGATGGTGGTGCGCGTGAGCTGCATCAGCGAGAGGATGCCCTCCTGCATGCGCGCGCCGCCCGAGGCGGAGAACACGACAAGCGGCGCCTTGCGCGCAACGGCCAGATCGGCTGCCATCACGAGCCCCTCGCCGACGGCGGTACCCATCGAGCCGCCCATGAAGCCGAAATCGAGCAACGCCACGATGGTGAGGCGGCTGCCCATCAGCCCGCTCGCCACGACGAGAGCGTCGGTCGTGCCTTCGGCCTTGGCCTGCGCCTCCTTGAGGCGTGCGTCATAGCGCTTGGTGTCGCGGAACTTCAGCGGATCGGCATTGACCCGCGGCAACGGATGCAGCTCGTACTTGCCTTCGTCGAACAGGTGCGGCAGCCGCTTCAGTGGCCTGAGCCGCATGTGGTGACCGCAATGGCTACAGACTTCCTGGTTGGCCTCCCAGTCGCGCGTGAACAGCATCTGTTCACACTTGGGGCACTTCACCCAGAGATTGTCAGGCGTCTCCTTGCGCGCCACCAGCGCGCGCAGCTTGGGCCGGACGAAATTGGTCAGCCAGTTCATGAATGCGGTATCGCACGAATGGCGGGGCTGGCCAAGATATCGACGAGGTCAGCGCCAGAACCCACCATAGGGCGCGGCGATCTCGGAGGGCCTCTTCACCTGGCAGAAGGCTTTCCGTGTCTGGTACTCGGCGCAGAGCTTCTGCGCCGCGTCGGACTCGAGGTCGGCGATGATGGCGGCCTGCCTGGTCACCTTGTTGGAGGTGACCGGCAGAATCCACTCCTTGCCCGTGCGCAGCCCCATGGTGCCGAGTTTCGCCTGGCCAGTGTCGAAAGCGTTCTTGGCCGTGCGCCAATCGCCGAACGTGCCGAGCCACGCGGCATCACCCGGCATGTCGTAGCGGATCGTGCCGCACTCGCCGTACGGCAGCACCGTCGCAGGGCCGCCTCCACCGTTGCGGAGCTGCCAGACCTTCTGTCGACCTCCGCCGGTCTTGAGGGCAAACGCCTCATCGAACAGCCGGACCAGGAATTCGTCGCGCAGATCGGCGCGACGGAAACCGAAAGCGACGCCCACCAGCCGCCGCCCGTCGCGCACGGCGCTGCCCACAATGTTGAAGCCCGACGCGCAGATGAAGCCGGTCTTCAGCCCGTCGGCGTAGGGCGAGTAAAGGTCGATGAACTTGATGCCGGGACCGATGCGCTGGCTGCCCAGCATGAATTCCTTGGTGGCGAAGTAACTGTAGTACTGCGGAAAGTCTCTAATCAGCGCTACGCCCAGGATTGCCATGTCGCGCGCCGTGGTGACCTGGCCCTGATCGGGCAGCCCGTTGGCGTTGCGGAACTCCGTCGCCGTCATGCCGAGCCGGCTCGCGGTTTGCGTCATACGCTGGGCGAAGGCCTGCTCGGAACCCGAGATGCGTTCGCCGAAGGCCGTGGCGACGTCGTTGGCGGAGCGCGCGACGAGTGCCTGCAGCCCCTGCTCGACCGTGACGCCCTGCCCCGCCGCCAGGACCAGCTTGGACGCGGGCTTGTTGCGGGCGTTCTCGGAGAACGGCAGCGTCGTCGACATGGTGAGACGGCCCGCCTTCAACTCCTCGAAGACCAGATAGATCGTCATCATCTTGGTGAGAGAGGCGGGATACCAGGAAACGCCTGCGTTGCGTTCCAGTAGCGTCTCGCCGCTGGCGGCATCGACGACGATGTAAGGCCCGGCCGGGACCGGCCCGGACGGCGACATCACGGAGGCGATCTGGGCCCGTGCCGGATCCGCCAGCATGGTCAGAACACCCAGTAACGCAAACAAAGGACGCAAGTTCATTGCCATGGACGCTCGAAGGAGCGACAGCATACGCCCTTCCGCAGACGTGCGGGAGGTATTAGATCGAATTCATGCTCAAGGTCATGATCGCTCCCGTCACCCCGTTCCAGCAGAACTGCTCCATCGTCTGGTGCGACGAGACCATGGAAGGAACCGCCGTCGATCCGGGCGGCGACTTCGACATGTTGCAGCAGGCGATCAGCCAACAGGGCATCAAGGTGACCAAGGTGTTGCTGACCCACGGTCATGTCGACCATGCTTCGGCCGCCGGCACCATGGCCGAGCATTACGGCGTGAAGATCGAGGGACCGCACGAGGACGATCTCTTCCTGATCGAGGGACTCCCAGACTCCGGTGCCAAATACAACTTCCCGGTCTACAAGCCGTTCGTGCCGGACCGCTGGCTGACCAACGGCGAGACGGTTAGCCTCGGCAACCTCACCCTCGATGTCGTGCACTGTCCCGGCCACACGCCGGGTCATGTCGTGTTCGTGCACAAGCCCTCGAAGGTCGCGTTCGTGGGCGACGTGCTGTTCCGGGGCTCGATCGGCCGAACCGACTTCCCGCGCGGCGACCACAACCAGCTCCTGAATTCGATCCGCAAGCGCCTGTGGCCGCTCGGCGACGACATCACCTTCGTGCCGGGCCACGGCCAGACCTCGACCTTCGGCTGGGAGCGGAAGACCAATCCATTCGTGGCCGACCTGAACTTCGACGACTAGGCCTTGCGAACGCCCCGCACGCCGTCGGCCAGCGCCTTGATGTAGGCGAACACGCCCGGCACCAAGTCGGGCTTGGCCTTGCCGTTGTCGTCAAGGCCGGCCTTCACGCGATCGACGATCGCCGAACCCACCACGGCGGCATCGGCGTGGCGCGCGATGGCGGCGGCCTGATCGGGCGTCCTGATGCCGAAGCCCACGCCGACCGGAAGCCTGGTGTGGCGTCTGATGCGCTCGACGTGCGTACGCACGGCTTCCTCGGTCGCCGATTTGGTGCCGGTGATCCCCAGCACCGAGACGAAGTAGACGAAGCCCGACGCATATGTCAGCACCGCAGGCAGCCGCTTGTCGTCGGTGGTCGGCGCCGTCAGCAGCACCGTGTCGAGGCCACTGGCCACAGCGTGCGGCTTCAGCTCGTCGGCCTCCTCCGGCGGCAGGTCGACCAGGATGAAGCCGTCGACGCCGGCCGCCGCCGCGTCCTTGCAGAAGCGGTCGGCGCCGCGCTGATAAACCAGGTTGTAGTAGCCCATCAACAGGATCGGCGTGTCGCTGTCGCCGGTCTCCTTGCGGAAGCGACGGACCATGTCGAAGGTCGCGTCGACCGTGATGCCGGCCCTGAGAGCGCGCTGGCCCGCGAGCTGGATCGACGGACCGTCGGCCATCGGATCGGTAAACGGCATGCCGAGTTCGATCAGGTCGGCACCGGCGGCCGGCAGGCCCTTCAGGATCTGGTAGCTGATGTCGGTGTCGGGATCGCCGGCGGTGATGTAGGTCACGAGGCCGGCGCGCTTGTCGGCCTTGAGCTGGGCGAAGCGCTTGGTGATGCGACTCATGACTAGATCTTCAAGCCGAGGCGTTCCGCGACGGCGAAGACGTCCTTGTCGCCGCGACCGCAGAGATTCATGACCAGCAGATTGTCCTTGGGCAGCGTCGGCGCAAGCTTCATCACGTGGGCCAGCGCATGCGCGGGCTCGAGCGCGGGAATGATGCCTTCGAGTTTGCACAGAGCCTGGAAGGCCTCAAGCGCTTCACCATCGGTCGCCGACACGTACTCGACACGACCCACTTCTTTCAGCCAGGAATGCTCGGGACCGATGCCGGGATAGTCGAGGCCCGCCGAGATCGAGTGCGCCTCGGTGATCTGACCTTCCCTGTCCTGCAGCAGATAGGTGCGGTTGCCGTGCAGAACGCCCGGGCGGCCGCCGGTCAGTGACGCGGCATGCTCGCCGGTATCGATGCCCTTGCCGCCGGCTTCGACGCCGACGATCCGCACGGTCTTGTCGTCGAGGAAGGGATGGAACAGACCCATCGCGTTCGAACCGCCGCCGATGCAGGCGACCAGCGTATCAGGCAGCCGACCTTCGGCCTTCATCATCTGAACGCGCACCTCGTTGCCGATGACGCTCTGGAAGTCGCGCACCATCGCCGGATAGGGATGCGGACCTGCCACCGTGCCGATGCAGTAGAACGTCGTCTCACAGGTCGCGACCCAATCGCGCAACGCCTCGTTCATCGCGTCTTTCAGTGTGGCCGAACCCGCCGTCACGGCTCGAACCTCGGCGCCCAGCATGTTCATGCGCACGACGTTCGGCGCCTGCCGATCGACGTCTACGGCCCCCATGAATACGACGCAGGGAATGTCAAACAGCGCACAGGCCGTCGCCGTAGCGACGCCGTGTTGCCCGGCGCCGGTTTCGGCGATGACGCGCGTCTTGCCCATGCGCTTGGCCATCAGTACCTGGCCCAGCACGTTGTTGATCTTGTGGCTGCCCGTATGATTCAGCTCGTCGCGCTTGAAGTAGATCTTGGCGCCGCCCAGCTTCTTGGTGAGCCGCTCGGCGTAGTAGAGAGGGCTCGGTCGGCCGGCATAGTGTTCCAGCAGATAGTCGAGCTCGTTCTGGAACGCCGAATCTGCCTTGGCGGCGCTGTACGCCTTTTCCAGCTCGAGGATCAGCGGCATCAGCGTCTCGGCGACATAGCGACCGCCGAAAATGCCGAAATGGCCGCGCTCGTCCGGGCCGTTGCGTAAACTGTTGGGCGTGGTGGGCATTGCTCTTCCTGTCGGGACGGCGGACTTAGCAGTCCCGGCAGGGGTCGGTCAAAAGGCCAAGCAACCCTCCGGAAGACCTAGATCTTCTTTTTCTTGGCAGCCTTCTTCTTGGCCTTGGGTGCCGCTTTGGCCTTGGGTGCCACCTTGGCGGCAGCCCTGCGGGCCGGAGCCGCCGGCACGTCCGGCTCGATCTCGACGATCACCTCGATCTCGACCGGAATGCCGCGTGGCAGCGAGCCGACGCCGATCGCCGAGCGGGCGTGGCGGCCGCGGTCGCCGAACACGTCGACGAAGAGATCGGAACAGCCGTTGATGACTTCCGGCTGGCTTCCGTACTCCGACGTCGCATTGACCATGCCCAGCACCTTGACGATGCGCTTCACACGGTCGAGGTCGCCGAGTTCCGCCTTGAGGACGGCGAGGATGCTGAGACCGGTCTCGCGCGCGAAGCCGTAGCCCTGCTCGATCGAGAAATCGCGGCCAAGCTTGCCCACCGGCAGCGGCTTCCCCGGCAGCCCGGGACCCTTGCCGGCCAGATAGAGCAGGTTGCCGGTGCGCACCGCGTTCACGTAGCTGGCGATCGGCGAGGTCGGCTGGGTGAGCTCGATGCCGAGTTCCTTGAGCCGCTGTTCGGTCTTCATGAGTATCCTTCCCTCAGAGCACCTTCACCCGGTCGAGGAAGGCGCGGATCAGTTCGATCGATTTCACACCGCGACTGGATTCGACGCCAGAGGAAACGTCGACGATCGGCGCGCCGGTCATCCGCACGGCTTCGGCGACGTTGTCGGGTGTGAGGCCTCCAGCCAGCATCCACGGTACCGGCACCCTGGCGCCGGAGAGGAACGTCCAGTCGAATGTCTTGGCGTTGCCGCCGGGCAAGGTCCCCTCGGCGGCGTCGAACATCAGGTAGTCGACGACCCCGGAATAGGTCGCGATGCCTTGCTCGATATCGGCCGGGCTCGCGACCTTGATCACCTTCATCGCCTGCTTGCCGGTTCGCGCCTTGAGCTCGACGACGCGTTCGGCCGTCTCCGAGCCGTGGAGCTGCAGCATATCGATAACGCCGGTGCCGACCCGCGCATCGATCAGCGCATCGTCTGGATCGACGAACAGGCCGACCCTGCCGACGCTCTGCGGCACACGCCCGCCCAGCGACTTCAGAAGATCGAGCGACTCGATGTGACGGGGCGAGCGCGGGAAAGTGACGAAACCCACCCAGCTTGCGCCGGCCTCGACTGCGGCATCGAGCGTCTCGGGCGTGGAGAGGCCACAGATCTTGGCCTTCACCCTGGCCTTGGAGGTCATAGGTCGTTGACGCCGGCCTCGCGCGCGATGGCTTCGGCCGCCACGCGCGGATCGGCTGCCTTGTAGATCGGCCGGCCGACCACGAGATGGGTGGCGCCGAGGCTCACAGCCTCCCGCGGCGTCATGGCCCGCTTCTGGTCGTTGGCGTCACTACCCACGGGGCGAATGCCCGGCACCATCAGCACGAAGTCTCCGCCGCATTGCTTGCGGAGTGCAGCGATCTCGTGCGGCGAGCAGATGCAGCCGTCGAGCCCCGCCTCGCGCGCCAGCGCGGCGAGTCGCAGCACCTGGTCGGACGGCTCGGCGTCGACGCCGGTCGCCAAGAGGTCGGACTTGTCGAGTGAGGTGAGGACCGTGACGCCCAGCAGCCTGGCGCGCGGCACGCCGAGCTTGGCGGCCTGGTTGCCCGCCTCGTCAACGGCGGCCCTCAGCATGTCGCGTCCGCCGCTCGAATGGATGGTGATGTAGGTCGGCGCGAGGTCGGCGACGGCGCGGATCCCGCCGGCCACAGTGTTGGGAATGTCGTGCAGCTTGAGGTCGAGGAAGAAGCCCACGCCCGTCGCGCGGACCGGCGCCGGAAAGGCGTACCGGATACCGGGCGATCCGTGGGCCAGGAAGAACTCCAGCCCCAACTTGATGCCGCCGACCGCGGGCTTGGGCGCACCGCCGATCGACTGGATGAGCCTGGCCGCGCCCTCGAGATCGGTGGTGTCGACGCCGCAATAGACGGGATTGGCGGAGGCTCTCATGGCGGGCGCAACCTAGAGGCAGCCTTTGTCGGCAGCAATCAGGAACTGCGCACCCGGCCTACCGCATCCTTCCAGCCCGCGTAGCGTCTGTCGCGCGAGGCGGCGTCCTCGGCCGGCTTGAAGGCACGGTCGAGTGCCCAGGTCGCCGACAGGGCTTCCAGCGAAGGCCACAGGCCCGCCTCCAGGCCGGCCAGGAAGGCCGCCCCGAGAGCCGTCGTCTCGGTCACCCGGGGCCGTTCCACCGGCGTGCCGACCGTGTCGGCCAGACGCTGCATCAGCCCGTCGTTCACCACCATGCCGCCATCGACCCTGAGCTCGTCGATTTGCGCGCCGTCACCGCGCATGGCGTCGACGAGATCGCGGGTCTGGTAGCAGACGGAATCGAGCGTGGCAGCGGCGATCTCGGCCTGGCCGGTATCGCGGGTAAGTCCGAGGATGGCGCCCCGCGCGTCGGGATCCCAATAGGGCGCGCCGAGGCCAACGAAGGCAGGGACGACATAGACTCCGTGGCCGTCCCTCGCATTGTCGGCGAGCGCTTCCACATCGGAGGACTTACCGATGAGCTTCAGCCCGTCGCGCAGCCACTGCACGGCGGCACCCGCAACGAAGATGCTGCCCTCGAGCGCATAAGTCCGCTTGCCGTCGAGCTGATAGGCGATGGTCGTTAGCAGGCGATGGCGCGAATGCACGGCCATGCTGCCGGTGTTGAGGATCGCGAAGCAGCCGGTGCCGTAGGTCGCCTTCACCATGCCGGGCTTGATGCAGGCCTGGCCGACGGTGGCAGCCTGCTGATCTCCCGCCATGCCCAGCACCGGCACCGGGGCACCCAGTATGTCGGTGCCCGTGACGCCCAGCTCGCCGGAACAGTCGACGACCTTGGGCAGCAGGGACAGCGGCACGTCCAGTATCTTCGCGAGCTCGGGATCCCAGGCACCCTGGCGGATGTCGAGCAGCAGCGAGCGGCTGGCGTTGGTAGCGTCGCTCGCATGCGCCTTGCCGCCGGTCAGCCGCCAGAGCAGGAAACACTCGATGGTGCCGGCCGCCAGCGCGCCCTTCTCGGCGGCAGCCCGTGCACCCGCGACATGATCCAGGATCCACGCGATCTTGGTGCCGGAGAAATAGGGATCGAGCAGCAGACCGGTGCGGTCGGAGAACTGCTTCTCGTGGCCGTCTTTCTTCAGAGCTGCGCACCGCTCAGCGGTGCGGCGGTCCTGCCAGACGATCGCGTTGTGGATCGGTTTGCCGGTGGCGCGATCCCAGACAACCGTTGTCTCGCGCTGGTTGGTGATGCCGATGCCGGCAAGTGCCGAAGCGTCGAGACCGGCTTTCCCAAGCGCATCGCGACAGACCTCGACCGTGGCCGACCAGATCTCCTCAGGATCGTGCTCGACCCAGCCCGGCTTGGGAAAAATCTGCGGCAACTCCTTCTGCGCCGAGGCGACCGGTCGGCCCGAGGAGTCGAAGACGATGGCCCGCGTGCTCGTCGTGCCCTGGTCGATGGCGAGGACGTGCCTGGCGGCCATTGCGCAGTCGGCGGTCAGTGCGCCCGGTCGATGGCGAAGTCGACCGCCTCGAGCATCGCCGCCTTGAGCGGCGAGTCGGGGAACAGGCCGAGCGCGTCGCGCGCCATGGCACCGTAGTGGCGGGCGCGCTCCAGCGTATCGGACAGGGCCCCATGACGTTCGATCAGCGTCTGCGCCTGCTCGAGGTCACCCTCGCGCTGGTCGAGCTTTTCGATGGTGCGCTTCCAGAACTCCCGGTCGACGGCGCCGCCGCGCAGGAAGGCCAAGATCACCGGCAGGGTGATCTTGCCCTCGCGGAAATCGTCGCCAACCGTCTTGCCGAGCTTGGCCTCGCGACCCGAATAGTCGAGCGCGTCGTCGACGAGCTGGAAGGCGATGCCGAGGTTCATGCCGAAGCTCTCGAGCGCCACCCGCTCCGCACCGTTGCGGCCAGCGACCATCGCACCGACCTCGGCAGCCGCCGCGAACAGCTTGGCGGTCTTGGCCTTGATGACCTCGAGATAGGTCGCTTCGGGCGTGCTGGTGTCGCGCTGACTGACGAGCTGCAGCACCTCGCCCTCGGCGATCGTCGAGGACGCGCGCGAGAGAACGCCCAGGATGTCGAGCGAGCCGACATCGACCATCAGCTCGAAGGAGCGCGTGAACAGGAAGTCGCCCACCAGCACCGAGGCCTTGTCGCCCCACACAGTATTGGCCGACGGCTTACCACGACGAAGCGCGCTCACGTCCACGACATCGTCGTGCAGGAGGGTTGCGGAATGGATGAACTCGACGCAGGTCGCAAGCTTGATGTGGCGGTCGCCAGCGTCGCTGTAGCCGCAGAGCCGTGCCGCAGCAACGGTGAGCAGCGGCCGCATGCGCTTGCCGCCGGCGCCGACCAGATGGTTGGCGAGCTCCGGGATCAGGGCAACCGGCGAGCGCATCCGCGCGAGGATCTCGCGATCGATCTGCGCCATGTCGTCGGCACACAGCGCCAGCAGCGGTTCGAGGCTCGGCGCCTTGCGTTTGCCCTCAAGGGAGACGACGGTTGCCATGACGGAAAGGTAATCCCCGATGAAGCCTGGTTGTTGCGACACGTTGTCGTGACATGATCCCTAACATGGAAACCGCCCCGACCGAAGACACCTTGCTGGGTGGCCGCGTGCGGTTGTTGCAACCGTCTCGCGGCTACCGGGTGGCGGTCGACGCCGTGCTGCTGGCCGCCGCCGTCGAGGCGCAACGGGGCGAGCGCGTGCTCGATCTCGGAGCGGGCGTCGGATCGGTCGGCCTTTGCCTCGCCGCCCGCGTGCCCGGCTGCGCTGTGGTCGGTATCGAACTGCAGCCGGAACTCGCGGCGCTGGCAAGGCGCAACACCGCCCTGAACAACGTCGAGGATCGTGTGCAGATACATGTTCACGACATCGCAACGGCGTTGCCTTCCGACCTCGGCGCCTTCGACCACGTGGCAACCAATCCGCCCTATCTCGCCGCCGCCGTCGCCGATCCCTCGCCGAACCGCAGCAAGGCGCTGGCGACCGTCGAATCGAGCGCCGACCTCGCGCGATGGCTCGAGGTCGCGACGGGCCTGCTGAAGCCCGCAGGCACCCTGCTGACAATACATCGCACCGACCGGCTGGACGAGATCGGCGGCCACCTCACGCGGCTGGGCTGGGGCGACATCGCCGTGAAGCGCCTGCCGCCCGCAGCACGCGTCCTGGTCCGCGCACGGCGTTCCGACAAGTCGCATCGGACGGACACCCAGCCCTTCATCCTGCATCGGTCCGACGGGGGCTATACGGAAGAGGCTGAAGCCGTGCTGCGTAGCTGTCAGCCGCTTGCCTTCTAGTCCGGCCGCCGCGACAGTGCCGGCCATGCTGGGTTGGATCAGGGAACGTTTCCGCCGCGGACCGGTCGTGCCGGTCGTCCGCCTCTCGGGCGTCATCGCCTCCGGCGGCCTGCTTGGCGGCCGCAGTCTTTCCATCGAGTCGGTCGCGCCGCTGCTGAAGCGCGCGTTCGATACGCGCGGCGCCAAGGCGGTCGCCCTTGCCCTCAATTCGCCCGGGGGCTCGCCGGTCCAGTCGGCGCTGATCGCGCAGCGCATCCGCCTGCATGCAAGAGAGAAGAACCTGCCGGTCATCGCCTTCGTCGAGGATGTGGCAGCCTCGGGTGGCTACTGGCTCGCCTGTGCGGCCGACGAGATCGTCGTCGACCCAAGCTCCATCGTGGGCTCGATCGGCGTCATCAGCGCGGGTTTCGGCTTCCAGGATCTGATCGCCCGCATCGGCGTCGAACGCCGCGTACACACATCGGGCGAGCGCAAGTCCATGCTCGATCCCTTCCGACCGGAGAAGGCCGACGATATCGAGCGGCTGAAGCGGCTGCAGGCCGAGATCCACGACGGCTTCAAGGCTTGGGTGCGTGAGCGCCGGGCCAAGCTGCTGAAGGCCGACGAGGCCGTCCTGTTCAGTGGCGAGTTCTGGACTGGCAAGCGCGGCATCGAGATGGGCCTGGCCGACAGCATGGGCGAGCTGCGCTCGACCCTGCAGGTGCGCTACGGCGAGAAGGTGCACCTGCCGGTGATAGGCCCGCGTCGCCGCCTTTTGTCCCGCTTCGGATTGCATGGTGGCCTAGACGATATCGGACCCGCCACCCTCGCCGCGCTCGAGGAACGCGCGCATTGGCAGAGATTTGGACTTTAGGAGTACCGAGATGAACCTTCGCGAGCCCGTTCAGCCCGACGACCTCAATTCAGTGCGACAGTGGTTCGACACGCTGTCGAAGCATTGCCGCGCCGTCGACTACGAGGGCGCACGGCCGATCTTCTCCGACGACATGATCGCTTTCGGCACCTTCACCGACTTCATGATCGGCCAGCAGCTCGCCGAACAGAAGCAGTGGCGCAACGTCTGGGGCACCATCCGCAATTTCCGCTTCGATCTCGACAAGATCGAGGCCATCGTATCGGCCGACCGGCTCACCGCCGTCGGCATGGGCGTGTGGCAGTCAGACGGCTTCCACCCCAACGGCGACAAGTTCGACCGGCCCGGCCGCACCACGGTCGTGCTCGGCCGCAGGAAGGTGGGTGACCCGTTCATCGCCACCCACACCCACATGTCGCTGTGCCGCGGCACGCCCGAGCGCAGCTACGGCAACTTCCAGAAGAGCGCCGTGGCCTAAATACCGCTGGTCAACTTCAGCCCGGCGATGCCGGCCACGATCAGCGCGATCGAAGCCAGCCGCGGCAGGTCGGTCGATTCGCCGAACAGGAAGATGCCCAGGATCGCCGTGCCGACAGCGCCGATGCCGGTCCAGACGGCGTAGCCGGTGCCGACCGGCAACGTCTTCAGTGCAATGCCGAGCAGGACGATGCTGACCAGCATGGCGCCACCGGTGAGCGCCGTGGGCACGAGTCGAGAGAAGCCATCGGTATACTTGAGACCGATCGCCCAACCGATCTCGCAGAGACCGGCAATGAAAAGAATGAACCAAGCCATGAGACGCACCCTTCGCAAGACGTCGGGTCGTCCCGACACTTGCCCGATCGATGGCGGAGTCGTCCCCGCCGGGCGCACCTTCAGTTGGGATACGCAGCAGGCATCGGCAAGACGTTTCGGCCGCGTAACCGTCAGGCCGGATCGACCGCGCCCTTGCGCTCCACGACAAGCCTGTACTGATCGGGCTGGCGATGGACCGCGAAGTTGAACGTGGTCGTCTTGTAGCTCTTGCCCGCGTCCAGATCGCAGCGATGTACGACCAGCTCGTCGCCCTCGCCGGCGGCGCGCGCCACGACCTTGCCCGAGGGCGCCACGATCATCGAGTCGGCGAGCGAAGGCACCCCCTCTTCGGTGCCGCCCTTGGCCACGCCCACCACCCAAGCGCCGTTCTGGTAGGCACCGGCCTGCATGGAGAGCTGGTTGTGGAACCAGCTATGCTCGTCATGGTCGGGCGCCGGCGCGTTGTGTAGCGGCGTGTTGTAGCCGAGCAGCACCATCTCGACATTCTGCAGCCCCATGACGCGATAGGTCTCCGGCCAGCGCCGGTCGTTGCAGATGCACATGCCCATGTTGCCGCCGAACGCCTTCACGACGGGGAAACCGAGGTTGCCGACCTCGAAGTAGCGCTTCTCGAGATGCTGGAACGGTCGTTCGGGCTCGTGCTCGCTGTGGCCCGGCAGGTGGATCTTGCGGTACTTGGAGACGATGCTGCCGTCGCGCTCGACCAGGATCGAAGTGTTGAAGCGGCGCACGCGGCCGTCCTCGCGCGTGAGCTCGGCATAGCCCAGGTAAAAGCCCAACGCGAGGTGCTTGGCCTCGTTGAACAGCAGCGCCGTTTCGTTGGACGGCATCTCCTGCTCGAAGAAGGAGTCGATCTCCGCCTGGTCGGTCATCCACCAGCGGGGAAAGAACGTCGTCAGCGTCAGCTCGGGAAACACGACCAGATCGCAGCCCATGCGATTGGCCTCGCGCAGATGGGCAATCAGCCGCTCGACCACGTCGCGGCGGCTATGGTTGCGCTGGATGGGGCCCATCTGGGCGGCCCCCACAGTCAGAAAACGCGTCATCGCTACCTCTCGGCGACGAGTATAGCGCCTAGGCTCCGGCGCGCTTCACGTCGTTGGTGAACTCCGCCGCGCAGAAGGTGCCGCCCTGGAAGATGTCCCCCACGGCATCGGGGCCGACCTTCGCCTGCTCGGCCTCTGCGTGGGCGCGGTGGTCTTCGGCCTTGCCGGTCGGCCGGTAGCCGAGTTGCCGAGCGCGGGAATTGTCCCACCAGGTCGCCGCGTTGTCGGACGCGCCATACAGGATCTCGAACCGGATGTCGGGATGCTCCAGGCCGATGCGGATGAGCTGCACGATGTCCTCGGGCGAAATCCAGATCGAGAGCCGCCGTACGTCGAGCGGCTTCGGGCCAACATTGCCGATGCGCAAGCAAGTCACGGCCATGCCATGCTTGTCGGAGTAGAGAGCGGCCAGTGCCTCGCCGAAGGCCTTGCTGACGCCGTAGCGGCTGTCGGGGCGGACCGTGACGTCGGTGCCGATTCTGCGCTTGCGCGGATAGAAGCCGACGGCGTGGTTGGACGAGGCGAAGATCACCCGCTTCACAGCGGCGACACGCGCCGCCTCGAACAGGTTGTAGCAGCCGATGATGTTGGCCTGCAGAATCGTGTCCCACGGCCCCTCGACCGAGAAGCCGCCGAGATGGATCACGCTGTCGGCCCCCTTTACAGCCGCCGCGACCTCTTCCGGCTTCGTGAGATCTGCCGCCACGAAGGTCTCGCTCGGCAGGAGATTTGCGGGCTTCGCCTTGTCGCTCAGCACGAGACCCGGATAGTGCTCGGCAAGCAGCGGCCGGATCATCGTCCCGATGCCGCCGGCCGCGCCGGTGAGCACGATCTTCCTAGCGTCGGCCAATTTTCTTTCCTTTCGCGAGGGCGCGATAGCGTTGCAGCGAGCGCGTCAGATGCTCGCGCATGGCACGGCGGGCGTCGGCGGCATCGCCAGCGGCGATCGCTGTCACGATACGCGAATGCTCGGCCTGGATGCGCGCCAGATAAGCGCGCCGCTCGGCCGGCGTGTCGACGTTCAGCCGCACGCTCTGGCGCGGAATCACGTGGCTGCCGAGATAGGCCAGGAAGCCGGGAAACTGCCGGTTGCCGGTCGCTTCCGCGATGGCGCGATGGAAGGCGAAGTCCTCGGCCACGGCCCCTTCGCCACGCTTCAGCGCCAAATCGAGCGCCTGCCATGCCGAGCGGATCGCCGCGACCTGCCTGCGCGACGCGCGTTCGGCCGCCAGCGCCGCCGCCTCGACCTCGACGGCGAGCCTGAGCTCCATGACGTCGAGGACATCCGACAGCGCTGCCGCGCGCGGCGCTGCGATGCGGAACGGACCTGCCGCCGGATCGGCCACATAGGCGCCCGAGCCACGTCGCGTGACGACAAGTCCGTCGGCACGCAATGCCGCCACAGCCTCGCGCACCACGGTGCGGCTGACGCCGAGTTCGGACCTGAGCGACTGCTCGGTCGGAAGGCGCACGCCGGGAGCCAGGCGGCCGCCGCGGATATCGGCACTGAGACGCGCCATCACCTGTTCGGCAAGAGTGTTGGCGGGCAGCTTGTCGGTCATCGGGGCAGATGCTAGCGCCCCGCAAGTTGTCGGACAATTTCAGAAAGAGCCTATTCGCCGGCAAGCTCCAGCATCAGGTTCAGCAGCACCTGCGCGCCGGCAGCGAGGTCGGCTGCCTCGGTGTGCTCCTTGACGTTGTGGCTGAGGCCCGCGACCGAGGGCACGAAGATCATGGCGGTCGGGCAAATCCGCTGCATCATCTGCGCGTCGTGGCCTGCGCCGGAAGGCATGCGCCGGGTCGAGAGCGACAGCGCCTTCGCATGGCGTTCGACGCGATCGACCAGGCCCGCGTCGAAGATCACCGGCTCGAACCGCGCCAGCACCTTGGCCTCGACCTCGACCCGTTCGGCCGCCGCGACCTCGGAGATATGCGCGGCGACGCGTGCCTCTGCTGCCTTCAGCTTCGTCTCGTCGGTATTGCGCAGGTCGACCGTGAAGATCGCACGATTGGGTACGACGTTGATCAGGTTGGGCCGGAAAACAACCGAGCCCACCGTCGCTACCTGGTCACCGCCCATCTCGCACGCGAGCTGGCGCGCGAAGACGTTGACCGAAGAGGCGAGATAGCCCGCGTCGCGGCGCAACCGCATCGGTGTCGTGCCGGCATGGTTGGAGACGCCGGTGACCGTGTACTCGGTCCAGGAAATGCCCTGCACGCTCTCGACGACACCGATCTGCACCTTCTCCTCGTCGAGGATGGGGCCCTGCTCGATGTGCAGCTCGACGAAGGCATGCGGCTGCAGCTCGCCGGGCTTCGCGGGGCCGAGATAGCCGATGCGGCGCAGCTCGTCGCCGACCGAGATGCCGTCCTTGTCGGACGCGGCATAGGCCTCGTCGGGGCGGATGCCTCCCACATAGACGAGGCTGCCCATCATGTCGGGCTGGAAGCGCGCGCCCTCTTCGTTGGTGAAGAAGGCGACCGCGATCGGCCGCCGCGTCGTCACGTTGGCGGCGTTCAGCGTGCGCACGACCTCGAGGCCGGCCAACACGCCGTAGTTGCCGTCGTAGCGGCCGCCGGTGCGAACCGTGTCGATGTGGCTGCCGGTCATGACGGGCGCGACGTTCTCGCGACCTGCGCGCAGGCCGATCACATTGCCGATGGCGTCGATCCGGACGTCGAGGCCCAGCCCCTTCATCCAGCCCACGACGAGGTCGCGGCCGGCCTTGTCTTCGTCGGTCAGCGCCAGGCGGGCGCAGCCGCCGCCGTCGATGGCCCCGATGGCGGCAAGGTCGTCGAGCGCGCCGAGCAGGCGCCGATCATCCAAACGCAACATGATTTCCCCAGCAGGACCAAGACCTTAGCACATCGGCAAGTTATCACGGCCCGTTGAACCGGATTGCCTTGCAAGCGCCATGGCGCGGGGTCACTTAATGGCTCCGATGGCTCGCGTATTCGCCCTTCTCCTGGCGTTGGCTCTCGCTGGACCTGCGTTCGCGCAGCCGCCCGCTTCGGCGGTGGTACAGACCGACAATGTGCGCGCCGAGCTGGTGGCCGAGGTCGGCACCGTGAAGGCTGGCGAGCCGTTCTGGGTCGGGCTGCGTCAGACCATCCGGCCGAAGTGGCACACCTACTGGAAGAACCCCGGCGAGTCCGGCCTGCCGACCGAGATCACATGGGCGCTCCCGCCTGGCGCCAAGGCCGATCCGATCGTGTGGCCGGCGCCGACGCTCTTCGACGTGGGCGGCATCACGAACTACGGCTTCAAAGACCAGGCGATGCTGCTGGTGCGCATCACGCCGCCGGCCGATCTCGCGGGTCCGCTGAAGCTCGCCGCAGAGGCCAACTGGCTGGTCTGCGAGGACGTCTGCATTCCCGAGGAGGGCAAGTTCGAGCTGACCTTGCCGTCCGCCGCCGCCGTCGCGCCCGCACCGCCCGCGATACGCGCGCTGTTCGAGCAGGCGCGCCGCACGATCCCGACCGAGAGTCCATGGCCTGCGCGCTACGGCGTCTCCAAGGCAGGCGATCCCACACTCGTCGTCGAGGCCAAGGGCCTTAAGCCCGAGACGATCTCCAACGTCTATTTCTTCCCCGCCGAGTGGGGCCCTTTGGCGACTATGGCGAGACAGAACGCCAGGGTAGACGCGAGCGGCATCCACATCCCGCTGCGGCGCGGCGACGCCAAGGTCGCCATGCCCACGACCCTGATGGGCACGCTGGTGCTCACCGAGAAGACCGCCGACGGCTCCGTCAGGCAGGCTTTCGACGTCTCGGCCAAGTTGGATCCGTCCTTCGTGCCGGCCGGCGGCTCGGCCTCGCTCGCCGGTGCGAGCGGCGCCGAGAACCTGTCGCTGATGCAGGCGCTGCTGTTCGCGCTGCTGGGCGGCCTGATCCTGAACCTGATGCCCTGCGTCTTCCCGGTGCTGGCAATGAAGGCCGCCGCCTTTGCGCGTCTCGCCGGTCATGGCAGCGCGGAGATGCGCCGAGACGGGCTCGCCTACACAGGGGGCGTCCTGGTCTCCTTCGCCGCGATGGCAGCGATCGTGATCGCCATCCGCGCCAGCGTCGGCGACGTGAGCTGGGGTTTCCAGTTCCAGTCGCCGGTCTTCTCGCTGCTGATCGCCTATCTCTTCTTCGTGGTCGGTCTCAACCTCTCGGGCGTGTTCGAGGTCGGCAGCCGGCTGGCCGGCGTCGGCCAGGGGCTCGTCTCCCGCGGCGGCACGACCGGCGCATTCTTCACCGGCGTGCTGGCGGTGATCGTCGCCACACCCTGCACCGCGCCGTTCATGGCCGCGGCGCTGGGCTTTGCGCTGAGCCAGCCCGCACCGGCGACCGTCGCGGTGCTGCTGGCGATGGGCCTCGGGCTGGCGCTCCCCTATCTCGCGCTCTCCCTGACGCCGGCCCTGCAGCGGCTGATGCCGCGGCCCGGCCCGTGGATGGACCGGCTGCGCCAGTTCCTCGCCTTCCCGATGTACGCCTCGGCGGTCTGGATGATCTGGGTGCTGACGCAGCAGACCGGCGCCGACGGCGTGCTCTATGCGCTCGGCGGCATGGTGCTGATCGCCTTCGCGATCTGGCTGCTGAACGCGGGCTCGCCTGCGCCGGCCGGCACCTGGATCCGCCGCGGCGTCGCGGCCGTCGCCGTCCTGCTGGCTCTGGCCGTCACGATCAAGCTCCAGGACGGCCCGGCCACAGCGGCCTCAGCGTCGGGCACGCCGAGCGCCGGCGTCAGTTTCGAGGGCTGGGAGCGCTTCTCGCGGGCCCGCATGGACGAGGCCGTGGCCGCCGGCAAGCCGGTGTTCGTGGACTTCACCGCCGCCTGGTGCATCACCTGCCTGGTGAACGAGCGCGTCGCGCTGGAGACGCCCGCGGCGAGGAAGGCGTTCGAGCAGGCCGGCGTCGTCAAGCTCAAGGGTGACTGGACCAACCGCGACGCCGAGATCACGGCGGTACTGAAGGAGCTCGGCCGCGCCGGCGTGCCGCTCTATCTCCTCTGGGCGCCGGGGGCGGACAGACCGAAGATTTTGCCCCAAGTCCTCACCGAGTCGCTCGTCCTGTCGGAATTGTCGTCCATCCAGCTAGCCAAGCGTTAGGAGGCCGTATGTCGAAGATCGTTACTCCCCGCCGCTCCGTGATCCTGGGCGCCACCGCGGTGGCCCTCGCCCCCGTCGCCGCCTTCGCGACCGCCGGCCCCGAGGTCGGCAAGCCCGCGCCGCTCTTCACCGGCACGGACTCCAACGGCAAGACCTGGTCGCTGGCAGACCTCAAGGGCAAGGTCGTGGTCCTCGAGACGACGAATCACGACTGCCCCTACGTGCGCAAGCATTACAGTTCCAACAACATGCAGGAACAGCAGCGCGAAGCCGCCGCCAAGGGCGTGGTGTGGCTGACCTTGGCCTCCAACGCCGCAGGCGAGCAGGGCGCGGTGACGCCGGCCCAGGCCAACGAGCTCACCAGGAGCCGCGGGGCCGCGCCGGCTGCCGTGCTGATCGACCCGCAGAGCAAGATCGCGCGCGCCTACGGCGCCACGGTCACGCCGCACATGTACATCGTCGATGCCAAGGGCACGCTGGTCTACAAAGGCGGCATCGACTCGATCCCGTCGTCGAGCGCCGCCGACGTGCCGAAGGCCAAGCAGTATGTCCGTGTCGCGCTCGACGAGGTGCTGGCCGGCAAGCCGGTCAGCGAGGCCTCGACCCGCGCCTACGGCTGCACGATCAAGTACCCCAGGACCTCGACCTGACGGCGGCGCCGCGGCGGGGGCAGCGGCACACGAAACGTGCCGCCTGACCCTGCGAGCTGTGCCGCTGTGTGTGCCGCAGGCGGGCAAACCGCAAACTGGATCAAGGGTTTGACGGAACCCCGCGGTACAGCGCCGACGCTCCTGCAGCACCGCGCCGAATCGCGGATCTGTGCCGGGCGCTTCGGCGCGGCGGCGTCCTGTCGCAACCGGCCCACAATAGTCTTTTTCCTACCATGAACCTGCTGGACCTGCAACTTCGGCCGCCGGCCGGCGTTCCCCCGGAATGGATGGTCTCGCCCCCCGCCTGCTCCTGGCAAGCCTCGCCCTGCTCCTCGCGTGGCCGGACGCCGCCGCGGCGGCTTGCTTGGACGAGGTGAAGGCGCTCGCCGCGGAGCGCGGGGTCTCGACCGATCCGCCGACGGTGGCGCCCGACAGTGGCAGCATGCCGACGCCCGACCAGATGGCGCGCTCGGGCGGCGTCATCGAGCCGCCGCCGGTGCAGGACCGTTCGGTAATCGCGCCGCCGCCCTCCGCCGGCGCCGCCATGCCGACGCTGCCCGACATCGCGCCGGCGCCGCCCCGGGACGCCCGCGCCGTGGAGCGCACGACCTTCCAGTCGCTGCTGGTCGCCGCCCGCGCCGAAGCCGAGCGCGGCAACGAGCCGGGCTGCGTCGAGGCCCTGACCAAGGCCCGAACGCTGGGAGGGAAGAAGGGCGACTGACCCTGCGTGGCCGGCGACCAGCCGGCATGGTAGAAATTCCGCGCACCCGATCAGCCCGCGAGGTCGCGCATGTCCCGACATTTCCATCATTCCGGTTGCGGCTGTCTCGCCGCCCTCTCCCGGCGCCGCGCTCTCGGTCTCGGCGTGGGGGCTCTCGCCGCGGCAGCCTCGGTCGCGGCACCGGCGCTCGCGGTCGAGGACACGGGCTACGAGGCGATGCTGATGAAGTGCATCGATCCGCGCTTCACCACCAACACCTGGGCCTACATGGCCGCGCGCGGCTGGCAGAACGCCTACAGCCAGTTCAACATCGCCGGCGGCCCGATCGCCGCGGTCGCGCCGGTGTTCCAGGAGTGGCGCGCCACCTGGGAGGCCAACCTCAATACTTCCGTGCAGCTCCACAACGTGAAGCGCGTGGTCGGCCTCACCCACCGCGACTGCGGCGCCGCGGCCGTCGCCTACGGCGACCGCATCAAGACCGACCGCGCCTACGAGACGGCGATGAACCAGCAGGCGCTGCGCGCCTTCCGCGACCAGGTGAAGAAGATCCAGCCGCAGGTGATCGTCGAGCTGGGCCTCATGGACCTCAGCGGACGGGTCGAGGCGGTCACCTGAAGCGCCGCGGCTTTCTGGCCGGCTCGCTCGTCGCCGCGGCTGCGGGAGTCGGGCGCGCCGCGCAGGCGCAGGGCGACGGCCTGCCCTCGTGGAACGACACCGCGCCGAAGAAGGCGATCCTCGACTTCGTCGACCGCACGACGTCGATGGGCAGCCGCGACTGGATCCCGGTCCCAGAGCGCATCGCCTGCTTCGACAACGACGGCACGCTGTGGACCGAGCAGCCGATCTACTTCCAGGTGATGTTCGCCATGGACCGCGTGAAGGCCATGGCCAGCCGCAATCCGCAGTGGCGGACGCAGGAGCCGTTCCGCGCCGTCCTCGCCGATGACCGCGCTGCGCTCGCGGCGATGGGCGAGAAGGGCCTCCTCGAGATCATGGCGGCGACACATGCCGGCCAGACCACCGAGGAGTTCCGCGCCACCGTGCTCGACTGGATCGCGACGGCGCGGCATCCGCGCTTCCGCCGCCCCTACACCGACCTCGTCTACCAGCCGATGCTCGAGCTGCTGGCCTATCTGCGCGCGTACCAGTTCAAGACCTACATCGTCTCGGGCGGCGGCATCGAGTTCATGCGGCCGTGGACCGAGCGCATCTACGGCGTCCCGCCGGAACAGGTCGTGGGCTCGTCGGGCGTGACGACGTACGAACTGCCCGCGAACGGCGTGCCGGTGCTGCGCAAGGAGGCCAAGGTCGAGTTCATCGACGACGGGCCCGGCAAGCCGGTCGGCATCAACCGCTTCATCGGGAGGCGGCCGGTGTTCACCTTCGGCAACTCCGACGGCGACCAGCAGATGCTGGAATGGACGGCGGCCGGCAACCGCGCCCGCTTCATGGGCCTGGTCCACCACACCGACTCGGTGCGCGAATACGCCTACGACCGCACCTCGCCCGTGGGCCGGCTCGACAAGGCATGGGACGAGGCCGTCCGGCGCAAGTGGACGGTCGTCGACATGAAGAACGACTGGAAGGTCATCTACCCGTTCGAGCTGAGGTAGCTTTCTCGAGTTCGCCGCTCGTCCTACAGATCGAACTCGACGAACACCGGCCAGTGGTCGGAGGCCGGGATGCCGTAGCCGATCCAGGCCTTCTTCACCTTCGACGCGATGTCGTGGGTGACGAAGATGTGGTCGATGCGGCCCTCGCGCGGGAAGGTGTCGACATCCTCGCCGTTGCCGGCGGCGGTCCAGGCATCGGCGAGATGCATCGTGGTGGCGAGCCGGCCGTATTGCGGGCTCACCTCGCCGCAGATCAGCGGATATTCCGGATGCGCCGGCGTGAAATTGAAGTCGCCGGCCAGGATCGCCGGGGCAGGCACGTCGGGCCGGCGTTCCTGGAACATGAAGGTGCCGCTGCCGGCGCCGTCCCAGGTCGAGCCGGTGCGCCGGGCGTTCATCACCGTGTCCATCAGGGCGCGGACCTGGGGCAGGCGCTGCTGGGGGCCGACATGGCTGAGATGGACGCTGTGGACGCGCAACGGGCCGAAGGGCGCGGCGACCGCGGCCTCGACGAAGCCGCGCTGCAGATCGAAGCGGTCGACCAGGGCGTTCTTGGGCAGCAGATGGCCGCGCGCCCAGGCGATCGGCCAGCGCGAGATCACGGCGTTGCCGAACGAGCGGCGGCGATTGACGATCCGGCCGTCGGCGCCGACCTCGCTGGCGTCGGATTCCATGGCGCCGTGATACCAGTGGTAGCGGTTCAGTCTCGTCGCGATCTCGGCGGTCTGGTCGGCGAAGGCATTCTGCGGCCAGCCGGCGACGGCTTCCTGGATGGAAACGATGTCGGCCTCGGCCAGCGCGTCGGCGATGCGCGCCACGTCGTACCTGCCGTCGGCGCCGACGCCGTAGTGGATGTTGTAGGTGCAGAAGAGCATTCGATCGAACCCGGCTACTGTTGATACCGGCGTCGATAGCGCGTCAAGAGGAGCTGCGCGACCGCGACGAGCGAGAAGTATCCGAGCAGGCAGAGCAGCAGGAGGCCGACCTGCCCGACCGACGGTTCCGCCCAGATCGCCATCAGCCGATCGCCCATCAGGCAGACCAGCAGCAGACCCGGCGTCATGCCGACGAACGTCCCGATCGCGAAGTCGCGCAGGCGGATGCCGCTGGCGCCCAGCGCCAGGTTGACCAGCGTGCCCGGCCCGACCGGGAAGACGCGGCAGGCGACGACGACCAGGATGCCCTGGCGGCGGACGCCGTCGAGCAGACGATGCCAGCGCTCGCCGAACAGGCGGCCGAGCGGTTCCTTGCCCGCCCAGGCGCCGACGAAGTAGACCGCGAAGGCGCTGCTGAACGCGCCCAGCGCGGCGTAGAGGAAGCCCCACCAGGGGCCGTAAACCGCCGCCGTCGCGAGCACGAGGATGTTGACCGGAAAGACCACGAGGGCACCCAGCAGGAACGTCGCCAGGACGAGCGCCGGCGCCCAGGGGTGGCCCCGGGCGGTCGCTAGGAAGGCGCGGATATCGTCGGCCGTCAGCACCTCCGACTGCCCCACGGTCGACCAGGCAATGGAGAACGCCAGGAGCCCCATCAGGAGAGTCGCGACGAGCAGAAGGGCCTTGATCGGCATCGTGGGCCGAAGCTTACGGCAATCGGCCCGATGCGCCAGCCGGGCAAATCGCTTCCGGATTGGAAGGGTGCCGACGCCCCGAATCGCGACGGTAGTACATGCCTTCCCCGCCTCCGTCCGGCCGCGGCACCGCCGGGTGTCTCCACGATGGAAACGTCGGCTCGGGCGCCACGCGCGAATCCGTTCCATAGAGGCCGGCAGGAGGACTGCATGCCGACCCTCGACCGCATACCATCGATCCGCGCCCTGGCCCTCGCCGCGACCATGGTCCTGGCATGGGGTGTGCAGCCGGCCTCGGCGATGACCTTCGCGACGCAGCCGGACGGCGACGGACGGCAGATCGTGGTCGGCTCCGGCAAGATCGGGTTCGGAGATTCCGAGCGGCTGCGCAGGGCGCTGAAGGGCGCGGGTCGCGACGGCTTCGGGCACAAGACCCTGTGGCTCGACAGTCCCGGCGGGCTGGCGAGCGAGGCCTTCGCGATGGTGGCGGTGATGGACCAGGAGAAGGTCTCCACCGTCGTCCCGAGCGGCGCGGTCTGCGCCTCGGCCTGCGCCCAGATCCTGTTCCTGTCGGGCATTCACCGGGTCGTCAGGGACGGCGGCCGGCTCGGCCTGCATTCGTGCCACGATGCGAGGGACCGCAGCCGCTCGATGGCCTGCAACGAGGTGATCGCGCAGAACGCGCTGGCGCGGGGCACACCCTACGGATCGGTCCTCGCGTTCATGCACTTCACCGCGCCCACACAGATGCGCTGGCTCGACTCCCGCGAGGCCGATTGCTGGGGCTTCACCCTGTGGCCGCCGGGAAGCGGTCGCGGCACGAAGAGGGGCGACGCGGCGCCCTGCATCCTGAAGCCCACGGCTTCGGCATCCGGCCCGGCGATGGCCGCCGCCGACCGCGACGACTGGGAGGGCGATCGCCCGCCCGCACCGCCGGTCACTCCGGCAGGGTCTCCATCCACGCCGCCGGGTTGAGCTGGCCCGAGTGACGGTAGGGATCGGCGACGATCCCGAGCGACCAGTAGCCGATGGTCGTCGTGGAGGCGAGCAGCGCCAGCGCCACCGCGCCGGCCCTCTGGCGGTCGAAGTGGACCGACGCCACGGCGAGATGGGTGAGGAACCCCAGCAGGATCACGGCCAGCCACGAGGACACCTCGGTGTGATTGCCGCCGATCCACAGCCGGTCCGATCGCGTCCGCGAAATGTCGTTCATCAGCACGTTGAGCTGCGTGGCCGTGGGCGCCGGCAGGGTCTGCGTGGCCTTGAGCACGATGTCCTGCAGGTTGCGGAACGCCGCCTCGGCGCGGTCGCTGCCGCGCTGGTTGCGGTTCTTCCGCCACTCGTCCTTGTAGACGTACTTCACGTAGCGGCCGAGCTCGCGACGGGCCTCGGGAATGTCGAGCTGGGTCGGCCCGACCATCTCGTCGAAGCGCTTGATCGCCGAGCCGGCCTGGATGAAGGCCCGCTCGGCCTCGCGCTTGTGCGTCCAGATGTCGGCGGCGTGGAAGGCGAGGAACAGCGCGAAGATCATCGAGATGGCGGCGAAGAACGGCGCCACCGGCGTCCACTGCAGGACCTCGGGCTTGCGGTTGAAGTAACGCAGGAACGAGAAGGCGAGCGCCCAGACGATCGCGCCGTGGACGACGAAGACGAGGAGCTGCAGCGGCGCAGACAGCATGAAGACCTGCTGGAGCGCCGCCTTGGCCCCCCACACCATCGCGTTGAGATCCATCAAGCTGCTCTGTGACGCAGGCGCGGCCCCGACAGCAGGTCGGCCAGCGCCTGCTCCGCGCCCTTGGCCTCGCTGATCGTCGCACCGAGATCGTGCAGCAGGCCGTCCTGGATGCCGTAGATCCAGCCATGGATCGACAGGTCCTGGCCGCGCCGCCAGGCGTTCTTGACGATGGTCGTCCGGCAGACGTTGCGCACCTGCTCGATGACGTTGATCTCGCACAGGGCGTCGACCTGCATGGCCTTGTGCGGCTGGGCCACGATCTGGTCCTCGTAGCGACGGCTCAGGACGTTGATGCCGTACAACCAGTTGTCGAGCAGACCGAGCTCATGGTTCTTGAGCGACGCCTTCACGCCGCCGCAGCCATAGTGGCCGCAAACCACGACATGGCGCACGCGCAAGGCCTCGACGGCATACTGCAGAACGGCGAGGCAGTTGAAGTCGACCATCATGACCTGGTTGGCCACGTTGCGATGAACGAACACCTCGCCCGGCAGCATGCCGGTGATCTCGTTGGCGGGGACGCGGCTGTCCGAGCAGCCGATCCACAGCACGCGCGGCGCCTGCTGCCTCGCCAGCTTGTCGAAGAAACCGGGGTTCTCCTTCTCGATCTTCTCCGCCCACGCGCGGTTGTTGGCAAAAAGCCCGCTCAGAAACGCTTCTTCGGAATCAACCATCACCGAGATATCCAGAAAACTCGCGATCCTTGCAAGACGTCAGCTCATGCATCGGCAATGCGCTTGCCGCTCTGGGAGTCGAACAGATGGAGGTTGCCGGGATCGGCGGCGAAGCGCCGCCTGTCGCCGGGCCTGGCCAGCACATGGCCGCCCTGGCGCACCGTCACCAGCTCGCGGGCATCGCCGAAATGGCCGTGCAGCAGCGTGTCGGCGCCCAGCGGCTCTGCCAGTTCGATGGTGAATTCCAGCGGACCATCGGACGCCGGCAGCAGATGCTCGGGCCGGATGCCGAGCGCGATCGACGTGCCTTCGGGCGCCGAGGTCGGCCGCGCCAGCGGCAGCGCCACACCCGCGATCCCGAGACCGGCGACTTCCACCGCCTTGCCGCCGTTGGACACCTTGGCGGCGAGGAAATTCATCGACGGCGAGCCGATGAAGCCCGCCACGAACACCGAGGCAGGCCGCTCGTAGACATCCATCGGCGTGCCGATCTGGTCGGCGACGCCCGAATTCATGACGATCAGGCGGTCGGCCAAGGTCATCGCCTCGACCTGGTCGTGCGTGACGTAGATCGACGTGACGTCGAGCTCGCGTTGCAGGCGCTTGATCTCGAGCCGCATCTGCACGCGCAGCTTGGCGTCGAGGTTGGAGAGCGGCTCGTCGAACAGGAACACGGCGGGTTCGCGCACGATGGCGCGGCCCATCGCGACGCGCTGGCGCTGGCCACCCGAGAGCTGGCGCGGCCGGCGCTGGAGAAACGTGCCCAATTCGAGGATCCCGGCGGCCTTCTGCACGCGCTGGTCGATCTCGGCCTTGGACAGGCCGCGGATCTTGAGGCCGTAGGCCATGTTCTCGTAGACGCTGAAATGCGGATAGAGCGCGTAGTTCTGGAACACCATCGCGATGTCGCGATCCTTGGGTTCCAGCTCGTTGACGACGCGGTCGCCGATGGCGATCTCGCCGCCGGTGATGCGCTCCAGCCCCGCCACCATGCGCAGCAGGGTCGACTTGCCGCAGCCCGAGGGCCCGACGATGACGATGAACTCGCCGTCGGCGATCTCGATGTCGACGCCGTGAATGACCTCGAGCTTGTCGTAGCTCTTCCTGACGCCGCGCAGGTGGACTTGCGCCATGGCCTTACTTCTCCGTCTCGACGAGCCCGCGCACGAACTGGCGCTGCATGAACACCACGACCAGCACCGGCGGCAGCATGGCGAGCATCGCCATGGCCATCAGCAGGTTCCAGCTCGGCACCGAGTCGACGACGTTGGCCTGGCGCGAGACCGTCATGACGACGGTGTAGAAGCTTTCCTTGGTCGTGATCAGGAGCGGCCAGAGATACTGGTTCCAGCCGTAGATGAACTGGATGACGAAGAGCGCGGCGATCGAGGTCCGGCTCATCGGCAGCAGGATGTCCCAGAAGAACCGCATCGGCGAGGCGCCGTCGACGCGCGCGGCCTCGGTCAGCTCGTCGGGGACGCTGAGGAAGAACTGCCGGAACAGGAACGTCGCGGTCGCCGAGGCGATCAGCGGGATGATCAGGCCCGAATAGGAGTCGAGCATGCCGAGATTGGCGACGACGCCGTAGGTCGGCACGATGCGGACCTCCACGGGGAGCATCAGGGTGACGAAGATCGCCCAGAAGAAGGTCATCCGGAACGGGAAGCGGAAGTAGACGATGGCGAAGGCGGCGATGATCGAGATCGCGATCTTCCCGATGGTGATGCCGAGCGCCATGATCAGGCTGTTGGTCAGCGTCTGCCACACCGCAACCGAACCGACCCGGCCATATCCCTCCGTGATGACCTGGGCGTAGTTGTCGATCAGGTAGGGGCCGGGCAGCAGCGGGATCGGCGCCTTCAGCATGGTCTGCTGGTCGTGCGTGGAGGCGACGAAGGTCATCCACACCGGGAAGGCGATGACGACCACGCCGAGAAGCACCACGAAATGGCTCAGGAAGGTCAGGAACGGACGGTTCTCTACCATGTGAAAAGTCCCGGCATCAGTAATGCACCCGGCGCTCGATGAAGCGGAACTGCACGACGGTCAGCAGCACGACCACCAGCATCAGGATCACCGACTGCGCCGAGGAACCGCCGAGATCCTGGCCGCGGAAGCCGTCGTTGTAGACCTTGAACACCAGGATCTCGGTCGCCTTGGCCGGGCCGCCCTTGGTGAGCGAGTCGACGACGCCGAAGGTGCCGAAGAAGGCGTAGATGATGTTGACCACCAGCAGGAAGAAGCCGGTGGGCGAGAGCAGCGGAAAGACGATGTCCCAGAAGCGCCGGCCCGGTCCCGCGCCGTCGATGGCCGCGGCCTCGATCAGCGACTTCGGCACCGACTGCAGGCCGGCCAGGAAGAACAGGAAGTTGTAGCTGATCTGGTTCCAAACGGCCGCGATCACGACCAGCAGCAGCGCCTGGTTGCCGTTGGTCACGTAGTTGAACTCGATGCCGACCGCCTGCAGCGACCAGGCCACGATGCCGACCGACGGATTGAACAGGAAGCCCCACAGCACGCCCGCGACGGCGGGCGCGACGGCATAGGGCCACACCAGGAACGCCTTGTAGGCGGTGGCGCCGCGGATCACGCGGTCGGCCATCACCGCCAGCAGAAGCGAGAGACCGAGCCCGATCGTCGCCACCAGCGCGCTGAAGACCAGCGTCAGGCGCGCCGAGTGGTAGTAACCGGGGTCATTGAAGAGCTGCGTGAAATTGTCGAGGTAGACGAACTTGGTGTTGCCGCCGAAGGCGTCCTCCAGCAGCACCGACTGCCAGATCGCCTGGCCGGACGGCCAGAAGAAGAACACCAGGGTGATGACGATCTGCGGCGCCACCAGGAGATAGGGCAGCCAGCGCTCGTTGAAGGTGACGCGTTTTTCCATGGAGCTAGCGTGCCGCCCTCCCCCTCCGGTCCTTCGGACCACCTCCCCCATATGATGGGGGAGGCAGTTCTCTTGCCCCTCCCCCGTCTGACGGGGGAGGCCGGGAGGGGGAGGGTCTCAGCAAGGCTCTACTTGTTGGCCGCTTCGAAGCGCCTGAGCTGCTCGTTGCCCGCCTTAACGGCGTCGTCGAGCGCGGTCTTGGCGTCCTTCTTGCCCGACCACACCGCCTCGAGTTCGCCGTCGACGATGTCGCGGATCTGCACGAAGTTGCCGATGCGCAAGCCCCTCGAGTTCGGCGTCGGCGGGTTGAGCGTCAGCTCCTTCACGGCGATGTCGCGGCCGGGGTTGGTCTTGTAGAAGCCGGCCTTCTCGGTGATCTCGGCGGCGGCCAGCGAGACCGGCACGTAGCCCGTCTCCTGGTGCCACTTGGCCTGCACCGGGCCGCTCGAGATGTGGCTCAGGAACTTGGCGACGCCCTTGTACTCGGCCGCCGGCCTGCCCTGCAGCACCCACAGCGTGGCGCCGCCGATGATCGAGTTCTGCGGCTTGGCGATGACGTCGGGCCAGTAGGGCATCATGCCGATGCCGAACTTGTCCTTGCCGAGCGCCCTTTCGATCGCCGACGCCGTGGCCGACGAGGCGATGTGGAAGGCGCAGTCGCCGGCGGTGAACAGCGCCGTCGACTTGCCCTCGCGGCCGCCGTAGACGAACGTCTTGTCCTTGCCCCACTCAGCGAGCGTGGCGATGTGCTTGATGCGGGCGGGGTCGTTGAACTTCAGCTCGATGTCGATGCCGCCGAAGCCGTTGTCCTTGGTCGCGTAGGGCAGGTTGTGCCAGGCGCCGAAGTTCTCGATCATCGTCCAGGTCTGCCACTGCGGCGTGAACCCGCACTTGGCGCCTGATGCGACCGCCTTCTTGGCCATCTCGCCCAGCTCCGGCCAGGTCGTCGGCGGCTTCTCGGGATCGAGGCCGGCCTTCTGCAGCAGCTCCTTGTTCCAGTAGAGCACCGGCGTCGAGGAGTTGAACGGCATCGAGAGCAGCTTGCCGTCGGTGGTCGAGTAGTAGCCGGTGACCGGGGCGACGAACGCCTTGGGATCGAACGGCTCCTTCTGGTCGGCCATGAGCTGGTAGACCGGATAGACCGCGCCCTTGGCGGCCATCATGTTGGCGGTGCCGACCTCGAAGACCTGCACCAGATGCGGCGCCTGCTTGGCCCGGAACGCCGCGATCGCGGCCGTCAGGGTCTCGGTGTAGGAGCCCTTGTAGACCGGCACGACCTTGAACTCGGTTTGCGACTTGTTGAAGCCTTCGACCTGGGCGTTCACCGCCTCGCCCAGGTTGCCGCCCATGGCGTGCCAGAACTGGATCTCGGTCTGCGCCATGGCAGACGGCACGCTGGCCAGAACCGCCGCGGCCGCGACGGAAGACAGAAGAATCCGTGTCATGTCGAGTAAACCTCCCAATGAAGCCCGACCGATGTATCGGCGTGGCCCGAGACTGCGATGTGTCTTTTATGTTTCAGTCTGATGACAGTCCACCAAGACTGCGCACCGAACGCAACCCCCAAATCCGTTATCGGCCGAGGCCGGCGAGGATCACGTCGGGGGCATCGGTGATGATGCAGTCGACCCCCATGGCGACCAGCACCCGGGCGATGTCCGGGTCGTTGATCGTATAGGTGCTGAGGACATAGCCGGCTTTCTTCACCTCGATTGCGCGCGGCGCCGTGAGCCGCCTGCCGTCGGTGTTGATGCCGGTGGCGGCCAGCGTGGCGGCGCGGCCGTGCCAGTCGTCCTTCAGCTCGCCGATCAGCAGGGCCCGGGCGAATTCGGGAGCGGCCTGTTTGGCGGCCGCGAGCGAGGCGTCCTTGAAACTCGACAGCAGCGGCGCCGGCAAAGAGGACGGCCAGTGCTGGCGCAGCGCAGCCACGGTGACGCGGCCCGTCTCCTCCTCGCGTCCCGCGCAGGGTTTGATCTCGACGTTGCAGCCCAGCCCCAGCTCCGCGAAGCAGGCGATCGCCTGCTCGAAGGTCGGCACCGCCGCCGGCAGTTCGGCCGCGCGCACCTCGGCCACCAGCCTGTCGATGCCCATGGTCCGCTTCAGCGAGGCGTCGTGCATCACGATGGGCACGCCGTCGGCGGTCAGCTTGACGTCGATCTCGACCCAGGTCGCGCCGCGCCTGCGGGCTTCGCGGAACGACTCCAGCGTGTTCTCGGGCGCGTAGGCCATCGCCCCGCGATGACCGACGACTCTCGGCAGTTGCAGCATGCGGCAATCCAAAGCTAACTCGGCCGTCGCAATAGACGAGCAGCCCACCTCATGTCGACCTTTCCCGACAAGTTCCGCCTCGACGGCCGCACGGCGCTGGTCACCGGGTCCGGCCGCGGCCTGGGCTGGGAAATGGCCAGGGGTCTGGCGGAAGCCGGCGCGCGCGTGCTGCTGCACGGCAGGTCGCTCTCCCGCCTGGCGCCGCGCCTCGCCGAACTCCGGGCCGCCGGCCGCGCCGCCGACGCCATCGCTTTCGAGATGGCCGACCGGGCGGCGATGGCGGCCGCCCTGTCCGCGACCGGACCGATCGACATCCTCGTGCACAATGTCGGCGAGCGCGACCGGCGCCCCTTCGTCGAGATCGCGCCGGACGACTTCGCCCGCCTCGTCGACACCGACCTGTCGGCCGGCCAGGCGCTGATCAGGCTCGTGGTGCCGGGCATGGTCGAACGCGGCTGGGGCCGGCTGATCATGGTCACCTCGATCGCCGCCGATCTCGCGGCCCCCGGCGCCTCGTCCTACATCGCGGCGAAGGCCGGCCTCGCCGCCCTCGCCCGCGCGCTCGCCGCCGAGTTCGCCGCCCGGGGCATCACCGCCAATGCGATCTCGCCCGGCTTCTTCGCGACCGAGACCAACGAGGCGCTGATCGCCTCGCCGGCGGGCGAGAAGATGCGGCTGCGCTGCCCCGCCCGACGCTGGGCCGAGCCGTGGGAGATCGCCGGCGCCGCCGTCTTCCTCGCCTCGCCGGCCGCGGCTTACGTGAACGGCCATACGCTCACCGTCGACGGCGGTGTCAGCGCGACCTACCTGGCGTGATGACCATGAAGGGATCGGTCACCCTGTTCCTTGCGCTCGGTCTCTCGACGGCCGCACACGGCCAGACATCCGAACTCGCCTGCGGCGTCCTGAAGGCCCAGTCCTCGCGCCAGGGGGCGTCCACGCAATGGTCGATCGCCGCGCCGTCCGGAAAGACGACGGAGACCGGTGTGCTGAAGAGCGGCCCGCGCTTCGAGTGCCTCGACGGCGCGGTCCTGATCCTCGAATTCACCTCGACCGCGGGCCACTCGATGTTCGAGGCCCATTTCCCCGACGGCTCGAGCGTCGCCTACGGCCGCCAGCAGATCGACCGGCGCAACGGCCGCGTCGTCCTGCCCGTCCAGGCGAAGGCCCGCATCGCCGCGCCCTATCGCGCCGCCTTCGACTATCATTGCCGCCTCGACATGCCGGCCGACCCGATCCCGGCCGCGGCACGGGCAGACTGCCTCTTCTGACGGCGCGGAACCCCCATGCGTCGTTTCGACAAGGGCCTAAAGCTGCCCGCGCCCCGACTGAAGCCGGCCCGGGCCACCCGCTCCGAGAAGGAAGCCGCCGACGCGATCTACGACGTGATCCGCCGCATCCCGCGCGGCTGGGTCGCGACCTACGGGCAGGTCGCCACCATGGCCGGCCTGCCGCGGCGCGCGCGGCTTGTGGGCCGCCTCCTCCAGCGCCTCGACCCGGCGGTGAAGATCCCCTGGCATCGCGTCGTCAACGCAAAGGGCGAGATCTCCTACAGCCTGTCGCGCAACGGCGGCGACGCCCTGCAGCGGCGACTGCTGAAGAAGGAAGGCCTCGAATTCGATGCCGACGGCCGCCTCGACCTGGACCGGTGCCGCTGGCTCGACTGACGCCCGACATGAGATGTCGCCGCCGAACAACTTCTGACACCTCCCGAAGCCTGTCCGGAATTGTTCGCCCGTGTCCGTCCGCGGGCACACGTCGAGTCCCGTGAGACTGGCGGATGTCACGGACGTGGAAGGTCCCGAACTCCTGGTGGCCAGTGCCGCTGTCTTCTTTCCGTCCTTTGCCCGGGACGCCGGCAGCGATGCTGCCCCTGCGGGTCGGGGTGTATGCCCTCGTTCCGACCGCCGGCGGGAAGCGGCTTCCCGGCGCGGTCTCTGCTTGTCGGGGTCCCGAAGGCATCGGGCGCCACGAGGCGCCTTCTGCCGTGCATCGTCGGACCTGATCTCGATCGGCCGTGACCCTCCGACCCCGGCCCTTGCTTGCAGTCAGTGCAAGCGCTCGTGCAGGCGGCGGGATCGCGTCTTCAGCTTGTGTTCGCGCGTGTATGAACGTGTGTCGCGTCGGATTTGGGGCGCGCCGCCGGTTACGGCCAAGGGGCGGGCACCCGCTATTTTATTGATCGGTTCGGGACGAGCCCTCCCCCGGCACCCTTTGGCGATCCCCACCCTCGGGCGGGATCCCTCGTGTTCGCTCCCGCGGACCTGCGTGCGGGCGGTTGCCGGACCGATGAAGCCCTTACGTACGAGTGAGACGTCCAGGCCAGGCGCCCCGCCCGGAGGCGGCGCGCATGTCGGTCAATATAGGGACACTCCTAGCAGAATCCTGCTGAACCTGCAACTCCGTCGCCGCATGGCCGGCCCGCGCCAGACGCGCGGCTGACAGCAGTGCTGGCAAACGGCCGTTCACACGACCCGGAAGTCGCAACGAAAAATTCGTTACCTCAGCGGAACCTCGGCACAAGCTGTGAGCTAGCTGCCTTCCATGACAATGCCATCTCTACCGCTCTCGTGTTCGACTTGCGCTCTGGAAGCATCTCGTCCGGTGCCACTTTTTCTCGGAAGTCAGCTCGTCCCTTGGTGCGTGCACTATTTGTGATGCGCCGAACTGATAGCGCCAAGCTCCCGGCTGGGCTGTAGGGACAAAAAATCTTACTTCTTCACAACACGAGGTACCAAACGTCGTCAAAGAATTCGTGCGTGTTGGTCACATCATCATCGATAGTGACTATCGAGCACTTTTGCTCAGCAGCGACCTGCTAAGTGGTCGAAACCGCGCCAAAGTGCGCGGAGAAAGGAGGAACGCATGGAATGTGCACACCTCCTGATGGGCCTCGCCTATCTGGTGCTAGCAATGCTCTACCTCGGTAGCGCGCTCTAACACCTTGGCCACTCGGGTTCTCTCGACCCGGGTGGTCTATCCGTTATGCAAAGCTCGCTGAATGCCCGGCAGGACTGAATGGCAAAGCAATTCTCTGGTAGAGGCCTTTACGAGCTGATCTGGTCAAAGCCTATGCGTGAAGCAACGGCAAACTGATCTGCCATCTTTAGTTCTGCAATCAAGCTTCCCGAAGAAGCACTCGCCATTGACGACCAAGCCGTTTAGAGGCCCACGTCGTGGCACAGTACACTGTCCAGCCGCTATTCTTCTTCCGCAAAGAAATCTTCATCAATACGCTTGAACTCTACGGTACGGGCAGTCCTAACCCCCACGTTGTACTCGGTTAGCAAATCTGCGAGGCGGCGACCGTCAATCAAGATAACTCGCTGTGACAGGTGTCGAACAAAATCGACGGCCTGTGGGCTGAAGCTGGATGTAGTTACAAACACGCCTTTGGTGGCGCCAAGACCAACGAGACTCCCGACGAACGCCTGCACGTCGGGACGGCTGACAGAATTTGCAGGCGCGTATCGTTTCGCCTGGACGTAGACTCGATCGAGCCCAAGACGGTCCTCATTTATTACTCCGTCTACACCTCCGTCTCCCGAGCGCCCGAGTTGCTCAGCAGCATTGCGATGTGAGCCCCCGTAACCCATGGCTACCAAGAGATCTACGATCACCTCTTCAAAGAAGCTCGGACTGTTTTGAAGGATGCGCTCTAGCAAGTCGGCGCGAAGAGCTGACTGCATTGCGCCGAATGCCGCGTCTATTTGCTCTTCGGGAGTTATCGATGATGTGACTGGAGGAACTTCTAGATCTGCCGGTTGACCGCTAGTTGACGCGTTTGAGGTACCACTGCTGCGATAAAACTCTTGAAAACTGGGATACGCATGGAGCAATTCGACATCGATGCGTTGGGGGTTGCGGGCCAAAAGCGCACGGCCTTCAGCGGTCGCAATGAACCGACCACGACGGGGACTCTCAACTAGACCAGCCTTGCTCATGTAAAATTTCGCCCAGTGCATGCGATTGTGCAGCACTTTCTGACGTCCGGACGGGAGGAGCTCGTTGCGCTCCTCCGGCGTCAAACCGAATTCATCGGCAACACGTTCCTCTACATCCGGAATTCGGGTTTCGCGCTCCGCAGCGATCTTCAACAGCGGCAACATCAAGGTTTGATAGTCGGGAATGCTCATTAGATTTCCGAATTGCAGGTTACTCTAATGGTGCATGTCGACGCGCAAAAGACCTAGCCAAAACCTGGCACCTCGCGCTCACGACCTTTAACTCGTTGTTTCTTCTATGTCTTCTAAGCCACCCGGAAGTTCCTGAACTGCCAGGGGTCGGCCTTGTCGACGCTCTCGGGGAACAGCGCGCCGCGGCCCTCGAGCGGCGTCCAGTCGCTGTACTTGCCGACCACCGGACCGAGATAGGGCATGCAGATCTCGAGGTTGCGGGCGAAGTCCATCTCGTCGGCCTCGACGACGCCGCGGTCCGGGTTCTCAAGCGCCCAGACGA
>CAYQAY010000007.1:0-1536 GCA_964415585.1 uncultured Reyranella sp.
GCTTGCTCGTGATGTCGTAGGTCACGCGGTTCACGCCCCGCACCTCGTTGATGATTCGGGCGGCGACGCGGCCGAGGAAGGCGTGCTCGAACGGGGCGTAGTCGGCGGTCATGCCGTCGGTCGAGGTGACGGCGCGCAGCGCGCAGGCCTGGTCGTAGGTGCGGCCGTCGCCCATCACGCCGACGGTGCGGACCGGCAGCAGCACGGCGAAGGCCTGCCAGATCTCGTCGTAGAGGCCGGCCTTGCGGATCTCGTCGAGATAGACGGCATCGACCTGGCGCAGCAGATCGAGCTTCTCCTTCGTGATGTCGCCCGGGATGCGGATGGCGAGGCCGGGGCCGGGGAACGGGTGGCGGTTCACCAGATCGGCCGGCAGGCCCAGCTCGCGGCCGAGCGCCCTCACCTCGTCCTTGAACAGCTCGCGCAGCGGCTCCACCAGCTTCATGTTCATGCGCGCCGGCAGGCCGCCGACATTGTGGTGGCTCTTGATCGTGACCGAGGGGCCGCCGGTGAAGGAGACGGACTCGATCACGTCGGGATAGAGAGTCCCTTGCGCCAGGAACTGGGCGCCGCCGATCTTCTTGGCCTCCTTCTCGAACACGTCGATGAACAGCGCGCCGATCGTCTTGCGCTTCTTCTCCGGGTCGGTGACGCCCTTCAGCGCGTCGAGGAACAGCTCCGAGGCGTCGGCGTGGATCAGCGGGATGTTGTAGTGGTCGCGGAACAGGCGGACCACCTGCTCGCCCTCGTCCTTGCGCAGCAGGCCGTGGTCGACGAACACGCACTGGAGCTGGTCGCCGATCGCCTCGTGCAGCAGCACGGCCACGACCGAGGAGTCGACGCCGCCGGAGAGGCCGCAGATCACGCGGCCCTTGCCGACCTGGGCGCGGATCTGGGCGATGGCGCGCTCCCTGAAGGCGGCCATGGTCCAGTCGCCTTTCGCGCCGGCGATCTTCAGCGCGAAGTTGCGCAGCAGCTTGGCGCCGTCCGGCGTGTGCATCACCTCGGGGTGGAACTGCACGCCGTAATAGCCGCGCTTCTCGTCGGCGATGGCGGCGAAGGGCGCGTTCTCGCTGGTCGCGATGACGGAGAAGCCGGCCGGCAGCTTGGTCACGCGGTCGCCGTGGCTCATCCAGACCTGCCTGCGGTCGCCCGGCGCCCAGACGCCCTCGAACAGGCGGCTCGGGGTCTTGACCTCGATCTCGGCGCGGCCGAACTCGCGGTGATGGCCGCTCTCGACCTGGCCGCCCAGCTCCTTGGCCATGGTCTGCTCGCCGTAGCAGATGCCCAGCACCGGGAGATCGGCCTTGAAGATGTCGGGATGGGCGGCGGGCGACTGGCCCTCGGTCACCGAGGCGGGGCCGCCGGAAAGGATGATCCCCTTGGGATCGAAGGCCTTGATTTTGGCGCCGTCGACCGACTGGAAGGGCAGGATCTCGCAGTAGACCCCGGCTTCACGCACGCGCCGGGCAATGAGCTGGGTAACCTGGGAACCGAAATCGACGATCAGCAAACGGTCTGCCATGGGGCGATATA
>CAYQAY010000007.1:1636-33607 GCA_964415585.1 uncultured Reyranella sp.
GTAACCTGGGAACCGAAATCGACGATCAGCAAACGGTCTGCCATGGGGCGATATAAGCGATTGGAGTGTTTCGCGCAAAGCGCGAAGCACTCCAATCGCTTGGCCGGCGGCAGGCGCTGTAATCAGCGCCGGGAGCCGGCACGGTGCAGAATGGATAAGGTTTGCGCCGCCCCCTCACCTAGCCTCTCCCCCTAGCGGGGGAGAGGAACATGAAAGGGGGGAAATCCGAGGCTACTCCTCCGCCGCCAGCCTCCGGCGGACCAGCGGCACCTTGAGCTGGCGCCAGACATAGGCGACCTCGTCGACGTCGACGCCGGCCAGGGATTCGACCCGCTCGCCCAGCCGCTCGCCGCCCAGCCCCTCGTAGAAGAAGCGCGTCGGATTGTCGGCCAGCATCCAGAGCACGACGGTGTCGCAGCGGTCGGCCATGAGCTGGCGGAACAGCGCGTCGAGCAGGCGCCGGCCGAGCCCGCGGTTCTGGAAGTCGGGCTCGATGTAGAGCGTGTAGACCTCGCCGACCTTCAGCTCGCGGCCGTCGAGTTGCTCCGGCCGGTCGCGCACCGGGCCGCAGCTCCCGAAGCCCACGACACCCGCCTCCTCGTCGTCGGCCACGAACACGCCGCGCGCCTCGCCGGGGTCGGCGAGAAGCTGCGACCACCACGCCGACTGCCGCACGTCCGACATCGAGACCAGCATCGAGTCGGGCAGCAGGCCGGCATAGGTCGCCCGCCAGGTCTCGACATGGATGCGGCCGATGGCGGCGGCGTCCTGGCGCCCGGCGCGACGGATGCGGCTCATCGCTTTCCTCCCCCGTCATCGGGGGAGGTGTCGTCGTCATACGACGACGGAGGGGTCATATCCGACGCGACGAGAGGTTCTGACCCCTCCGTCCGCGCAGACGCGGACACCTCCCCATTCGAATGGGGAGGAGAACGGCGCGCCAGCGTCGCGGCAAAGAAGCCGTCGGTGCCGTGCCTCAGCGGCGAGAGGCGGAGATAGGGCGCGTCGGCGACGTCGGCCGGCGGCTCGGTCGCGAGCACGTCGCGCCAGATGCGGCCGACCGGCACGACCTCGAAGTCGGCGTTGCGTTCGAGGAACGCGGCGATCTGCTTCTCGTTCTCGGCCGGCAGCACCGAGCAGGTCGCGTAGACCAGGCCCCCGCCCGGCTTCACGAGCTTCGCCGCGGCGTCGAGGATGGCGGCCTGCTTCGGCAGCAGCTCCTCGAGGTCTTTCGGCTTCAAGGTCCAGCGGCCGTCGGGATTGCGCCGCCACGTGCCCGTGCCGGTGCAGGGCGCGTCGACCAGCACGCGGTCGAAGGCGCCGGCCTGGCGCTTCAGCCATTTGCGGTTGTCGGCATCGATGGGTCTGCGTTCCACGTTGTGCGCGCCGGCGCGACGCAGGCGCTGCGCGGAGCGGTCGAGGCGCGTCTCCAGCACGTCCATGGCGACGACGCGGCCCTTGTTGTTCATGCCGGCGGCCATGGCGAGCGTCTTGCCGCCGGCACCGGCGCAATAGTCGGCGACCTGCATGCCGGGCTGCGCGTCGACCAGGGCGGCCACGAGCTGCGAGCCCTCGTCCTGGATCTCGACCAGGCCGTTCTGGAAGGCCTCGCCCGAGACGACCGACAGCCGCTTCTTCAGACGGAGCCCGTCGGGCGCCCAGCGCATCGGCTCGGTCTCGATGCCCTCGCGCTGGAGCGCCTCGCGCGCGCTGTCGCGGTCGGCCTTGAGGCGGTTGACGCGCAGGTCGACCGGCGGCGGCGTCTCCAGCGCGGCGATCTCGCGGCCCCACGCGTCGCCGTAGGCTTCCTCGAGATGCGGCGCGACCCATTCCTGGACGTTGAGGCGCACCCAGTCGGGCTGCTCGGGATGGGGCAGCGAGTGTCCTTCCATCTGGCGCAGCGCGCGGTGCTCGGCCTCGTCGAGCGGCGCGGGACGGTAGGTGCCGCCGTCGAAGACGGCCTCGAGGCGGCGCATGTCCATGCCCTCGACCAGCATCAGGTCGGCGGCGACGACGGCGCGGCCCCCGCGATCCGGATGCTGCGTGCGCTTCAGCCACCAGGTGAGCTGGCCGTAGCGGCGCAGGATCCCCCACACGCGCTCGGCCACCGCGCGGCGGTCGCCGCCGCCGATGAAGCGACGGGCGCGGAAGTAGGCGTTGGCGACGAGGTCGGCCGGCCGCCCTCTTTCGCTGTCGAGGGCGTGGCTGACGATCTCGTCGAGGAGTTCTATGGTGGCGGCAACCCGCGCGCCCGGTGTCACGTCTGTCTTCCTTTCAAAGCATGCCGCTACGATGAATAAGCCCGAGGCGCAACGTCCCCGTACGCGACGTGCCGGCTCCGGCCTTCCCGGCCGCATCGCGCTCGTGGCGCTGTCCGTGCTGCTGGGACTGGGCGTTCTCGAGGTGGGGCTGCGGGCCTTCTACTGGAGCTGGCTGTTCGCCTGGCCGAACTTCGTGCTCGAAGCGCGCAAGACGCTCGGCGAGAGCGACGGCGGGCGCTACCTGCACGACGCGCGGCTGGGCTACGTGCCGCGCGACGGGCTGCGCGGCAACGGCGCGGCGCCGGCCGGCGCAGGCGCGCCAATTCTGGCGGTCGGCGACTCCTTCACCTACGGCGACGAGGTGGCCGACGGCGAGACCTGGCCGGCCGAGCTGCAGCGGCTCACCGGCCGGCCGGTGCTGAACGCCGGCGTCTCGGGCTACGGCTTCGACCAGATCGTGCTGCGCGCCGAGGCGCTGGCGCCGGTCTACCGGCCCGGGGCGATCGTCGTCGCCTTCATCGCCGACGACATCCGCCGCACCGAGATGCGGCGGCTGTGGAGCGCCGACAAGCCCTGGTTCGATCCGGCGGCGGATAAACTCGAGTTACGCGGCGTCCCCGTGCCGCCGCGGGCGCCGGCCGCCGAGACGCTCTCCTTCTGGCAGCGGACGCTGGGCTACTCCTTCCTGGTCGACTTCGTCCTGCGCCGGCTCGACCTGCTGCACGACTGGTACGGCGACCATCTCCGCGTGCATCCCAGGGGCACGGGCGAGCGCATCGCCTGCCGGCTCACGGCGCGGCTCGCCGAGCTGCAGAAGACCGGGGCCGCGCCGGTGCTGGTGGTGGCGGAGTACGATCCCGTGGTGTGGGACGACCCGGCGTTCGCGGCCGAACAGCGGCGGCTGACCGCTGGTCTGCTGGCCTGCGCGCAGAAGAACGGGCTGGCGACGCTCGACACCTGGGATGTGCTGGCGGCGACCGGCCAGCCACGCAAGCTCTACGTGCAGTGGCACATGAGCGGCGCGGGAAACGCGCTGGTGGCCAAGGCCATCGCCGGGGCGCTCCGCTGACATGCTCGGGCGCGCCGCCCTCGTGCTGGGCTCCGTCCTGTTCGCGCTGCTGGTGCTGGAGATCGGTTGCCGGCTGTGGCGCGGCCCCGCGGCGCTGCTCGACTGGTCGAACATCATCCTGAAAGAGCGCCAGGCGACGCGGGCCGCGAGCGACGGCCGCCTGACCTGGCACCCGCAGATGGGCTTCGTCGGCCGCCCCGGCTACAGCGCCAACGGTGTCACCCACGACGCGGAGGGACGGCGCGTCGTGCCGTCGCCGCCCGGTGCCGCGCTCGCCGGGCCGCCGATCCTGGTGGTGGGCGACTCCTATGCCTACGGCGACGAGGTGAGCGACGCCGAGACCTGGGCGGCGCTGCTGCAGGCGAGGCTCGGGCGGCGGGTGGTCAATGCCGGCGTGAGCGGCTACGGGCTCGACCAGACCGTGCTGCAGGCGGAGCGGCTGGCGGGCGAGGTGAAGCCCGCCGCCCTGGTGCTGGTGTTCATCGCCGACAACCTGCGCCGCGCCGAGATGAAGCGGGTGTGGGGCGCGGAGAAGCCCTACTTCGTGCCGGCCGGGGACGGGCCGCGCCTGCACAACGTGCCGGTGCCGCGCCCGCCCGACCCCGCGACGACGCTCGACCTGTGGCAGCGCCTGTTCGGCTGGTCGGTGCTGCTCGACACGGTGCTGCGCCACAGGGGCTGGCAGTACGAATGGTCGATCGACCATCTCCGCGTCTCGCCCCGCGGCACGGGCGAGGCGCTGGCCTGTCCCCTGCTGCAGCGCGTCGCGCGGCTCGGCGTGCCGACGCTGGTGGTGGCCGAGTACGATCCCTGGGTCTGGAAGAACGCCGACTATCGGGAAGAGCAGCGCCGGCTCTCAAAGCACGTGCTCGACTGCGCCCGCGCCGCGGGCTTCGCCACGCTCGACTTGTTCGACGCGATCGACGCGGCCGTCGAGCAGAAGGGCTACGACGCGATCTTCCGCACCTCGCACCCCGGCCCCGCCGGCCACGTCCTCGCGGCCGAGCGGATCGCCGACGCGCTACAGACTCTCAAGAAAAAATAGATCACCAACCCTAACCTCATGCTGAGGAGCGTGCGCAGCACGCGTCTCGAAGCATGGGCCACACACCACCCCCTGCTGCCCACCCTTCGAGACGCCGCACTCCGTGCGGCTCCTCAGGGTGAGGTAGTGCGCTAGGTCACATGCCGCCAGGCGCGCGGTTGTCCGCGCGTGCCCGCACGGCGGCGCAACTACATGCCACCGCGGTAGTTCGGCGCCTCGCGCATGATCTCGACGTCGTGCACGTGGCTCTCGCGCAGGCCCGACCCCGTGATGCGCAGGAACTGGCGGTTCTGCTGCATGTCCCTGATCGTGGCGTTGCCGGTGTAGCCCATCGCGGCGCGCAGCCCGCCCACGAGCTGGTGCAGGATGTTGCCGACGGCGCCCTTGTAGGGCACGCGGCCCTCGATGCCCTCGGGCACCAGCTTGAGCGTGCTCGCCACCTCCTGCTGGAAGTAGCGGTCGGCCGAGCCGCGCGCCATTGCGCCGATCGAGCCCATGCCGCGGTACGACTTGTAGGAGCGGCCCTGGTAGAGGATCACCTCGCCCGGCGCCTCGTCGGTGCCGGCCAGCAGCGAGCCGATCATGGCGCAGTCGGCGCCGGCGGCGATCGCCTTGGCGAGGTCGCCGGAATACTTGATGCCGCCGTCGCCGATCGCCGGCACGCCGGCGGCATGGCAGGCCTCGGCCGCCTCGAAGATCGCGGTGAGCTGCGGCACGCCCACGCCCGCCACCATGCGGGTGGTGCAGATCGAGCCCGGGCCGATGCCGATCTTCACCGCATCGGCGCCGGCGTCGATCAGGGCCTGCGCGCCCTCGCGGGTGGCGACGTTGCCGGCCATGATCTGGGTGTAGTTGCTGAGCTTCTTCACGCGCGTCACGGCCTCGAGCACGCCGCGCGAATGGCCGTGCGCGGTGTCGACCACGATGACGTCGACCTCGGCGTCGATCAGCATCTGCGCCCGGCGCAGCCCGTCCTCGCCGACGCCGGTCGCGGCGGCGGTGCGCAGGCGGCCCTTCTCGTCCTTGCTGGCGCCGGGGAACTTGTTGGCCTTCTCGATGTCCTTGACGGTGATCAGGCCGATGCAGCGATAGGCGTCGTCGACCACCAGCAGCTTCTCGATGCGGTACTGATGCAGGAGCTTCTTGGCGTCTTCCTTGGTGGCGCCCTCGCGCACCGTGACCAGGCGCTCCTTGGTCATCAGCGTGTGGACCGGCGTCGCGTTGTCGGTGGCGAAGCGCACGTCGCGGTTGGTGAGGATGCCGACCAGGCGGCCGCTGCCGCGCTCGACCACCGGGATGCCGGAGATCTGGTGCGCTTCCATCAGCGCCAGCGCGTCGGCCAGCGTTTGCTCGGGATGGATGGTGACCGGGTTCACCACCATGCCGCTCTCGAACTTCTTGACCCGCCGCACCTCGTTGGCCTGCGCCTCGGCGTCGAGGTTCTTGTGGATGACGCCGATGCCGCCGGCCTGGGCCATGGCGATCGCCATGTTGGCCTCGGTGACGGTGTCCATGGCCGCCGACATCAGCGGGATGTTGAGCTGGATGGTGCGGGTGAGGCGCGTGCGGGTGTCGGTCTGGCCGGGCAGGACGGCCGAGGCGGCAGGCTTCAGGAGGACGTCATCGAAGGTGAGCGCTTCCTGAATCTGCATGCCAACCTCCGAACGGAGAAAAGAAAACGGCGGCCCTCGGGAGAGGACCGCCGGGTTGGCGAGCCTTTATACACATTGCCGCCGCCAAGCCAAGCACGGCAATGACTGGCGGCTATGCACAGGCGCAGGCCGTGCCAGATTGCTCGAAACGGCCCTCAAGCGACATAGAAATGCGCGGGACGCGTTCGACGCCTCAGCTCTTCTTGCGGCAATCCACAGGGATCATGCGCGGCGGCACGGTGAAGGCCGGGTGCGTGGTGCCCATGTCGGTCGGCACCGGCTTGGGCCACGCGCCGCTCGCGAGGTTGGCCTCGATGACGGGCAGCAGGCCCAGGAAGAAGATCCAGGCCTTCAGGCGGACGCCCTCGGGCGTCTTGTGGAAGGCGTCGCTGAACAGCTCGGGATCGAACGGCATCTGGCCCGCGACGTCGATGAACGGCAGGCCGTGCGCGGCGGCGTACTTCCTGAAGACGCGGTTCTCGAAGTCGGTCAGCCGCTCGAGGTCGCGGTAGCGGTAGGGCCACTGGCCGACGTTCAGCCCCTCGAGGATCGGCTTGTGGCGGCCGGCGTTGAGTTCCAGCCCGTCCTTGGCGAGCCAGTGGAACGAGGCGATGGCGAGTTCGCCGCCCACCGGCGCGAGCGCCGCCCGGATCTTGTCGAGGTCGCCCATGATCGCGTTGAGATTGACCGGCAGGTCCTTGTAGCCAAGGTCGGGGTTCTGCTCGTCGAGGCCCGGCGGCCACGTCACCTCGTAGGGCGGCTTCGGCCACTCCTTGATCGTCATGAAGCTTTCGATGCGGCGCGCCAGCGCCGAATGGTCGGAGAGATCGCGCATCCAGCGCTCGAACAGGCCGCCCGGCTGCGGCGTGCCCGTGGGCACATCCTTGACGACCGACTTCATGTTGAACTGGTTGCCGCCCTCGTAATAGACGACGAGGTCGGGACGCAGCGGCGCGACCTCCTGCTGCACGATCTGGGCGATGTCGTTGGAGCCCACGCTCTCGCGGCCGGCGTTCATGACCTCGAAGCGGACGTCGAGCTTGCGCGCCTTGGCCCACTCGTTCAGCCAGTGGCCGATGAACTCGGGCCCGGAAGACCCGTAGGAATGGATCTCGGCCGTGGTCGAGGCGCCGACGAAGACGATGCGGATGGTCCTGGGCGAGCGCTGGAACGGCACCGGCGGTCCGCGCCAGCCATAGTCGTTGGTGACGAGGCCGATCGGCGTCGTGGCGTTGGGCAGGAACCGGAAGAGCGGGCGCGGCTGGCCGTCGGGCGGATCGTAGACGTAGAGCCGCCCCGGAGCGCTCTTGAGGTAGACGTGCTTGCAGACGTCGCCGACGAAGGCCGAGTTCCACGCCTTGAACATGTCCCACGGCAGGAAGGGCATGGCGTCGGGGGCGCCGCCGAAGGTCGGCTCGCGCTTGATCTGCGCGTCGAGCTTCAGCCACTCCTCCGGCACCGGCTTGCGGTTGGGCAGCGGCGGCGGGTTGCTCTTGAAGAGCTCCCAGCTCGTGGCCTGGGGCTTCGGCATCTTGTCGAAGTGGCCTCTGGTCGTGTCGGAGCCCAGCGTGCCGCCGACCGGCGGCAGGGTCGCGGCGAACAGCGGCAGTCCGTCGATCGCGCGCATGGCGAGCTCGGCGATCCCGAGGCAGACCACGACCGACACGATCGTGGCGACGACATTGCCGAAGAGCTTCTTCATGAGAATTCTATAGCGCAACCGGCAGTTGGCCCGGCCAGTGGAAAAATGTCGCGTGGCGGCCGGTCAGCCGCGGAACCCGGTGCCGACGACATACATCTCCGCAGAATCCGCGCGGCTCGCCTCAGGCTTCACGTGGCGCACCTTGGCGAAGTCCTTCTTCAGCATGTCGAGCAGCGTCCGCTCGGTGCCGCCGCGCAGCACCTTGGCGACGAAGGTGCCGCCGGGCTTCAGGATCCGGCGCGCAAAGTCGTGGGCGGCCTCGGCCAGCCCCATGATGCGCATGTGGTCGACCTGGGTGTCGCCGGTGGCGGCCGCCGCCATGTCGCTCAGCACCACGTCGGCCGGGCCACCCAGCAGGGCGATCAGCTCGGCCGGCGCGTCGTCGTCGTAGAAATCCTTGGCGATCAGCGTGGCGCCCGGCACCGGCTCGACCGGCGTGATGTCGATGCCGACCACGACGCCCGTCCCCTTCGCCGCCTTGATGCGCTCGACCGAGACCTGCGTCCACCCGCCCGGTGCCGCGCCGAGATCGACCACGCGCGCGCCGGGCTTCAGGAACCGGAACTGGTCGTCGAGCTGCAGAAGCTTGAAGGCGGCGCGCGAACGATAGCCGCGCTTCTTGGCTTCGGCGACATAGGGATCGTTGAGCTGGCGCTGCAGCCAGCGCTGCGAGGAGACCGTGCGCCCGCGTGCCGTCTTCACGCGCACCGTGGCCCGCCGTCCGGTGGGGCGGCTGCCCTTGCCGTCACGCGTCATGTCACCCGTCTTTCCGGCAGAGCGGATCGGCGTCGCGGTCGGCCTGGCGCATCAGGTCCATCAGCACGCCCTCGCGCAGGCCGCGATCGGCCACGCGCACGCTGGGCGCCGCCCACTGGCGGCACACCGCCTCGAGGATGGCGCCGCCCGCGAGGGCCAGATCGGCGCGATCGTCCCCGATGCAGGGAAGGTTGGTGAGCTGGGCGACCGACATCGCGGAAAGTTCGTCGCAGATACGCAGGACCTCGTCGCGGCCGATGCGCGAGCCGTCGACCATGGTGCGGTTGTAGCGCTTCAGGCCGAGATGGTGGGCGCTCACCGTCGTCACGGTGCCCGAGGCGCCGACCATCTGGACCTCGCCGCGCGCGATGGCTGCGCCGATCCGGTGGCGGGCGCAGAACGGCCGGAGATCGGCGCGGATGCGCTCGACCATGTCGTCGTAGCGGGCGCGGGACAGCGGATTCTCGCGCGGCTGTCCACGCGTGCAGGATTCGGTCAACGTCACGACGCCCCACGGCACCGACGTCATGTCGACCAGTTCGGTCGCCACGCAGCCCGGGCGACCGTCACGGCGCTTCACGCGCACCCAGCTCACCTCGGTCGACCCGCCGCCGATGTCGATCAGCAGGCCGTAGGGAATCTCGGGATCGAGCAGGCTCTCGCAACTCGCCAGCGCCAGCCGCGCTTCCTCGGCCGGCGCGATGACCTCGAAGGCGAGACCGGTGCGCTCCTTCACGAGGCCCAGGAAGTCCTCGCCGTTGCAGGCGCGGCGGCAGGCCTCGGTCGCGATGTGGCGCGCCCGCGTCACCTTGTTGCGCTCGATCTTCGCCGCGCAGACGCCCAGCGCCTGCAGCGTGCGCTCTATGGCGTCGCCGCACAGCGTCCCGCTCAGCGCCACCCCCTCGCCCAGACGGACCGGGCGGGAATAGGCATCGATCACCTCGAAGCCCTCGATCGATGCTTTGGCCACCAGGAGCCGGCAATTGTTGGTGCCGAGATCGATGGCAGCGAAAGTGTGCGCAAAGCGACCGCTGTGCCAGCCTCCCTTGGGCGTGGATTCCCCGGCCATTCGAAACTCTTTCCTTGGGACCGGATGGTAACTTAGGAAACGCCCCGCGGCGAGGGGCCCGCTTGCCAATTCGGCCTGCCGTCGCTAAATCCTGCGCCCTGCCCGGCCGGCATGGTCCTTGGGGGATAGTTTAACGGTAGAACAACCGGCTCTGACCCGGTTAGTCTAGGTTCGAATCCTGGTCCCCCAGCCATCCGCGCGCCCGCGCCGGCTGGCTTCCCGTCCTGTGCAGATATCCGGCGCTCAATCGCGGACCTGATAGAAGCAGACGAAGTCGCCGAGCGGCACCTCCGTCCAGCCGTCGCGCGGATAGTCGACGAACGACCGCAGGATCACGTCGGCCTTGCCCTCGCCCACCAGCTTCTTCTGCATGATCACGTAGAGCCGGTCGACGCGGCCGCGCCATACGTCCCGCTTCAGCTCCTCGATCGGCTGAAAATCGGCGTGATTGGAATAGAAGCGCGCGTTGCGAACCTCGAGGGCGATCTCGGGCGAGGGCATGAAGATCAGGGTCCTGGCGGCCTCGGGGCCGGGCCGGTCGATGGCGCGGACGAAGGCCACGACCTGCGGCGGCACCATCTGGCGGATCCCGCGCGCGCCCATCGCGTAGTGCGTGTTGGTCTGGGCGCGTTGCACGAACGACGCGACGCCGTAGAGGCACGCCAGCCCCGCGACCGCCGCGAACGTGGCCTGCAGGAGACGCGAGCGGGTGCCGATGAAGGCATGGACGACGCCGATGAACAGGATCAGCGACGGCCCGCGGAAATGCCGTTCCTCCAGTCCGATCGTGCGTCCCGACACCCACATCACCACAAGGACGCCCGCGACGGCGGCGGCGACCAGCAGGGCGAAGCGCAGGTATTCGCCGTAGGTGTCGGCGAGCCGCATCCACATCACCGCGAAGGTGGCGATGGCCAGCGGCAGGAACAGGTATAGCGGCGCAGCCACGGACTCCAGGATGGGCCGGGTGGGATGCATGAGCAGCCAGCTCGCGAGGTCGAGCAGGGAAAGACTGGCACTCCAGGTCGAGCCGACAGCCAGAGCGATGTAGAAGAAAAGGCCATCGGGATGCAGCGACTCGGCGATGATGCTGGCCGCCGTTTTCCCTCTCGAGTACCAGGCCAGGTAGAAGATCGCGCCCGTCAGCGCGACGGTGACGCCAGCGGCGGCGAGCTTGCGGATCGTGTCGCGCCTGGCCCAGGCGCGGTCGGCGCAAACGGAAGCAGCGCCCACGACGGCCACGCCGAAGATGATGCCGCTCAGCTTCATGAAGACCAGCACGGCGATGCCGGCCACGAGCGGCGGCACGGCGAACCACCTGAAGTCGCGCAACCGCCAGGCCAGCAGAACGAACCACGGCGTGACGCCGAACAGCAGCACCTCACCGCCGTTGTAGATCGTGAAGGGAAGGCTGAAGAAACGATTGCAGGCGATGATCAGTAGCGCCACCGCGACGGTCTGGAGCGGAAAGCCGAAGGCGAGATAGAGGCGGTACCAGCCGACCAGGCCGAGAAGCGAGAACACGGAAACGACGGCGACGATCGCCACGCCAAGACTGACGCCCAGCCGCTCGACCAGACCCGGCAGCACGTGCTGCCCCGGGGTCCACACCGTCATGAACCGCTCGATGTCGCGGGCAATATCGGCGGAGTCGGGCGTGGCCGAGAAATTCCATCTCGATGCGTGCTGCTCGGTGTACCAGCCGAGGAAGCCCCAGCCGCTGTCGGAGAACATGGTGGGCCGCACGATCACGCCGACCACGGTGTAGGCCACCATAAGGACTGCGACGAGCGCAAAGCACAAGGTCGGCGCCCAAGCCGACCAGCGTGATGATTCGTTCATTCCCTTTGGTACCAAACTCCCCGACCGGACTGTACGGCAGGGTCGACCGCAGACAAGCGCGATCTGCCTGCCTATAGTCGGATCGGATGCCAGCGCCCACCCCGACAGTTTCGGTCGTCGTTCCGACGTTCAACGAATCGCAGAACCTGCCCCGCCTCGTGGAACTGCTCGACAAGGCGCTCGCCGGCACGTCCTGGGAAGTGGTGTTCGTCGACGACGACAGCCCCGACGGCACCTGGCAGGTCGCCAAGCAGCTCGCCCGGACCGATCCGCGCGTCCGCTGCCTCCGTCGCGTCGGCCGCCGCGGCCTGGCCGGTGCCTGCATCGAGGGCGCGCTGAGCTCGGCCGCCCCCATCGTGGCGGTCATGGACGCCGATCTTCAGCACGACGAGACGGTCCTGCCCGAGATGATCGCCAGGTTGCAGGCGGACGCGGCCGACATCGTGATCGGCAGCCGCGCCATCGAGGGCGGCAGCGCCAACGCCGGCTTCTCGGAGCGCCGCGCCTTCGCCAGCCGCCTCGCCACCCGACTTGCAGGCCTGCTGATCGGCCGCCAGGTCTCGGATCCGATGAGCGGCTTCTTCGCGTTGAAGCGCGAGGTCTTCGAGGCGGTCGCGCCCAAGCTCATCCCGTCGGGCTTCAAGATCCTGCTCGACATCCTCGCCTGCGCCGGCAGCACCGTCCGCGTTGCCGAGGTACCGTTCCACTTCCGGACCCGCGCACAGGGCCTCTCCAAGTTCGACGCCCGCGCCATGCTCGACTTCGTAGGTCTGCTGGTCCACCAGCTCACCGGGGGGGCGATCTCGGTGCGCTTCCTCGCCTTCATGATCGTGGGCGGCGTCGGCCTGGTGATCCACCTCGTCGTGCTGCGCGCCTGCATGCTGGCGGGGCTGGGCTTCGAGGCGGCGCAGACCGTCGCGACGGTCGTCGCGATGACGTCGAACTTCGCGATCAACAACGTGCTGACCTACAGCGACATGAAGCTGCGCGGCAGCGCGGCGCTGGCCGGCCTGCTGAAGTTCTACGTTGTCTGCGGCGTGGGCGCGCTCGCCAATATCGGCGTCGCCTCGTGGGTGTTCGTGGCCAACGAGAGCTGGTGGCTCGCCGGCATCGCCGGCGTGATCGTCGGCGCCACCTTCAACTACACGATGAGCTCGATCTTCGTCTGGCGGCAGCAGCAGAACTGACGCCGCCAGCCCCGGAAACGATCAGACCGCCTTCTTCCCGAGCTTCGGCACCGAGGCCGAGGCCGCCGCGAAGCGCGGCGAGTCGGTCACCTTGAGCGCCTCGGCCGCGTCCTTGTTTTCCATGATCTTGGCCATGATGGCCTGGCCTGCGCGGTCGAACACGCCGCGGTTGTCGATCAGGAACTTCTGCGATTCGCGGAGCTTGGCGACGTAGCCGTTGATCTCGGGCACGACGTAGCGCGCCACCAGGTCCCAGCTTCGCATCGTGTTCTCGGGGTTGGCCCAGTCGTGGACGAAGCCCACCACCGTGCCGAAGCCGCCGGACTTTGCATGGACGTCCTTGATCACCCTGACGAGGTCGTCGGGCGTACCGATCACCGAGGCCGAGCCGTCCATGAAGGCGGTCTTGTCGACCGCTTCGTCGGCATCGGCGAAGGGCGTCGTGCCCGGTCGCTGCAGGGTACCGGTGATGTATTCGTTGTGCCAGCGCAACAGGCCGTGCTTGGCCTCCTCGCGCGCCTTCTCGCGCGTCTCGGCGACGTGCCAGGAGAGCAGCACGCGCCAATTCTTGCGGTCGACCGTGGTGCCGTGCTTCTTCGCGGCGCTCTCGGCGAAGCCCCACTGGGTCGGCAGCGACAGCAGCCCCTGGTCGGACATCGAGCCCAGCGAAATGATTCCAATGCCGTATTTGCCGGCGAGCGTCATGCCCGACGGGCTGATCTGCGAGGCGACGACGAACTCCATGTCCTCCTGCAGTGGCAGAAGCTGCAGCGCCGCGTCCTGCATCGTGTACCAGTCGGTCTTGTCGGTAACCCGCTCGCCCTTGAACAGGCGGCGGATCACTCCGATCGCATGGTCCTGGCGATCGCGCTGGACCATGGGGTCGATGCCCAGCGTATGGGCGTCGGACGGCAGCGCGCCGGGTCCCGAGCCGAAGATCGCCCGGCCGCCGGTCATGTGGTCGAGCTGCACCATGCGCTGCGCCACGTTGTAGGGGTGATGGTAGGGAAGCGAGATCACGCCGGTGCCCAGCATGATGCGTTTGGTGCGTTCGCCGGCGGCAGCCAGGAACATTTCGGGAGAGGCGATCATCTCCCAGCCGGAAGAATGATGCTCGCCGCACCAGAACTCGTCGTAGCCAAGCTCGTCGAGATGCTCGACGAACCGCAGATCGCGACGGAACTGCAGGGTGGGATTCTCGCCGATCGGATGATGGGGCGCGAGGAAGGCCCCGAACTTGAGCCGACGCTGCATGTGGTTCCTCCCGGAAAGCTTGTCGTCAGGTCTGACGCCGATCATGGCGCGTTCCGGCGCCCGTCAGAAGGGCTGGCGCGAGCGTCGTTTCGGTGCGAAGAACGGTGCCCCGATGACCACCGCCCCGTCATCGCTCCGCTCTGCCCGGGATTGGGGGTTTGGTTCGGGGTACAGATAGGATAGTTTGTCGACAGGATCAGTTCGAGGGACCCAGGACCCATGGCGACCACGGCGACACGAATTGCCATCGCGCTCGCTACTCTGACTGCCGCTTGCTCGGAAGCCGATTCCCAACAGCCCGAGCCGACCGCGCCGGCCTCCGCTGACCGTGCCTACATCCTGAGCACGCTAGGCAAGTCCCCCAACCCGCCGGGAACCGCTTCGTACGTCATCGCGCCAGGCGATCCGCGACGTAGCGAGAGCGAGTCGCGACCGCGCATCGGAGGAGATCCTGCATTCTAGAGCCGATGTGAGCTTGACCCGACCACAAGGCAGAACCGAATGAAATTGAGCCACCTGATCGCAGCAGCCTCGGCACCTCTCGCCCTGACTCTTCCCGCGATCGCCCAGTCGCCGCCGGGCGCTGTCGGCCCGCCGCAACAGCGCATGGAAAGGCCCGACGACCGCACCCCGGCGGCGCGGCAGGCCGAGGACTACAATCCCCGGGGCATCCGGGTCGGCTCCTTCAAGCTCTTCTCGGAACTCGAGCTCGACGAAGCGTTCAACGACAACGTCTACGCCGTCTCGAGCGGGCGCCAGGGCGCCTTCATCCAGCAGATCAAGCCATCGGCCGAGCTGCGATCGAACTGGTCGAACCACATGCTGAACGTCTACGCCAAGGCAGGGTTCGGCCTGTACAGCCTCGATCCCGGCCTGAACAACTTCCAGGACGTGTCCGTCGGCGCCGACGGCCGCGTCGACATCCAACGCAACTGGAACGTCTATGGCGGTGGCTCGTGGAACCGCCGGCACGAGGAACGAGGCACGCCCAACACGGTCACCGGCCCGGTGCCGATCACGGTCTACAACCAGACGATCGGCAACGTCGGGTATTTCCAGAAGTTCAACCGGTTCAATGTCCGTCTCGACGGACGCCTGGACAACTACCAGTATTTCGACAACGGCCTGGGACCGGCGCAGGGTGTGATCCCCAACAGCGACCGCAATCGCAACGAGTTCCGCGAGGCCGCCCGTTTCGGCTACGAGTTCCTGCCGGGTTACGAGGTCTGGGTTCGCGGCGGGCTGAACCAGCGTACCTATTTCCAGCTCGACTCATCCGGACTCAACAGAAGCTCCAGCGGCTTCGATGTCGTCGGCGGCATCCTGCTCGACCTCGGTGGCATCACTGCCGTCGAGATCTTCGCCGGCTACATGCAGCAGACCTATCAGTCGTCGCAGTTCGCCAACATCAGCACGCCGAAGTTCGGACTGACCGGATACTGGAATCCGCTGCGCGAGCTGTGGGTCAAGCCGTTCGTGGTGCGCACCATCGACGATTCCTCGCTGACCACCTCGGCTGCCTACATCAACACGTCCACCGGCGTCGACGTGAACTACAACGTCCGTCCCAATATCCGCCTCGACGGGCGCGCGGCCTACACGATCGCCGACTACCTTCCGGTCGCCGGCATTCCGGGTACCCGGTACGATCAGTACGTGACGTTCAGGATCGGCGCCGTGTACTTGCCGACCGAGCATTTTTTCGTCGGCCCGACCTATCAGTACACCAACCTGAACTCGAACCAGCCCGGCAGCGGTTACGATCAGAGCGTGATCATGCTGCGCTTGGGCGCGCGTCTCTAGGTCGGCGCTCGCCTCACCACCCGTCCATCGGCGTGATCGACCGCCGCCCCGTGCCGCGCGGCAGGCCCCGAGCCCGTCACCCCAGCGCGCCATTGCGGGAGAACTGCATTCCGGGACGGCGGAAAAGGGATGCCATGGGCCGCGCGAGATGCCACAAGTTGCGTCAATGAAGAAGCGGCATATCTCCGTGATCGGCCTGGGTTATGTGGGCCTCCCCGTCGCCGCCGGCTTCGGCAAGGCCGGCTTCCGGGTGGTGGGCTTCGACATCGACCTGCGGCGCATCGCCGAGTTGGCGGCCGGCCGCGACCGCACCGGCGAAGTCGAGGCGGCAGCGCTCCGGGCGCCCGGACTCGCGTTCTCGTCCGACCCGCAGGATCTCCGGGTGGCCGATTTCCACATCGTCACCGTCCCCACGCCGATCGACGCCAGCAAGCAGCCCGACCTGTCGCCGCTGCGCGGCGCCTCGGCGACGCTCGGGCGCATCCTCAAGAAGGGCGATATCGTCGTCTACGAATCGACCGTCTATCCCGGCGTCACCGAAGAGGTGTGCATCCCGGTTCTGGAGCAGGCGTCGGGACTCAAATGGAAGGCCGACTTCAACGTCGGCTACTCCCCCGAGCGCATCAACCCGGGCGACAAGGAGCGTCGTTTCGACACGATCCTGAAGATCGTCTCGGCCGACACATCCGAGACTCTCGACATCGTCGACGCGACCTACCGCGCCGTGGTGACAGCGGGCACCCATCGCGCCGGCTCGATCAAGGTCGCGGAGTTCGCCAAGGTGTTGGAGAACACCCAGCGCGACATCAACATCGCCCTGATCAACGAAGTGGCCCTGATCTCCGACCGGCTCGGCATCGACACGCGCGACGTGCTCGAGGCGGCCGGCACCAAGTGGAACTTCCTGCCCTTCAAGCCGGGCCTGGTGGGCGGCCACTGCATCGGCGTCGACCCGTTCTACATCGCCCACAAGGCCGAGGAGGTCGGCTACCACCCGCACGTCATCCACTCGGGCCGCCGCGTGAACGACGGGATGGGCCTGCACGTCGCCAACAAGGTGGCGCGCAGCATCATGCGCCGCGCCGGTAACGGCCATAAGGGCGGGCGGCCGGTGGTGACGGTGCTGGGCGTGACCTTCAAGGAGAACGTGCCCGACATCCGCAACACGCGCGTCGTCGACATCGTGCGCGAGCTCGAGGATTTCGGGATCACCGTGCAGCTCGCCGACCCGATGGCCGACGGCGACCTGCTGCACGAGGAATACGGGCTGAAGCTCACGCCGCCGGAGAAACTGGAGCCGGCCGACGCCGTAGTCGTGGCGGTGGCGCACAAGGACTATCGCGACGGCGGCTGGAAGCTCGTACAGCCCCTGCTCAAACGGGAGGCGGGAGGCTTCGTGGCCGACGTGCCGGGCCTCCTCGACCGGGCGACGACGCCGGCAGGAGTCACCCTGTGGCGACTGTAGGCTGAGCTTCGCCGGCCGATGTCCGGCGCCGATCGGCGTCGCAGCCCTTACTTGCGCGACGCGATCTTGAGCGGCGGCCGGCTCGCGGCGCTGGCCGCCGCCTCGGCGGCGTTGGAGCCGTAATAGCCGCGGTAGCGCGAATAGTAGTCGCCGTGGTCGCCGTAGCCGTAGCGGGCGTGCTTGGCGAGATTCACGCGGTTGATGACGATGCCGACGTGACTGGTGACGCTCAGCAGCGCCGCGGCCGCCGTTTTCACGACCTCGCGCGGCGTCTTCGCCCACTGCACGATGAAGACCGTGTAGTCGGCGAGCCGCGAGATGATGCGCGCATCGGACACCGCCATGACCGGCGGGCCGTCGAGGATCACGAGGTCGTAGCGCTCGGCGAAAACGCCCAGCGCCGCCTTCATGGCGTGCGATTCGAGGATTTCCGGCGCGTTCGGCGTGTTGGCGCGGGCACAGATGTAGTCGACGCCCGAAAGGTCGTGGCGGCGGGTGCACTCGTCGAGTGTTTTGATGCCCATGAGGTACTCGTCGATCGTGCCGCCTTTGTCCTTGTTGAGGCCGAGCGCCGCCGACAGGCGCGCCTGACGCAGGTCGAGGTCGACGATCAGCACGCGCCGCGAGGCGTTCATCTTGGTGAGCAGGCCGCCCAGCGAGGCGGTGAAGGTCGTCTTGCCTTCGCTCGGCGTGGACGAGGTGATGGCCACGATGCGCGGCGGCCTGTCGAGGCTGCCCAGGCTGATCGCGGTGAAGATGGCGCGGATCGATTCGGCGGCCGGCGAGGTGGTGTTCTCCAGCACGTGCTGCACGACGTTGGAGCGCGTGGTGGCCGGACCCTTGACCTCGGGCACCATGCCGAGCACGCCGATGCCGGTCGCTTCCTCGACCTGTGCCGCCGAACGGAACACGCGATCGAGCTTCTCGGCGGCGACGGCGCCAGCCATGCCCAGCAGGCAGCCGATGACGAAGGCCGCCATGAGGCCGCTGCGGTAATTGGGCGACGACGGCGCGCCGGACGGCTGGGCGTAGGCCAGGATGCGGGCATCGGCGCGCTGGATGTCCTGCTGCTCGCGCAGCTCCTTGAAGCGCGTCAGGAAGCCCTCGTAGAGCGTGCGGTTGGACTGGGCTTCACGCTCGAGCTGCTTCAGCTCGGCCTCGTACTGGCTGGCGGCGCCGGAAACCACCGACGCCTTGTCGAGCAGTTCCTTGAGTTCTTCCTCTTCCGACTTGGCGGCGTCGAGCTCGGCGCGCACGGCCAGCGTGATGCGCTGGGTCTCGGTGATGAAACGGGCGCGCACGGCGTTCAGCTCGTTGCGGATCGCCTGCATCTTGGGATGGTTGTCGCCGAGCTGAGAGGCCAGCTCGGCCCCCTTGCGCGTAAGGTCGACGTCCTGGATACGCAGCGCCGCCAGCGTGGTGTTGTTGGCGACTTCGGGGATGTTCGCCAGCTCGCCGGGGTTGAGGCTCGCCTTGCTGAGGGCCACGAGACGGCCCTCGCGCTCGATGCGCTTGCCCTTGGCGGCGGTGTAGCGGGCGTTGAGGTCGGAGAGGGTCTGGGTCGAGACGGCGCCCTCGGCGCTCCCGGCGAGGCCCTTGTCGCGACGATAGGCAGCGACCGCCTCCTCGGCGACCTGAAGGTTGCGGCGCAGCTCGGCCAGGCGCTGCTCCAGCCACTCCGTGGCGCGCCGATTGGCCTCGTTCTTGGTGTCGATCTGGTCAGCGAGATAGGCCTCGGCCACCGCGTTGGCGATACGCGCCGACATCGTTCCGTCGGGGCTCTCCGACGTGATGACGATCACGAAGGTTCGGCCGAGCAGCGAGACCTGCAGGCGCCCGGCGACGGCGCCGATCGCGGCGCGGCGGCGCGGGTCGCTGTCCTCTGCCGGGCGGCCGGTGCGGGCGGGCTGACTGGCGGCGGCGGCGGGCTGGGGTTTGGGCGGCGGCGCCAGCAGGGTCGAGATGCCGGTGCTCCAGAGGTCGCGCAGCGGCTGCAAGGCGTTGTCGATGAAGCCCGGCGGCTTGGTGCCGTTGAAGTCGGGGTTGTTGGCGAGGCCGAGCTTGTCGACGACGCGGCCGATCAGGAACTCCGACTGGATGACCTCGAGCTCGCTCTGGATCGCCCCCATGTTGAGCGTATCGACGCCGGACAGCGCGGCCTCTGTGCTCACGACCTTGAAGGTGCGGGTGTCGAGCATCAGGCGCGAGGAGGCTTTGTACATCGGCGTCGCCTGGGCGAGCATCAACGCCATCACGGCCGCCGCGATCAGGCCGCAACCGATGATCAGCGCCTTGCGGCGGTTGAGCAGCCGCAGCCATTCCCAAAGCTCGTTGGGCTGGTCGACAGGACGCACCGACGCGAGCCCCGTCTCGGGCGCCGGCAACGTCCTGTTCTGGTGAGGCTCGTCCAGGACAACCTGGTCGGCCCGCGGCAAAGAACCCATCCCACGACACTCCGCGAAAAACCCTGCTCGCGACACCCACAAGCAATGCATATCTCGACCCGTTTCGGGGCCGGCCGGCACGCCAGTTACTCCAGGAACGGTCCCACACCGCTCCGCTCCAAAACGCTACTCCACGTCCCTAGAACCAACGCTCCGGCACACGGATGATGTCGCCCGGTCCCACGGGAGAATCCTCCGTCACCGTCTCTTCCTGACCCAACTGCGCATTGAAGCGCTGAATCGTGATGCGGGTCTTCGACGCGCGCCGCGTGAAGCCGCCGGCGATCGCGATCGCCTGAATGACGTTGATGCCCGACACATAGGGGAAGGAGCCGGGCCGACTGATCTCGCCGACGACGTAGAACGGTCGGCGCGCCACGAGATCGACGCTGATCCTGGGATTGCGCAGGTAGCCGCCGCTGCGATAGCGCTCGATGAGGAGCTGCTCGATCTCGGGCATCGACATGCCGAGCACGATCACGCGGCCGGCCATTCGCGGCGACACCATGCCGGTCGAATCGACTTCGTACTCCCCGCTGAGTTCGGGGTCGGACAGCACCGTGACGCGCAGCCGGTCGCCCGGCGCCACGCGGTATTCGCCGAGCCGCAGGTTCTGCGTACCGAGCGAGGGCTGCTGGATGGTCATGGTGGTCGGCGGCGCCGACGGATCGCAGGCGGCGACCAGGAAAGCGGCGGCGACGGCCAGCAGCGCCAGGCAGCGGGCGGGAAAAGAGGTACGCGCGATCACGACATTCACCGTCTGGTCACGAGCCTGACCGAGATCTGGTCACGCGTGTATTGCGGGCCGCCGCTGGCGAGATCGGTGGTCCAAGCGATCGTGCGTTCGTAGAGCGGCCCGAACTGAACCTGGGGGCGCAACGAGTAGAGCAGCCCCAGCGAGGTGCGCCAGTAGTAGTCGGTGCGCGGCCCGACGGTGTTCACCGCCGGTGTGTAGTCGGCGGTATTGAGCGACGTGCCGCCCACGGCCTGCCAGGCATCGTGGATGTCGTAGATGAAATCGAAGCCGTAGGTCGAAGAGATGTAGTTCGAATAGTTGCTGAGAGCCGACTCGTTGATCGTCCGGATGAACGCCGGGCGGATGGTGAGAGGCGCGTAGCCGTTCCAGCTTCCGGTCAACCCGAACACCGTGGCGGGCGTCGACAAGCCATCGGCCAAGTAGACCAGGCTCTGATAGCCGATATAACCCTCGATCTTGCTGACCTCGGTGAATCGAATGGTGGTGCCGATATTGGTGTACCAGCTTCGCGAGTCGCGCTGCTGGCCGGCGATATTGATGAACTGGTCGTAGACGCGTTGCTGCAGGCCGGGCTGGATCCAGATGTCGACATCGTCGGTGATCTCGTAGCCCAAACGCACGCGTTCCTCGTACTGCACCATGTTGCGGCTGGCTGCCGGCAGCGCGCCTGTGGTGATGACGCTATTGTCGTAGTACCAGAAGCGCGTCGCGGCGCCGGTAAGCTGGTAGAAGAAGCGGTTGAAACGCTGATACAGGCCGAGCTCGACCGGGAGCGTATCGACCACCGTCGGCGCCGTCGCGAGCACGGTGTTGGGCGTGCCCAGCGGTTCCGTGGATCGGCGAATGCCGACCAGGAACGGCACATAGATGTCCTCCCGGATGTCGATCCGCCCGTCGGCCTGGAGGATGCCGTTCCAGTAGTTCTGGCTGCTCGCGGACGGATAGACGCCGAACGCGCCGCCAGCCAGGACCCGCAGGCTGTGGTTGAGCCATTCGGACTTAAGTTCCAGCGTCGGCTTCACGAGCGCATAAAAAGACCCGACCTGCGGTGTGATCGTGGAATTGCTGGCAAAGACGTTGCTGTCGAAGCCCGACTGCAGCTCGAGCGCGGGAAAGAGAGTGAACGCCCCGAGCGAGATGCCGAGCTCGTTGGGTTGGTAGTAGGCTCCGCTGTCCACGGTCGCGGGAATGTCGATCTGCGGAGTCTGCTCGTCGAGCGTCTGCTGCGCCGGCGTGGCGGTCGCCGGCTGTGCCTGAGCCGGCGACAGGGCGCAACTCAATAGCACCCAGCCGATGACGGGCATCCAGACGAACTGCGAGCGATTCGCACTAATCGTCATCGGAACAGCAGGCCATCCGGACTGGGGTACTAGGTACGCTCGATAAGTCGCGCGCAGAACCATCTGCCCGTTAGGTGCCGGACGCGTTCTGCTGCGGAGGCGGCGCCGGCACGGGTGGAGGCTGCGGCACCGTCGGCGGAATCGGCGGCGGGGGCGCCGGCGGCGGCGGTCCTGCCACAGGTGGAATCGGCGGCGGCGCCGGTGGCGGCGGCGAGGAGGTCGGCGGCGACGACGGCGGCTGCGGTGTCGTCAGCGCGATCACTGTCTGCATGATGGCCGGAATCGACGGGATGCCTCCCGGCGGCGGCAACGCCGCTGCCGCGATCTGTGCCGGCGCGGCCGGAAGCAACGGGCCGCCGCCCTGCGGCGCGGCACCTTCCAGGCCGCCGGGCAGCCCGGCGACCGGCGCGATGTTCTGCAACGGCGCGGCCGTCTGAAGCGGGCCGGCATTCTGCAACGGACCGGCGCTCTGCAGCGGACCCGCACTCTGCAGCGGGCCGGCGCTCTGCAGCGGGCCAGCGCTCTGCAATGGGCCGGATCCCTGAAGCGGGCCGGCACCCTGAAGCGGGCCGGCACCTTGAAGCGGCCCGGAGCCCTGCTGCGGGCCACTGCCCTGCCCTTGGCTCGGATCGCCGGCCTGCGCGGTATTCACGCCCGGCGCCGGGATCGCGCCTTGGACAGGAGCGGCTCCCTGAAGAGGCCCTGCGCCCTGCTGGGGACCAGCGTTCTGTTGCGAGCCAGCGCCCTGCTGAGCCTGGGCGACGTCAGGGCCTACCTGCGCATGGGCGTTCATCGCCCATAGCAGCACAGACGCTGCGATCAGACCCTGCGTCTTGAATGCAATTTTAGACATGAAACCCAACCCGACGGCGCGTTCTGGAAACGCCATCTTCATTGTTTTCGAGGCCACACCCACTTGGTCCGCGTCGAGCGATTCGACCCGGTCCCACCCAAGCTGATGCACAAACTAGCGAATTGCACGGTGGAAGCCAAGACCTGGGCATCGTCGCAAGTTCGAACATGCAGGTTGCGGAAAACATGCCAAGGCCCCGATTAAAAACAATTCGCATACCAACTTCCGCGACCCACGCGGGGTCGGGAGACAATCAGAATGGCCACCACAATGTGGCAATATCATAGTACAAACTGCAGCTTCGGCGCAAAGAAATTCCAACAACGACAGAAGATTAATATCACTATTTTTCAGTTCTTTAAAGACCTTTGCTACAGTAGACACTCAACTCTATCGGTGCCATCCGACGGTCCGGTCGGCCATGTCCTCGAGCGCGGCGGCAAATCCTGCGGCATCGCCGCATGGAACGCGCCAATACCCGGCTGGCGCGGGTCTGGCGAGCAGGTCGACGTCCGAATCGGCGCTGCCGACGAACAGGACGGGCTTGCCCGAATCGACGCAGGCGTAGATTTTCGACGGCATCACATACCCCACGAAGGAATCGCGCAACGTCACCAGATGGGCATGGGGCGCCTCGAGCAGTCCCGGCAGGCGCTCGAGCGGCACCGGCGAGGACCGGTGGAACGGCAGGTCGAGCCGCTCGAAGCGCGCTGCAAGCTCCTCGGCACCGGCTCCCGTGGCACTCAGCCACAGCCGCACGCGCCCGGTTCCCTGTCGGTGATGGAGTTCGTAGCCCCTGGCGACGGTCTCGACCTCGTGGGCGATTCCGTAGTTGCCCGAATAGAGCAGCACGCACGTCCCTTCGAGATCGGCGGGCAAGGGCTCGGGTTTCGCATCGGCCCCGAACGACACCGGCGAGCCGTCGCGCACGAGTGCGATGCGATCGGCCGGCACGCCCGTCGCGGTGAGGCGACGGCGCTGGTCCTCGCCCAGCACCTCGAAGCCGTCGACCCTGCGGCGCCAGAAGTTGGTCAGCGCCAGCAACAGGCCGAGCGCCTGGGACGGCCGGTCGCGCGCGGCGATCAGGCATTCGGGATGGAAGTCGGTGATGCGGTAGACCAGCCGCCCCCGCCACAGGAACTTCAGCGGCGCCAGCAGATGGATCAGGAACGGCGGCGAGCCGGTGAACAGGATGCCGTCGGCGGCGCGCAGCCGGCGGAACGCGCCGAAGAGCAGGCGCAGGTCGGTGGCGATCGTCCAGGCCATGCGGCCGACCAGCGAGTCGCGGGGAACCGGCCGCGCCGGAAGCCGGATCTCCGTCAGCGCCCCCTTCCCCCTCGCCTCGTGCGTCTCGGAACCGGCGCGGCTCGAGAGTCCGACCAGCGTGACGTCGTGACCGCGCTCGGCGAGCGAGCGAGCGCGCATCTGCATGTACTGCCCGACCGCGCCGAAATCGGGCGGCAGCCAGTCGGCGACGATGACGATCCGGCGCTCCTTCTCGGGATCGAACGGGCTCCGCTCCAGCAGCTCCGTCATGCCGCCACACCGGCTCGCCCGGTCTTCGCGATCGATCGGTAGAGATCGGCCATGCGCCGCGCCACCGCCGGCCAGCCGTAGTGATCGACGACGTGCCGCCGTCCGGCCTCGCCCTGCCGGCGACAGAGTTCCGGATCGGCGTACATCGCGCGCAGTCCGGCGGCGATCGCCGGCGGCGTCGGGTCGACGACCATGCCGGCCTGCACATCGCGCACGACCTCGGACATGCCGACATCGGGCGTCGCCAGCACCGGCAGGCCGCGGCGCATCGCCTCGAAGGCGGCAATGCCGAAATTCTCCGACAGCGACGTCATCGCGAACAGGCGCGCCGCGCCGAACAGCGCCTCCTTGTCGCGCCCCGAGACGTGGCGTGCGACGATGGTCACGCGATCGGCGACGCCGACGCGGGCGGCTTCGGCGGCCAGATAGGCGGCATGGCCTTCCGCATCGGGCCCCGCCATGACGGCGCGGACGCCGGGCGCCTCGCCGAGCGCCGCGATCAGCCGGTCGAGGCCCTTCTCCCAGTTCAGCCGGCCGAATGCCAGCACCGTCGGACCGCCGGCGATCGCCGTGGCGATGTCCGGCGAGAGTGCGGCACGTGAGGGCGGCGGCGGATCGTCGACGCCGTGCGGGATCACCTCGATGCGCGGCAGGCGCCAGCCGAAGCTGGCGATGTGCCGCGCCTCGACCGTCGAGGTCGCGTGCACGGCACCGGCATGCTCGAGGTTGGCGCGGTCGACGAGGCGGATCCACGCCTCCTTCACCAGCCGGCTCTTGCGGCGGATCAGTTCGGGCACCAGCATGCCGCGCGGCGAGATCACATAGGGCACGCCGCGCGCCCGTGCCGCGCGCGCGCCTGCCAGGATCGGCCACAGGAATACCGAGTGCAGATGGACGGCGTCGAACCCGCCCGTGGCGCCATCGAGCGCGCGGCGCATCGGCGGCGACCAGTAGAGCCGACGCAGGACGCGGCTCGGGAAGTAGGTGACCTTCACGCCCTCGACATCGACCGGCACGCCGAGCGGGACGTCGCTGTCGTCCGGCCCGTCGACGCTGGTTGTGAAGACGTGGGTATCGTGTCCGGCCGCGGCGAGCTCGCGGCAGAGCGCATGGACCGAACGGATCGGCCCGCCGTATCGGACGGCGGGCAGATAGGTCGGAACGACGTGGAGAAGGCGCAACGGCTCGCTCGCCAGGGCTTGATGGACCGGGCCGATTGATAGCATAGGTGTCGAGCAAATGGTCTCCGCGATCGCATGAAGCTCCGCATCGATTTCCGGCCGTCGATCGTGGTGATGCTGCTGGCGCTGGCCGCCGTGCTGGCCTGGGCGGCGACTTGCTTCACCTGGGTCGCGCTTCCCGTCGCACTCTTCTACTCTCTCCTTCTGATGCTGGGCCTGCTGGCGCTCGCGCGCATCGCGAAGCTCGAGCACTGGATGGAGTGGAACGAGCCCGGCCGCCTGCTGATCCTCGCGCCGCACGAGGACGACTGCGTCATCGCCGCGGGCGGCCTCGGGCTGCGCAACGTCCGGCTGGGCGGCGCGACGCGCATCGTCTACCTCGCACGCGACGAAAACCCGGGACTGCCCGAGAGACGCGAAGCCGAGGCGCGCGCCGCCTGGCGCATCGCGGGCCTCGGCGAAGCCGACCTCGTTTTCCTCGACCTGATGCCACCGCTGGAGCGCCGCGATCCGGCGCGGCTGCGTGCGGCGGAGGTCGTGCTGCGGGCGATCGTCGACGATTTCAAGCCGACCACGATCGTGATGCCGGCCTTCGAGGGCGGGCACATCCACCACGACATGGTGGCGGCTTTGGTCTCGCGCATCGTGAGGCCGTCCGATCGCATCGCCGTGTTCGAGGCGCCGGAGTACACACCCTATGCGTCGCTGATCAACACGCCGCATCGCATTCTCTCTCTCGCGGCACGATGGCTGCTCGGGCTCGTTGCCTACAATGGACCGCCCGACGGCGTGGACGGCCGCCCCGTCTTCAAGCTCCGCCTGACGCACGGGGAGCTCGACACGAAGCGCCGCATGCTGGGCGCGTTCGAGAGCCAGAACGCGCCTTCCCTGGTGGCGACGCGCAGCTATCCCGACCGGCTAATCGTCCACGACGCCGTGCGCCGGCCCGACCGACCGTTCGACTTCGACCGCTCCTGCCTGCGCTTCGTCCTCGCGCTGCGGCGGCTCGTTCCGGCGCGGCTCGTGGACCGGCTCCTGCCGCTGCAGCTCGGCACGATCGGCCGCATGGGAACGATCACCGACTGGAACGCGGAGTGGGCGGAGCGCGGGCCTCGAGCGGCGGGCCGTCACCCGCCCGACCCGTAGCGGTCGACGAGCTGCAGGTAGGCCTTGGCCTGGTTTTCGAGCGTGAACCGCTCCTCGATCATCTCGCGCGGCGCGTACATGCCGGCCTCGACACCGAACCAGAACCTGTCGAACATCGCCAGCACGTCGCCGCGCCCGGTGAACTTGAGGCCGCAGCGCTCGTCCCAGTAAGGCACCGAAGTCACCGGCCCGAAGCGCACGAGGTGCGGTGCATACTTGGGATCTTTCCACAATCCGCCCGCGTCCCAGGCGAACAGCGGGACGTCGGAGGCGAGCATCTGCTGCGCGGCGAGGCCCTGCGTCTCGTGGGCGCTGAGATAGACCATGGCCCGGCTGCGCCGGCTGAGATCGTAGAGGCCCTCCTCGCGATAGAAGCCGTAGCGCAGGATCTTGAAGCTGAGCCTGCGGCGACGAAGCTCGGCCGTCAACGGCTCGACGATCGTCCGCACGTAGCGGCTGCGGTGGCGCGTCAGCTTGTCGTAGATCAGGACGTCGACATCCCGGTTGGCGCGCTTCGACGGCGACCAGCGCTCCGTGTCGATGCCGGACGGCCAGACGCTGATCGCGCCGGGCCACACCGTCGAGAACATGCGCTCGACCCAGTCGCTGGGCACCAGCACGCGCCGGATCGGGCGACGCTGCAGAAGGTCGGGATCGTCGCTCGGATGATTGTAGATCGACGTGCCGAAAAGGATCGGCGTCTCCTGCGGGATCTTCGTCAGGACGTGCGGCTGGCCGATGACGCAGGCGAGTTCGTGCGGGTTGTTGCGGATGTGGGCGTAGTCGTTGACCCGGTACGGTACGCCCAGCCGGTCGAGCCCCATGCAGAGATTGATGTAGACGCGCATCGTGCCGCCGGGCTGCTTGGGACCGCGCAGCACCCAGCGCACCATGCGCCGCGGATAGCGGTCGAACCGCGCCCAGCGGTCGGCATCGGGCTCCTCGTAGAAGATGTTGAGCGGCAGGCGGCTAGTCATGCGAACGCCCGCGCGCGTCGAGGATCTCACGGTAGAGCGCCGCCATCTCCGAGGCCACGTCGTCCTGCGAGCGCCTGCGACGCATGTTCGACGACAGGCGCGCCAGCTTGGCGCGGTCGGTCGCGGCCTCGCGGATCGCGTCCGCCCACGGCTGCGGATCGTCGAACGGCAACAGCCAGCCGTCGACGCCGTCCTCGACGCGCTCCGAGATGCCGCCGAGATCGGCACCCATCACCGGGATGCCGAGCGCCCTCGCCTCCTGCACGACGATCGGGCCGGTCTCCATGTAGCGCGACGGCACGGCGAGCACGTCGATGTCGGCCAGGAAGTGCGGCACCTGCTCGTGCTCGACCAGGCCGACCAGGGTGACGCGCGGCTCCTTGGCCACCAGGGCCTCGAAGCGCCGGGTGAACTTGGGGTCGGTGCCGATGCCGGCGATGCGCATCCGTACCGGCAGGTCGGCCGGCAGGCGCGTCAGCGCCCGCACCAGCAGGTCGGCGCCCTTGTACGACTCCAGACGGCCGAGAAAGCCGATCACGATCTCACGATGGCCGTCGAGCGGGCGCTGCTTGCGGTCGCGGAAGGCGTCGCTCGCCGCCTGGCCGGACACCACGACCTTCTCGGACGGAATGGCGTTGGCGGCGAGCGCCGCCCTCACCCATTCGCTCGGCGCCACGATGCGATCGCTGAGCGTCGCCATCGACCTCAGCTGACGCGCCTTGGTCTCGGCATTGGCGCGCGCCGACAGGAGCGACGCGGCGCGCTGCGACATGCGCGAGACGAAGCTGTCGGTCACGTCCCACTTCGGCAGCAGGGTGACGAGCGGCGCGATCGGCCGCGGCATGCCGCGATCGAGTGCCCAGCATTCCGCGCAGCGCCGGTCGTCGATCAGCCCGTCGCACGCCTGGCGGTCGTAGAGCAGCATGGTACCGCGCATGCAGAGCGCCGAAGGCACGTGCATCGTCACCACGGTCGGAATGCCGAGACGCGCCACCTGACGCAGGTGACGCAGGCCCGCGCCGCTGGTCCAGGAATGGAGATGGAAGATGTCGGGCCGGTGCGCCTCGACAATCTCCTGAAACGCCGTGCGCCGCTGCCGCACGTCGCGTGGCCTGGTCCGCTGGCTCTCCGTCGCGTCGGTCGGATAGCGTATCACGTCGACGCCGTTCCACTTGTACCGGTCGTAGGCGCCGTCGGTGGCGGCGACGATCGTGCCTTCGACCGAATGGCGTGACAGCGCCGACACGAGGTCGCGGACGTAGACCTCGGTACCGCCGGTCGAATCGGGAAAGTAGAATCCGACGCAGTGGACGACGCGCAGGCTCATCGCAGCCGCGCCGTCATCCCGAGCAGGCGCTCGGTGGTCGCGAATCCCAGGAGCTTGTAGGCCAGGGCGACCGGCGCCCGCACCGGCGGCACGAACTCCGGGTCCAGCTTCCGGATCCAGTCGTACATCTCGGCGGCCTCGCGCGGATAGGCGCGCGCGAAGGCCCGGACATTGTCCCACATGACGCCGATCGCCGCCCGCTTGCGACGCAACGTCAGCTCGCCGCGGCGCTCCAGGATGCCGAGCGCCTTGCGATAGATGGCGATGTGTGTCCAGAAGCCGAAGTCGCGCATGAAGCCCGCCGGACGTCCGACGCGCTCGCCGGCATGATGCCGATAGACGAAGGTCGGCTTGCGGTGGACCGCGACCTTTGGCCCGCACAGGGCGACTTCGATGACGAACAGACGGTCGTCGCGCAACGCGAAGTCCTGGCGATGCGGGATGTCGCGGACGAAGTCGTGGCGGTACAGGAAGGCCGAGGACAGGGACGGCCAGACCTCGCCGAGCTGCTGGGCGATGAAGTCGTCGCTGTCGACCCACTCGTTGATCCACGACTTGCCTGTCGTCTCGTCGCGATCCTCGTAGCCGGCGACGACGACATCGGCGCCGCTGCTGCGGGCCAGAGCGAGCTGCTCCTCGTTGGCGCCCGGGCAGAGCCAGTCGTCCGAATCGAGGAACCGCACATACTCGCCCGTCACCGCCTTCATGGCCTCGACGACCGCCCAGTCCTTGCCCCAGTTTTCGGTGCGGATCGCCACGACGCCAGGTTGCGCCTGCAGCCAATCCCAGGTGCCGTCTGTGCTGCCGTTGTCCACGACGACGATCTCGACCTCGACCGTCGCCGAGCGGCACGAGTCGACCGCCTGCGGCAGCGCCCACAGCCGGTTGTAGGTCGGTATGACGACCGAGATGTCGGCCATTCGTCGGTCAGCGCGCCCTTGCGCGATCTCTGGCCGCCTGGGTATCGAGCCAGCGCATGGCATAGGGCAGAGCGTACCTGCAGATCAGCGCCCAAACGACGAAGAACATCACCATGGCGCCCAGCACTTTCGGCAGCGAGACCTCGACGCCGTCGCGCGCCATGCTGAAGGCGAAACCCATGATGATCGCCTCGCGCATCATCCATGGCAAAGAAAGACCCATGAAGTACCGAATGATCCAGGCCAGCCCCAGGCCGAGGACGAAGGTGCCGGCGAGCATACCGGGAAAGCCCAGATCGACGAAGTTCTCCGCCAGGTAACCCACGCTGATCGAGGTGCCGAGCCTGATGTTTTCCATGGGATCGGCGCGTGTCAGCCGCATGAAGACCTCGGTGTCGGACAGCGGCGCCTTGTTCGGGAAGAGGAATCGCGGCTGGAAGACGTGTCCGAGGGCGGCTTTCCACTGGGGCAGCGCCTCCCGGTTCGGCGGCGAGTGGTCGGCGACGTTGATCACCTGGCCGAAGATGTCGACGTAGGCGAAGCGGATCAGTAGCAGATAGGCGTTGGTCCCCCAGTCGGTGTCGCCGATATTCAGGAACTTGTCGCCCAGGTATGCCATGCGTTCGTCGAGGGGAACGCTGATCGCCTGCGTATGCTCGTCGTCGCCTGTGACGTAACTGCGGTAATCCTGCTTTACCGACGTCCAGAACAAGGCGAGAGAAAGAAGCACGCCGAGCCAGGCAAGGCCCAGCACCGTGGCCGTACCGGTCCAACGGATACGCGCCGCCATCGCCGCGATCGCGATGTATATGAACACGCCGCGGAAGTCGGAGAGGAAGCCGGTGAATCCCACCAGGATCTCGAAGAGGACGGCCGCGAGCAGGAACTTGCCGCCTCGGCCCGACGTGAAGACGTAGGTCGCGAGCACGAACAAGGCCACGATCTTGACGCGCGCCGCGGCTTCCATCGGCTGGTCGAGCGCACCCACGACGCGGCCGACGAAGCTCAGCATCGTCGCGCCGACCAGCGCGACGACATAGACCATGATCATGTCGTTGGGGCGCCAGCGCTCGTGGGCATAGAATTCCTCGACGGTGGGAGCCCGAATCCGGCTCAGTACCAGGCGGAAGGCGATCGCCATCGAGACGAGGCTCGCCAGCATGTACCAGTAGGCCCGCAGGACATCGGGCCCGTAGATGCCGGCTGCCATCGACTCGCCGTCGAAGACGGCCTGCAGCGCCCGCGCAAACGTCTGCGCCCATTGCCAGACGAAGAGGTACACGACCGCCATCGGCATGGTGGGGCGGCCCACGAGATGCACCAGCACCAGCGGAACGGCACCGCCCACCGCGAAAGCCACCGGATCCGGCGTGAACGGCGACACGATGCCCATCGCGAAGGCGAGGTAGAGGAACGTCCGCTTGAGCAGGTTCCAGTCGAGCCTGGTCACTGCCCGGGCGGGTGCCGGCATCGCCGTCGTGGTGGTCATCGTCGGTATGGGCGCGTGTTTGCCTGCACGCGCTTACTTTATCCGATTCCGCGCGGCAAGGGCAGCCGCCGCCTCGAGCAGGCCGTCGGCGGCGCGTGCCGGCGAGTATATCTGCATCAGCTCGGCCAAGCGCTGCCGGGTCACATGCCTGTCGAAGGCCAGCACCTCGTCGATTCCCGCCGCCAACGCCGGCACATCGCCGAGCGGCGCGACGGCGCCGGTCACGCCCGGCTGGATGAGGTCGGGCCCACAGCCGACGGCATCCGACACGACGGCCGGAATGCCGCAGGCCATGGCCTCGTTGACGACGAGGCCCCAGGTCTCGCGCGCCGTGGACGGCAGCACGATCGCATCGGCAGAGGCATAGACGACGGGCAGCTTGCTCTGGTTGACGAAGCCGAGGAAGCGGCCGTCGACGCCACCAGCCCGCGCCGCTTCCGCGAGACTTCCCTCCAGCGGACCGGCCCCGGCGACCACGAGCTCGACGCCCTTGCCCGCGGCGGCAAGCCGCACTGCGGCCTGCACGAGATCCATCGGCCGCTTGTCCTCGACCAGACGTCCGACGAAGAGGACGCGCCGCCGACCGGCGGCTGCCGGTTCCTGCCGCGCAGCCGCGCTCGCTGCAGCGAACGCTTCGTTGTCGACGCAGTGCGGCGAGAAGAAAAGTCGGTCGGCCGGCGTCCCGTAGTACTCGAGATACTCGCGATTGCGTGCGCCGACATAGAGGCAGCCGTCGAATTGGCGCAGCAGCGACGGAAAGACTGCGGCCTTGACGAGCCTCGCCGCGCCGCCGCGCTGGCCGGCGAGCTGCGAGTCTCCCCGCACCATGACGGGCACACGTGCGCGCCTGCAGGCCCTCACCGCCTGCCAGTAGGAACGCAGCGACCATCCCGGCA
>CAYQAY010000007.1:33707-99974 GCA_964415585.1 uncultured Reyranella sp.
GCGCGCCTGCAGGCCCTCACCGCCTGCCAGTAGGAACGCAGCGACCATCCCGGCACAACGAAGCCGTCGAACCGACCACCGCGGATCGCTTCGGCGATCTCCGGGGTATTGCAGCCGTTGAAGCGCGAGGTCGACGGCGTCGGCGAGACGTTGACCAGGAAGCGGCTCTCGTATCCGGACAGCAGGTCGACGTCCCAGTCGAAGGCCACGCCGTAGCCGGCCTCGGCCTGCTGCTCGGCGTCCTGGCGATGGGCGAAGAACACCGTGAGGTCGCAGCGTCGGGCGAGTTCGCGGAAGATCGGCGCGTAGTACTGGATCGGATGGCTGATCAGAAAGCCGATGCGGGACGTCATGCCCGTCGGCTCCTCGCCATGGCGAGGTCGAGCGCCTCGGCGAACCGACGCGTGGATTCGCGCGCCGAGAACGCCTCGAATACGGCACCGTCCGCCGGCGCCGCGACGCGGCCCGGCCGGCCGACGAAGCTGGCCAGCGAAGCCGCCACCGCACCGGCTGGCGGAAGCTCGCGCTCGGTCAGCGTGAGCACCTCGCCCGCCTTCGCGGACCGGATCATGCCGACCGCCGTGCTGTCCCCATGCAGCATGGCGAACACCGGTCGTTCGGAGAGGATCGCCTGGAAGACCTTCGACGGCGTGTAGTGCGGCTCGGTGGAACCCAGAACCAGGACGGCGCTGCTGTGGACCAGATGGTTCAGCGTATCGACGTAGCCGATGCGATGCGGATGCTCGCTGATCATGCTTTCTACACCGATCTCGCGCGCGCGGGGCAGCACGCGATGGCCGTTCGGATCGTCCGGTGAGCTGCCGGTGCCGACGAAATGCACGACGAGCCGCGACGCCACCTCCGGTGCCGTTTCGCGCAGGGTCCGAAGCCCGGCGAGGAAGGCGTCGAGCACGACCATGCCTGCCGGCAGGAGCGCACCGGCATAGATCACGTGGAAGCGTCCATCGTCGGGATCGAACAGGAACGGCTTGCGGCCGAGGGCGCGGACGAGTTGATAGTCCTCCGGCGCACTTCCCATCGGCATGTAGGCGAGCACTGCGTTCTTCGCGACGTCCGGGTTGCGCTCGAGCATGCCCGCGACGTAGCCCGGCGCCATGCCGGTGACGAGCGACGCTCCTCTCACCGCCCACGGCTCCAGCAGCTTGGCGAGATGATGCGATGTCCAGGCGCGGCTGAACGGCACTTCGACGCCCGGCCACACGTTGACCCAGGGGTCCTGGTAGTCGATGCCGAACGGCACGCCCGTCTTCAGGTGCACGAGACGCCCGACCGGCCCGAGGAAGTTGGACGGAATCGTCACCATCACGAAGTCGAGCCTGCCGGCGCGCGCCATGTCGGTGAGCACGCGATAGCAGCCCCAGAAAGAGCGAACACCGATGTCGCCCACGAGGCGCAGGCGTCTGGTCGACCAAGTCGGTGCGTGCACGACCTCGAGACCCGGCGCGACCAGCCGCTCGAGGTCGGGGTCGGGCTTCTCCTCGTATTCCCTCGGATCGCCGGTCACGACCACCGGTTCCCAGCCGAACTCCGGCAGGTAGCGCGACCACAGCCGCGCGCGATGCGCACCAACCAGGTTGCTCGGGGCGAAATGCCCGCTGACGAGGGCGACGCGGCGGGTCATGCCGCCGCGAGGCGCGCGTGCACCTTCGCGTAGAGATCGAGATAGCGCGCCGTGACGGCCGGTGCCGAGAAGTGCTCGACGGCGCGCCGGCGGCATTCGCTGCGGTCGAGCGCACCGACTTTCGCCACCGCCTCGCACCCCTCCTCGATCGACCTGATCAGAAAGCCGTCGATACCCGGGCGCACGATCTCGGGCAGCGAGCCGCGCGGACAGGAGATCACCGGCGTGCCGCAGGCCAGCGCCTCGGCGAAGACGATGCCGAACGGCTCGTTCCACTGGATCGGCACGACCATCGCCGCCGCCTGCTGCAGCAGGGCGTTCTTCTGAACGTCGTCGACCGGTCCGACATACTCGACACCGCCCTTGCCGATCTCCGGAGCGATTCTCTGACGCCAGAACAGGCCTTCGGGGTCGTCCTTGGTGGAATGGTTGCCGGCGATGACGAGGCGTCGGCCGGTGCGCCGCGCGATCTCGATCGCCCAGTGCGCGCCCTTGATCTCTTCGACTCGGCTCAGGAACACCAGCGGCGCGTCGTCCGGCACCGACGGGTTGAGCGTGAGCACCTCGGTGTCGGCGAAGTTGGGGATGCCATGCCACTCGCCGCCGGCCGGTCGCCCCTGGCGCGCGATGTATTCGCTGCAGCCGGTGAAGGTGAGGCGGCCCGGCGCTGCCAGGCGTACGGCAAGCCCCACGGTTCTGTGCGTCGGCTCTCGCTGGAACGACATGATCAGCGGCGTCGGGCCGCGCAGGTGAGGCAGGAGATAAGCGATGCGCGAGAAACTGTGCACGACGTCGGGTCGGAACTCGCGCACCGCACGTCGCAGCGCCAGCATGTTCGAGAGCGTATCGGCCCTGGAGAGCGAGCTGAGCCCCGGCCAGGGAAAGAATGCATCGTTCGGGCACTCCGAGCCCCGGCGCGCCACCAGCCCGACCGTGTGCCCGGCCGCGCGCAGGCGCCGCACCAGCACGTCGACGATACGTTCGATGCCGCCGTAGAGGCGCGGCGGCACCTCGATCTCGGGATCGGCCGTCAGCAGCAGGCGCATCAGCCGGTCCCCCTCGAAGCGAACGCGGCTTCGACGCTGTGCAGCAAGCCGGCCTGCTCGTGCTCCCAGTTGTAGCGCTCCCGTCCCAGCCGCCAGGCCGACGCCGATGCGGCGTCGAACGCCGATGGTGCCGCGAGATCGTCGAGCATCCGGGCGATGCCGGCGGGGTCGGCAAGCGACACCAGCCGCGCCGCGTCGCCGAGATCGGGCGCGAGGCGCCGCTGTGCCGGCGTATCGCTCATGATCACCGGCATGCCGGCCAGCAAGTAGGTGAAGATCTTGTTGGTGAGACACAGGCGGCGATTCTCGCTGATTTCCGTTTCCAGCGACAGGCCGACATCGCACGCGGCGGCGAGCCTCGCCATCTCCCGCGGCGGCGCCACCGGCAGGAGGCGGACGCGCTCGCCGATGCCGAGCGAGCGGGCGAGCGCCAGCAGCGTGTCGCCATGGCCCCAGCGGTTGCTGCCGCGGATGTCGAGCGTGACCGGTTCACGCGTGCGCGCCATCGCTTCGATGAAGGCCTGAAGGCCACGGTCGAGGCCGATCGTCTGCGAGAACCAGTAGGCCTTCAGCCCCTCTCCGCGCCGGCGCACCGGAGCGGGCGGCGCCATCGACAACGGAAAGACGTTGAGCAGCGTATGCGGCGCCCTGATGCCGTATCGCGCGGCATAGGCCTCGCCGATCATCGGTGCCGCCGCCGTCAGATGGACGCACGACGGCAGGATCGCACCTTCGACCGCCTCGACCATCTTCATGCGGAAGTCGTCGTCCGGCAGGCCGGTGCCCTCGCCCGAATGGAAATCCTCGGCGTCGAACCCCAGCAGCCCGCCGTGACGTCGGGCGGCAGCGGCGGCGGCCGGCAGCGCGGAGACATAGTGGGCGATGTAGAGATCGGCACCAACCGCACGGGCATGGCGAGTCAGCGTGTCGGCGGGTCCGCCATAGGCCTCGGCCGCAAGGCCCGGCGGCAACGTCCAGCCGGCCGCCCGTACCGCTCGCGCGAGCGGCCGTATCGCGCGCAGCCTCGCTCCTTCCATCGGCGACCGCGGTACCCGGACGGTCTTCCACGGCACGGCGGCTGCGATTTCGTCGTCCGCCGCGCGCAACGCACTTGAATAGTCGCAGAAGACCGAGGTCACATCGTAGCCCGCCCCGTGAAGCGCGTCGGCTTCCTTCAGGACCCGCGGGTTGGACGCGAGATTGCCGGGGCTCACGATGCAAACCGCACGGCGCATCGCGAGGTCAGCCCGGCCCGACGGGCTTGTAGCCGACGATCGCCTCGCCGATCCGTTCGAACTTCACCGGCGCATCGAGCAGCATGGCGTGGGCGCCGAGACCGTAATCCTGCTTGAAGTCGAAGGCGCTGCCTTCGGGGCTGCAGGCCGCCACGTGGAAGGTCACCGCGTTGTCGACATCGTGGTCGGACATGACGGTCATGTAGTTCGTGCCGAGGTCGAAACTGTAATCGCCCGACGCCAGGAAGTAGGGCTTCAGCCGCACCACACAGAGGTAGCGGCCGGGCTGGTGCGGCACCTCGACCTGCGAGAAGACCTGCGACGAATAGAAGGCGACCGGCAGATTGTTGGAGTCGCGGAGCGTGATCTCCAGCGTCATGCCGGGCATGCCCGACGTCTCCATCTCGATGCGCAGCACGAACGGCGTGCCGGGCTCGTAGATGTCGGTCGGCATGCCGCTCTCGTCGAGCAGCTCGGCAGACACGAAGGTCGTCGCCTTGCCCTTGCCCCAGTCGCGGTCCTTGCGGCCTTTGACCAGCGAGTCGGAGTATCGGGCCACGGCAGCCTCGGTCGGGCCGTCGAAGATCACGCGGCCTTCCTTCAACACGATGCCACGCTTGGTGAGTGCGGTGATGGCGGCGAGGTTGTGGCTGACGAACAGCACGGTGCGGCCCGCGTTGGCGACTTCGGACATGCGATCGAGGCAGCGCTTCTGGAACTCCGCGTCGCCGACCGCCAGCACCTCGTCGACGAACAGGATCTCGGTCTCGAGATGGGCGGCGACTGCGAAGGCAAGGCGCGCGTACATGCCGATCGAGTACCGCTTGATCGGCGTGTCGATGAACTTCTCGACGCCCGAGAAGTCGACGATCTGGTCGAAGCGCGCCTTCACCTCGGCGCGGGTCATGCCGAGGATGGCGCCGTTCAGGAAGATGTTCTCGCGACCCGACAGCTCGGGATGGAAGCCGGTGCCGACCTCGAGCAGGCTCGCGACGCGGCCGCCGAGCTCGACCCGGCCGGCGGTCGGCTCGAGGATGCGCGACAGGATCTTGAGCAGCGTCGTCTTGCCCGCGCCGTTGCGGCCGATGATGGCCACGACCTCGCCGCGCCTGATCTCGAAGTCGACGTCGCGGAGCGCCCAGAATTCCTCGATCGTGTCGCCATCGACCATGGCGCGGCCGCGCAGCATGTCGAGGCCCTTGCGCAACGCGTTGCGCGCCCGCCGCATCAACGCCTCGCCGAGGATGGCGTCGTACTGCACCCTGTGCCCGATGACGAACTTCTTGCCGAGCTTGTCGGCGCGGATGACGACCTCGCTCATGATCAGATCAGGTCGGCGAAGCCGCGCTCGGTGCGGCGGAAGGTTCGGATGCCGTACCACAGCATGCCGGCGGCGACGACCAGGCTGATGGCGAAACCGGGCAGGTAAAGCGGGCTTACACCACCCATGATGCACCAGCGGAAACCGTCGATGATGCCGACCATCGGATTGATGCTGTAGAGCAGCAGCCACTGGTCGGGCACGACCTTGGCCGAGAAGCCGACCGGCGAGACATAGAGGCCGACCTGGATGATGAAGGGCAGCACGAAGCGGAAGTCACGGTACTTCACGATCGTCGCCGCCATCCAGACGGCGGGGCCGATGCCCACGATCACCGCCAGCGCCACGAAAAACGGCAACAGGACGATCTGCCAGCCGGGCAGGACGCCGTAGAACGCCATGACGCCGGCGAGGATGACGAGGCTCACGAGAAAATCGATCAACGCCACGACCACGGTGGCCATCGGCACGATGAGGCGCGGAAAGTAAACCTTGGTTATGAGCTGGGAGCTGCCGACCACGCTGTTCGAGGCATCGGACAGGATCGACGACACCAGGGTCCAGGGCAGCAGGCCCGCCAGCACCATGACCGCGTAGGGCGTCGTGCCCTCGGTGGGCAGCTTGGCGATCTTGCCGAACACGATGGTGAACACGACCATCGTCATGAAGGGACGCACGAAGGCCCAGGCGACGCCGATCAGGGTCTGCTTGTAGCGGACGGCGACGTCGCGCCAGGCGAGGATGAGGAAGAGTTCGCGGTAGCGCCAGAGGTCCCGCCAGTACTGGCGGTCGGCGCGGCCGGCCTCCAGGACCAGCACCGGGCGCGCGATACGGTCGTTCGTACTCATATGCCGGACCTAATACGACGCGGTTGGGCCAAAAGGCGAGCGAGGAGTGCGCGGGCGGCGGCCGCGAAGTGATGGCGGCGGTACGGTTCCACCGCGGCGGGATCGGCCCTGCCCTTCGCCAGTTCGCCTAGGATGGCGGCCGTCAGCGCGGCGCGGTCGGCGGGATCGACGATCACGCCGACGCGCTCGGGAATGGCATCGGCGGTACCGCCGCCCCTGCCGCCGACCACGCGCAGGCCGCAGGCGGCGGCCTCGAGATAGACGATCCCGAAGCCCTCTTCCGTGCTCGGCATCACGTACAGATCGGCCGAGCGATAGAGGTCGGGCAATTCCCAGTCAGGGACGTATCCCAGGAAGCGCACGGCACCTGCCGGCGCGAGATCCGCTGCCGCCTGCTCGAGCCGCCGGCGGTCGTCGCCATCGCCCGCCACGAGATGGATCAGGCCGGGGTGCTTCTCCCGCAACGCCCCGAGCACCGAGAACACGGCTTCGTGGCCCTTGTAGCGTTCGGCGGCGGCGAGCCGGCCGACGGTCAGCAGCACCGGGGCATCGCCGAGCCGAAGCGCGGCGCGCAGGGCCGGCGACGGCGGCCCCGGCGTGAAGACGTCCTGGACCGTGTCGGGCAGCACGCGGACCCGCTCGGGCGGCAGGTCGACCCACCCCAGAAGGATGCGCCGCGTCTCGCGGCTCACCACACTCACCAGGTCGGCGCGCTCGATCATGCGGCGGGCCATGGCGCGGCGATCCTTCCAGACGTCGGTGCCGTGCGCCTGCAGCCAACAGCGCGCCCCCAGCAGGCGCGCGATGACGAAAGCGAGCGGCGCCATGAAGAGGTGGCCGCAGAACACCACGTCGAACGGCCGATGCCGCCACGCCGCGCCGAACGCGGCGAGCGAGAAGCCGAGGCGGCTGAAGATCGCGGGCTTCTGCGTCAGGCCCTGCGGCAGCGAGAGGCCGGTGGCGTTGCCGAGCCGCGGCAGGATGACGATCTCGGCGTCGCCCTTCTCGGCCAGCGCCTCGAAGAGGTCCTGGTTGTAGCGGGCGATGCCGCCGCGCGCGCCATAGCAGTCGCCGACGAGAGCGAGGATGCGCGCCGCCATCGGCCGCTAGGCCGCGGCCGGGCCGGACCAGCCGGCGCGCCAGACGCTGAGCGCCCAGTCGCGCGATGCAGCGGAGAAATCGAGGGCCCGCGACGGCGGCGCGCCGGACGCTTCGCGCAGCCAGCGTCCGACCGGCGTGGAGAAGCCGGTCTTGGGCCTGTGCCGGATCGTGTCGGGCAGCGGCTGCGGCGGTACGTCGGCCACCGCATCCTTGGCGTTCATGGTGGCGAGCGCGTCGCCCGGCGGAAGAGCCGCGAGGAAGAACGGATCGACATAGGGCACGCGGATCTCGATCGAGTGCGACATGCCGGCCCAGTCGGCGTCGCGCAGGAGCTGGTTGCGCATGTAGAGCGCCGTCTCGAGCGCGGCGACGCGGTCGAAGTCGCCGAGCGGCCGGCCGGCGTGCAGGGCGGCGGCGATGCGGCTGAGCGGCGCCAGCCGGCGCAACCCCTCTTCCACCAGTGCCGGATCGAGCACCTCGCCCAGCTCCCACGGCATGTAGACGCCGCGCCGCAGCAGATAGGCGCCCGCCCAGTCGCCGCCGTACTGCAGCACGCCCGGCGCCTTGGGATGCAGGCCGAACCCGGCCGCGCGGGCCGCCGACAGTCCACGACGGGCGAGCGCACCGAGCCCCGGCAGCCACGAAACCGGCCGCAGCCAGTGCACGCTCCTCGGCAGGTCGGCGAACGAGGGATAGCCGCCGAAGCATTCGTCGGCGCCGAGCCCGCTCAGCGCCACCTTGACGCCGGCCTCGCGCGCCGCCTTGGCGACGAACCAGGTGTTGATGCCGTCGATGGTCGGCAGATCCATCGCGTCGAGCAGGGCCGGCAGATCGCGCTCGAATTCGGTACGCTCCACCGTGCGCACGATGTGGCGCGCGCCGTAGCGCGCCGCGACCTCGGCCGCGAGCGGCGCCTCGTCCTGCGCCAGGCCCTCGAACTCGGCGAAGGCCAGCGTGACGGCGGTGATGTCGCGTACGCCCAACCCCGCCATGGTGCCGAGCAGCGCACCGGAATCGAGACCGGCCGAGAGGAACACCGCGACCGGCACGTCGGCGACGAGGTGATGGCGCACCGAATCGCGCACCGCCTCGGCGAGCTGCGCGCGCGCATCGCCGCTCCTCGCGCGCGTCGCCCGCTCGGCCAGCGCGGCCGCGACGTCATAATAGGGCTGCGGCGTTGCGGGGCCGGTCGAACCGACGGTGAGGGTCGTGCCGGCCGGCAGGGTGTGGATGCCGCGCCACACGGTGAACGGTTCCGGCACGCTGCCGAAGAGGTGGAAGCCCACGATGCCCGCCGGGTCGGGATCGCGCGGCACGACGCCGCCGGCCAGCAGCGCCTTGGCCTGCGAGGCGAAGCGGACGGTCCAGCCGTCGTCGGCCCAGTAGAGCGGCTTGATGCCGAGCGGATCGCGCGCCAGCAGCAGCGTGCGCCTTCCCGCGTCCCACAGGCCGAAGGCGAACATGCCGCGCAGGCGGCGCACCATGTCCGCGCCGTACTCGTCATAGAGCTGCAGCAGCACCTCGGTGTCGGATTCGCTCCTGAACCGCCGGCCCTTCGCCTTCAGTTCCGCCTTCAGCTCGCGGTAATTGTAGATCTCGCCATTGAAGGTGATGGTGAGGCGCCCGTCGCTGCTGTGCATCGGTTGGGCGCCGCCCTCGGACAGGTCGATGATGGCGAGCCTGAGATGGCCGAAGCCGGTCCGGCCGTCGTCGCTCAGCCAGAGGCCGCTGCCGTCGGGGCCGCGCGCTTTCATGCGCTCGCTCATGCGCACGATCTCGCCGCGGTCGACCCGGGGCGCGACGTCAAGATAGGCGTGGATGCCGGCTATGCCACACATGGCTTCTTACGAGTCTAGCGTGCCCCGGTGCGTCGGAACACCACGACGAAGGTCCTGAGTACGATCACCATGTCCAACCAGAGCGAGCAGTGCTTGAGGAAGTAGAGGTCGTACTCGAGCTTGGCGCGCATCGCATCGGCCTCGTGGGCATAGCCCTGGTTGATCTGCGCCCAGCCGGTGACTCCGGGCCGCACGATGCTGCGCAGCGCGAAGTACTCGATGTCGCGCACGTAGCTCTTTTCCAGCGACGCCGCCTCGGGCCGCGGCCCGACCCAGCTCATCTCGCCGCGCAGGATGTTGAAGACCTGCGGCAGCTCGTCCAGCCGGTAAGGCCTGAGGTAGCGGCCGATCCGCGTGATCCGCGGGTCGGACGCGTTGGTGAAACTCGGCCCGCCGGCGCCGTCGTACATGGTCCGGAACTTGATCATACGGAACGGCCGGCCGCGGCGGCCGATGCGCGTTTGCAGAAAGAACACCGGCCCGGGGCTGTCGAGTCGCACCAGCAGCGCGACCAGCGCCAGCACGGGCAATATCAGCGGCAGGAACAGCACCGTGAAGACGACCTCGATGCCGCGACGCACGACCAGGTACTGGCGCGAGGGCAGCAGCGCGCCGAACTCGTTCGGCGTCAGCCCGCCGAGCGGCGTGCGGCCGGTCATGGTCTCGACGATGTAGCGACGGTCGAGGACCGGGACGCCGGCGATGGCGGCATCGGCCAGCGCCTCGATCTGCCCTTCCTCGAGTTCGCCGCCGAGATCGGCCACGATCGCGTCGACCCTGAGCCCGCGCTTGCGCACCTCGGTGAAGTCGAGCCAGCGGCAGGTCGGCAGACGCGGCAACGTCGAGATCGCCGACTTCGGCATCACTGCATAGTTGCGCACCAGGTAGCGCGCGCGGAGCTCGGCGATCACCGCCATCCACAGCACCGTGAGCAGGCCGGAGCCGAACAGCTGGACGCGCGAATAGTCGAGGCGCAGCAACAGCAGGGCCGTGGCGATCAGCGCGTAGGTGATCACAGCGATCGGGCCGATCTGGCTGGCGTTCAGCCCGGCGCCGGGAAAGGCATCGAGCCGGCGGCCGCAGTACCAGACGAACGCGTAGGCGAACGACGTGACGACGATGGTGAGCTCCGACGCGTCGAAGGCGCCGACGAAAGGCTCGTCGACCGAGTAGATCGGGATCGGCAGGACGACGCAGAACAGGAAGCCCAGCACCGCGTCGACCCAGGTCTCGATGAAACGCTGCGGCGCCGACCGCAGGCGCGGCTCGACGGCGGACCGGACCGGCTCGCCCGGCGGTGTCTCTGCGCCCGCTGGAATCGCTCTACGCACCCGGACTCCCCATCGAGGACAGCGACGCGCCGTTGAGAACCGCTCGCAACGCCTGCGTGCCGCAGCGGTCCGTCATCATAGTCCCGTCACTCAAACAGGTATGCTTCCCACGGCATACTTGCACCCAGACTGATTATATCTGGCTTATTCCCACAGCGTAAAGCCTTCCGGGGCCCGGTCCCTGCGACCGAATGCCTGCGCCCAGCCCATTCCGAGAAAGGCGCTGGTCACGAAGGCGATGGCCGGCATCTGCAGGCTGAAGTCGACGGTGGAGTGCAGGATCGGCACCGCTGCGACCGCGAAGGCGGCCGTCGGCAGATAGCGATGGGAGAGCCGCCGCCGCAACGCGCCCCACAGGCAGATCGCCCAGGGCAGCGCCACGACCGCGAGCGCCGGAACCGCCGCGACGACGCCCAGCTCCACCACCACCTCGAGCGGCGTCGAATGGGCGAGGTTGTTGGGGATCAGGATGCTGGACGGCTGCAGGACCGTGTAGATGTCGGCGAAGCCGCCGAGACCCCAGCCCAGCCAGGGCGACAACCAGATGGCCTGCAACGAGGTGTACCAGATGCGCAGGCGGGAGAACGAATCGGCGGAGTCGGCGAACTTGGTGAGCAGCGCGCTACCGGCGATGATGCCGACCACGACGAAGACCGCGACGCCGGCGAAAAAGATCCGCCCGAGATCGGGCCGCGACGTCCACCGCCCGCGCATCAGCAGCAGGCCGAACGCCACTGCGCCGGCAGCGGTCGCGGCGAAGCCCGCGCGCGAGGCCGACATCAGCATGCCGCCCAGCATCAGGAAGATCGCCGCGAGCTGGACCAGGCGCGCGCCCGTGAACCAGTCGATGAGTCGGCCGTCGTCCTCCTCGTCGTAGCCGTAGGGCGCATCCTTCCTGCTCTGCCTGCCGCTGAACAGCAGCGCCGCCGCCGCGACGATCGCCATGCCCATGTAGCAGGCGAACGAATTGCTGCTGACGAAGGTGCCGCTCATCAGACAGCGGTCGATGAGATTGTATTCGTGTTCCTTCTTGAGAAAGCTGCCGACGTAGCAGGAATGCGTCGACACTTGCATGGCGAGCGCGTAACAGACCACGACGATGCCGCTGGCGACCATGGCGACCAGGAGCCACCGCGCATGGTCGCGATCGCGGCAGATCGCGCGCGCCGCCAGGAAGATCAGCGCGCAGGCGAGGCAGCGCAGCAGCGAGTTACGGGCGAGGTCGGCGGCGATGGCAGGAACCGGCGCGTGGGCCTTGCCGAGGATGGCCGCCGCCCGCTCGAACATCCAGGTGTCGCCCGAACGCGGCGTCCAGCTCGTCGTCTGCCAGAGCCCGAAGGCCATGAAGAAGATCCAGCATCCCGCCAGAATCGCGAGCGGTAGACGCTCGGCGGCGAGGACTCCATGCCCGTCGCGTGCCCCCAGGCCGAAGGCGACGGGAACCACCATCAGGCCGAACAGCACGCAGAGTGGCGCCCAGGCCCAGTCGCGATTGGCGCCCATCGGCAGGGCCGCGAGCATCACCATGGCGAAGAACAGCACGACCGTCGTCGCGTGGACGGCACGGCGCGCGAACCACTTGCCGTCCTGCAGGACGACGACGCCGGGCTCGCTGCCCCTCTCCTCGGTCCACTGCGTCATTTCTTCTGCAACTCCGCAATCATGCGCGTGAGCTCGTCCTGCGCACCGGGCTCGTTGCGAAGGAAGTAGCGGATGAAGAGTTCGTCGATGGGCCCGCTCACGGTCCGTGCGAACCAGCGACGATCCTTGCTGAGCTGCCACGTCCGGGCGACGTAGGTGCTGACCGTCTCGCGCTGCTCGGGCGTGAGGACCTGCCAGTTCTCGAGGATCAGCCGCAGCCGGACCGGCCAGAGCGGCTCCATCATCGGCGATGTGTCGATCGACATCAGCAGTGGCGCCACGGTGGCCTGGGAAGGGCCTTCCAGGGCGAGCCGCACGGAGACCAGCCGCAGCCAGGCGACGCCCCGGGCCGGATCCCTGCCGAGGGCATCGGTGAGATCGGCGGCGGCCTGCCTCAGCCACGCCGTCTTCTGCTCCGGCTTGAAATCGAACGAGGGCAACAGGGCCGCGGAGGTGAGCAGCTCGGAGCGCTGGATGAGGCGGCTGGCGTTCGGATCGGCCGCGACCGAACGGTCCAGCGCATCGATGGCGTCCAGCATCGCGTTTGGTCTGACCTCGTAGCCCAGACGGAGGTTGGTGTAGACGGGATCCGCGTACTGTGCCTGCCACGCGCCCTTCGACACCGGCCAGGCCAGCAGGACCAGCAGCGCGCCTCCGACACCCAGCGCACCCCGCATCAGCCAGTCGGTCGAGATCACCAGAGGCCCGTCCTCGGCACCATGGCGTGCCGCTCCCGGGCGACACTCAACCGCCAAGGCCGGCGGATGTCAAAGCCCTTGCCGCCAGGAGCGCTCATACGCGCTCGATGTAGGGAATGGGAATCTTGCCCGACAGCAGGAAACAATCGTCGAGATACACCAGCGACGTGCAATGCCGCATCACGACCCCGGGCGCGAAGCCGAAGAAGTCGACGCGCCGGCAGTCGCGCTTCGAGGTTTCCTCGTAGAAGCCATAGCCCTCGGCATTGTCGAGCAGCAGGGCGCCGCCCGGCGCGAGGTAGTCGAAGGCGATCGCCGTCGCCTTCTCCCGAAGATGGCCGTCGATGACGATGACGTCGAACTTGGCGACGGGATGGGCCGCGATCAGACGGCGGATCTCGGCGATCGGATCGCCGCCCTCGATCGGCACGTTGTGCAGCGTGGTGTTGGGGCCGACCTGCGCCTTCACCCGCGCCATCCACTCGGCATTCTCCTCGAAGGTCAGCACCGAAGCGGCCCGCTTCGACCACCAGACGGTCGACTGGCCGCCCCCGAACTCCAGGACGTTGCGGCCGGTGAAGTCGCGTTGCGCCAGGAAGTCGATCGTCGGATAGGTGTACCAGGGGATCGCCGACCCGTCGGCCGCATGGGCCGACATGGCGAGGCTGCTGCGGAAATGCCCGGTCGTGAAGGCGAAACGCAGCGGCGCCATGACGCCGGTCGCGACCGCTCGGGCCGGCCGCCACAGGGCCGTCGGCAGCAGCCGCTTCATCCTCCCCGAGAAACGATGCAGATTGTCGTCGGACGGATTGGCGTCGGGCATGCGCCCGCACTATCCCGTCCCTATTTCCAATGTCAAAGGAACTTACGCTGCCGGTGCTGGCGTCGCCGCAGGCGCTTCCGCGGCCGCCGGCACCGGCGCGAGGCTGCGCACCCGGACGTCGACCGTCGCCTTCACCACCACGTCCGCCGCCCCGGTAAAGGTGCCCTTGATCGGCATCGCCTGCTCGGGTTCGCGCCCGACGGCGACCCGGATCAACCGCTCGGAGCCGATGATGCCGTTGGTCGGATCGAACTCGACCCAGCCGGCGCCCGGCAGATAGACCTCGAGCCAGGCGTGGGGATAGGCATGACCGGCATCCTCGTCCGCGGCCGTGTCCAGCGCGGGATCGTAGAGATAGCCGGTGATGAAGCGCGCGGCGATGCCCAGCGAGCGTACGCCTTCCATCATGAGCAGCGCGTAGTCGCGGCAGGTCCCGCCGCCGCTCTCGAGCGTGACGGCCGGCGTCTGCGTGCCGATCTCGAAGCGCATCGAATACTTGAGCGTTTCCTGGATGCCCCTGCAGAGCCGCGTGAGGACCGCGAACGTGTCGGTGCCGCCCTCGCCCTCCAGGAACTGCTTCACCCAGGTGCTGACCGCCGCGTTGGGATCGGGGTAGGAGCGCTCGACGTAGCGCGCGAGGTCGGGCGCCTCCTCGGCGAGATAGCTGAACGGCAGGGTGCGCGCATACTCCTCGATCGGCGCCAGCTCGGGCGGTGCGCCGAAATGCTCGAGCCGGATCGTGCTCACGAGCTCCAGCGCCTGCGTCTCGCCCTCGAATGAGGCGATCGCAATCGAGTTGCCGAACGGATCGTGGATCCAGCGCACCTGCGCCGCCGGCTCGATCGTAAGGCCGGTGTGGAGCAGTCGGAGATCGTGGCTGTCGCGCGGCCTGAACATGAGGCGATGGTCGCCGAGCGTCACCGGCCCGGAATACTCATAGCGCGTGCGGTGCACGATCTCGAGGGTACGCATGGGCGACGATAATGCACGAGCTGCACGCCGGTTGCAGCAGCTAGTGCGGCTTGCGGTCGAACTGCTGCAGCCCCTCGCGACCTTTCGGCGTGATCGCATAGACGCCGCGCTCCACCCGCTCGAACCAGCCGTACACGTCGGCCCGAAGGATGCTCGCCGCTTTCGGCGCGTCGCAGGCAGCGCGCAGCGCCGCGACCTTCATCGGCCCGTTGGCGGCCAGCAACTCCGCACAACGCAGTGCCTGCTGCCGGTAGGCGGTCATCAGGGGCGCCCGCATCGCCTGACCGCCGAGATTGGGATCGCCGACGCGGCGCGCGTGCTCGCCCAGCAGGCGGCCCGCCTTGCGCTTGTCCTGCCGTGGCTTGTAGGGCGCCGGATCGAGGACCACGTCGGCCTTGTCGCCGCCCACCACGATGAAACCGAGGCCCAGGCGCCGGCAGAGCTTCCTGACGTTCTTCATCTGCTTGGGCCACTGACCGACGGCGAGATAGACCAGGTCGGTGAGCGCCAGCCGGTCGACGCCCTGCAGGACCAGCCCGAGGCCGAAGGTCCGCTTCAGTTCGACGACGACGGGCGGCTCCTTGCCGCGCACCGCCACGACATCGCAGCCACGTACCTCGCCCTTCACCACGTAGCCCTGCCCCTCCAACAGGATCTTCACGGGCCGATAAAGGTCGCTCTCCAACGCCATTCGATGGCAGTCTACCATGAATGGTCTGTGGGTTCTGGAGTCGGGACACGTGAGGAGAAGCTGGATCGCCGCCTGCTTGGCGGCACTCGTCTGTGCCGCGATCCCGGACGGCGGCCACGCCCAGCAGTTCGGCGGGCCGCGGCGCGTCGAGGTGCCGATGGCCTATCCCTACTCCGCCGTCGGTAAGTGGACCCTGAACGAGGACGGCACCCGCGGCATCTGCACCGCCTTCTTCGTCAACGCCTGCACGGTCGTGACGGCGGCGCGCTGCACCTTCGGCAAGACCGTCGGCAACTTCCAGTTCGAGGCGAGCGACGGCCAGAGATTCCCCGTCCGCAACATCAGGACGACGGAGACGAAAGGCGGTGACGCGCCCAATCTCGAGGTCGCCTTCGGCCAGATCGCGCCTCGCGCCGGCCAAAAGCTCGCCGACGTGAAGTATGGCCGCTTCGCCTTCGACGACAGCGACACGGTCGCCGCCTCGTCAGGCTTCACGCCGCATTGCAGCTACGGTTTCAGCATGAACGAGGAAGGCAAGGGCGGGCGGGGCACGCTCGAGCCCGACGTCTATATCTGGGGACCGGCGCGTGAGGTGCTGAAGGACAAGGTCCAGAGCGGTGAATACTTCCTGCACATGATGAACGGCGTGCTCGGCACATCGGGCAGCCCCATCTTCCGCTGCACACCCACCATCATCGATGGCAAGTTCCTGTCGGTGGAGGTCCGCGCGCCGGCACGGCTGGTCGGGGTGGCCATCCGTGCGAGCAACGACCGGGACAGCTACAAGTTCGCCGACCGCATGAGGGTCGAACCGCGGCACATGGCCCTCGGCATCGGCAGCCGGCAGTTCCATCCGGCTCTCCTCGAATACGTCAAGGCCAATCCCTGCGAAGGGGGCCGTTGATGTCGTTCCTGCCGCGCGAGCCCGGGGAGATCGCGATCTTCGTCGTCGCCGCCGTCGTCGCGGCGACCGCGGGCGTCCTCATGCGCCGCCGCCTCAATCGCCGGCCGCCCAGCGAGAACGACATGCTGATGAAGCGCGCCGAAGCCCAGGCCGAAAAGAGTCCGTTTCTCCAGAACATGTGCCGTCAATACCGCGCGAACGGCCACCTTTCGAAACGGCAGATCGAGCAGGTCGCGAAGGCGCTGGCGCGGCTGGAGGGCGGCCGCCGCGGGACGTGATCGTCCTGGCCGCACCAGCCCGCTCACGATCTTGCGGGCCGCGGGCTTCCGGTTCGTCCATGAAGCGCCTGCGCCCCGTGCGGCCCGGACGAGGTGACGCCGCCGCCCGACGTCACGATCACTCGCCGCATCTCCTGCAGCAACCGTTGGCGACCGGCATCGTCGGGCGCCTCGCGGAGGGCCGCGCGCAGGTCGAGCAGTATCTGCGCATAATCGTTGTGCCAGTCGCGCCGCGCGCCCGCCTCCTCACGGTCGAGCCGAGGCATCGCCGCCCCGCCAGCGCCGACCGCTTCCCAACGGCCATCGCGATGGACGAGGTCGTAGCTCTGGTCCAGCGCCGGCTCGACAATCCGCTCGCTTGCAAGGCCGGCCTGCGCCAGCGCCCGGCCGAGGGCGCCGATCGACTCCTTCTCGCCATGCACCAGGATCGCCGTTCCGAGGACACGCAGCATTGGCCGCGCCCAGCTCACCAGTTCGTCGCGATCTGCGTGACCCGAATAGCAGTCGATGGTGCGGATGCGCGCCTTGACCCTGACCTCTTCACCATGGATCCGGACCTGGCCCACGCCGTCGCGGATCAGTGCACCCAATGTGCCCGGCGCCTGGTAGCCGACGAAGAGGACTGTCGAGTCGTGGCGCCAGAGATGGTCCTTCAGGTGATGCTTGACCCGCCCGGCATCGCACATGCCGGAACCGGCCAGAATCACGGCGCCGCCGTGAACCCGGCTGATTGCCTTGCTCTGTTCGACCGTTTCGGTGAGGCGGAAGTCACCGGTAGAAAAAAGGTGGCCGTCCTCGGATCTGTCCAGCGAGCCTCGATGCCGGAGGAACACCTCCGTCGTACGGCCGGCCAGCGGTGAGTCGAGGAACACCGCGACCGACCGGAGATCGCCACCGCGTTTCAGCGCCGCGATGTCGTCCAGAATCTCCTGCGTTCGCTCGACCGCGAACACAGGCACTATGACGTTGCCGCCCGCGCGCAAGCCCTCTCCGAGTTCGCGACCCAGCAGAGCGCGGCGCTCTGCCTCGGTGAGCCGTTTGCGAACCGTGTCGCCGTAGGTCGACTCCAGCAGGACGATGTCCGCCGGGGATGGTGGCATGGGATCAGGCTGCAACGCCTTCTCTCGCGGTCCGAGGTCGCCGGAGAACACGAGCCGGATCGGTTTCGGCTGGGCGTCGACCTTCAGCTCGATGAAGACGCTGCCGAGAATATGCCCGGCGTTGCGCATCCGCGCGCGGATGCCGGGCATCGGTTCGAACCAGCGATCGTGGACGACCGGCTGCAGAAGATCGAGCGAAGCCTCGGCGTCAGCCCTGGTGTAGATCGCCGTGACCTCGGCCTCGGCACGCCGGACATTTCGTCGGTTCAGCCGGTCGACGTCGTTCTCCTGGATGGCGCCAGCATCGGGCAGGAGCCAGTGCAGCAGGTCACGCGTGGCGGGCGTCGTCCACGCCTTCCCTCGGAAACCTGCCAGAGCCAGCTTGGGGAACAGGCCGGTGTGATCGATGTGGGCGTGCGTCAGCAGAACGGCGCCGATCCGGGCGGCCTCGAAGGGAAACGGCCGGTAGTTGAGGGTCCGCAGCGACTTCGGCCCCTGGAACATGCCGCAATCGACCAACAGTTCGCCATGCGGGGTGACCAGCCGGAAACATGAGCCGGTCACCGTTCCGGCGGCCCCGTGGATGTGCAGCGATGCTGTCATGAAGGCCCTGAGAGGGTGACACCGTCGCCATCGGACGCGAGCTTCACGGCAAATCGAAAATCCGCCTCGAACGCGGCGTGGATACGATAGAGCGGCTCGCCTTTCTCGACCGGCTCGCCGATCTTCTTGAAGACGTCGACGCCGGCGCCTTTGTCCATGGGCGCTCCGGCCAGCCGTGCGATACGCGCCAGCCGCACGCAGTCGATAGCCTCGACCACGCCGTCGCGCGGCGCCGCCACTTCGTGGTGTAGGATGCCGAGCGTCGGCACGCCGGGTGGCGGTCCCTGCACTTCGATGAGCCGCCGCATCTTCCGCGCGGCAGCTCCGCTCTCCAGCAACTCGCGAGCCCGTACGACGCCGCGACCGCCGCGCAGTGCCGGATCGAATTCCAACACATGGCCCGCCAGCAGGAGTGCCCGCTCCTCCAGGTCGCGCGGCGCCGCCGGATTGCGTTCGAGGACCTGCATCGCGTCGCGCGCCTCGAGCCACGGGCCGATGCCGCGGCCGATCGGCTGGCTGCCGTCGGTGCCGACCACTACGGCATTTAGCCCGACCTCGTCGGCAATGTATTCGAAGAGCTTGCGCAGCCGCACGAAGGCGTCACGGCTGCGCAGCTTGGCGGTCGGGCCGAGCGGCAGGTCGAGCACGAGGTGGGTCGAGCCGGCCGCCAGTTTCTTCGACAGTATCGAGGCCACCATCTGTTCGGGCGTGTCGATCGACAGGGGACGCTCGACCGAGATCAGTACGTCGTCGGCCGGCGAGAGGTTGGCGTGGCCGCCCCACACCAGGCAGCCGTTCTCCGCGGCGACGATCTCGCGCATCTCGTCCGGCCCGACGTCGACGCGGGCCAGTACCTCCATCGTGTCGGCGGTTCCAGCCGGAGACGTTATCGCGCGCGAAGACGTCTTCGGTATCTTGAGTCCGTGGGCGGCCACGATCGGCACCACGATCATCGACGTGCGGTTGCCGGGAATGCCGCCGATGCAGTGCTTGTCGACGATCATGTCGCCGTTCCAGGCGAGCTTGCCGCCGACCGAGGCCATCGCGCGGGTCAGAGACAGCACCTCCGGCGCGGTCGTAAATCGGGCGCTGGCGATCAGAAAGGCGGCGATCTCCATCTTGGAATAGCGATGCGCCGCCAAGTCCAGGGCGATCGCTCGGTAAGCCTCCGGCGACAGCACGGCGCCATCGATCTTGGCTCGCACATGATCGAGGCTGGGCGGCGGCGCGGCTTGGGCGATCTCGACCAATGTACCATCAGGCAGCCCGAGGTGACGGTGGGCGAGTTGGGAAAGCCCCAGTTCGTCGTCTGCCATGATCGACTCGTCGTCGACGATGTTGAGGGTGGCCACGATCCGCCGCCCGCCGCCGCTGATCTCGATGCGGGCCAGCGCCACGAATTCCTCGGCCCGGTACAAGGGGCAACGCCGCGCCAGGAAAGCGACGGTCTCGTGGCAGGTGTCGATGCCCAGTCTTTTCACGCGCAGCATGGAGTAGAAAGTATGGCACAGATCGAAAGCCGCCATTTGACCTGCATCATCCTCATGACGCGGCTCGACCAGGCCTGATAACCTGCGCCGTGTCTCGCAGAAGCCATTCACTTTCCGCCGCCGCCGCCCGCCGCATCGCGCTGGCCGCGCAGGGCTTCGGCATTTCCCGCCCCGACGGCGTTCCCAACCTCGGTCATGTGAAGCGCGCCATCGATCGGCTGGGCCTGCTGCAGATCGATTCGGTGAACGTGCTGGCGCGTGCGCACTATCTTCCGCTGTTTTCGCGGCTCGGCAACTACGACAGCGGGCATCTCGACGGGCTGGCCTGGGGGCGCAAGTCGCGGCGCGGCCTGTTCGAGTTCTGGGCGCACGAGGCCTCCCTGCTGCCGCTCGACAGCCAGCCGCTGCTGCGCTGGAGCATGGAGCGGGCGCGCTCGGGCGCCGGCAGCAAGGGCAAGCTGCGGGAGTTCTATCGTGAGAAGAAGAAGTACATCGAGCAGGTCCGGCGCGAGCTCGAGACGAACGGGCCCCTGGCCGCCTCGGAGCTCGCCGACGGTGGCCCCAAGCGCGGGCCGTGGTGGGGCTGGAACGACGGCAAGCTGGCGCTCGAATGGCTGTTCTTCGCCGGCATCGTCACGACGGCGACGCGCCGCGGCGCCTTCGAGCGGGTCTACGATCTCACCGAGCGCGTGCTGCCTGCATATGTGCAGGCCCTGCCGACTCCCTCGGCCGAGGAGGCGCAACGCGAGCTGCTGCGCATCTCGGCGCGGGCGATGGGAGTCGCCACCGAGTTCGACCTGCGGGATTACTTCCGCCTGCCCGTCGCCGACACCAAGGCGCGGCTCGCCGAGCTCGTGGAGGCGGGCGACCTGCTGCAGGTCGAGGTCGAGGGCTGGGACCGGCCGGCCTATCTGGACCCCGGAGCGCGCCATCCGCGCCGGATCGAGGCGCGCGCCCTGCTGGCGCCGTTCGATCCGCTGGTCTGGGAGCGCGACCGCACCGAGCGCATCTTCGACTTCTTCTATCGCATCGAGATCTACACGCCCGCCGCCAAGCGCAAGCATGGCTACTACGTGCTGCCCTTCCTGCTCGGCGACCGGCTGGTCGGCAGGGTCGATCTCAAGGCCGACCGTGCCAACTCGACGCTTGTCGTGCCGGCCGCGCACCTCGAAGCCGGCGTCGATGCGAAGGACGTGGCCGGGCCGTTGCACGAGGAGCTGCGCCTGATGGCCGACTGGCTCGGCCTCGAACGGCTTTCTCTGCCGTCCGCCGGAACGCTGGGTCGGGAATGGAGTAGGATAATATAGGTTGACAGACGTACGATATCCTACTACATGAGAGCGCATGCCTTTGCGTCGGCCCACCTCCCGCCCGCTCCTCCCCGCCGCCAGCGGGCGCCACCGCGCGACGGAAGCCGATTTCCCGAATGTCCGCTTTTCGCGGGCACTGCGGATCGCGATGCCCCGGCATTCGGACAGGGGAATCAGGGACTTGGACACGCGCGGCGCGACGGCGAAAAGCACGAAGTCGGTTTTTTTTCTTTTCCGTCGAAGCCGGATATCGACACGGAACGAGAAAGATCGGCGAATGTCGCAGATCGTGGGGCACGCCGAGTCGCATCCAACAAAGCGTTCCTGCAGCGATATCAGGGACTTGGCTCGGGCCCGTTGTGTCGGCAAGTGACACAGGTTCAGAACACGCAACGTCGCATGGTAAGCCGAGGCAGGCATGAACGATCTGGTTCTCAAAGGCGGTCGCGTGATCGATCCGGCGCAGGGGATCGACAGGGTGACCGACATCGCCTTTGCGGGCGGCAAGGTCGCCGCGATCGGCGACGGGCTGTCGGGCAAGGACACGCGCGACGTGAGGGGTAAGATCGTCTCGCCCGGCCTGATCGACCTGCACACCCACGTCTACTGGGGCGGCACCTCGCTCGGCGTCGAGGCCGAGCTGGTGGCGCGCTCGGGCGGCGTCACCACCTTCATCGACGCCGGCAGCGCCGGCCCCGGCAACTTCCACGGCTTCCGCAGGCACGTGATCGAGACCTCGCCGGTCCGCATCCTGCCGTTCCTCAATGTCTCCTTTCCCGGCATCTTCGCCTTCTCCAAGGCGGTGATGGTGGGCGAAGCCGCCGACATGCGCCTGCTCGACGCGCGCGAGGCGGTGCGCGTGGCGCGCGAGCACGAGGATCTGGTGCTGGGCGTGAAAGTAAGGGTCGGCAAGTCGGCGAGCGGCGATTCCGGCATCATGCCGCTCGACATCGCGCTCGACGTCGCCGAGGAGACCGGACTGCCGCTGATGGCGCATCTCGACGCGCCGCCGCCGTCGCGCCACGAGGTGGTGAGCCGCCTGCGCAAGGGCGACATCCTCACCCATTGCTTCCGCCCCTTCCCCAACGCGCCGGTCGGCGTCGACGGCCGGGTGCGCGACGAGATCCTGGCGGCCCGCGAACGCGGCGTGATCTTCGACATCGGCCATGGCGGCGGCTCGTTCGGCTTCGGCACGACGCGCAAGATGCTGGCCGCCGGCTTCCTGCCCGACGTGATCTCCTCGGACGTCCACGTCATCTCGATCGAGGGGCCGGCCTTCGACCTGCTGACGACCATGTCGAAGTTCCTCTGCCTGGGCGTCGACCTGCCGACCGTCATCAAGCTCGCCACCGCGAATGCCGCCGCCGCGATCGGCCGGCCGGAACTCGGCACCCTCGCGGTCGGTTCGGTCGGCGAAGCGACCGTGATCGATCGGGCGAGCGGCAGCTTCGACTATGCCGATTCGATCGGCGAGCGCATGATGGGGACCGAGCGGCTGCTCTCGGCCGGCGTCGTGCTGGCGGGCCGCTGGTGGCATCCGGTGTGACCGAAGAGCTCAAGGCCCCCGCATCGCCGGCCTGCCTCGCCCACGAGGCCGGCGACGCCTACATGGGGTTTGCGACGGCAGTGGAAATCGCGGCTTTCCTGGCCCGCCTTCCGGCCGCGAGCGCCGACGACATCCGTAGAATGCTCCCCAGGATCCGGGACGACGCGCTCCATCGCGAGATCGGGACCCGGCTGGCAGAGATTGAGTCATCCAAATCAAGGCCTTAGCAGCTTTGAAAGTTATTTTTCCATCCCGGCAACTCTCGTCGGGCCTGCGCCGTTGTAGTCACGAGGTCGGATAATTGGTGTTGCCTCTGCCCCCGCTCAGCAACGCCTCTCTCCCCATCCGGCCTCCTCCAAGCCCGCTCCCGATTGACCTCGGGGGCGGGCTGCCTGTTTTGGAGATCAGTGCAGGAAGACCACCGCGAACTGCCGCGCGGCGTCCGTCCAGAAGCGCGCGACCTCGAACCCGCCGCTGCGGGCCAGCGCCTCGATGCCGGCATCGTCGTATTTGTAGGAGTACTCGGTGTGAACCCGCTCGCCCTTGGCGAACGCGAAGGCGCGCTCGGCAACCCTCACCGTCTGGTCGCGAAGACTGCGGAAGTAGATTTCGATCCGCCCCGCGACCGGATCGTAGAAGGCGTCGTGCGCGAAGGCCGAGAGATCGAAGGTGGCGTCCAGCTCCCGGTTCATGCGACGCAAGAGGTTGAGCGTGAATTGCGCCGTGACGCCGGCCGAATCGTTGTAGGCGTCGTGAAGGCGCCGATGATCCTTCTTGAGGTCGACCCCGAGGATCAACGCGCCGTCGTCGCGCAGCAGCCGACGGGCGCGGCGCAGGAACGCGGTCGCCTCGTCGGGTGTCAGGTTGCCGATGGTCGAGCCGGGAAAGAAGCCGATGCGGCGCCGCCCGTTGATCGAGGGCGGCAGCGCGTCGACCGCCATGTAGTCGCCGCACACCGGCTCGACCCTCAAGCCCGGATGGTCGCGACGCAGCCGCGCGGCCGTGGTCTCGAGATGCCGGCGTGAGATGTCGATCGGCACGTAGCCGTCGAGGTCGTGCATGGCGTCGAGCAGCAGTCGCGTCTTCACGCTCGAACCGCTGCCGTACTCGACCAGCACGCAGCTGGAGCCGGCGAGGCCTGCGATGTCGTCGGCGCAGTCGCGCAGGATCGCGGTCTCGGTGCGTGTCGGATAGTATTCCGGCAGCTCGCAGATCGCGTCGAACAGGGCCGAGCCACGCGCGTCGTAGAGATACTTCGCCGGAATGGCACGCGGCCGCGCCGCCAGGCCGGCGAGCACGTCACGCCGGAACTCCTCGCGGTCGGCGACCTCGACGTCGCCGAGGGCGTGAAGCGGTACGTTCATCGGAGATCCTCCGCGAGCCGGATCCCGCCGAACATCCAGCGCGCGTCGGGCGGGAAGAAGTTGCGATAGGTCGGGCGGATGTGGCCGGCAGGCGTCGCGGCAGAGCCGCCGCGCAACACCATCTGGTTGGCCATGAACTTGCCGTTGTATTCGCCGATCGCGCCCGCGGGCTCGCGATAGCCCGGATAGGCGACGTAGGGACTGGCCGTCCACTCCCAGACCTCGCCGGTTGCTTCGAGAACGGACGAGGCAAGTTCCCATTCGGCCTCGCGCGGCAGGCGTTTGCCCGCCCACTTGGCGAAGGCCGCCGCCTCGAAGGCACTGACATGACAGACCGCCCGCGCCGGATCGACCGGCTCGAGACCCGAGAGCGTGAACACCATCCACGCGCCGTCCCTCTTCTCCCAATAGAGCGGCGCTTCCCACCCACGCTGCTTCACGCAGTCCCAGCCGGCCGACAGCCAGAACTCGGAGCGTCGGTAGCCGCCGTCCTCGATGAAGGCGAGATACTCGCCGCTGCTCGCGGGACGCAACGCGATCGCGAAGGCGTCGAGCCACGAGCGATGCCGCGGTCCTTCATTGTCGAAAGCGAATCCCCGACCGTCATGGCCGGTCTCGATCAGGCCGCCCTCGAATTCGCGCCAGCCGAGCGGCGTCTCCCTGCCGGCCGTCCCGCGCGACGGGCGGTAGGCCGGGCGCAGCGGGTTCATCGACAGAGCGTGCTTGATGTCCATCAGGATGAGTTCCTGATGCTGTTGCTCGTGATGCAGGCCGAGTTCGACGACCGCATGATCGGCGTGCACGGCCATCGCCTCGTCGACGTGCCGCCTGTAGGCGAGGATCTCCTCGACACCCGGCCGCGTGATCAGGCCGCGTTGCGGCCGCGGATGACGCGGCCCCACCGCTTCGTAGTAGGAGTTGAAGAGATACTCGAAGGCCCGATCGAAGACGCGATAGCCGTCGGCGTGCGGGCGCAGCACGAAAGTCTCGAAAAACCAGGTCGTGTGCGCGAGATGCCACTTGGTCGGGCTGGCGTCCGGCATCGACTGGATCGTCTGGTCTTCGGGCGACAGCGGCGCGGCGAGCCTTTCGGTCAGCGCGCGCACGGCACGGAAGCGATCGAGGCCGTGCGCCGGCAGGGAACGCGTTCTCAGCTTGGGCACGGCACCTCCCGACGCCTAACGTGGTGCCGAGCGTGCAGGTTGCAAGAATGCGGTCGCGCGTTCACCTTCTTCAGCCTCCGCTCGTTCACCTGAGGGAAGCAAGTGCCGATTTGCGAGATCGATCCGTGGCGCACTCAATATTTCGAGAGGGTCGATTGCCCGGCGAACGTCTTCATACCCACTGAGGACAGCGACGCATGGACATGGAACCCGAAGCATCGATGGACCTACGACAAATTGCAGATCGCGACATCGCAAGCATTGCGGGCAGCTCCCCACGGCGTCGCGCCGCAGGGCTATCCTGTGTTCTCCAAGCCCATCTACAACCTGAAGGGTATGGGCGTAGGCAGCGGCGTGCTTCGTTCCAGCGCCGACTACGAAGCGGCCTATCGCCCCGGCCACATGTGGGTAGAGCTGCTCGAGGGTGAGCATCTCAGCAGCGACGCGGCGTTGACCGACGGCGTGCCGAAATGGTGGCGCCATGCCACCGGTGTCGCCGCGGGCAACGGAACGTTCGACTATTGGCAGGTACGCGCGGAGTCGGCGCCCGCCGTCGAGGCGTGGGCGGGCGACTGGTGTCGCCGCCATCTCGCCAGCTACACGGGCATGGTGAATCTGGAGACGATCGGCGGCCGCATCATAGAGGTGCACCTGCGCTTCGCGGACCAATGGCCCGATCTGTACGGCGGCGATCCGTGGGTGGAAGCGCTGGTTGGACTTTATGCCCGAGGCGAGTGGCGCTTCGACGATTCAGGCCGGCGTACGGGATACAGCGTCGTCCTCTTCATGCCGCATGGCCGACGCTATCGTCATCCGCCGCCGTCCGCTCTGGCGCTGGCCCGGCAGATTCCGGGCGTATCGAGCGTGCAGATCACCTTCCACGAGGAAATCGAACCGGACCGGCACGCGATGCCCCCGGGCGGCTTCCGGGTGGCGATCGTCAATTGCTGGACTCACGATGCCGGCAAACGGGCGCGCGACCTGCTCCGACGGCATTTCGCGAGCCCGGCCTAGAGGTTGCGACGAACGAAGCCCGCGAACAGGCCGATCGCGAACAGGACCAGTGCGATCACGAACAGAATCTGCGCCATGCCGGTCGCCGTCGATGCGATACCGCCAAAGCCGAAGACACCGGCCACCAGCGCGACCACCAGAAACATCAGCGCCCAGTACAACATCGCTCGCTCCGTGCGGGGAAAGCCCGCTCACCCCGCAACGCTCCGGAAGTCGCATGGGTTCCCGACAGCAACCGCCCTCGCCCGGACGACGTTGAACAGCGGAAACCTATTCATGGAGAGATCGATGCAACGTGAAGTCACGCCTACCGAAGCGCGCAGCGGCTGGATCACCGGCCGGGTATTTCTGGTTCTCGTGGTGTCGTCGATCGGCGCCGTCGGTGCCCTCGCGCTCGCCTGGTATCTGCTCAGCCCGCCGGTCTAGCTACGCTTGCTGTCGTCGAATTCTGGATGGCGTCGAACGAACGCCTCGACGAAGCTGCACGAAGGTATGATCTTCAATCCCAGTCGTCGCGTGTCTTCAAGTGCCGCTCGCACGACTTTGGCACCGATACCCTTGCCTTCATCCTCCGGAGGCACTTCCGTGTGTACGAAGATGCGGGCGTTGCCTTGCTGGCGGTAGACTGCAACGGCCGTTCCATGGTCGGCCTCCAGTTCGTACTGTTGCCGGGCGGCATTGTGGGTCACGTCCGGCATGAGGGCCTTGTCATACGGGTCGACGCGCCTGGAATTCCCGTTGCACACACTGATCGAAGCCCGCGCTGTACGGCACCAGGCCGTAGGAACGGCACGCGGCCTGCGAGTCGGCCATGATCTGGGCCTCCGGATAGCCGACGATCACCCGCCCCTGCCGGCGTGCCGCGAGCTCGCGCGACTGGCACTGCGCGTAACCCGGTGTTCCCGGGTTGAAGCCGTAGACCGTGCACGGGTCGCTGGCGGCGACCGTGACGCGGGTTTCGGTTGCGCACGCGCCCAATGCGGCAGAGGCAGCGGCAACCGAGATGAGGCGAATCAGCATCGGGACGTCTCCACGAAGCGCACATAGCGCTCCGTTGGACAACGCGATCCGGCATCGCCGGTTCCTCACGCACTAGCGCTCGACCTCCCAGAACATCGGGTAGGATGACTGGATCAGCCCCTTGAGATCGGCGCGATAGCCGGCCGGGATCGTGAACTGCCCCCACATCAGCGACGGCACCATCTCGTAAGCGATCGTCTGGATCTCGGTGGCGATCTTCCTGCGCTCCTCCACCGTCGGCGCACGCGTGAACGCCTTGAGCAGGTCGGGAACACGATTGTCGCACGACCAGCCGGGGAAGTCGTTGCAGGTCGCGGCGACGTAGAAGTGCGTCAGCGGCGAGTACATGTCGGTGCCGTTCGAATAGACCGGGAACATCGACCAGCCTTCCTTCTTGCCGCGGCGCGCCAGCACGGTCGGCCAGTCGCGGGGCTGCTGCTCCACCGTGAAGCCGACGTCGCGCATGTTCTGCACCAGCACGCGCGAAGCGGTCTGGCTGATCGATCCCGCGACTTCGAGCACGATCACCGGCTCGCCCTTGTAGCCGGACTCCTTGAGCGCCGCGCGCGCCGCCGCCAGATCGACCTTGGCGACGGACGATCCCGCATCGGTCGAATACGGCGTGCCGCACATCCAGAAGGAGGGGCAGTTCTTCGTCTGGTACTTGTCGGGCACGCCGATCGCGGTGAGCGTCGCGCTCTGGTCGACCAGCTTCCACATGACCTGGCGCACCTTCGGATTGTCGAATGGCGGTGCAGCATGGTTCAGGCGGAAATTGCCCTGGAACTGGTGGATGCCGCCGAGGCCCAGCAGCTTCACCGCCTTTTCCTTCTCCAGTACCGGCAGGATGTCGAACGGCAGGTACTGCATATAGTCGATCTCGCCGGCCAGCAGCGCGTTGGCGCCGGTCGACTGGTCCGGCATGACGCGAAGCGTGAGCTGGTCGATCTTCACGTTCTTGCCGCCGCTCAGGAAGTCAGGCGCTTCCTTGCGCGCGACGTAAGCGGGATTGCGCTCGAGCAGCATGGCGTTGCCCGGCCGCCACTGGTCCTTGACGAAGCGGAACGGCCCCGAGCCGATCGGCTCCGGAATGCGCTGGTCGGCGGGGGTCGCGGCGATCCGTGCCGGCATCATCACCGGCAGCGGTGCGTTCGGCTTGCCGAGTACTTCGAGAAGCAGCGGGAACGGCTGCTTCAGGACCAGCTTGAAGGTCTTCGGATTGGCCGCCTCCAGCGTCTCGGTGTCGGCCATCAGCATCTTGCCGAGCGGGTCGCGCACCGACCAGCGCTTCAGCGAGGCGACGCAATCCTCGGCGGTGACCGGGGTGCCGTCGTGCCACTTCAGCCCGTCGCGCAGCGAGAAGGTCCAGGTTAGCTTGTCGGGGCTGGAGTCGTAGCTCTCCACCATCTGCGGCTTGATTTCGCCCTTCTCGTTCATGGCGAAGAGCATGTCGAAGACGTGGAACCCGAAGGTGCGGGTGATGGCGGCCGTCGTGAAATGCGGGTCGAGGATGGTAACCTCGGATTCCAGCACGACGGTAAGTCCCTTTGCAGCGCGCACCGCGCGCGGCCTGATGAGCGAAGCCCCTGACAGGGCCGCACCGCCCACCAACGCCGTCCGACGTCCGATACCGATGCCACGCATGACCACTCCTAAAGATCTCCTTCGATGGCGCAGCGTAGCGCCTTTCCTCCCGAACGACACGGGCCGGCCTCCCGCACAAGGAGAGACCGGCTCGCAAGCATCGCAGACCGGAACGAAGGGGGATCTTGGTCAGAGCTTCAGATCGGTGCCAGCAGACGGCACACCACCCGATCCACAAAGGTCGTCACCGGTGGTCCATATACCGGGAAACCCCACCGCTCGCCCGGACCGGCCGGCGAGAGGATCACCTGAGTCTCCTGCACAGGGCGACCGGCGTTCGTGAACGTGCAGCCGACGACGGGATCGATCAGGTTGGCGCTGTTGTTGGTGAGGTAGACCACCGACAGCCAGTTCTGCTGCGGGACGGCCTGCAGCCACGGACTGTCGATCTGCGCGATAGGCACCGTCGGCCCAGCAGTGACGGGCACCGTGCCCATCAGGTTGCCGCGCGGGCGCTGGACGACGATTCTGTTGGGAACGACCTGGGCATTCGGGTCGAATGCCTTGTCCGCTGGAGTCTGCGGCATCGCCGCCTGCTGCGCCGGCGTCTGGTTGTCCTTGCTCACGTTCTCGGGCGTCCACACCTTGCCGGTGCGCTCGTCGCGGAATTGCGTCACGCCGTTTGCCGACACTCCGGCGGACACACTTCCCGGAGCCTGAGCAAAGGCCGGCGCCGCCGAAGCGACGACGATCACGCCGGCAAGGACTGTCAGGCTGAAAAGGCGAGTCATGGAATTCCTCCTATATGTCCTTGATGCGCCGCCGCTCCCAGGTGCCGACTTGGGCCTCAGCCTCTTCCCTGGTGATGCCGTAGCGGGTCTGGATCTTGCCGACGAGCTGGTCGCGGCGACCCTCGATCTCGAGCAGGTCGTCATCGGTCAGCTTTCCCCATTGCTCCTTCACGGCGCCCTTGGTCTGGCTCCACGAGCCCTTGAACTTCTCCCACATGGTCTTGATGTCGCTCTGGGTTGTGGTCTGCCCGGTACTCGACTGGGCGTTGACCGCCATCGGAAGCGCGGCGACGGCGAGGCCCGCGCAGACCGCGAGCGTGGTGAGTGAGCGCATGAAATCCCTCCAGAGGTTGCGGCGTGACAACGATCTGCGCCGACGAGGGTTGCCGGCTCGGCGGCGGCCAAAAATGCCGCCGTTCAAGGCCAGAGAGACTTCAGGAAGAACGCCACCGGGATCACGATGATCATGGCCACGTAAAGGTCCATGAGTTCGCCGGCCAGCGGGCCGTGATCCGACCGGTCGGGCAGCGCTCTCGATGCCTCCGGCACCTGCTTGATGTTCATGTTCCCCTCCGCACGCAACGCCCCTCGCTCGACAAGGGAACGCCACAAAAACGGCCGGGGTTGCACGGCGCCGGCAGGAATCGGGAAAATCAAGCCGGCTTGCGGCCCGCGTGGTCCAGAGCTTGCTGGAGATCGACGGTGGAATAGGGCTTGGAAACGAACTGCATCCCTTCCATCTGCACGCCCGACCGGCCATAGCCGCTGGCGATGACGACCGGCAGCGCCGGGTACTTCTGGCGGACCTCGGTCGCCAGTTCCTCGCCCGTCATCCCCGGCAGGCCAAGGTCGGTAAGCAGAAGATCGAAGCTGCTCCCCCCGGCCAGGAGCTCGAGCGCCTGCTCGCCGCTCCCGACCGCCGAAACGAAGCAGCCGAGTCGCTCGAGCATGTCGGTCGTCGACATGCGCAACACGACCTCGTCCTCGACGAAGAGAACGCGCCTTGCCCGGTTCTCCGTGCCAGACGCCGTCCCGGCTTCGGAGGTCGCCGCCGGCAGAGGCTGTGCGGGCCGCGGACGACGCGCCGCCAGAACCGCCCTCACCCGCGCGGCTAGCGCCTCGCTGCTGTACGGCTTGGCAATCATCGGATAGCCCGAGCGAGTAGAGTCCGGGACCAACCCGCGCGCAAAGCCCGAGGTCAGCAGAACGGCGATGCCGGGCCGCAGCTTCTGTGCAAGTTCCGCGAGTTCGACTGCCGTCATCGTCCCCGGCATCACGATGTCGGTGAACAGCAGATCGAACGCCGCATCCTTCCGGAGCAGCGCCGCCGCGACGTCGGGATTCTCCGCCGCCTCGACCCGATAGCCCCAGCCGGCCAGCATGTCGGTGACGGCCTTTCGGACGTCGTCGCTGTCCTCGACCACGAGGATACGTTCGCTGCCGGTGGCGGCGACCGAGCTGTCCTGCCCGGCCTCGACAACCGGGTCGTCGCTCCGCGGCAAGTAGAGCTTCACGCTGGTGCCCTGCCCGATCGCGCTGTCGATCCTGATATGGCCGTTCGACTGGCGCACGAAGCCATACACCATGCTGAGGCCGAGTCCCGTGCCCTTGCCGTCGGGCTTGGTGGTGAAGAACGGATCGAACGCCTGCGCCACCACCTCCGGTGGCATGCCGGTCCCTGTATCGCTGACATCAACGAGGACGTAGGGGCCCGGGGTCACGTCCTCATGAAGGGCGGCATAGCGCCGATCCAGGGTCGCATTGGAGACTTCAACGCGGACTGTGCCTCCCTCCGGCATGGCGTCGCGTGCATTGATCGCGAGGTTGAGAATGGCATTCTCGAGTTGTCCGGGATCGATTCTCGCGTTCCACGGCTCCTCGGCCATCTTCAGTTCGACGGCGATGCGTTCCCCCAATGAGTGACGAAGCAGGTCGGCCAGGTCGCTGACCAGTTTCGCCACGTTGGTCGGCTGGGGCGCCAGAGGCTGGCGTCGTGCGAAGGCCAGGAGCTGCTGCGTGAGGCGCGCGCCGCGATCGGCGGCAGCCGTCGCACTCTGGACCCGCGCAAGCACGGCCGCATCGCCGCCGACTTCGCCCTTCAGGAGATCGAGGTTTGCGCGGATGACTTGGAGGATGTTGTTGAAGTCGTGCGCCATACCTCCGGTAAGCTGGCCGGTCGCCTCCATCTTCTGTCCCTGCCGCAACGCCGCCTCGTTCCTGAGTTTCTCGGTAATGTCGACGCAGCGCACGACCGCGCCGCCGCCGGACATCGCGCCGCGATAGACCTCGAAATCTCGGCCGTCGTACGATACGCGGACGACCGACGGTCCGGGAGTCGACGCGCCGAGGTCGAGCGGCAGAAGGAGTGCCCGCGTCGCCGGCGAGCGTTCGGACAGGAGGTGATCACGTGTGGGTGGCGCCTGCTTGCCCGGATCCCACTGCGCGAGCCTGGCAAACGCCTCGTTCCACGCCACCACGATACCCTCGCCGTCGATCACGAAGATCGGATCCTGCAGGCTCTCGAGGGTCGTCTGCAGAAGGCGCGACCGCGCCGCGAGCTCGAGCTGGGTATGCTCCAGCCGGCCCGCCCCGCGCACGACGATATAGATGCCGGCGATCAGGCAGAGGAACGCGCCTGTCATGACCAGGAGGCCCGCAATGTCGGCCTGCTCCTGTTCGGAGCGGAGCGCGGCAAGACGGCGGGCGAGCAGCAACCTCTGGCCTTCGATGAAGGAATCGCCCAGCAGGCGGATCTGCCCCATCATCGCGCGGCCCGCTCCGGTCCGATCCAGAGCCAACGCGGCGTCCCGGCCATGGAGCTGATAGGCACCGACCGTCGCGCTGAGCTGCTCGAGCTTCCCAATTGCGACCGCGTGAAACTCGCGGAACTGTCGCGTGGTGTCCGGATCGCCGGCCACGACGGCCTCGAGGTGCCGCAGGCCGGTGTCTATTCGCAGCCGGGCTCGTTCGTAGGGCTCAAGGCTGGTCACATCTCCGGTGAGCAGAAGTCCGCGCAGGCCAATCTCGGCATCCTGAAGGGCGATGATCGTCTCGCGCATCAGGACCATGGTCTCGTAGCCGGCAACGACCTGACGCTGCTGGAGCGCTGCCGATTTCGAATGGGTGAACGCCAGCATCACGCCGGTCGCCACCAGCACGGCGATCGTGAGCCCCGCGACAATGCCGGTCGATCGGGCCGAGCGAAGCGCGCTAGGCATTGGCAGGCTCGTCGGGCGCCGGCGTCGGGAACACGATGGAAACGCGGTTGCCGCCGTCGCTCTTCCGCTCGACCGTGGCCTCGCCACCGAGCTGCATCGCCAACCCTCTGATCAACGTCAAGGCAAAGCCGCCGCGGCCATCCTGCCCCAGCATCCGATTCTCGAGACCGACACCGTTGTCCTCGATGACCAGTTCTACGTCTTCGCCGCGCTCGGCAGCCTCGATGCGGATCTCGGGTGTAGGCGTCTTCGAGAAGTCGTGACCGAGCGCGATGCTGACTGCTTCCGTCACGATCAAGCCGACCGGGATCGCCGTGTCGGGTCCGACAGCCATGATCGGCGCACGAATGTGGTACCGCGGCATGGCCCCGCCCGGCGTCGTCCGTCCGACGGAAATCTGCCGGACGAGGTCGCTGATGAATTGCTGGAAGTCCACCAGCGACCAGCTCGAACGCTCGTAGAGATGACGATGCAGGATCGACAGGGTGAGGACACGGTTCTGCGCATCACCGAAGAAGCGTCGGATGCGCGGAGAACGGATCTCACCTGCCTGCAAGTTGAGCAGACTGGATATCATCTGCAGGTTGTTCTTCACACGATGATGAATCTCGCGGAGCATATGGTCGCGCTGCTCGAGGCCAGCCCGGAGCGCCGCCTCGCGGCTGGCGATTGCCTCCGCCATCGCCGTCACGCCGGCCCCCACCGACGCCAATTCCGGCGTCCATGGTTTCACAGGTGCCAGCTCGATGTCCTGCCCGCGCGCGACCTTATCGGCAAAATCCTGGATGTACCGCAACGGGCGGACGCACCAGCGGTCGGCACCGAGCCAGATCACCCAAAGCACCCCCAGCGCCGCCAAGACTATCAGGACGAAGCGCGACCAGGCACCTATCAGCACCATCGGCCCTTCCGCCAAAGGCTGAGAGGCGACGGCGACCAACGCGCTGCCGCTGATCGGCCGAAGTCGAAAGACGTAGAGCGCGCCATCCTGGCCATACTCGGAAAATTCGTCCTGATGCCCGGCAATCGCTTCCGCCACCCGGGCCGAGGGCGGCAGCCTGCGCATCGTCGAGGCGTCGCCGCCGACAGAAATGCCGGTACGATCGACGACCGCCACCGCAATGTCGCCGCGACTTTCGGTCTGAGCCGCGGTCGATTCGGAAATCGCCTTCAAGGTGATGCCGAGCACGCACATGCCGCGGAAGCCGCCCTCCCGGACAACCGGCATGCCGATCGGTACCACCGTGTGAGGCCCTATGCGACTGGCGATCTTGTCGCCGACGACCACGCGCCCAGTCGCCTTTCCCTTCTGAAATATGTCGCGGTCAGCGAAGCTCATGCCGACGGCCGTCGGCGTACTGGCACAACGGGCCACCCCCAACTCGTCCGTGACGAGGATCGAGGAATACTGGTCGGGGAAAGAGCCAAGAAGCCTCAACAGAAAGGCGTCGCAACGCCCGACATCGGCGGGCTGTGGTGCCATGCTCGCGGCGAGTTGGGCGTCGTCGCTCAGGCAGGCGGCCGACAGCAGATGCGTCGAAGCCTCGATCAGCTCACCGTATCTCGCTATCGCGAGATCAGCGGCGAAACCCAGAGCCGATCTGCTTTGTGATTCTGTGGCGCGTTGCTCCGTCCTCGACTGCCAAGCCGCAATGCCGAGAACAGGCAGCAGAGCCAGCGCCGCGAGCACGACGAGCTTGGAGCGAAGCGACCATCGCGCCAGCATCGTCCCGTTCCGGGATCAGATCGATACGGTATCGAGCGCCTGCGCGATAGCCGCACGAAGAAGATCGGGATCGAAGGGCTTGGAGATCACGAAAGCCGGCTCCACCTGCTTGCCAGTGAGCAGACGCTCGGGGAAGCCGGTGACGAAGATCACCGGTACAGACATCGACTCCATGATCTGGTTGACGGCCGAAATGCCGCTGTCGGCGCCGCGCAACTGGATGTCGGCCAGCACGAGATGCGGCGAATGCTTCTTGGCCAGATCGATGGCCGCCTTCTCCGTGGCCGCAATGCCTACGACCTCGTGGCCGGCGTTGCGCACGATGTCGGCGACATCGAGCGCGATCACCGCTTCGTCCTCGATGACCAGCACCCGAACGGAAGCGACGCGCTGCAACTCCCTGCGCGCCTCCTCAAGACTGCGCTCGGCGGCATCGACGTCGACACCGAGGATGTGGGCGGCATCGGCAACCGTGAAACCTTCGAGCACCGTCAGCAGCAGCACCTGCCGCTGCATCGGTGCCATGTCGGTCAGGGATTCCTTCAATCGACCGCGCACGCTTTCACCGCCGCTCGCGGCTGCTTCGATCTCGCCGAACGGCTGCCTCAAGCGGTGGAACAGGGCGAAAACGCCCAGCTTGGTATCCTCGGCGTCGGCAATCAGGTCGGGCTGTCGCACCGCCACTTCAGCACAAAGGCGTACCCACTCGTCGCCCTGTTGCTGGGAGCCGGTGACGGCGCGAGCGTAGCGCCGCAGAAAAGGCAGCGTTCTGCTGATCGCTTCCGACATCTTCTTGGATGCTACTTGCCCGTCCGCCACTGACCTCTCCCTCCTCGCTCAGCCTCTACCATCGACGGCCCGCCGCCTGCTGACAACCCGTCAGAAGGGCGTCTCGCAACCATCTCTGCCGGCCATATCTGTGCCGACGCTGCCCCGCGTCAGCTCTCAATCCGCCCTAGTGAAACCCGCGCACGCCAGTGGCGCAGCCCAGACGGCCTTTGAAATCATGCGACTTCATTGACCTAACGCTGATTTCGACCACGGGTTCCGAGCCGAACGGAAGCCGCTCGGCTCGGATACGCCAGGGCGCCCGTTCAGAAGCGACCGACCCAGTCGTTGACCTGCCGTTCAGCTTCGTCCTTTGCTACGCCGTAGCGCTCCTGAATGCGGCCCACGAGCTGGTCCTGCTTGCCGCCGATCACGGTGATGTCGTCGTCGGTGAGCTTGCCCCACTGCTCCTTCACCTTGCCCGTCATCTGCTTCCAGTTACCTTCGATTCGATCCCAATTCATCATTCTCTCCTCAGTCGGGTCAATGTTCAACGTCTCGCCGTCACAACGTGTGCTTCGTCATGCGGTTGCGCATGGACATTTCCTCTTCCACATGAAGCGAGAACCCCCAAATAGACGATGATGAAACAGGAGATCGTGGCACTCCTCCCCGACCTGCGTGCGTTTGCGCGCTTCATGTGTCGCGAGCGCGAGACGGCGGACGATCTCGTGCAGAACACGATCCTGGCGGCCCTCGACAAGCAGGATCAGTTCACGCCGGGCACCAATCTCAAGGGGTGGCTGTTCACGATCATGCGCAACCGGTTCTATTCGGATCTGCGCACCCTGCGTCGGCGTCCCGTCGCGATGGACAATGAAGCGGCGACGCCTCTCGCGGCGGTCGACAATCCCGAGGCGACGCTGGCGTTGAAGGAGCTCTCGTCGGAGCTCTGGAAACTCAGCCCGCAGTCGCGCGAAGCCCTGGTGCTGATCGGCGCCGGAGGCTTCTCCTACGAGGAGGCCGCGAGTCTGTGCGGTTGTTCGGTCGGCACTCTCAAGGCACGCGTATCGCGGGCCCGGAAGCTGCTGTCGGAAAAGCTTTCGTAAGAAGAATCTCCGGCTTTTCCCATATTTTCCAATAGCTTACGCAATCGCACAGCCTCGATGTAACCAAATCGTCCGAGCGGCATTTATTCGTCATGCACCGCACCATTCGGGAGAAAGCAATGGCCACGCAGACCCTGCAGGACAACGACGCCCGCGATTTCCACGAGCAGCTCAAGACGATCCTGCCCCGCCTGCGCATCTATGCTCTGTCACTGACACGCGACCGTGACGCCGCTGACGATCTTGTGCACGACACCGTAATCAAGGCGTTGACGGGCCGCAGCAGCTTCCAGCCCGGCACAAATCTGGCGGCGTGGCTGTTCCGCATCCAGCGCAACGAGTTCATCTCCGGCCTGCGTCGCCGCCGGCCGACCGTTCCGGTGGATGGCGCCATCGCCGAGTCGCTTTCGCATCCGCCGCATCAGGATAGCGGGCTCGTAATGCGCGAATTCATGTCGGCATTCGGCAAGCTGGCTCCGGCACAGCGCGAGGCACTTCTGCTCGCCGTCCTCGAGGGACTGCCCTACGAGACGATCGCCGACCACACCGGAGTATCGGTTGGCACTGTCAAGAGCCGGATCTCCCGCGCGCGTGACACTCTCGAGCGCATGCTTCTCGAGGGCGACATCCGGCAGCCCCCGGCCGACGCCGCGCGTCGGCTCGTTGCGACTAATAGAGAGGATCGCGTAGGGGATCTCTGATCCCCTCCCCTTGCACTGCAGAAGAATGTGAAATAGTTATGAGTGCTCCCAGGGAGAGAGTTAGATGGGTCGAACAGGATCCCCCGGAGTGGCCTTCCACCCCCGGGGAACGTGTTATGGCCAATGACGACGACAAGCCGGAGCATGGAAGCCGCGCTAACGGGTCGGCGCGGCCGAAGCGGCGCGGCAACGACCGTCCGTTCGACATGTGGCTGCAGAAGCAGCTTCATGCCATGTACGACGAGATCGCCAGCGAACCGCTTCCCGACGACCTGCTCAATCTGATTGACTCCGACGCCGCCCAGCAGAGTGCCAAGCCGTCGTCGAGCCAGGGCGACAAGCCCGATCCCTTGCGGAGGAAATAGGCTTCCGGAAGGCGGAGCGTCGACGGCACGCTGCGTCGCCTGCTCGCTGGAAGCATGATGACGATGCCCCATGGCAGGAACGAGAGCGCCGAGTTTGAGGCCGGCACAGCAGCGCCCCTGCCCTATTCCGCGCGAAAAGATGGTGCACCGATCAAGATCGGATCGTAAGCACCGACGAAAATGGCGGCGGTCTCGCGACCGCCGCCACCCTTGTTCGCCACCCGCCGGTCAGCCCGGCCGACGGACCGCGAACTCGTGTGCAAACAACGGACCTCCCCTGTCATCGGTTGCGCCGGTTCGCTATACAGGCCTGCGAAACGCGCAGAGGCTTTCGAGATGCAGTTGTTCGATCTTTCCGGCCGCGTGGCCGTCGTCACCGGCGGCAATGGCGGCATCGGGCTCGGAATGGCCAAGGGTATGGCGCGGGCGGGTGCCACTGTTATCGTCGCCGGCCGCGACCGCGCCAAGAACAACGCTGCGGTGAAAGAGCTGCAGGGCCTCGGCGCCAAGGCGAGCGCGATGACGGTCGACGTCTTGAAGGAGGAGTCGTGCCGCGCGCTGGTGAACGGAGCCGTGACGGCCCACGGTCGGCTCGACATCCTGGTGAACAATGCCGGCATCAATATCCGCAAGCAGCCGCAGGAGTACACGCTCTCCGAATGGCATCAGGTGATGGACAGCAACCTGACCAGTGCTTTCCTATGCAGCCACGCCGCCTACCCCGAAATGAAGAAGACGGGCTCCGGCAAGATGATCAACATCGGCTCCATGATGTCGATTTTCGGCGCGTCGTTCACGACGGCCTACGCCGCCAGCAAGGGCGGCATCGTGCAGATGACGAAAGCGATGGCCACCGCCTGGGCCAAGGACAACATCCAGGTGAACGCGATCCTGCCTGGCTGGATCGACACGGCACTGACGCAACGCGCCCGGCGAGATGTGCCGGCTCTGCACGATTCGGTTCTGCGGCGCACGCCGGCCGGCCGCTGGGGCACGCCTGACGATTTCGCGGGCATCGCCGTGTTCCTTGCCGCCGCAGCGTCCGATTTCGTGACCGGCGCCGCCATCACCGTCGACGGCGGCTACTCGGTCCAGGGCTAGCCGCCCATCAGGGCGAGACGATGCGGCAGTGGGCCCGATCGACGAACAGGTCGGTCTTGGGCCCATGGATCGTCAGGCCTGCGCGCAGGCCTCCTCCCATAGCGGGCAGAAGCGCGCGCGTCTCCTCGACCAGCTTGCCGCCATTGGTGAAGCGACAATCGATCATCGGCGCCATCGTACCGGCGCTGTTGTTGTTCACGTAGAGCACGACCTGCCAGCGCTTGCCGGCGACTGCGCGCAAGCTGGCATTGTCGATCGTCACCAGCGGTACCGACGGGCCGGCGCTCGGCGGCGCCCAGCCGGTGATGGCCAGTCCCGGCCGCTGGATCACCGCACCCTGGAGACGCACGGCCTGACCCAGCGGATCGAAGGCCAGCTCGTTCGGCGTCGGGTTCTTGAGCGGGCCCTGGCCGACATTGAGCGGTGTCCAGACCTGGCCGGTCTTGGGGTCACGGAACTCCGGCACGCCGGCCGTCGCCGCAACATCCACGCTGCTCCGCGGCGCCTGCGCCGCCACGGTCGACGCCAGCATGATGCAGGCTGTGGTCGCGAGAATCGTCCTGGCAAGACTCATGGTCATCCCCTTTTGGCCGAAGCCTAGACGGGGCCGCCGGATTGGGGAAAGAAATTCGAATTGCGCCGCAGCTCGGCACTCCGTGCATCCACTGGCAGCGCCTTGAGTTGCATGAAGTAGGAGAGCTGTCGCTGCGCATTCGCCTCGCTCAGGTCCTGGCGGCTGACCTGCAGGGCGTTCTCCATATCGCCCGCCATGGCGTAGGCAAGAGCCAGGTTCTGGCGCGTCCGTCCATCGGCGCCGCGCGCTCGCGCCAGCGGAGCGAGCTGCTGGATGGCTTCCGGCGCCTGGCCCGAGATCGCCAGCGACAGGCCGAAGTTGTTGCGCAAGGAGCCGAACTCGGGCGCGATCTCTATGCCCTGGCGGTATTTCTCCTGTGCGGCGGCGTGGCGCCCCTCCATGTCGAGCGCGACTCCCATCGCATTCAAGGCCCGATAGTCGCGCGGATCGGCCTGCAGCGCCGCCTCGAGCTGCCGCATGGCGAGTTCCGTCTGTCCCGTCGAGATGAGCGCCGTGGCGAGGCCCCGCCGAGCAGCCGGGTCGCCGGTGCGCTTGGCGAGCACATCGCGAAACAACGCAGCCGCCTCTTGGGATGCACCTATCGAAAGGTAGGTCTGTCCCAGTCCCAGCTTCGCCTCGATGCCGTCGGGCTTGGCCTGCAGGGCACGCCCGTAGAGGGGAATGGCGACATCGTAGTTGCCCGCCCTGCGGGCCTCATCTGCCTGCTCGACCGACGTTGTGTAGTCGTCACCTTTGGCTGCCGAGCCGCCGAAATCCGTGCCGCATGCCGCGAGCAGAAGCGACAGGGCCGCACTGAGGATCGGCGCCAGCTTCATCGCACCCAGATGTCTTTCCGTCGCTGCTTCAGGAAGCGAAGGATATCAAAATATTGCGGTGCGTCGCAACAAGTACCGCAAGGTTTTGCGGCGCAGCCTAGTTCGGGATCAGTCTGGGCTTTGTCAGCGACGTGGTGATCGCCTTGAAGATGTCGGGCAACTGCGTGACCGGATTTGCCGATCCATTGATGTTGCAGCTCGAGTTGGTCGTATAGAAAGTTGTCGAGTCCGACGCGATGGCCTTCATCGTCGAACAGGGCTTGTAGGTGTCGTCCGATGAACAACCGCTGCTCCCCGCGCCGTAGGCCACCGCGTAGACCTTCGTGCCTGCGGTCGTGGCGGCCTGCGCTGCAGTCACGGCCTGCCCGCACTGCTTGCTCACCTTCGACGTCTGGTTGTTGAGGTTCGCCAGCGACGCCGTCACATCCCCATCGCTCAGGAAGATGATGACATTCTGCGTGCCCGCCACGACTGCCGGCATTGCCGCCTGCGCCATGGTGATTACTTCGGCGGCATGGCTGCCCTGCCCGCCCTTGTTGGTCACGCAGGCGGTCAGCGACGTACCGTTTCCGACGGCCTGAATCAGCGGTGAGCTGTTCACCAGGTTCCCGTTGCCGTCGTTGTAGGTGTTGTCGAAGGTCGTGCCGATCCGATACTTGATGCCGGTCGTGTAGTAAGGCACCGACGAAGGCTGCGTCGGGCACGGGTGGGAGGTCGGGCTGTACTGCGTGCCCATGCCCGGGAAGATCATCAGCCCGACCTTGTCAAGCGACGTCGGCATGACTTTCAGCACGCTCTGGATCGAGTGGAGTGCGCAGCGGAATTTCGAGGGGTTGCGCACGTTCGGGACGGTGCAGTTGTTGTCCGTGTCGCTCATCGACCCGGTCGCGTCCAACACGAACATCACGTTGAGCGACTTGGCGTTGCCGCCGGCCTTGGCAGCGGTTGCAGTGGAAGTCAGCGTGAAGTTCTCGCGCCCGATCGCCTTCAGGAAGTAGGTCGACACGGTCGCCGTCTGGGTGACCGAAACCGCGTTGGGACTGGTGCCGTTACAGCTCGGCAGGTTGCTGGTCGAGGTGACGCACTTCAGCGTCGGCGCCGAGGTCGTGACGGTGGCGCTCGTCAATGGATTGGCGGTGGTCCAGGCGGTGACGGCATTGGCCACCGTCGTCTGGGTGAAGTTGGGCGACTGCATCGCGTAGGCCCCGGCCATCGCGGCGGCCTGGGTCTGCGAAGCCAGCGCGCTCTTGACGGCCAAGGTGCGCCCGACATCGACCGTCAAGCCGGTAAGGCCGACAAGCACCGGAAGCGCGGCGGCGAAAATCACGAGCACCGAGCCTTTGCGATCGCGGCACAACGTGCGGGCGCGCCTAAGCGTGGAAGATGCGGAGCGTACCATGATCAGACCCCCCTCATTGGATCATCTGCGAACTCTTTGCCGAAAGCGTGCAGCCCGGCTTGAAATTGATGCCCATCACCGTCAGGTCGCACGGATAGGCGAGCGTCACGCTCGCGGTCTGCCCCGCGACCATCGCCGACGCACAGCCCGTGTCGGTGGTACAGGCGGTGCCGTTGATGGTGGTGGTCTTGGTGATGCTCGCCGAGGCCAGGCTTGGCGCGGCGTTGGTTATGGCCGTGCCGGTCGACGTGTAGGGAGCCGCGGTACCGCGGGCCAAAGCGAGGGTGAGCGCGCCCTGTGCCGCAGCATTGTTGAGCAGCATGTAGTGGGTCATCGCGATGCCGAACTTCAGCATGCCGATGCCGATAGTCAGAACCGCCGGCGCCACGATCGCGAATTCGATGGCAGAGACGCCACTATCTCCAAGGTTGCACCGCCGCGCGTGCGGCCGTTGCCCTAATCGCGGGAGTATCGGGTGACGACGGATGGCCAATGCCAACGCTGCTGAAATCGGTCGCAGCATCTTGTCCCTATGAATGGCGCCCTGACGGGCAAATTACTTCTACAAAATTCTTAACAATATGAAGTAATGCCTAGAGTTCATTATCAATTATGTCAAGCAAATGCCGACATGATCGCGGGGGCCAGGAGCACGGTGATGAGTGTCGGCATAATGAAAACCATCAGAGGCACTGTCATAAGTGCCGGCATCCGCGCACCCTTCTCTTCGGCCTTCGACGCGCGGGCCTGACGGAATTCCTGGCTCAAGATGCGCATCGATGCCGCGAGCGGCGTGCCGTACTTCTCGGTCTGGCGCAGCGCGTTGACGAGGGCGCTCACGGCCGGAGAGTCGGAGCGGTCGGCCATATTCTCGAGCGCCTGTTGGCGGTCCGGCAGATAGGTGAGTTCGAGGGCCGTCATCTCGAACTCGATGGCCAGTTCGGGCATCGAGCCCTGCATCTCCTTCGCCACGCGCCGGAAGGCGGCATCAATGCTGAGCCCGGCCTCGACGCAGATGGTCAGCAGATCGAGCCCTTCCGGCAGGACATGGGTGAGAATCTCGCTGCGCTTGGTCGCGACGTTCTTGACGTAGAGATCCGGGATCAGGAAGCCCGCGAGCACGGCGCCGATGCTGACCGGCAGGGCCAGATCCTCCGGCACTGCCAGCAGCCCGGTCACCGATGTCAGCATGATCATCAGGAAGCCGAGGGACAGCGGAAGCGCGAGCTTCACGAAGACGAAGACGACGGCCGCGTCGCGCGAGTGGAAGCCGGCCTGCCGGAGCTTGCGCGTCGTCTGGTCGGCGGCCGCACCGCGCAGCAGGTTCAGGCGGTTGGCGAGCTCCCTCATCAGGCCGATCGACGTCGTCTTCTTCGACGTTTTCGCCGGCGCCGGACGCTCGCCGCGGGACTTCACGCGACGCGTCCTCAGTGCCCGCAGCCTCGCCTCGATCGGCGGCTCGAAGGTGAGCGCCATCCAGACCGACCACACCACGACGAAGCTCGTGGCCGCTGCGATGATCGCGAAAGCCTTCTCGGAAAGGAGGGGATCCATCGCCGCCTCAGACCTTGATCGTGGCGATCTTGTTCATGATGAAGATGCCGAGCCCCATGCTGCAGGCCGCGCCAGCGGCGATCATCTGGCCGGTCTCGGTGCTGAACAGCGGACCGATGTAATTCGGTGAGACCAGGAACAGGCCACCACCGACCAGGAACGGTAGGCCGACCATGATCATCATCGTGGTGCGCGCCTCGGACGTGAAGGCGCGGATCTTCAGACGGAGTTGCTGACGCGCCCGCAGCAGCATGCTGAGGTTGGCCAGGGTCTCGGCCAGGTTGCCACCGGTGTCGCGCTGAATCGAGAGCGACACGATCAGGAAGTTGAACTCGTTCGTCTGGACGGTCTTGGCGACCCGCCACAGCGCCGCCTCGAGCGGTACGCCCAGCTGCACCTCCTGCTGGACGCGACGGAAGATGCCGCCGATCGGATCCTTGATGTCGCGCGCGACGTTGCCGATCGCCTCCTGCACCGGCAGGCCGGCGCGCAGCGCACGGACGATCAGGTCGATGGCTTCGGGAAAGAGCAGGTTGAACTGCTGGGCGCGCTTCCGGGCTTTCCAGCCCAGCCAGACGTTGGGCAGGCCGATGCCGATGCCGAGTGATCCGCCGAGCGCGACGCCCGGCGCAAGATCGAGCACGAGATACAGCAGGAACGCCATGCCCATCGAGATCGCCAGCGACATGAATGCGAAGTCGCCCAACGTCATACTGGTGCCGGAGGTCTGAAGCTTGCGCCGCACCGTGCCGGCATTGGGAAACCAGCGCCACAGAAGCTTGTCGAGAGTCGGCAGCTTGCCCGTCTTGTCGACGCGCCGCAGGGTCGCCATCTGCAGCTTGCTGGGGCCGCCCTGGGTGCGACTTTCGAGATCCTCGAGCCGGTCGTGCAGGCGCCGTTCCGAGAGGATGCCGCCGAACACGACGCAGAGCGTGACGAACGTCAGCCCCACGCCGGCCGCCATCAGAAGCGCCACCTGATCGACGCTGAGATGATGGCCGCCGCTCATCCGATGGCTTCCATCAGGACCTTGTCGAGGCCGTAGTAGGCGGCGCGCGATAGGAAATGCGGGCGCAGGCCCGAGCTCTTGAACGCGCCCGTGAGCTTGCCGTCGCTGGTTTCGCCCATGAACTCATAGGTGAAGAGGTCCTGGGTAATGACGACCTCGCCCTCCATGCCCATCACCTCGGTGATATGGGTGACGCGCCGCACGCCGTCGCGCATGCGGCTGATCTGGACGATCATCTGCAACGACCCGGCGATCTGGCTGCGGATCGCCTTGGGCGGCAGGTTCGAGACGCCCATCGTGACCATGTTCTCGAGACGCGTCAGCGCCTCGCGCGGCCGGTTGGCGTGGAGGGTGCCCATCGATCCATCGTGGCCGGTGTTCATCGCCTGCAGAAGGTCGATGGCCTCCGGACCGCGCACCTCGCCCAGTATGATTCGGTCGGGGCGCATGCGGAGTGCGTTCTTCACGAGGTCGCGCATGGTGATCTCCCCGTTGCCTTCGAGGTTGGCCGGGCGTGTCTCGAGGCGCACCACGTGCGGCTGTTGCATGCGCAGCTCGGCTGCATCCTCGATCGTCACGACGCGCTCGCCGTTGTCGATCATGCCCGACAGTGCATTCAGCATCGTGGTCTTGCCCGAGCCGGTGCCGCCCGAGACGACGATATTGAGGCGGCACCGCGCAGCGATGCGCATCACCGTCGCCATTGCCGGCGAGATGTTGCCCTGCTGTACCATCTGGTCGAAGCCGATCTGGCGCTTGCCGAACTTGCGGATCGACACCGAGGCGCCGTCGATGGCGAGCGGCGGGATGATGATGTTGACGCGGCTGCCGTCGAGCAGGCGCGCATCGCAGATCGGGCTCGCCTCGTCGACGCGCCGACCGATGCGGCTGACGATGCGGTTGCAGACGTTGAGGAGGTGCGCATTGTCCTCGAACGTCACCGACGTCAGGTCGAGCTTTCCGCCGCGCTCGATGTAGATCTGCTTCGGTCCGTTGATCATGATGTCGGTGATGCTCTCGTCCTCGAGCAGCGGCTCCAGCGGGCCGAGGCCCAGCATGTCGTTGACCATCTGGTAGACCAGATCGGCCTGCTCGGGACGATTGAGCTGTATACGATTCTCGGCCAGCACTTCAGCGGCCAGACCCTCGAGCTGACGCACAAGCTCGTTGCGTGGCAGGCTGACCGCGGCGGCGATGTCGATTCTCGACATCACCGCGGGCTGGACTACACGACGTGCCTGGTCGACCTTTGCGCGCGATAGATGGCTCGCCGACTTCTCTGCCGTATCGGCACGCGTCGGCGATTCGGCGGGCCGCAACGCGGGCCTCGGTGTCGCGACGGGGTGACTTACCAGTGACTGCGCCGGCGCGGCAGCCGGGGCCACCGACGGCAGCACGACCGGCAGCTCGGCCGTCGCGGCCGCGGCGACACGTTCTCGCGCCAGTTCTCCGCCGTCCGGCCGAGGTTCGGGGGACACTTCGACACGGGGCGGAGGATCGAAACTGGTGGCCGGCAGGATCGGCCGAAGCACGTCGGCGACATGGCCGCGCAGCTCCAGCGGCGTCAACAGCACGCCGTGGCTGCGGAAATGGGCCTGTGCGAGGACGCCGGCCTGACGCGTCACCTCGCCGGCCGGCATCCCCCCCGTCACCATCTCCCGCAGTCGCGAGCCCACGGTGTCGGCAAGGCTCGCCTGTGCGACAGCGAGGCGAGTGGCGCGATCCGAAGGGCCGGCATCGGCGCGTGCGTCGGTTGCGCTGCGCCTGCCCAGACGATCGAGGGCACCTACACCCGCCGTCTCCTCCTTCATCGCCTTCTTGCCTCGAAGCCTGAACATGCCTGCCTACTTCTTCTGCCCCGACAGCCGGAAACGCGAGAGCAGCGACGCCGCGTTGGACTTCGGCAGCGCCGACCGACCCGCGCCCGACGAATCGAGGCTGACGACCAACGGCCGCAACGCCTTCACGATCGGGCTGTTGGGTGCCGCCTCCGGCAGGGGCTTGCCGAAATTGACTGCCGTCAGCGTCGACGTCGGATCGGTGGGCAGCTTGCAGTCGACTTTACGCTTCAGCGTCCGCTCCACGTCGGTCACCTTGACGGCGGAGCGGCGAGCGTCGATCGCCCCGCCCGTGGCGACAAACAGGCGAGCCTGGGGCGCCGCATCGTGGACGATCTGCTGCAGTCGCATGGCATCGCGGACGCCGGGCAACGACAGGTCGGTGACGATCAGGATGTCGGTCGATGCCTCGATAAGCTGCCGCTGCAGGGCCGGATCGCCGCGGGGAACGTCGACCACGACCCAGCGGAAGCGACGGTGGACGGAGCGCAGAAAGTCGTGGGCGGCATGCGGACGGGGCTGAAACCCGGACGTCGGCGGTTCCTCGGCGCCCATTGCATAGAGATATTCGCTCTTCTTCTGAGCGACCTGCTGGATGAATAGCGCGTCGATACGGTCGGGCTGGTCGAGCGCTTCGCGCAAAGCGTCGATCGCCTCGAGATCAAGCGCCAACATCAGCGAACCGTAGTGCAAGTCGAAATCGATCAGCAGGATCTCTTCGGCGAGTCTCGTGCCGAGCATCGACGCAACCGAGATCGCGGTCGTGGTCGCCCCGACGCCGCCCCGCGCTCCGATCACCGAAAGTGTCCGGGGCTTGGCATCTTTCTGCGCCGGATGCGCCATGGCGGGAGCGATCCCGCTACGCTCGCGGGCGTCGATCGCGCGCTCGACAGCCCGCGTCACCGCACCCTCGGCGAACGGCAGGGCGAGATAGTCGTTGAACCCGACGGCCAGCAGTTCGCGATAGAGCGCCACGTCGTTGATGTTGCCGACGCCGACAACCAGGCAACCGCCCGGAAGGGCCGTCTTCAGGGCCGCCGCATCCGCGATCGGATCGGCGGCTCCCGTGACGTCGACGATCAGCAGCTCGAGATCACGCGGCCATTCAGCGACCCCGAGAGCGGCATCGACGTTGCCTTCGCGAATGTTGGCCTTGCCCATGGTGAGGCCGAAAAGCTCCGCCGAGACGCGCGGCAGTGCATTCTGATCGGAGATGAAGGCCATCGCCGACAAGACCGGCTTCTCGTCGTTTGCCTCCGGATCGAGGCGCGGTGCTGCTATCGTCGGCATCAGCTCCCGCCGCTGCTGGCCGAGGTGGCGCTGAGGGTGCTGAAGCCCGAGGTGTTCAGCGCCTTGACCTTGCCCTCGCGATAGCGTGCGATCGCTTCGGCGGTGACGGTGCCATCGGCCGGTCCGGGCGAGCGGCCGACCGCCGCGTCGCGCGGTCGCGCCAGCATCTGGTTCATGTTGTAGGCGTCGGCGCAGCCGAAGTTCGGCGCGAGCGCTTCGTTGGGATTCCACTGCGACGCCGGCATGAAGTTCGGGCATCGATTGTTCGCCATCAGGTATTCCGAACGCACGATCACGACCGCGTGCGGCCCGGTCGCGAGGCCGCGGTCGACCGACGTGCTCACCCACCGCGCTCCTGCCTGCGAGAGCGTATGGCTGACCCTCTGCGCGTAGGCCTGCTGCAGCGCGCCGCCCGTGCCGTCGCTCACGACGACGAACTCGTCGCGTTGCGCGCGGCGGCCGGCGGTGACCATGGCCCTGAGCTCGTTGGTCTGCGAGGCATTGAGCGCGCCGCCGTGCGAACCGAAATTGACGGCAAGCATGCTGTCGGCCCGGATCGGATCGTGGCGCGTATCGACGGTCGCCTGCTGAGCGACTGGATTGCCGCAGGCAGTGAGCCCGCCCGCGAGGAGGAGGACGATCAGGGATCGCATGGTTGGCACCTAGTCGAGCTTGAAGCCGGCCGTCGGGCCGACGGCCGGCGTCTCACGGCCGACCGCGACACGGCGCGGCGGCGTCGGATGGTTCATGCGCTGCATGACCAGCCGATCGACGTCGGTCGGCGGCACGCGGTCGGTGAGCGGCGTACGGAGCTGGTGATTGACCGGCTCGACGAAGTACGGCGTGATGATGATGACGAGTTCGGTCTCGCCGCGCTGGTAGGCATCGGACTTGAACAGCGAGCCGAGGACCGGCACGTCGCCCAGCCAAGGGATCTTCTGGACGTCCTGCTGCGAAGTCGCGAGCAGGAGGCCGGCGATCGCAAAGCTCTGGCCGCTGCCGAGCTCGATGGTGGTGTTCGCCTTTCGCGTCTTGATGGCGGGGATGGTCACGACCGACGTTGCCGTCAGCGGTACGCTCACCGAGCCTTCAGCCGAGAGCTGGCTGACTTCAGGCGCAACTTTGAGGTTGATGCGCTCGCCGATGATCGTCGGAGTGAAGGCGAGGCTGACGCCGACCTGCTTGTAGGACACCGCAACCGTCGCGACACCGGTGCCGCTTTGCGGGACGATGACCGGGATCTCGCCACCGGCCAGAAAGCTCGCCGTCTCGCCTGACATGGCGATCAGGTTCGGTTCAGCCAGCACGGTCGCCTGGTTCTGCGTAGCCAGCAGGTCGATGAAGCCGTTGAGGTCGCCCGACTGCAGCGCGATGGCACCCGTCGCCGCACCACCGGTGTTGGTGACGGTGCGAACCGCCGCACCGACGCCGGCGCTGATGCCGAAGGCGCTCAGACCGTACAGGGCGAAGTTGTTGATGTTCTGCCAGTTGATGCCGATACGCTTCAACGCGTCGCGGCGTACCTCGGCGACCTTGACGCGGAGCTGGACCTGGGTCGGCGCGTCGACCCGGATGTTGTTGACGACCTTGGAGGCCTGATTGTTGACGTGCTGCAGGGCGAGCCGGCGGGCGTCCTCGGCGACCGCGGTCGAACGAACCGTACCGGAAAGCACGATCGTCTCGCCCTGGTTGTCGTAGGACACGCCGTTGGCGGGATGCAGCGTGTCGAGCGCGCCTTTGATGCGGCTGAGCGGCGAGGTGACGCTGACGATGGTGTTGAGCAGCACGCGATCCTGGGCATCGACCGCATAGAGAACGGTATCGCCGGGCTTCTTGGCGAAGACGTAGACCATCGTCGGCGAGCGCACCTGGACGTCGGCGATGTCCGGCGCCGCCACGAACACCGTCGCGGCCGGTCCGGGAAGCTTCAGCGCCGTGCCCTTGTTGATCTCGAGAGTGAGAGTCGGCGGCTGGGCTGGGACGATCTGGCTCTGGCCGAATGCCCGGCCCGGCGCCCCGCCGCCGGTGACGACGGCAGGCTGGCCGCCACTGCCCGATACCGGCGGCTGGATCGGCACGGGTTGCGGCGGCGCCTGCTGCGCCTGAACGATCGGATTGGCGCCACGCTGGGAAACCGCCTGTGGCGACACTGCCGGCATCTGAGGTGGGTCCATGACGGGCCGCGAGACCTGGACCTCGGGGGTGAAGGCGGCGCTGGTGATCGGCGGACGCGGCGGAATCGCCGCCATGGTCGGTGGCAGATTGTCGACCGTTGGCTTCATCGGCGCGGCGCCGGTCGTGGCAGGTGCGGCGGCGACGGGTGCGCCGACGGGCGCGGCCGTCTGCGGCGATACCGACAGGCCTTGCACCAACTGCGCCGCACGCTCGGCCTCGCGGCGATTGAGATCGTCGGAAACCTCGTCAGTCGGCGTCTTCTTACGCGTGCTCTTCTTGGTGCCGGCGCCGTTCGCCTTGGCTTTGGCGGCCTGGGCCTTGCCGGCGGCCGAATCCGGGTCGACGACCACAACCTGGGCGAAGGCTGCTGACGGGTGGACGACGAGCGCCATTGACGCCAGAAGCGCGAGGGTCGAGCCGGCGCGTCGCCAGAGGGACGGGGCAAGGGTACGGGCAACGGAGGGGCTCATCGCGGCGCGCCTGGGTTGTTGTTGTTGAGGACGGTCGTCTTGGGGGCCGGCTTGTCGGACTTGGGGGTCTCCTGAGCCGGACCGCCCGGAGTCGTTCCGCCGGGGTCGGCCGGCGTCGTTCCGTCGAGCTCCTGCTTAGTGCGCTGCGATCCGCGAAGCACGAAAACGGAGTCTTTGATCGATGCGGTTCCGGTGGCAGCAGGCGGCGATGGACGTTTGACGAGCGGACTGACGTGGGAGTCGTGAGTGTAGCTGTGCGAGGCCTCGGCCGGCGCGTCGTCATTCGCCGCCTCGGCCCCCTCCTCGTCACCGCTCTGCAGGCTACGCAGCGCCAGCGAGAGCTCGCCCATCTTGACGGCGAGCGTCACGATCTCGGCCTGCTTGGTGGTGAGCTCCAGCGTCGCCGTCCGCGCCGGCTCGGGCTTGTCGCCCGGCACGAAATCGACTTTCTGGTCTACCGCGATCACCCGCACGTTGCGCAGGATCGTCTCCGTCGCGGAGTGCTGATCCTTGTCGTTGGTGGTTGATACGAGCGTGTGCGTCAGCATGACATCGACGCGGTCGCCAGCGTAGATGAATCCCGACACAGTGGAGGTCGGCGTCGCCGGTACGCTGACGGCGCGCATGCCCGGCTTCAGCACGGCCGAGAGGAAGCCGCGCGAGCCCGGCATGATGAGCTCGCTCTCGACCACCGGCTCGCCGACGTGTAGCGGGCTGCGCACGATCGCGCCAGCGAAGTCGGAGATCGAACGCTTGCCTTCGATGATGTAGGTCGGCGGCAGATTGCCCTGCGGCCAAGGCTGCCAGCGCAGATCCTCGGCCTTGATCATCTGCCCGGCACGCAGCGCATTGCGCGCGACCAGAACCTGGACGGCGGGCTTGACGGGTGCGGCGGTCTGCGGCCTCACGCCGGCCTGGGCCATCACGGCCGCGCGCTCGGCCTGCAGCCATGCCCGCGCCAGGAACGCGGTTGCACCTGCGACGATGACCGCCAACAGCAGGAAGACGACGCGCTTGCTGTTCATCGCGCCGCCCTTCAGCCCGCGAGCCGCAAGGCCGCGACCCAGAGGCCACCGGCCGCGATTGCGGGTCCGTAGGGGAGGCCGCCGCGCAGGCGGGCGCGCAGCGTCGCCTCGCCGCGCGCGGAGTCCGGTCCGATCGGCGCACCGGCCAGAACGGCCACGCCCAGCAGGCCGCCGACCAGCGCGGTGACCGTGAGGAAATCAGCGAGCAACGATGGTCCGGCGAAGAGGCCCACGGCCGCCATCAGCTTTACGTCGCCACCACCGATCATGCCGGTCGCGAAGGCCGCAGCGCCCAACGCGAAGAGTGCGAGCCCGCAGGCCAATGCCCAGCCCAGGACCGGCGCCGAGAGGCCACCCGCCAGCAGGCCCGAAAGAGCCCAGACGCCGAACAGGGCAGTGATCGCCAGGGGGAACCGGTTGTCGATGCGCATGGTGCGCAAATCCCGCCAGGCCGCGACGAGCAACAGCGCCGCGAAGGCGATCAGGCAGCCGGTCTGAAGAGGTGCGAGCAGCGACATCCGACACCCTTTTTCACCCGCGACACCGCACGGCATCGCAAAGGGGTCGTCATCTGAGGATTCGCCTGCAAGTCGCTGCCTTGGCAGCAAAAATTACTGGACTGGAAAACTTCCAAACGAATACACAGACGACGAAATAGACAAAGAAAATCTAACCAGAACGTTACAGATGGTATTTTCAGTGGAACATCAAGTCAAGATCGTAAATCATTATCCTAAAAGGGAAATTTCTCCAGAGTACGAGTTATCTGACATCAACTAATGGGGCCAAGTCGTGACGAAAAGCCCGTCAAACGCCTGCCCCTTGTACCTTGCCGGATTAGCGGAGGCTCAGTTGAGCGCCGTCGCGGTGGCCCCGAGCACATTGTTCACCTTGCCGCTGACCGAGCGCATGGACGCGATCGCGGCGACCGCAATCAGCGACGTGATCAAGGTGTACTCGACCGCAGTGGCTCCCTGGGTGTGCTTCATCAGGCGACGGAACAGCGGCAGCATCCCATGTCTCCAAGCTCATTCCTCACGCCCGGAACACCGACAAGCCAAAGTCGCCCCAAGCGATCTGGCTCCCGGACGTGATTCACTTAGAGACCGTACTTAATGTGAATTGTCAGGTCAAATGAAATAGGATCACAGTTGGACTTTCTGCACTAATTTCATGATTCAAAAGATGAATTGGTTAATCCTTCTTTCATATCGAATGTCGCCTTCCAGGTACGATTGCACTTCCTAAAAGCGAGAATCCGTTCCGATGGACCAGGCATCGACGACGCGCGCGCCGGCGGTCCAGAAACACAGAAGGGCAACGATGCCGGCGAGCCAGGGGAATGCGCCTGGCAACAGGCAGAACAGCACGAAGGCCAGGATTGTCTCCGTGCCCTCCATGAGCCCAGCGGCGTGAAAGAACGACTTGGCGCCCCGCCGTCCCTCGTCCGACTCGCCACGCTGGGCCGCCAGGACGGCCCGCCCCAGGAATGAGGCGCAAGTGCTGACGAAAGAGGCGAGCAGTATAGCCGCCCAGATGGCATTGCCGGGCTGGCCCAAGGCGAATCCCACCGGAACGGCCGCGTAGAAGACCATGTCACAGAAGATGTCGAGATAGCCCCCGAACGCTGTCGGATGGCCCTGCCGGGCGACGGCGCCATCAAGCCCGTCGAACAGCCGGTTCAGCAGGATCGCCGCCAGCGCGGCCGTATAGTGGCCGGCCGCCAGCAGCGGCACCGACAGCAGGCCGACCGCGAGCCCCCCCAGAGTCAGGGCATTGGCGGATACACCGCGTGCAGCAAGCCAGCCGCCAGCACGATGAAGAGGCGGGTCGATCCAGCGACGCAGAACCGGATCAAGCATCGAGGCGACAGGTCAGCCGTGCGCCGGCGGTCCGGAATCGACGGCGCGCAGCGGCACAACGCCTGCCGCTTCGGCGGCCTGCCGCTCCTGCATCGCCTGTCGCCGATAGGCATTCCAGCTGAACGGAATCAGGCAGAGATAGCCGAGCCCGACCAAGGAGAGTCCGGTCCACGGCGAACTCGCGATGACAGTCATCACCAGCGCCGCCCCAAGCAGCGCCGGCAGCGCAAGATGGCGTGGCACCCGGCCCTTCTTGAACGAGAAGGTCGGCAGGCGGCTCACCATAAGGCCGCCGACGATCACGAGCACTACGCCGACGACCAGCGGGTGGCGCGGCCAGGCGGCCTCGATCTCGAAGCTTACCATCAGCGGCATCAGCGCCAGCAGCGCGCCGGCCGGCGCCGGCACGCCGGTGAAAAACGAGCCGGTCCAGGTAGGCGGCGGCGTATCCGACACCAAGGCGGTGTTGAACCGCGCCAGCCGGAGCGCCGAGCAGATCGGGAACATCAGCACGACCACCCAGCCCAGCGAGCCCGCGTCGCGCAGCGACGCGAGATAGAGCACCAGCGCCGGCGCGACGCCGAAACAGAAGAAGTCGGACAGCGAGTCGAGCTCGGCACCGAAGCGGCTGGTGACGCCCAGCCGGCGCGCGACGCGGCCGTCGAGGGCGTCGAAGATCGCCGCGACGATGATCGCGATGACGGCAAGCCGCATATCGCCCTGGAGCGCGAAGCGCACGCCTGTCAGCCCCGAGCAGAGCGATGCCAGGGTCAGCACGTTCGGGATCAGCCGGTTGATGGAGAAGCCTCGCAATCGACCGCGCGGCGGACGGAAGTCGCTGTCCATGTCGGACTCCCTAGAATTCGATGGCGGTGCGCGGTCCCCGTGCGACCGGATCGAGCTCGGCCATCACCGTTTCGCCGCCGATCATGCGCTGTCCCACGGCAACCAGCAAACGCGCGTCTTTGGGAAGGTAGAGGTCAGTCCTACTGCCAAAGCGGATATGCCCGAATCGTTCCCCGGCCACGACACCCTGCCCCGGCTTCACGTAGCAGACGATGCGGCGGGCGACCCAGCCCGCGATCTGCACGAAGCCGACAACGCGGCCGTCTACACGGCGCAGGGCGATCGCCGTGCGCTCGTTCTCGTCGCTCGCCTTGTCGGCATTGGCATTCAGGAACTTGCCCGGCCGATAGGCCACGACGTCGATCGTCCCGGCACACGGCGTGCGGTTGATGTGGACATCGAAGACACTGAGGAAAATCGAGACGCGTGTCAGCGGCTCGTCGCCCAGGCCGAGCTCGGCCGGCGGAACCGCTTCGGTGACCATCTGCACCAGCCCGTCGGCCGGCGCGATCAACACCCCGTCGTCCTGCGGCACGCCACGCGGCGGATCGCGGAAGAAATAGATCGACCAAAGGGTCAGCACGAAAAGCGGCCAGAACAACCACGCAACACCCGTCAGCGCGGCCAGGAAGGTCGCCCCGGCGAAGATGGCGATGAAACGCCAACCATCGTCGAGGATCGGCACGAGGAAATTGGCCAGCATGATTTCGCGCGCTCTCTGGGCTGTCGGCCGTCAGTTGACCTTGTTGGGCAGGGTGAAGACCTGCCCCGGATATATCAGATGAGGATCACGAATCTGGTCTTTGTTTGCGCCGAAGATGACGGTGTAGTGGAAGCCGGTGCCGTAGTGGGCATGGGCGATGTTCCATAGATTGTCGCCGCGCACGACGTGCAGGCGGCGGCCGTCGCTGCTCGAGGCCGGCGCGACGACGATGCGGTCAAATGGCAGCTCCAGGCGCGCCACCGGCTTGCCGTCCTTCGCGATGCGATCGAGGCGCAGCTTGTGCTTGCCGGCCTCGATCGCCGCCTGCGGTGCCAAGCGCCAGCGACCGTCGGCACCGGCGACGCCTTCGGCGACAATCTGGTCGTTGATGTACGCCCTCACTACGGTGCCGGGCTCAGCCTGCCCCGTGATGGTGACGTGACCGCGGTCATCGTAGTCCAGCGTCGACAGCGAGAGATCGGCCGATTTCGGTACGCCGGCCGGCGATGGCGACTGCACCAGCGTCGGGGCGCCGCCCTGGGGCGCGATGACGACGAGCGTCTCCTCGCGCGGCTTGGTCGGTACGGTCTCGGTCGGACGCTCCGGCACCAGCACGACCACCGCCTGCTCCGAGGTGACGGGCGCCCTGCCCTCGATGTGCTGGACGACGCGCAGCTCGTGCTGCCCGACGGTGAGCGGCGGATCCTGCACGATGATGACCCATTCACCGCGCGAGTCGGCTTCGGTCTTCGCGACCTCCTTACCGCCGTTCAGCAGCACGATCTTGGCTCCTGGCGTGGCGCGACCGGCGATCACGGCGCGGCCGTCCGGACCGATCCGGGCGACGTCGAAGGTCGGCACTCCCGCCGACGGTGTCGTGGGAGCGGGCATGGGAATTGACGGCGCGGGGGCCGGCGTGACTGCCGTCGGTGCAGCAGCCGGCGGCGCGGGCGCCGTCGGCACGGCCTGCCCGTGGGGACGACCGATCGCCGCCTGCTCAGTCAGCTTGCCACGCCATGCCCAAGCAAGCGCTATCGCGATCACCGCAGCGCCGATGGCGACCAGGATGAAAACAGTTCGTGACATCGACCTCCCAACGATGCGACGACCTTCCCCATTGGCGTCGCAGCCATTCTCCTCCAAATGATATCACGTCGTTCCGGCACCGGAAGGCGCCGGATCAACTCAGAAAAGCAGCTTTCGTGCCCGAGTCCGCCCCCTCATCCCTCTGCGTTTTCTGCGGCGCCCGCTTCGGCGCCGATCCCGCTGCCCGGACAGTCGCGGTCGCCCTGGGCGAAATGCTGGCCCGCGAGGGCATAACGCTGGTCTATGGCGGCGGAGGTGTCGGCCTGATGGGCCTGGTCGCCAACGCCACCCTCTCGGCAGGCGGCAAGGCGATCGGCATCATCCCGACGTTCTTGTTGCAGCGAGAGGCCGGCCATCCGGCGCTCACCGAGACGGTCGTGGTGGAGACCATGCACGAGCGCAAGCTCCAGATGTTCGAACGGTCGGACGCTTTCGTGGTCCTGCCCGGCGGTATCGGCACGCTGGAGGAATTCTTCGAGGTCCTGTCCTGGCGCACGCTCGGCCTGCACACCAAGCCGATCGTGATCGTCGACCAGGGCGACTATTGGCAGCCGCTCGCCGCCCTCCTACGCGGTGTCGTGGAGGGCGGTTTTGCCGAACGGACCCACCTCGACCATGTGGCCTTTGTCAACGACCTCAAGGACGTCCTGCCTGCAATCGCGGCAATGCCGCGCTCCGTCGGCTTCGAGAAGCGGCTGGACCGCGTCTGACACGGCCATCGGCGCCCGTCGGTTCGGCGTGATTTCGCCGTGGTCACCGGCTGGGCGGACCACTTGCCCGTGCGTCGCGGCGATGCAACAAGACTGCCCGCAATCAGCGCCACGCGGCCCACGGAGGGGCAAATATGTCTGATCTCGAAATCGTCTGGACGAAGGTCGATGAAGCGCCGGGGCTCGCAACGTTTTCCCTGCTGCCGATCGTCCAGGCCTTCGTCGGAACGGCCGGCGTGAAGGTGAGGCTGGCCGACATTTCGCTGACCGGCCGCATCATCGCCAACTTTCCCGACAGACTGAAGCCGGAGCAGAGGATCCCCGACGAACTCGCCGAACTTGGCAAGCTGGCGATGAAGCCGGAAGCCAACATCATCAAGCTGCCGAACATCTCGGCCTCGATCCCGCAGCTCAAGGCCGCGATCAAGGAGCTGCAGGGCAAGGGCTACGACATCCCGGACTACCCCGACAGCGACGCGACGCCGGCCGACAAGGAAATCCGCGCACGCTACGGCAAGGTGCTGGGTAGCGCTGTCAACCCGGTACTGCGCGAGGGCAACTCCGACCGCCGCGCCGCCGGCGCCGTGAAGCAGTACGCGCGCAAGCATCCGCACAAAATGGGCGCCTGGAGCAAGGACTCGAAGACGCGCGTCGCGCACATGTCGAGCAACGACTTCTACGGCTCGGAAGTCGCGACCACCATCGCGGCGCCGACCAACGCCCGCATCGAGCTGGTTGCCAAGGACGGCACGACCACGGTGCTGAAGTCCAAGATCCCGCTCAAGGCCGGCGAGATCATCGACTGCTCGGTGATGAGCGCCAAGGCTCTGAAATCCTTCTATGCCACCGCGATCGACGCCGCGAAGAAAGACGGCATCCTGTTCTCGCTGCACCTCAAGACGACCATGATGAAGATCTCCGATCCCATCCTGTTCGGTCATTGCGTGTCGGTGTTCTTTGCTGACGTGTTCGCGAAGCACGGCGCCACGCTCAAGAAGATCGGCGTCGACCCCGACACCGGCGTGGCCGACATGATGACCCGCATCGAGACGCTGCCTGATGCCGAGAAGGCAGCGATCAAGGCCGATATTCAGGCCGAGTACGCCAGACGTCCAGGTCTCGCGATGGTCAACTCCGAGAAGGGCATCACAAACCTCCACGTGCCGAGCGACGTCATCATCGACGCCTCGATGCCGGCGATGATCCGCGAGTCGGGCAAGATGTGGGGCGCCGACGGCAAACTGCACGACTGCATCGCCGCCATCCCCGATCGCTGCTACTCGCGGCTGTTTCAGGCCGTCATCGACGACTGCAAGGCCAATGGCGCCTTCGACCCGAAGACGATGGGTTCGGTCCCGAACGTCGGACTGATGGCGCAGCAGGCCGAGGAGTACGGCTCACACGACAAGACGTTCGAGCTCGCGACGGACGGCACGATCAACGTGGTTGCCGAGGACGGCACGCTCCTGATGACCCAGAAGGTCGAGACCGGCGATGTCTTCCGCATGTGCCAGGTCAAGGACGAGCCGATTCGCGACTGGGTCAAACTCGGCGTGCGCCGCGCGCGCCTCACCAACACCCCGGCGGTGTTCTGGCTCGACGCCAAGCGCGCGCACGATGCGCAGCTGATCAAGAAAGTCGAGGCGTACCTCAAGAACGAGGACACCAAGGGTCTCGACATCCGTATCCTGGCGCCGGTCGAGGCGATGAAGTTCTCGCTCGAGCGGATTCGCAAGGGCCAGGACACGATCTCCGTGACCGGCAACGTGCTGCGCGACTACCTGACCGACCTTTTCCCGATCATGGAGCTCGGCACCTCGGCCAAGATGCTGTCGATCGTTCCGCTGCTGCAGGGCGGTGGACTGTTCGAGACCGGCGCAGGGGGGTCGGCGCCCAAGCATGTCGAGCAGTTCCAGCAAGAAGGCTACCTGCGCTGGGATTCGCTTGGCGAATTCCTGGCGCTCGGCGCATCGCTCGAGCATCTCGCACAGACGACCGGCAACGAAAACGTGAAGGTGCTCGCCGAAACGCTCGACGAGGCCAACGGCAAGATCCTCGAGAACAACCGCTCGCCCGCCCGCAAGGTCGGCGAGCTGGACAATCGCGGCAGCCATTTCTACCTGGCCCTTTACTGGGCGCAGGCGCTGGCCCGCCGCGACAACAGCACGGCCCTGTCGGCCCGCTTCAAGCCGCTGGCGAAGACACTCGAGGAGAACGAAGCCAAGATCGATGCCGAGCTGATCGCCGCGCAGGGCAAGCCGGTGGATACCGGCGGCTACTACCTGCCCGATCAGGCCAAGACATCGGCAGCGATGCGGCCGAGCAAGACGCTGAACGACGCGCTCGCTGCCCTTTGATCGTCGCGGGCGCCGATGGCTGCCGCGCCGGCTGGGTGATCTGCCGGCGCGACGATGGCGGTGCCCTCGACATTCGAGTCGTGACGACCCTCGCGGAGGCCTGCGAGGGTCTTTCCGTTCTGGCCGTGGATATGCCGATCGGCCTCTGCGACGAGCCACGCCCCGGCCGAGCCTGTGAACGCGAAGCGCGCGCCCTGATGCCTGGCAAGGCGAGCTCGGTCTTCCCGACACCCTGCCGTCCCGCCCTCGCCTGCACCACGCACGCCGAGGCCAACGCCACCAGCAAGCGCCTCGGTGTCGGGCTGAACCAGCAGACGTTCCACCTGTTTCCCAAGATGCGCGAGGTCGATGCACTGATGCGTGGCTGCGCCAGGTTGCGCCACATCGTACACGAGGCCCATCCCGAGCTCGCCTTCATGCGCATGAACGGCGGCAAGCCAGTCCTCGCCAAGAAACGCAAGCCGGATGGCTTCGCCGTGCGGCTGAAGCTGCTCGCCAAGCACGGACTGGAATGGACGCCGCACCCGATCTCCGGCGCGGCCCGCGACGACGTGCTCGACGCGATGGCCGTCTGCCGGACGGCGATGCTGATCGCCGACGGTACGGCCAAAAGGCTCGGCCCGACATGCGAGCGTGATCGCTACGGCCTGCCCATGAACATCTGGTTCTGAACGCGTTCCGACATGGCTGTTCGCCGGAGCGCGGTCCGGCGAGGACGATCCGCGAGGCCCTACCCCTCTCGCATCTTGCGGGCCTTCTGCGCCGCAGGGCGCGCCCAGCAGCGATCCATCCAGGCCTTGACGTTTGCGTACTTCGCGAGGTCGTCGAACCAGAGCAGGCGGTAGAGCACTCCGGCCACGTTGCAGTCGGCCACCGTAAAGCGATCGGCGGCGAGCCACTGGCGGCCTTTAAGGGCGCCGTCCAGCACGGCCAGGGGCGCGACCATACTGACCGCTGCCGCCTCGATCGCCCCGGGGTCACGCGGCTCCGGGGCCATGAACCGAGCAAAGCCCCAAGACTGCGACCTGGGCTCCATCTCGTTGGCCGCCCAGAGACTCCACTGATAACAGCGTCCGGCCTCCGACGGATTGGCCCACTTCAGCGGGCCGCCGTACTTGTCGACCAGATAGAGATTGATCGCCAGCGATTCGAACAGCACGACGCCGTCGTCGTCCAGAGTCGGCAGCTTGCGGTTCGGATTGAGGGCATGAAGAGCGGGATCGACCACCCTCATGTTCTCGAAGCCGATCTTCACCTGCTCGTAAGGAACGCCAAGCTCCTCCAGCATCCAGAGATTCCGGAACGCACGCGACTGGGCGATGCCAAACAGCTTGATCACGGGCTCAGCTCTCAGACCATGCCCAACGCATGCTTATAGGTGTCGAGCAGCGTCTCCTGTTCGGCACGGTCGGCCGCATCCATGGAGCGGAGCGACACGATCTTGCGCATGGTCTTGACGTCATAGCCGACGCCCTTGGCCTCGCTGTAGACGTCCTTGATGTCGCCGCCGATGGCCTTGCGCTCTTCCTCGAGTTTCTCGATGCGCTCGACGAAGCTCTTGAGGCGGTCCGCTGAAATCGGTCCGGCCTTGGTCTTCTTCGAAATGGCGCTTCCGTCCGGCATGTCCGCTACTCCCTGATTCGACCGCGGGACCATAGGAGCACCGGCCGTGTCGGCTCAATGACGGCGAGCGGATGAAACACGGGGATAACGGGGACGCCGCCGGAGGCGGTCGACCATGATCCTAGCCGTGCTTGTGATGGGCCTCGTCGAAGGCCTTCTTCTGATCGCCGGAGGCCTCCTTCTGGTGCTTGGCCTTCCACTCCTCGTAGGGCATGCCGTAGACGATCTCGCGCGCCCTGGGATCGGCGATCTCGATGCCCTGCTTGCCGGCCTCCTCGCGATACCAGCGCGACAGGCAGTTCCTGCAAAAGCCAGCCAGGTTCATCAGGTCGATGTTCTGGACGTCGGTGCGCTCCTGCAGGTGCGACACCAGACGCCGGAAGGCAGCAGCCTCGAGTTCGGTGCGGGTTTTGTCGTCCATGGAGTTCTCCTCGTCACGCCTATATGGACTCAGACCAGCGCCGCCGCAACGGCGGTCGAGATCGGGGTAGCCAGCCGCCGTCCCCAGCTCCGCGCATCGTCCGCCGTGCCGATCAAATCCTGCCGGACCTCCAAGGAGCAATGTGGGATGGCGCGTGGCCTCGCATGCGCAGTCAGCGTGTATTCGTAGGAAGCGCGTGCCGAATAGGGTTCGTTGTCGCCTATCACCAACGACTTGTCGCAGCGCAGCTCGGCAAGCAGAGGCTCGGGCAGACGCGGATCGTCGTTCCACAGCACGCCGACATGCCAGGGACGCACGAAGCCCTTCATGACCGGCGTGAAGCTGTGCACCACCAGCATGCAGATCCTGCGGCCGCCTGCCGACATCGCATCGAGCAGACGGTCGACCTCGCGATGATAGGGCCAGAAGCAGGCAGCCGCGCGCCCCTCGACCTGCTCCTTGGTGAGGCCCTTGTTCGCCGGCACTTCCGTCCCGTCACTCATCTCGGGTGTCGAGCCCTCGCCGCCCGGCCAGCGGTTGCAGTCGATCACCAACCGCGAGTAGCCCGAGGCAACCAGCGGTGCGTCGAGGACCTCGGAAAGCTCGATCGCCGCATCGAGGGCGCCGATGTCCCAGCCGATGTGGCGCGACAGCTCGGAGGCCGGAATGCCGAGATCGCCCAGCGCCTTCGGCACCGCCTTACTGGCATGGTCGCAGAGCAGCAGCAACGGCGCCTTGCCCGTCTCGTTGAACGTCATGAACGACGGCGGATCGTCGGGACCGAGAAGCACCACGGGCGGTTGTTGCATCGCGCCCCTATAGTGCGAAGATCGCGCAGATGAAAGATGCCGATGCCCGCACCTTGCTGCGCGCCATGTTCGACGCTGCGCTCGCCGTCGCCCGTCCCGCGACCTGCCTTGCGCCCTACATCGCCGGGCTGAACCCGCCCAAAGGCAGGACCGTCGTCATCGGCGCCGGCAAGGCGAGTGCGGCGATGGCCAAGGCCGTCGAAGATCAGTGGCCACACCCGCTCGAAGGACTCGTCGTCACGCGCTACGGCTACGGCGAGGCCTGCCGGCGCATCGAGATCGTCGAGGCCTCGCATCCCGTGCCCGACCACAAAGGCCGTGAAGCGGCGGAACGGGTCTTCCGCAAGGTCCAGGGCCTGTCGCCGGACGATCTGGTACTCTGCCTGATCTCGGGTGGCGCCTCCGCACTCCTGTCGCTGCCGACGCCGGGCCTCAGCCTCGGCGACAAGCAGGAGGTCAACCGCGCCTTGCTGAAGTCCGGTGCCAACATCACCGAGATGAACACGGTGCGTAAGCACCTCTCCATGATCAAAGGCGGCCGCCTTGCAATCGCCGCACAGCCGGCGCGCGTGCTGTCCTGGCTGATCTCCGACGTGCCCAACGACGATCCCGGCGTCATCGGTTCCGGCCCGACCGTCGCCGACAAGACGACCTTCGCCGACGCACTCGCCGTGCTGGCCAAGTACCGCATCGCGCCGCCGGCCAACGTAATGGCCCACCTCGAAGCCGGTGCCGCCGGCCAAGTCGAGGAGACGCCCAAGCCCGGCGACGAGCGACTGGCCAACGTCGAGACGATCGTGGTGGCGACACCGAAGCGGTCACTCGAAGCCGCCGCCGCCGTCGCGCAGAAGTATGGCTGCGAGGTCGTCATGCTGGGCGACAATCTCGAAGGCGAGGCCCGCGAGCTGGGCGCCGCGCATGCAAGACAAGCAGTTGAGTTCGCCAAGCGCGGCGGCAAGCCCGTGGCGATCCTGTCGGGTGGCGAGACGACGGTCACGGTGCGCGGCAAGGGCCGCGGCGGCCGTAACGTCGAGTACCTCATGGCCGAAGCCATCGCCGCGAATGGCGCAACCGGCATCTGGGGCCTCGCCGCCGACACCGACGGCGTCGATGGCGCCGAGGACATCGCCGGCGCCATCTTCACGCCCGACACGCTGGCGCGCGCACGTGCCAAGGGGCGCGATCCGCAGGCGATGCTCGACGACAATGACGGACACGGCTTCTTCGAACTGGTGGGCGACAGTCTTGTCACCGGGCCAACACGCACCAACGTCAACGACTTCAGGGTCACCTTGGTCGCATCATGACGACCTATTCAGGCTCCTGCCATTGCGGTGGCGTGCAGATCACACTCAGGTCGGACAAGAAGCCCGAGGAGATGCGGGTCGGCCGCTGCGCCTGCAGCTTCTGCCGCCGCCACGGCGCCCGTACCATGGGCGATCCCGACGCCTCCGTGGAATTCCGTGCCGCGCCGGGTGGCCTCTCCCGCTATCGCTTCGGGCTGGGGATCACCGACTACCTGCTCTGCGCAAAGTGCGGTGCCTATGTTGGCGCGGCCATGCCGGACGGTGACAGAAGGCTCATCGGGATCGTCAACGTCAACGCGCTCGACATGCGCGATATGTTCGATGAGGCACCGCCGCTGCACGTCTACGACGGCGAGGACGAAGCGCGCCGCCGCGCCCGCCGCCGAAAGTTCTGGATGCCGACGACCATCACCGGCTGAGCCAGTTGAAGGTCGTGCCGAGACCTGGACGCGACCAACAAACGGGCTTGCCGGACTTCAATGCATACGTTAATGAATTCGAAATGTACGCCAACGATACGCTGCGCATTGCCGTGCTTCCCGGAGACGGTATCGGGATCGAAGTCATGGAGCCCTGCCTGGCGGTGCTCGAAAGTGCGATGGGCCGGGTCGGCGGACCGCGTCTCGCCTTCAAACGGCAACATGCCGGCGCCCTCTGCTACCGCGACACCGGCATCGCCTTGCCCGACGCCGCGCTCGACGCGGTCCGGAACGCCGACGCGACGCTGTTGGGTGCCATGGGCTGGCCCGAGATCCGCTATGCCGATGGCACCGAGATCGCCCCGCAGCTCGACTTGCGGAACGAATTCGGGCTCTATGCCGGCGTTCGTCCGGTCAAGACACTCCCCAACATGCCGCCCGTTCTCGCGGACGAGCGCGCCCGAAAGCTCGACTTCGTCGTCGTGAGGGAATCGACCGAGGGTCTGTTCGCCTCACGCGGCAAGGGCACGATTTCGGGCGACCATGAAGCACGCGACACGATGGTCATCACCCGGGACGCCTGCGAGCGCCTTTTCGATTTCTCTTTCGATTTGGCCCGCACACGGAAGGCGAGCGGCGGCAAGGGTACGGTCACGTGCGTGGACAAGGCCAACGTCTTCACGAGCCTCGCATTCTTCCGCAAGGTGTTCGACGAGCGCGCGGCCTCGAATCCGGACATCGAAGCCCGACACGCCTATGTCGATGCCACGGCGCTGTTCATGGTACGCAAGCCCTGGGAGCTCGACGTGCTGGTCACGGAGAACATGTTCGGCGACATCCTGTCCGATCTCGGTGCCGGTCTGATGGGCGGCATGGGCTTCGCGCCGTCGGCGGACATAGGCGACCGGCACGCGGTGTTCCAGCCCTGTCACGGCACCGCACCGGACATCGCCGGCCAGGACAAGGCCAATCCGACGGCGATGTTCCTCTCCGCCGCGATGATGCTCGACTGGCTCGACGACAAGCATGGCATCCCCCGCGCGGCCGCCGCTGCGCGACTCATCCGGCACGCGGTGGACAAGGCGTTCGAGGAGGGCGTGAGGCCGTTCGAGATCGGCGGCCGCGACGGCACGACGGCGATAACCAGACGCATACTGGAGGCGCTTGACACCGGCGTAGGCTGCGTTGCCTGAGAAGCGCAGCCGCGCACGCGCCACCCGGGTCCCGGGAAAGAAGCGCCGCAGCACTTCGCCAACGAGACGTCGAGATGGCGTCGACCGACAGTCAAGCGCCGAACGCGCCTATCGCGTTCTCAAGAGTCTCATACTGAACAACGAGCTTGCCGCCGACAGCAGGCTGCTCGAGCAGGAAGCGGCGGAGCGCCTTGACATGAGCCGCACACCGGTGCGCGAAGCCATGGTCCGGCTCCAGCAGGATGGCCTCGTCGAGATCAAGCCGCGCCACGGCATGCGCGTCCTGCCCGTTTCCTCGACCGACATGCGCGAGATCTACGAGGTCCTCACTGCACTGGAGGCTTCCGCTGCAGAAGCGGTGGCGCGGCGCGGCGTGGCGCCAGACGAACTCGCCAGCCTGCGCGCGGCCGTCGCCGACATGGACGCGGCGCTCGGTCGCGATAACCTGCCCGGCTGGGCGGCCGCCGACGAGCGGTTTCACCGGCTTCTGGTGACGCTGACCGGCAATACACGCTTGCAGCAGATGGTATTGCAGCTCGACGAACAGGCGCACCGCGCACGCGCCGTCACACTTCGGTTGCGCCCCAAGCCCGTGAACTCGACACGAGACCATGCCCGGCTCGTGGCCGCCATCGCCCGAGGCGATGCGGAAAGTGCGCGTCGGATTCATCACGACCATCGTGCCAGAGCGGGCGAACTGTTGGTCGGCCTCCTGGATCGCCTCGGGCTCAAGCAGCTCTGAAATGCGCCGCAAGCAGCACCGAAAGTTCTGGATGCACCTGACCGTCATCGCCTAACGTCGACCCATGGCTATTCTCGGAGTAATCGCCGACGACTTCACCGGAGCTACCGACATCGCGGGCATGCTGGTCAGGGGTGGCATGCGCACCATCCAGACGATCGGCGTGCCGGCGAAGGGAACGATTCCCGACGATGTCGATGCAGTCGTCGTCGCGTTGAAAACCCGCTCGATCGCCGCCCCGGACGCCGTCGCCCAGTCGCTCGATGCCCTGAAGGCGCTGCAGGAGGCGGGCTGCGTCCGCTTCTTCTTCAAGTACTGCTCGACCTTCGACTCGACCGATGCCGGCAACATCGGCCCGGTCGGCGACGCGCTGCTCGACGCGCTGAAGGCCAGGCAGGCGATCTACTGCCCCGCCTTTCCCGAGAACGGCCGCACGATCTTCTTCGGGCATCTCTTCGTGGGTGAAGTGCTGCTGTCGGACTCACACATGCGGCACCACCCGCTGACGCCGATGACCGATGCGAGCCTCGTGCGCGTGCTCGCCCGCCAGACCAGGCACAAGGTTGGACTGGTCGCACTGAAGCAGGTGCAGGCCGGTTCCGCGACCCTGCGGGCAGCCCTCGACAAGCTCGCGGCCGACGGCGTGCGCCACGTCGTGGTCGATGCCGTGGCCGATACCGATCTCGGCATCATCGGCGAGGCGATCGGCGACGACACGCTGGTGACCGGCGGTTCCGGCGTGGCCTTGGGCCTGCCGGCGGCCTATCGCCGCCGCGGCCTGCTCAGCCACAAGTCCGGTGCCGACGACCTGCCCAAGGTCGAGGGCGCCGCTGCCGTGCTCGCAGGCTCCTGCTCGGCTGCGACACTCGGCCAGATCGCCGCCTTCAAGGGGCCACACATGGCGCTCGACACCGACGCGATCTGCCGTGGCGAGGATGTTGCCGCGAAGGCGCTCGACTGGGCCAAGGGCAAGCTCAATGACGGGCCGATCCTGCTGTCGGCCAGCGACAAGCCCGAGTCCGTGAAGGCGCTGCAGGCCAAGTACGGTGTCGAGACGTCGAGCCTCGCCATCGAGAAGACCATGGCGGCGCTGGCGCGCGGCCTGGTCGGTGCCGGCGTCGGTCGGCTTGTGGTCGCGGGCGGCGAGACCTCGGGCGCGGTCGTGAGCGCGCTCGACGTGGCGGCGCTGCGCATCGGGCCGGAAATAGATCCCGGCGTGCCGTGGACCGCGTCGGTGGCGAGGAAGCCGCTGCTGCTGGCACTCAAGTCCGGCAACTTCGGCGCACCTGACTTCTTCACCAAGGCCTTCGCCAAGTTATGAGCATCAAGGAAGACAAGACTCGCGAAGCGATCTGCGCATTGGGCGCCAAGCTCGCCGCGCGCGGCCTCTGCCCTGGCACCTCCGGCAACATCAGCGCGCGCATCGACGACGGCTGGCTGATGACGCCGACCAACTCGTCTCTGGGCGAGCTTGAGCCCGGCCAGCTCTCCAAGCTCGACCTCTCCGGCAAGCATGTCGGCGGCGATCCGCCGACCAAGGAGGCGCTGCTGCATCGCTCGGTCTACGACGTGCGACCCAAGGACGGCGCGATCGTGCATCTCCATTGCACGCACGCGGTGGCGATTTCCTGCCTGGACCCGTCGTGCCACCACAACAAGGAAACGACGCTGCCGCCC
>CAYQAY010000007.1:100074-103587 GCA_964415585.1 uncultured Reyranella sp.
CGTTCCCGAGCTGACATGCCCAAACTCGCCGCAAACCTCTCCTGGCTCTATCAGGACATCCCCTTCCTGCAGCGCTTCGGTGCCGCCGCCGCCCACGGCTTCAAGGCGGTCGAGATCCTGTTCCCCTATGAGGCGCCGGCCGCCGACGTCGCGGCCGAGCTCGGGAAACACAAGCTGACGCAGGCGCTGTTCAATCTCCCGCCGGGCGACTGGGCCAAGGGCGAGCGCGGGCTGGCCGCGCTGCCCGGCCGCGAGGCCGAGTTCGCCGCCGCGCTCGACAAGGCGCTCGACTACGCGAAGGCACTGGAGTGCCGCACCTTGCACGTCATGTCCGGCATGATCGCCGCGGGCGCCGACACGAGGGCGATGCACCGCACTTTCGTCTCTAACCTCAAGATGGTCTGCGACCGCACGGCCAAGCTCGGCCTCACCATCGTACTGGAGCCGATCAACCATCGCGACATTCCGGGCTATTTCACCAACACCACGGACCAGGTGAAGGCGATCATCGACGAAGTGTGTGCGCCGCATCTCAAGCTGCAACTCGACCTCTATCACATGCAGGTCACAGAGGGTGACCTGCAGAAGCGCATGGAGCGCCTGTTCCCGGTGACGGCGCACGTGCAGATCGCGGGCAACCCGGATCGCAACGAACCCGACCTCGGCGAAGTCAATCACCTCTACCTGCTCGATGTGCTCGACCGCCTCGGCTACGACGGCTACGTCGGCCTCGAGTACAAGCCCAGGACGACCACCGCGGCCGGCCTCGGCTGGGCGGCCAAGTACGGCATCAAGGCCTGATCCATGACCGACAAGAACACGCCCGTCGTCGCCTTCGTCGGTCTCGGTTCCATGGGCCTCGGCATGGCCAGGAACCTGCTGAAGCACGGCCATAAGGTGATCGGCGTCGACCCGAGTGCAGCCGCGCGCGACGCCTTCACGGCGGCGGGCGGCAGCACAGCGGCGACACCGGCCGAAGCGGCCGAGGCGGCCGACGTCGTGGTCGTGGCCGTGGTCAATGCGCAGCAGGTCGAGAGCGTGCTCTACGGCGAGGGCGGCGCGGTCGGGAGCCTGCGCAAGGGCGGGCTCGTCATGCAGTGCGCCACCTGCCCCGCCGCCTTCATCCGCAAGCTCGACGAACGCCTCAAGGCCGGCGGCCACGAGCTGCTCGACGCGCCGATGTCGGGCGGCCGGGCGCGCGCCGAATCGGGCGAGCTCACCTTCATGTCGTCGGGCAATGCGAAGGCCTACGCCGCAGCCGAATCGATCCTGTCGGCGACTTCGGCCAAGGTGTTCCGCCTCGGCGACAAGGCCGGCATCGGCTCGCTGGTCAAGACCGTCAACCAGCTCCTGGCCGGCGTGCACATCGCCACCGCCGCCGAGGCGATGGCGCTCGCCGCCAAGGCCGGCGCCGACACGCGCGCCGTCTACGAGGTGATATCGGCCAGTGCCGGCAACTCCTGGATGTTCGGCAACCGCGTGCCGCACATGCTGGACGACGATTACACGCCGCTCTCGGCCGTCGAGATCTTCGTCAAGGACCTCGGGCTCGTCCTGGACACCGGGCACGAGCTGCGGTTGCCGCTTCCCTTGGCCGCTGCCGCCCATCAACTGTTCATCGCCGCGGCGGGCGCCGGCTTCGGCAAGCTAGACGACGCCGCCGTCGTCAAGGTCTACGAGCAGGCGGGCGACTTCAAAGTGTCGTCGCCGAAGAAGTAGACTGGGCCCATGCATCGCGACCGCTTCACCAAGATCGTCGCCACCCTCGGTCCCGCCTCGTCGAGCCCCGAGCGTCTGCGCGCGCTGTTCGAGGCCGGGGCCGACGTCTTTCGCCTCAACTTCAGCCACGGCCAGCCCGACGATCACCGCCAGCGGGTCGAGCAGCTCCGTGCGCTGGAGAAGAAGTACAAGCACCCGATCGCCATCCTGATGGATCTGCAGGGCCCCAAGCTCCGGCTCGGCACCTTCGCCAAGGGGCCGATGGAGCTGAAGAAGGGCCAGAAGCTGCGCTTCGACATGGACAAGGCCCCGGGCACGGCCAGGCGCATCCCCCTGCTCCACCCCGAGATCTTCAAGGCGGCAAAGAAGGACGGCCTGCTGCTGATCGACGACGGCAAGGTCCGCCTGCGCATCGTCGCGCACACCGATGACACGATCGATGCCGAGGTCGAGGTCGCCGGCCCGATCAGCGATCGCAAGGGCGTCAACCTGCCCGACCTCGTGCTGCCGCTCTCGCCGATGACGCCGAAGGACCGCAAGGACCTCACGTTCGGCCTGTCCCTCGGCATCGACTGGGTGGCGCTCTCCTTCGTGCAGCACGCCCACGACATCGCCGAGCTCAGGAAGCTTGTTGGCGGCCGCGCCGCGGTGATGGCCAAGCTCGAGAAGCCGCAGGCGATCGAGCATCTCGACGAGATCATCGAGCAGAGCGACGGCATCATGGTGGCGCGCGGTGACCTCGGCGTGGAGATGCCGCCGGAGGCCGTGCCGCCCCTGCAGAAGCGCATCCTCGCGGCGGCCCGCGTGGCCGGAAAGCCGGCGATCGTGGCGACGCAGATGCTCGATTCGATGGTCCATTCGCCGACGCCGACGCGTGCCGAGGCGTCGGACGTCGCGACCGCGGTCTACGACGGTGCCGATGCGGTGATGCTATCGGCCGAGTCGGCTTCGGGTGACTATCCGGTCGAGGCGGTCACGATCATGGACCGCATCCTGAAGAGCGTGGAGAAGGACCCGCTCTATCGCCGCCTGATGGACGCGAGCCGCCACGAGCCCGAAGCCACGACCGCCGACGCCATCAGCGCCGCGGCCCGACAGTGTGCTCACACGCTCGGCGCGGCGGCCATCGTCACCTTCACCAACACCGGCTCGACCACCCTGCGCGCCGCGCGCGAGCGGCCGGACGTGCGCATCCTCTGCCTGACGCCCAACCTCGACACCGCCCGCCGCATGACTCTCGCATGGGGCGTGCATCCGGTTCGGACCGAGGACGCCCACAACTTCGCCGACATGGTCCAGCGGGCCGTACGGGTCGCCCGCCAAGAAGAGATCGCCCGGGAAGGCGAGCGCCTCGTCATCACCGCGGGCGTCCCCTTCGGGACCCCAGGCGCCACGAACATTCTCCGTATCGCCTACGTCTAGCCTCCGTTGTGACGGATTGCGCGGCCATCAAGGTCGGGCAAGGTTCGGAGGACCATCGTGAAAAGCGGCCAAAACAAGTCCAAAGCTGCCGTCGAGACGCGGGCCAGGGCGTCGCTGACATGGGTCGATCTGCTGGTCGTCGCCGCCGTGATCCTGACGGCCGCCGCGATCGTCGACACGACGATGGCGCGCGCCAAGGCAGCCCCCACGCCGCCGACCGGCATCGCCTGGGACATCGGCCACCAGCTCCCCGACGATCCGGGTCTCCTGCGCGCCCGCGTGCGGCTCGCCACCGGCAGCTAGGTTCCGGTACGAGTTCCCCGGCCCGATTTCGGCTTCCCGCACGCCGGAAAGCCAACAACGACGGGCTTT
>CAYQAY010000008.1:0-86990 GCA_964415585.1 uncultured Reyranella sp.
ATCTGCGCCTGCACCGTGACGTCGAGCGCCGTGGTCGGCTCGTCGGCGATCAGGAGCTTGGGCTCGCACATCAGCGCCATGGCGATCATGACCCTCTGGCGCAGGCCGCCCGAGAGCTGGTGGGGGAACTGGCCGAGCCGCAAGCCCGGCGCGGTGATGCCGACGCGGGCGAGGAGATCGGCGGCGCGGTCGGTGGCGACCCTCTGGCTGGCCCCCTTGTGGCGGCGCAGCACCTCGGTCATCTGCGAGCCCACCGTGTAGGCGGGATTGAGCGAGGTCATCGGCTCCTGGAAGATCATCGCCATGTCGTTGCCGCGCAGCTTCGACATGCCGGAATCGGAAAGGCGCAGCAGGTCCTGGCCCTCGAAGCTCATCCGGGTCGCGGTGCGCCGTGCGCCGCGCGCCAGCAGGTTCATGACGGCGAGCGACGTCACCGACTTGCCGCATCCCGACTCGCCCACCACGCAGAGCGTCTCGCCGCGCTCGACCTTGAGCGAGGCGCCGCGGACGGCGCCGGTGCGGCCGAAGCTGACCTCGAGGTCCTCGACCTCCAGCAGGGCGCTCACGACTCCGTCCTCACGTATCGGTCCTTTGGGTGCCGAAGGCGTCGCGCAGTCCGTCGCCCAGCAGGTTGATGCCCAGCACCAGCACGAACAGCGCCACGCCCGGGATCACGATCACCCAGGGCGAGAAGAACATGTAGTCCTTGGCCTCGGCGATCATCAGGCCCCACGAAGGCAACGGCGGCGGCACGCCCAGGCCGAGGAAGGAGAGGGCGGCTTCGAGCAGGATGGCGAGCGCCACCTCGAGCGTCGCCACCACGACGAGGTGGCTCGCGATGTTGGGCAGCACCTCGCGGGAGAGGATGCGGAAGCGGCTGCAGCCCGCGCACCAGGCGGCGGCGACGAAGTCGAGGTTGCGCACCTGCATGGTGGTGGCGCGCGCCACCACGGCGAAGCGGTCCCACAGCAGCAGGCCGAGGGTCAGCACCAGGAGCGTCATCGAGCTGCCGAGGAGGCCGACGACGGCCAGCGCCACCAGCACGACCGGGATGGAGAGGCGCGCCGTGATGGCGAACAGCACGGCGTCGTCGACCCGGCCGCCCAGGAAGCCGCCCAGCACGCCGATGGCGATGCCGATGACGCCCGAGACGATGGTGACGGTGATGCCGATCAGCATGGAGATGCGGCAGCCCCAGATCAGGCGGGAGAGGTAGTCGCGGCCGAGCTGGTCGGTGCCCAGCAGATGGTCGGGGTCGGAGCCGGCCATCCAGAACGGCACGAGCAGCCGCTTGCCGAGGTCCTGGGCGAACGGGTCGTGCGGCACGATCAGCGGCGCGAAGACCGCGCAGAAAGTGGCCAGGCCCACGATGACCGCGCCGATCCAGGTGCTGACGCTCTTCCAGCCGCGCTTGGGGCCGGAAGTGACGGCGACGACGCTCATGAACCGCGCAGCCGCGGATCGAGCACGGCGTTCATCAGGTCGGCGAGCGTGGTGAGGCCGACATAGATCACGGCCAGCACCAGCACGACCGCCTGCACGACGGGGAAGTCGTTCTTGCCGATCGACTCCCAGGCGAGGAAGCCAACGCCGTGCAGGGCGAAGACCTGCTCGATCACGATCGAGCCGCCCAGCATGAAGCCGAGCTGGACGGCGGCGATCGCCACGACCGGGATGGCGGCGTTGCGCAGCGCATGCTTCAGCAGGATCGAGGCCCGCGACAGGCCCTTGGCGCGGGCGGTGCGGATATAGTCGGAGCCCAGCGACTGGATCATGCCGGCGCGGGTGAGGCGCGTCAGCGCCGGCACCGCCGAGAAGGCGAGCACGATGCCCGGCATCACGTAATGCTGCCACGAGCCGGTGCCCGAGATCGGCAGCCAGCCGAGCTGCAGGCCGAGCGTGATCATCAGCAGCAGGCCCAGCCAGAAGGAGGGCATCGCCTGGCCGAGCAGGGCGACCGCCTGCACGAAGCGGTCGAGGCCGGTGTTCTCGCGCACCGCCGCCAGGATGCCGAGCGGCAGCGAGACCGAGAGCGCGATCACCAGGCCGGTGAGGCCGAGCGTCAGGGTCACCGGCATACGCTCGGCGATCAGGTCGCCGACACGCTTCTTGAAGAAGAAGCTGTCGCCCAGGTCGCCGGTGACGGCGCGAGCCACCCAGTCGAGGAACTGCGCGGTCACCGGGCGGTCGAGCCCGTAGGCCTTGCGGACGATCTCGATGTCCTCCTGCGTGGCGCCCGGCCCGGCGATGGAGATCGCGAGATCGCCGGACAGGCGGGTGAGCATGAAGGCAAGGGTCATGACCGTCGCGGCGACGAGCAGCGCGACGATCAGACGGCGGGCGAGGAATTGAAGCATGGGCGGCGGCGAGCTTAGTGCGGATCGATCCCGAAGGCGACCGTGCGAATCCCGCCCCGGAATTCAAGTCGGCGGTGAACAAACGGTCACAGCGAGGTGCTTGGCGAGCGCGCGCGCCTCCTATATGGGGGAGTCATGCCGGTGTTCAACAATCCGCGGCGCACGCCCTGCTTCGGCACGGCGCCGACTCTCGAGGACTTCGAGGCGATCGCCGCCGAGGCGCTCGCGACGATTCCCGAGGAGTTCCGCAAGCACGTCGGCAACGTCCGCATCCAGGTCGACGACTTCCCGTCCGACGAGATCGAGAAGGAGATGGAGCTCGAGACTCCCTTCGATCTGCTCGGCCTCTACCAGGGCGTGTCGATGATGGAGCGCGGCGCGGGCCACGTCGCCAACGACATCGACCGCATCTTCCTCTATCGCCGCCCGATCCTCGACTATTGGTGCGAATCGGGCGAGGACCTGCCGCACATCGTGCGCCACGTGCTGATCCACGAGATCGGGCACCATTTCGGCCTGAGCGACGACGACATGGAAGCGATCGAAGCCAAAGCCGAGGAAGAATCCCAGCGCATGCAGCCGGGCGCGTAGTCAGACACGCATCGCCTCGCGGTAGAGGCGCTCGGCGTTCGTCCACTTGATCGCGGCCATAAAGGCATCGACGTACTTCGCGACGTCCTTGCCGTGGTCGGGGCCGTAGGCGTGCTCGGCCATGTCCATGGCCAGCAGCGGCAGCGCGCCGGCCGGCGTCATCGAATCGTCGGTCGCCACGAAGGTCGAGATCCGCTTGTCGCGCGCCGAATAGGCCATGATCACCCAGCCGGTGCCGGCGTCGAGTGAACGCCCACAGGCGGCGAACTCGGCCTTCCAGCGGTCCATGCTGCCGTAGTCGCGGGCCATCGCCTGCGCCAGCAGACCCGACGGCGGAATGGGCGCCTCGCCGATCCCGTCGAAATAGAGCTCGTGCAGCACGGTGGCGTTGTGCACGGCCAGCTCCTCGCTCTTGATCCCGGCAAGTTTCGCGGGCTCGGTGGTCGCGAAGTCGAGCTTGGTGAGTTCGTCGTGGATCGCGTTCAACCGCTTCACCTGATCGGTGTAGTGTCCGTGGTGGCTGCGCAGCAGGTCGGCCGACAGGCCCTTCACCTTGTCCGGATTGAAGGTGAACGGCTTGGCGGTGATCTTGGGAGCGACGGCGACGCCCGCGATCTGTTGCTGGGCGCGTGCGCTGAGCGCCATGGCGCCAGCCAGCAGGCCGGCACCCGCGACCAGCGAGCGGCGGGGGAGGTCGGGCATGTCGAACTCCTGCTTGCTTTCCTCGCAGGAGCAACGCCTTTCAGGAAGGAGAGTTGCGTCGCACCGCCGGCAGGCGGTAGAGGCCCTCGATCATCGCCTCGGCGGGCTGGTAGGCCCTCAGCACGAGTCGCATCGGCCCTGCGGGGGCCGGCAGCCAGTTGGCCGCTCGCGGGCCGTCGGGCGGCTCGCGCTGGATATGGAGAGTGAGCGATCCGTCGGTGCCGTGCACGAGACCGGGCGTGCGATCGCCGACGGCGTGGCGGCCGAGCGGATTGTCGATGAAGAAGGCCCGCCCGTCGGGCGCCACCTCGTAGGCCGAGAGTGACCAGAAGGCCCGCACCGGCGGAAGCGCGCCGGCCGGAAAAGTGATCTCGTAGCGGTTGGCGCCGTTCAGCGGTCGCCCGCCGCCGTCGCTGTTGCAGGTCACGTGAATCGCTTCATTCGGCATCAGGGCGCCGAGGCCGGTGAGCGCCGTCGCCGCCCGATAGAGATAGTCGTCGCCGAAATTGCCGAGATGGCGCTCGCCGTAGGTCCAGCCGTCGATCGTGCGGCCGGGGCGGCCGGCAGCCGCGCGGATGTCGGCGTGGCCCTGCTCGATGCCCGCCTTGACGGCGCGCAGCTCGACGGTGCCGAAGGCGCGCCGGTCGAATTTGCGGCCCGGCTTCAGCTTCAGCGGCGCCAGCGCTTCGAGGAGCGGCTTGTCGCGCTCCGGCAAGGGACTTTCGGCCAGCGCGCGCATGCCGACATCGAAAAGGTCGAACGGCTCGGACGCATTGGCGGCCGGCGAGTCGGCGACGGGCTCGGGTGGCGCCTGGGTGCGCTGGCGCATCAGCTCGCGCGTTTCCAGGATGCGCCGCTCGTTCCTCATGTCGGGCGTCTCGAGCAGCACCCGGCCCTGCAGGGTGCGCGCGCGGTCCAGCTCGTCCGGCCCGTCGACCACGATGCGCCCGATCAGCCACACGGAATTGGTCGGCGCACGGATCAGCCTCACCTCGCTCGACATGTCGCCTGTCCAGGCCGGGCCGACGATCATCTGGGTCGGCGGCCGCCCGCCCTGCAGGCGATGGCTGACCACGGCGAAGTTGTCGGTGAAGAGGTCGAGGAAGGCGTAGCTGTAGTAGAGGTCGCCGACGGGCGGCACCGTCAGGAACAGCGGCTCCAGCGAGAGGTCGAGCCAGGCGGTCGAATAGAGCGTGTCGGCATTGGGCGTCGTCACCGTCCGCACGCCGTCGTCGGCCTGCGTCTGGATGTGCCGGAAGCGATTGAGGCGCTGGCGCAGCGGATTGCTCTCGTCGACGGTGGCGCGCCAGCGCGTGCGGTACATCTCGTAGACCGGGAACAGATAGATCGTGGCCCGCCGCGCAAGGTCGCGCAGGGCGGCCGGCGAGTCCTGAGCCTGCGCCAGGGCCGGCACCGCGAGCGCGCCCGCGAGAAGGGTACGGCGGCCCAGTTTCATGCGGCTCGCTCCCGCAGCAGGCGGCGCTCCATCACGAACGCGGCGGCCGCACGCCACGGCTCGATCGTCCAGAAGGAGCGGGCGCGACCGGAGGGCGAAGCCAGCACGAAGGCGACTGCGCCTTCGAGCAGGTCGGGCTGGCGCCCGTAGGCCGGCGACCTGACGCCGAGCGCCAGCGACGCGGCATGCTTGGAGGTGAAGGCGATGGCGGCCGGCCGGAAGCGGCGCAGCTTGGCGTGCAGCGCCTTCGCGTCCAACGCCTCGGGCGTCAGCTCGTGGTCGGAGCCGACTTCGGTCTTGTCGAGGTCGGTGAGGCCGATGCCGAGGCCCAGCAGCTCGGGGAAGCGCTGCGGCGCCAGCCGCTCCGGCGTCAGGCCCACGGCATGCAGCGTCGGCCAGAAGGCGTTGCCGGGATTGGCATAGTAGGCCCGCGCCGCGAACGATGCGTGGCTGGGCGCCGTGCCGCAGAACACGAGGTCCAGGCCCGGCGCCAGCAGGTCGGGGATGCGATGACTATTCCGGCCTGATGCCCGCCGCACGGATGACCTCGCCCCAGCGCTTGATCTCGGTCTGGATGTAGGCGTCGATCTCGGGGACCGTCATGGTCCCGGGTTCGAAGCCGCCGGCCTTCATGCTGGCAACGACATCGGCTTCCTTCAAGGCCCGGTCGGTGGCCGCCCGGAGCTTGTCCTTGATCTTCTGCGGCGTGCCCTTCGGCACTGCCCAGATCGACCACGAGGTGACGACGAGGTCGGGTGAGACCGCTTCCGCGAAGGTCGGCGTGTCGGGGGTCACCTCGGAGCGCCTGGCGCCGCTCGAGGCCACGGGCTTCAGCTTGCCCGCGTTCACCTGGCCCATCAGCGAGTCGATGTTGGAGATGACCAGCGGCACATGGCCTGCCAGCACGTCGGCTGCCGCGGCTGCCGCGCCGCGATAGCTGATGAATGTGATGTCGACGCCGGTCTTCTGCTTGAAGAGCTCCATGGTGAGCGTGGGCGAAGTGCCGAGGCCCGACGAGCCGAAGCTGATCTTGCCGGGGTCCTTCCTCGCCGCCTCGATCAGCTTGGGCAGCGTGTCGTGCGGGAAGCTTGGATGGCAGCAGAGAAGGTTGGGCTGCGTGCCGATCCACGCCACGGTCTCGAGGTCCGTCACGGCGTTGTAGGCGGGCTTGCGGTACAGGTGCGGTACCAGCGCGTGGCTGCCGATGTTTCCCAGCAGCACCGAGTAGCCGTCGGGCGGCGACTTGGCGACGTTGTCGGCGGCGATCGAGCCGCCGGCGCCGGTCCGGTTCTCGACCACGAAAGTCTGGCCGAAATAGTCGGTGAGCTTGGCCGACAGCCGGCGCGCAATATTGTCTTGTGAGCCGCCGGGTGTGAACGGACACACGATGCGGACGTTGCTCTTGGGCCAGTCGTCGCCCTGTGCAACGGCAGAGGGGGCGAAGGCGTGCGGCGCGAACGGCAGGCCTGCCAGTGTGGCCGTGAAAAGGCGTCTCCTCATGCTCGGTCCTCTACCCGCACACTCGTTGTGCGGATGATGCCCGAGCGGTCCCTGTTTCGGCCAGAGGTTTCGCCGCCTTGTCCGCCCCTTGGTGTCGGGCATGATGCCTGTCCGGGAGGAAAGCGATGCACACGATCGACAAGGCCGATGAGGCCCAGCTTCTTGCGACCATCGACCGCTGGGTCGAGCGCGAGGTGCGGCCGCGCGTCAAGGAATTCGACCATGCCGACAGGTGGCCGGCCGAGATCGTGGAGCAGATGAAGCAACTCGGCCTGTTCGGCGCCACGGTCAGCCCGGAATATGGCGGGTTGGGCCTTCCGGCCACGACTTACGCCCAGATCGTGATGAAGATCTCAGCGGTCTGGATGGCGATCACCGGCATCTTCAACTCCCACCTGATGCTGGCGCTGGCGGTCGAGAAGTTCGGCACCGAGCCGCAGAAGCGGCACTGGCTGCCCAAGTTCGCCAGCGGCGAGGTGAGGGGTGGCCTCGCGCTCACCGAGCCCAATGCCGGCACGGACCTTCAGGCGATCCGCATGACGGCGCGGCGCGACGGCGGGCACTATGTCATCAACGGCACCAAGACCTGGATCAGCAACGGCATCGAGGGCTCCTGCTTTGCGCTCCTCGTGAAGACCAACCCAGAGGCGAGCCCGCGCTACTCCGGCATGAGCCTGTTCATCGCGCCCAAGGGGCCTGGTTTCACCACAGGACGCAAGCTCGAGAAGCTCGGCTACAAGTCGATCGATTCGGGCGAGCTGGTCTTCGACAACTACCGCATCCCGTCCGACCACCTGATCGGTGAGGTCGAGGGACGCGGCTTCACCCAGGTCGCGGGCGGGCTGGAGCTCGGCCGCATCAACGTGGCGGCGCGTGGCGTCGGCATTGCCGAAGGCGCGCTGAAGCTCGCCACCGACTACGCCCAGCACCGCCAGACCTTCGGCAAGCCGATCATCGAGCACCAGGCTATCGCGCTGAAGATCGGCGAGATGGCGACGCGCGCCCGCGCGGCGCGATTGCTGACTCTCGACGCCGCGCAGGCGTTCGACCGCGGCGATCGCTGCGACATGGAAGCCGGCATGGCGAAGTACTTCGCCTCGGAGGCGGCGCTGGAGAACTCGACGGAGTCCATGCGCATCCACGGCGCCTACGGCTACTCCAAGGAGTACGACATCGAGCGCCTCTACCGCGACGCGCCCCTCACCTGCATTGGGGAAGGCACCAACGAGATGCAGCGCCTGATTATCTCGCGCCAGTGGGCGCGGCGGTCTGCTGCATGAACAAGCCACTGCAGGGCATCCGTGTCCTCACGCTCGAGCAGTTCGGCGCCGGCCCCTACGGCACGATGTTCCTGGCCGAGCTCGGCGCCGAGGTGATCAAGGTGGAGCCGCCGGAGGGCGATCCGTCGCGCCAGGTGGGTCCCCATATGCTCGGGGCCGACGACAGCGAGTATTTCCAGGCCTGGAACCTCGGCAAGAAGAGCGTGACCATAGACCTGAAAAGCGGCGAGGGGCGGCGCCAGTTCGAGGCGCTTGTGAAGAGCGCCGATTGCGTGGTGAACAACCTGCGCGGCACGCAGCCCGCGAAACTCGGCATCGACTATGCGAGCCTGAAGCATCTCAAACCCGAGATCGTCTGCCTGCACATCTCGGCCTACGGCCGGGCCGGCGAGCGCGCCGCCAACCCTCGCGCCGATTGGCCGGGCTACGATTTCCTGATGCAGGCGGAGGCGGGCCTGATGGAGCTGACCGGCGATCCGGACGGCCCGCCGACCAGGGTGGGCGTCTCGCTGATAGACAGCATGAGCGGTCTCACCGGCACGGTCGGCCTGCTGGCCTGCCTGCTGCGCGCCAGGATCACGGGGCAGGGCGGCGACGTCGAGACCTGTCTCTACGACGTGGCCATGCACCAGCTCACCTATCCCGGTGCCTGGTACCTGAACGAGGGCGATGTCTCGCCGAGAGTGTCGCGCTCGGCGCATCTCTCGCTGGCGCCGGTCCAGACCTTCCCGACGAAGGACGGCTGGATCTTCATCATGTGCATGACGCAGAAGTTCTGGTTGTCGCTTTGCAGCGCAATGGACCGGGACGATCTGGTGAGGGACCCGCGCTTTCCCGATCCCAACACGCGCGCGCGCAACCGCGCCGAGCTCACCGACACTCTCGACCCGACCTTCAGGACGAAGACGACGGAAGAGTGGCTGGTGCTCTTCAACGGCCTGCTGCCTGCCGCGCCGGTGCATCGTCTCGACCAGGCGCTCGACAGCGGCTTCGCGCGCAGCAGCGGCATGGTCTCTTCGGTGCCGCATCCGGTGAAGGGGACGCTCCGCACCATCGCCAATCCCATCCGTGTCGACGGCGAGCGGCTCTCGCAGGAAGCCTGCTCGCCGCTGGGCGCCGACAACGAGAAGTACCTGTCATGAAACTCGAAGGCATCAAGGTCGTCGATCTCTCCTGGTTCCTGCCGGGGCCGTATCTCACCACCGCGCTGGCCGACCACGGGGCCGAGGTGATCAAGGTCGAGCCGCCGGGCGAGGGCGATCCCGGCCGCCACATCCTGCCGCGCGATGCGCGCACCTCGGTGTTCTTCCGCAACATGGGTCGCGGCAAGAAGAGCGTCGTGCTCGACCTCAAGAGCGAACAGGGCCGTGCCGATCTCTTCCGCCTCGCCTGCAAAGCCGACGTGCTGGTCGAGTCGTTCCGCCCCGGCGTCGCGGCGCGCTTCGGCATCGGTTACGACGCGGTCGCGGCGAAGAACCCCGGCATCGTCTACTGCTCGATCAGCGCATTCGGCCAGGACGGCGCCTATCCGGGACGAGCCGCGCACGATCTGGCGCTCGAGGCGATGACCGGCGTGTTGAGCCTGACCTTGGGCGACGACGGCCGGCCGGCGATTCCCGGCATCCCGGTGGCCGACCTGGTGAGCGGCCTGCATGGCCTGAGCGGCGTTCTGATGGCGTTGCTGCGGCGCAAGGACACCGGCCGCGGCGACTATATCGACGTCTCCATGCACGAGACGCTGATGGCGTCCTGCGCCAACGTGGTCGGCTCGACCTTCCTGGAGAACCGGCAGCCCGACGTGAAGAACCAGCGTACGACCGGCGGCTCGGCCTTCTATCGCGTCTACGACACCGCCGACGGCCGCCAGCTCGTGATCGCCGGGCAGGAGATGAAGTTCGTCAGGAACCTGTTGGGCGCGCTCGGCAGGCCGGAGATGGCGCCGCTCTGCGAATGGCCGGGCGCACACCAGAAGCCGGTGATGGAGTTCCTGGAAGCGACGTTCAGGTCGAGGCCGCTCGCCCACTGGATGGCGTGGCTCGACACGCTCGACATCTGCTGGGGGCCGGTCAACACGCTGCCCGAGGCGATCGCCGACGCGAACCTCGAGAAGCGCGGTTTCATGGTGACGGACGGCGAGGGCCGCCTGCATTTCGGTCCCGCCGTGCGCTTCCGGGAGGAGCCGTCGTCGCCCGTCTTTCGCGAGCCCCTGCTCGGCGAGCACACGGAAGAAGTGCTAAAGCGGCTTCCGACCTGATGGAACCGCCGACGGTTCCATCAGGTCGGAAACGCACTGGTTCCGCTGCGTCGTCATCAGACGCAATCCGTCCAGCTTGAATCAAGCTGGACGGATTGCGCTATAGGCCGTCGCGGCTAGCCAACTGTACGGGACTGCACCCGGACGACCTGAAGCAGCTTGTCGAGCGCGGGCGGCTGGATGCCGCTTTCCTTCCACACACACCAGGTCTCGGACAAGATCTTCGATCCCTGGACGGGCACGAAGGTGGCGCCCGCCATGTTCGACGTCCGCAGCGTGCGCGGCACCAATGCCACACCGAGGCCGTTGGCGACGAACGAGACCACACTCAGCCAGTGCCGGACCTCGTGACGCACCCGGGGCATGAATCCCGCCGACAGGCAGGTCGCGATGATCGACTGGTAGTAGTCCGGCGAGACGTGGCGGGAGAACAGCACGAAGTCGTCGCGCCGGAGGCGCGACAGACGCAGGCTGCGGGCGCCGGCGGCGGCATGGCCTCGGGGCACGCAGGCGACGAAGGGTTCGGCGTGATAGCGGAACCCCTGAAGGTGCTGCGGCGAGCCGCGACCGTGGACGAAGCCGAGGTCGATCTCGTCGCGCAGCAGTGCCTCGATCTGCTCGGTCGAGTTCAGCTCGTGCAGGGAGAGTTCGATGTCGGGAGCGGCGGCCTGAAACGTCTCGAGTATCCGCGGCAGCCCGCGATAGAGCATCGATCCGCCGAAGCCCAGTCGCAGCCTGCCCTCCCTGCCGTCGGCGATCGCTTTCACCAGGACGCGCGTCTCCTCGGCCCTGTGCAGCAGGATCCGCGCTTCGCGCTGGAGGGCCGCTCCGGCCGCGGTGAGGCTGACATTGCGGCTGGTGCGTTCGAACAGCCGGGCGCCGATCTCTTCCTCGAGCTGGCGGATGGCATAGCTCAGCGGCGGCTGCGACAGCGACAGGCGTTCGGCGGCGCGGCCGAAATGCTTTTCCTCGGCGAGCACGGAGAAGTAGCGGAGTTTGCGCAGGTCCATCGGGCCACCGTCCATCGATACGTCGATCGTATCGATCGTTCAGAAGTTAGTATTGGACGGTATCGATGAGAAGAGCCGAGGATGCCCGGCCCAGCTTCGCTTGCCCTCAAGGAGACCGACGATGAAGGCGGATGTCGAACTCGCAGGATCCGCGATCCCCGACTCGCGCGGGATCAATCTCTACCGCGCCGACCGGGATGCCGCCGCGCTGTTCGCCCACTATCTGCCGGACGCCCTGTTCCGGCATCTCGAGCCCACCTTCGACCGGCTGGGGGGCCTGGCGGGCGGACGGCTCGACGAGCTTGCCGGGATCGCCGACCGCAATCCTCCGGTCCTTGCGGTGCGGCGGCGCACCGGCGAGGACTGCAACGTGGTCGAAAAGCACCCGGCTTACGTGGAGATGGAGCGGCTGGCCTTCTCCGAGCTCGGCCTTGCGGCCATGTCGCATCGCGGCGTGCTCGGCTGGAACGAGCCAATGCCACCGGCGGCCAAGTATGCGCTCACCTATCTGTTCGTCCAGGCCGAGTTCGGCCTGATGTGTCCGGTCAGCATGACCGACTCGCTGACCAGGGCGTTGCGGCGCTTTGGCGATCCCGCGCTGGTGAACCGCTTCCTCGAGCGGCTGACGTCGCTCGACTTCGACGAGCTGGCACAGGGTGCGATGTTCATGACCGAGCAGGGCGCCGGTTCGGACGTGAGCGCGACGGCGACGCGCGCGGCGCTGCAGGCGGATGGCACGTGGAAGCTGAGCGGCGACAAGTGGTTCTGCTCGAATGCCGATGCGGACCTGTCGATGGTCCTTGCCCGGAGCGAGGACACGCCGGGCATGAAAGGCATCTCGCTCTTCCTGGTGCCCAAGGTGAGGGCGGACGGGCGGCCGAACGACTACCGGATACTGCGGCTGAAGGACAAGCTCGGTACGCGGTCCATGGCGAGCGGCGAGATCCGGCTCGACGGAGCGGAAGGCTACCTGATCGGCGAACGCGGCCGCGGCTTCAATCACATGGCCGACATGGTCAACAACTCGCGGCTGTCGAACGGCGTGCGCGCTGCCGGCCTGATGCGCCGTGCCGTCACCGAGGCGCTGTTCATCTCGCGCAATCGTCAGGCCTTCGGCCGGCGCCTGATCGAGCTGCCGTTGATGCGCCGGCAGCTCGCCAAGATGCTGGTATGGGCCGAGCAGGCCCGCAGCATGATGTTCCTGACGGCCGATGCGCTCGATCGCGCCAACCGCGGCGATGCCACCGGCGCGAAGCTCGCCCGCATCATGACGCCGCTGATCAAGTTCCGCGCCTGCCGCGATGCCCGCAAGGTGACCGGCGACGCGATGGAGGTCCGGGGCGGCTGCGGCTACATCGAGGAATGGTCGGACGCGCGGCTGGTGCGCGACTCCCATCTCGGCTCGATCTGGGAGGGCACCTCGAACATCGTGGCGCTCGACGTCTCGCGGGCCATCTCGCGCGACGATGCGCTGCCGGCCCTCAGGGCGCACAACGAGGAGCTGCTGAGCGGCGCGCGGCTCGACGGCGAGACCGCGGCGCTGTTCGCCGGCGCCCTCGATCGAGCCTGCCGCTTCGCCGCCGACGTGGCGGCGAGGAAATCGGATGTCGAGGCGCGGCAGTCGGCGTCGGCGCTCTACCACGCCACCAGCGCGATCGGCCTGGCACGTGAAGCGGTCGAGCTGCGCGCACCGCGTCGCCTGGCCCTCGCGCGGATGGTCCTGACTCATCGCCTGTTGCCGCGCGACCCGCTCGGGACCGCGGACGACGAGGCAGCCCTCGACACGGTGCTGGCCGCCTGACCGCCTATCTCCAGCCCTTTGTGAGGATGCGTTCGACGTAGCGCGGAACGACCTCCGTCGCGGGGCCGTAGATATGCTCGTGAAACAGCGACCTGTTGTCGGTCGCCTCGAGGTTGAGCTCGACGGTGTGGGCGCGGGGCCGGTAGCGGCGCACGTGCAGGATGAAGCCGGCCGCCGGATAGACGTCGCCTGACGTGCCGACCGCGAGGAAGAGCCCGCAGCGCTCCAGCACCTGGTAGACCTCGTCGAGGTGCATGGGCATCTCGCCGAACCATACGATGTTGGGTCTGAGTTCGCCGACCGCGCCGCAGTTCGGGCAGATCGAGGCGGGGGTCAGGTCGTCGTCGGTCGGAAAGGTCTTCTGGCAGCTCATGCAGCGTGCCTCGCCCTCGCGGCCGTGCATGTGGATCACCCGGCGCGAGCCTGCGAGTTCGTGCAGCGGGTCGATGTTCTGGGTGATGACCGTCACTTCGCCGTCGTAGCTCCGTTCCAGCCGCGCCAGAGCTTCATGGGCGGCATTCGGCGCGACGCCCGCCGCGCGAAGCATGCGTCTCGTGTCGTTGTAGAAGTCCAGCACCTTCTTCTTGTCGCGGTACCAGGCCTCGATGGTCGCGACCTCTTCCAGATCGACCCGCGTCCACAAGCCGTCCGCGTCACGGAAGGTGTCGATGCCGCTCTCCTTGGAGATGCCGGCGCCGGTCAGCACGGCGATCCCGGGTGGCAGAAAATCCTGATGCATGCCCTCAATCTAGCGCCGTGCTACGGTGAGAGGCCATGGCCACCAGCATCCTCTTCGTCTGCACCGCGAACATCTGCCGATCGCCGACCGCCGAGGGCGTATTCCGCGCGATGGCCGACAAGGCGGGGCTGGCGCAGGCCTTCGAGATCGATTCGGCCGGCACGGGTGCCACGCATGTCGGCGAGCCGCCGTCGCCGCCGGCGATCGAGGTGGCGGCGGCGCGCGGCTACGACATCAGCGCGATCCGGGCCCGCCAGATCACCGGCAAGGACATCGCCCGGTTCGATCTCGTGCTGGCGATGACACGCGGCCATCTCGTCGAGATGCGCTGGCTGGCGCCGCGCGATCTCGTCGACAAGCCCAAGCTCCTGATGAGCTACGCGCCGCCGCTCGGCATCCTCGACGTGTCCGATCCCTATGGCGGTCCGCGCGAGGACTACGAGCGCGCCATCGACCTGATCGAGGTCGCCTGCCGCGGCCTGCTCGAGAGCCTCAGACCCGAGGTCAGAAAGGCCATGTGAGGCCGAGCTCGCCGAAACGGTTCAGCACGTTGAAGGTGAGCCGCGACACGTCGTTGTCGTACTTGTTGTGCGGCAGCGACCCGCAATAGGTGATCGAGCCGACCGAGAACACCGCGCCGCCCCTGGGCTTCTCGATGTAGGTCATGTCGGCACGGATGAGCCGCTCCAGTGTCTGGCCGGGAATGGTGGTGGCGAAACCCAGCCGCTCCTCGTGCACGACGACGAAGTTCTTGCGGTCGTGGCCTTCGGAAGAAGCGAGCACGACGGCGTTGAGCGGGCTGCCGAGCCGATGGTCGAGCCGGTCGAGCTCGAAGCCCGCCGCGCCGCCCCCCGAGAAGCCGTAGCCGCCGAACAGCTCGTCCTTCACGCCCTCGAACACCCAGGCGTGCCTGTTGTCGCGCGCCGCCGGCGACTGGCGGTAGGAGTCGCCGACGAACGTGCCCTGGCTCGAGAAGCCGATGCCGCAGAGGAGGTTGGGCGGCCGGTCGGAGCGTCGCCACAGGCCGCCATAGGCGCCGTCGAACGAGTGATGGTATTCGCCGGGCTCGGCGGCCCAGGTGCGGATGCCGCCCTCGGTGCGCCGCACCTCGATGGCGCCGGGCACGTGGGCTGAGAGCGCCACCCGCCAGTAGAAGCCGTTGCCGCCGAGATACATCAGCCGGCCGCCGGTCTCGGTGTAGGCCTGCAGCGCGTCGAGCGTGCCTTGGGTGTGGTATTCGGGATGCGAACCGGTCAGCACGACCTTGTACGAGGCCAGGATCTCGACGCCCTTCTCCTCGAGGTCGTGGTCGGTCACCACGTCGAACGGCACGTTCATGCGGTCGAGCCAGCCGGTGAGATGCGTGTCGGCTGGCAGGTGGCGGAGCCCGGAACCCGCAGCATCGTTGAAGGAGAGGAAGTTCGGCCGCCAGGTGAGCAAGGGCCTGAGGTGCGACGAGTAGGCGACGCCCGAGCCGTCGCGGTGATGATTGTAGGTCGAGAGGCCGTAATCCTCGTGCTCGTCCGGATTGTGGGGATAAGCCTTCCAGTTGGCGACGCGGGTGCGGAACGCATCGTCGAAGGCGCCGCGCGAGAAGTTGGAATAGACCTGATAGGTGAAGGTCGAGGCGAGGTAGCAGACCTTGGCCTGCGGCTTGCCGACCTGTGGGCGCACGAAGAACGGGATGACGTCGCGATGGCCGCCGCACGAGAGCTGCATGCCGTAGATGCCGCTTCGCATGTCCTTGGGGATCGTGAAGCTGAAATCGTCGAGCCAGCCGCAATCGTGCAGGTCGTCGTCGTGGAAGTGGATGGCGGCGTAGTGGTGCGGCGCGCGGCGCCAGTCGCGCTCGGCGCCGGTCCAGGCCGAGCCCTTCATGGCGCGCGTCGGCAGGTTGACGAGGCGACCGTGCAGGCCGTTGGGCCCGGTGTCCTCGACCTCCATCGAGTCCATGCGGCGCGTGAAATCCCATGCGGCGTAGCCCGCGACCCGGGGCGCCTCGATCTTGCCGTTGAAGCAGCGCCCGGCCGGGCGGTTCTTGGCCGCTTCGGCGCCTATCATCAGCGGCTGTGCGGCCTCGAGCGCGAGGCCCGATGCCGTGGCTGCCGCGTCGCCCTCGTCGTCGGTGCCGAAGGCGCGCTTCAGCGGCTGCTGCCCCACACGCAGCGTGCCGGTCGCGGGATCGGCGCTCGCCCAGACGCGGTACCAGATGCGCGAGCGCAGCTTCTTGCCCACGACCACGCGATGGCCCCCGGTCTCCAGCGCCATGCCTTCCGGCGTCACGACCAGCGCGAAGCCCGTGCCGGTCCCGGGGTCGCGGCGCGAGATCACGGTCTGTGGCCCGTCGTCGGGCAGGGTCGGCCAGATCAGCGCCTCGACGGAGAGCGCGGCCGGCAGCTCGGCATCCTTGGCGCCTTCGACCAGCGCGTAGGAGCCCGGCCAGGCGTGCTGGACTCGCGAGGCGAAGCGGCCGTCGAACAGTTCGGAGAGATCCTCGAGTTTGGGCGGCGGCCCGCCCGGGTTCGGATCGCCACGTACGATCCGCACCAGCATCGCGTGGTAGGGCGTGGAGGCCGTGCTCGACACCTTGAAGGCGATCTTCTCGCCGCTTCGTACCGAGATGCGATCCGAGTAGCCGATCAGCGGTGCCGTCACATTTGTCTCCCCTTGGGCGGGCGATATAGTCGCCCGAACCACGGGAGGCATTCCATGACAAAGACTCTCCGCCGCCGCACCGCGATGGCCGCAGCGATCTCGACGCCGTTCCTGGCGCGGGATGGCTGGGCGCAGGCGGCCTATCCGGCCGGCAGGACCGTCCGTATCGTCGTTCCCTTCGCCGCCGGCGGCACCACCGACATTCTGGGCCGCATCGTCGCCCAGATCCTGACCGACCAGCTCGGCGGCACCTTCGTGGTCGACAACAAGACCGGAGCCGGCGGCAATGTCGGTGCCGAGCTCGTGGCGAAGTCACCACCCGACGGGATGACCCTGCTGTTGGGCACCGTCGGTACCGCCGTCACCAACCAGTACCTCTACAAGACGATGCCCTACGACAGCGTGAAGAGCTTCGCGCCGGTCGCGCTGGTCGGCGAGGTGGCGAACGTGCTCGCCGTGCATCCGAGCTTCCCGGCAAAGACGCTCAAGGAGTTCGTCGACTACTGCAAAGCGCAGGGCCCCAACAAAGTGAGCTACGGCTCGCCCGCCGTCGGCGGCACCGGGCATCTCGCGATGGAGTACCTGTCCAGCCTGACCGGAATCAAGCTCGAGCACGTCGTCTATCGCGGCAGCTCGTTGGTGATGAAGGACCTGCTCGCCGGTCACATTCTGACGACCATGGACAACCTGCCGCCCTATCTGCAGCACATCCAGTCCGGCGGGCTCCGGGCGCTGGGCGTCAGCTCGGCCAAGCGCTGGTTCGCGGCGCCCGACGTGCCGACGATCGCCGAGCAGGGCTATGCCGGCTTCGACGCGGCGCCCTGGTGGTATGTCGCCGCGCCGGCCGGCACGCCGCCGGAGATCGTGAGCCGGCTGAGCGCCGAGGTCGTCAAGGGCATCAAGTCGGAGGCGACCATCAAGAAGATCCGCGACGCCGGTGCCTCCGAGCTCCCGGGTGACGCCGAGGCGCTGACCAGGCACATGGTCGCCGAGAACGCGAAGTGGAAGAAGGTCATCGAGGCGGCCAAGCTGGAGCCGCAGTGACCCGTCGGGCGCTCGAGGGAAAGATCCAGACGGTCCTCGGGCCGATCGAGCCCGAGGCGCTCGGCCGCACGCTGATGCACGAGCATGTGCTCTGTGACATCCGGCCGCCCGGCACGCGCTCGGACAACGACCTCGGCCCCGAGATCACGCTCGAGAATGTCTGGCAGATGAACTACGGCCGCGGCCTCAAGCGCGCCGGCCGCAAGTACATGCTCGACCTCGAGGACATCGCCACGCGCGAGGTCGCGATGATGAAGCACGATGGTGGCGACGCCATCGTCGAGCTGACCTGCGGCGGCCTTTCACCCGATCCGGATGGGCTCCGGCGCATCGCCGCCGGCACCGGCGTGCATGTCATCATGGGTTGCGGCCACTACGTCGACGACTACCAGGACCCGAAGAACCACGGCCGTTCGGTCGACGACTTCGCCGCCGAGATGATCGGCCAGATCGCGGACGGCGCGTGGGGCACCGACGTGCGCGCCGGCATGATCGGCGAGATCGGTTGCCAGGCACCGTGGACCGACACCGAGAAACGCGTCATGCAGGCCGCCTTCATCGCCGCGCAGGAGACCGGCGCCTCGATCAACGTCCATCCCGGCCGCGATCCCGACCAGCCGCAGGAAGTCGCCGACTTCGCCAGGTCGGCGGGGTTCCCGACCGAGCGCATGGTGATCAGCCACATCGACCGCACGATTTTCGACGAGCCGCGTCTCGTCCGGCTCGCGGACTCGGGCGTCACGGTCGAGTTCGACCTGTTCGGCCAGGAGGCGAGCTACTACGGCCTCTCCGACATCGACATGCCGAACGACGCGACGCGGCTCAAGCTGATCCGCGCGCTGATCGCCGCCGGCCATCTGGAGCGCGTCGTGATCAGCCACGACATCTGCTACCGCACGCGGCTCGCGAGCTTCGGCGGCCACGGCTACGGCCACATATTCAGGAACGTCGTGCCGATGATGAAGAAGCGCGGCTACAGCGAAGACGAGATCGACGCCATCCTCGTCCGCAATCCGCGGCGGCTTCTGACGTTCATGTAGTCCTGCCGGATCGCCAGCCTCCCGGCCACACATTGATTTTCTTCAATGTGCCAAACACACATCGGCCATCGTCGCAGCCCACACGCGCAAAGCCGTGCATGCCGCCCATGGCAGCGCACGCAGCTATTCATCGCGGGGGCGGAGGATTTGGGGCATGGGTGTGCAGCGTATCGGCGCCGGCAGCTTCTCGACCACGATCCCGGCCGGCGCGGCCGGGCCGCAGTTGTTCAATGGCGCGGACGCCACGCCCCGGGTCAGCGGCGACGCGGCCCACGCGCCGGTGCCGACCAACGACTGGTGGTCCTCGCTGGTCTTCAACTACTTCGGCAGCCCGACCTCGGCACCGCTCTATGCCGATCCAATCGCGGTCCGGGCCGATGCGACGGGACTGCAGATCGGCTACCAGAGCGACGTCCGCTACATCGACGGGCCGGGCCTGCAGGTCGCCGACAACATCAAGTACGAGTACGCCTTCGCGCCCGGCCTGCATGTCGGCGTCGCGGGTCTCGATGGAGCGGCAGTCACGGTCTCCGATTACGGCGACTGGACCGTCACTGCCAACTGGCAGGATGCCGATAGCGGCCTGTCGGCCACGTTCGGCCACGGCTTGCCGTTCGTCTTCTTCTCGACCAGCGCCGCCGGCCAGGCGGTGGTCGATGTCGTCGAGGCGCCGCCGACCAGCCACGTCGACAACCCGACGCAGCCGCTGGTCTACACGATCGGCGGCCTGAACGGCGCCTTCAACGGCGGCGCCACGCAGTTCCGGTTGCCGGTCGACGCCGGCAGCGACGTCGGCGAGGGCCCGCAGGTCCGCGTCTCCTACGACTTCACCGGCGACGGCAAGTACGACCGCGTCGAGACATTTCACTATCGCGCCACGGATGCCGCAGCCGGCTGGGAGACTTACAGCGAGGGCGCCGGCCTGTCGTCGCAAATCGGCGCCATGGCCAACCTCGTCGGCGGCTCGGTGAAGCTCGAGGTCTGGAACGCCATTGGCGACGGCACGCCGGCGGTGCGCGTCGATGCCCCGGCCGGCGATCCCCACCAGGCGACGCTCAACCTGCCGTTCGTCAACCTCACGGCGGGCGGCCATGCCGCAGGCACGCTCTATCTTCGCGACGGCGCGACAGGCGCTACGCCGTCGGTGCTCTCGACCGCGCCCGGCAGCGCCGCCACGGCCGACGTCATGGGCGACGGCGGCCAGGGTCTTTCGTGGGATGGCCAGGGCGAGGTCTGGTACAGCACCGGCGGCGTGGCCGGCGTCACCATCCGCGGCGTGCACTACGGCCTGTTCGCGCCCGAGGGCGCGCACTGGACGGTGACCGACACCGGCCTGGTGTCCGATCTCGACGGCGCGCGCAGCTTCGCGGTTGCGGTGCTGCCCGAGAAGTCGGCAGCGGTGCTGCAGTTGTTCGCCAACCATGCCGACGACGCGCCGACCGGCAGCATCGTCGGCTTCGGCTACGATCCGGCGCGCGGCACCGTCACCCAGACCTTCTCGGTCACCACGGCGAGCGGCGAGGATCCGCTGGCCGCACTCTATCGCCATCAGTGGATCGACAGCGACCAGACGTTCACCGGTTACACTTACGAGTCGCCGCGCGGCGAGATGAAGCTCGGCACCGACGCCGACTTCACCGTGACCTACGAGGCGAGCCCGATGCTGCCGGTGCTGCCGCTGCTCGATGGTGGCGCCCGCGAGCAGGTCAGGGCGCTGGTGCAGGCCGACGTCGCCGAACTCGGCAGCCGTGCCATCAAGATCCCCTTCCAGGACACCTACACCGTAGGCAAGGAGCTCGGGCGGCTGGCCGAGCTGGCGCAGATCGCAAACCAGCTCGGCGAGACCGCCGCGCGCGATACCTATCTCGCCGTCATCAAGACCGAGTTGCAGGAATGGTTCACCGCCGGCGGCAAGGAGTTCGTCTACAACACCGAATGGGGAACGCTGCAGGGCTACCCCGCGAGCTTCGACACCGAGAAGCAGCTCAACGACCACAATTTCCATTACGGCTACTTCGTCCAAGCTGCGGCTACCGTGGGCATGTTCGACAAGGCGTGGGTCGCCCAGGACCAGTGGGGCGGCATGGTCGACCTGCTGGTCGCCGATGTCGCCAACACCAGCCGCGACAGCGATGCGTTCCCCTGGCTGCGCAGCCTCGACCCCTATGCCGGCCATAGCTGGGCCTCCGGCCACGGCGACTTCGTGGCGGGCAACAACAACGAATCCTCGTCCGAGGCGCTGAACTTCGCCGCCGCCGTGGCGCTGTGGGGAGCGGTGACCGGCCGCGACGCCGTGCGCGACCTCGGCATCCAGCTGCACTCGGTGGAAAGCACCGCCGTCCATCAGTACTGGTTCGACGTCGACGACGCGGTGTTCCCGGACGGCTTTCCCTATCAGGCGGTCGGCATGGTCTGGGGCGACGGCGCCAGCCACACGACCTGGTTCAGCGACAATCCCGAGATGATCCATGGCATCAACCTGATGCCGTTCAGCGCCTCGACCTCGCTCCATCTCGCGTCCCACCCGGGCGAGATCATCGCGAACTACGCGGAAATGGCGGCCGAGAGCGGCGGTGCGCCGCGCTACTGGAAGAACATCCATTGGGAGTATCTGGCCCTGGCCGATCCCGCGCGGGCGCTGGGCTACCTGCAGGCCGATCCCGGCTATAGCCTCAACGAGGGCGGCTCGGGCTCCTACGCCCAGACCCTGCACTGGATCTCCTCGCTGGCGGTACTCGGCACGCTGAACGACGAGGTGCGCGCCGACACGCCGTTCCATGCCGTGTTCGCCAAGAACGGCGTCAACACCTACGTTGCCTACAATCCCGGCAACAGCGATCTCGTCGTCCACTTCACGGACGGTACGTTGCTGATGGTGCGGCCCGGCAGCATGGAGACTCTGCGCAACGGCACGATCACCGAGTTCGGCATCGGCAGCGGGGTGGCGCCCGACCCGGGACCCGATCCCGGACCCGGGCCGGGTCCCGACCCCGGTCCCGGCCCCGATCCAGGTCCCGAGCCCGTGCCGCACGGCAATGGCCTCGAGATGGTCAATGGTGCGATCGTCTTCGACGACGCGCTCGGCACGGTCGCCTTGCCCTCGTCGTCGGGCGCCAACCACGACGGCGTGCCGCATGCCGCGAGCGTGTTCAGCCTGGACGGCGTCACGGCCCGCTTCGTGACCGGCAGATCGAGCGCCTTCGAACTCAAGGTCGATGCCGGCGCCAACCTCGGCGATGCGGTGCAGGCGTCCGTCTCTTACGACTTCAATGGCGACGGCATGGTCGACCGCAAAGAGACCTACGCCTATTTCGCCACCAACAATGTCGCAGGCTGGGAAACCTACAGCAGCCAGGCCGGGTTGAAGTCGGCGAGCGGTGCGGCGATGCAGGATCTGGTGGGCGGCAGCGTCGCCGTCTCGCTGTGGACCGCGCTTGGCAACCACGCGGTCTCGGTCGACATCGCGGCGTCCTCGCTCAGCCTGCCGTTCCAGGCCGGCAATGCCGGTCCGTCGCCGGATCCCGATCCCGATCCCGGCCCCGATCCCGGCCCCGGCCCCGGCCCCACACCGGATCCCGATCCGTCGCCCCCCGTGGCGGGTAACGGTCTGATGCTGGTGGCGGGCGACGTCCGCTTCGATCCGGCGCCGGGCACGGCCTCGCTGGCTGCTTCGAACGGCATCAACCACGACGGCGCGCCGCACGGCAGCGGGAGCTTCACGCTCGCCAACGTCACGGGCCACTATCTGTCGTCGGACACGGCGGGCTTCGCTCTCCGGGTCGATGCCGGCAGTCATGTCGGCGATGCCGTCCAGGCCGCGATCTCCTACGACTTCGACGGCAACGGCTCCTTCGACCGCACCGAGACCTACGCCTATTTCGCCACCGACGACGTTGCAGGCTGGCAGGTCTATTCGAGCACTGCCGGGCTGAAGTCGGTATCGGGCGCAGCGATGCAGGATCTCGCCGGAGGCACGGTGAAGGTGGACCTGTGGACGGCCATCGGCGCACATGCCGTCGCGGTCGACCTCGCCGGTTCCGTACTCGACCTGCCGTTCCAGTTCGGCGACGGTGGCGACGGTCCGGGGCCGACGCCACAACCACAGCCCCAGCCGCACGATCCGCCGAGCACCGAGTTCCTCGTCTCGCAGATGTCGGGCGGGTTGAAGCTCAGCACGCAAGGCGACACCGTCGTCGCCGGCGCGGGCGGCGGCCACTATGTCGGTCAGCCGCACGATGCTGCGGTGTTCACGGCCGACGATCTGTATGCGCAATACGCCGGCGGCAATGTCGCCTTCGCCCTGCCGCTCGATGCAGGCACCGGCATCGGCAACGGCACGCAGTTGCGCCTGACTTTCGACTTCGACGGCAACGGCACGGCGGACCGCACGGAGACCTGGCAATACTTCGAGACCAACGACGCGGCGGGCTGGGAGACCTATACGCAGGCGCGTGGCTCGACCGGCGCGTCAGGCGCCTACGCCGACTTCAACGGCGGCAGCGTCACCGCGGAAGTCTGGAACGCGATCGGCAGCGCGCCGGTCACGCTTCAGGAAGGTGCCAGTGTCCTGTTGCCCTACAACGAATGGCTGGTGTGACGCCCAATGTCGGCGCCGCTTCCTCGAAGCGGCGCCGGGTCTCGATCTGGCCGGACGTCCCGGGATCGCGGCCGAAGGCCTTCAGGTGCCGGCGCAGACGAGCCCCGCCATCGGCGGCTTCAAAACGTCAACCGGTACACCGCCTCCTCGGTGTAGATCGAGCCGTTGCGGCCGGTCCGGCTGGAGTAGAGCGCGAAGCCCTCGGCGATCCAGGGGCCGGCGCGGAAGGTGCCGTTGCTCGCCATGAACTGCGCGATGTGATGGCCGGTCTCGGCGTTGCCGGAGAAGCGCGCCAGGGTGACGTGCGGGCGGTACTTTCGGCGCTCGACCTCGATGCCGCAGTTGCGCGCCACCGTCGTCACCTTCTGCTGCAGCCAGTCGAGCCGCTCGCTGCGTTCCACCGTGGCGACCAGCGCGCGCGGCTGCTTGCCCGAGCTGAACTGCTCGACACCCGCGATGCCGACGGAGAAGGGCGGGCCCGCGATGTCGGAGAGCTCCTCCTCGAGGTCACGCATCGTGCCGCCCTGCACTTCGCCCGCGAAGCAGAGCGTGACGTGGAAGTTCTCGACCGGCACCCAGCGCGCATCGGGCACGCCCGACTGCAGCGCGGCAAGTCCGTCGGCGATCTCCTCAGGGACGGGCAGGGCGACGAACAGGCGCGGCATCGAGATTCTTGGTCACGAAGGGCAGGATGCGCTCGACGATGACCTCGACCCCCCGGGCGTTGGGATGAATGCCGTCGGGCTGGTTGAGCGCGGGATCCTGCGCCACCCCGTCGAGAAAGAAGGCGTAGAGGGGCACCTCGTACTTGTCGGCGACCTTCTTGAACAAGGCGTCGAAAGCCTGGGCGTACTCCGGCCCGAAGTTGCGCGGCGCCAGCATGCCGGCCAGCCACACCGTGACGCCGGCTTCCTTCAGCTTCTTCACGATGGCGTCCAGGTTGCGCTCGGTGGCGGCGGGATCGACGGCGCGCAACGCGTCGTTGCCGCCCAGTTCGACCAGCACGATGTCGGGCTTGTCGCCCAGCATCCAGTCGAGTCGCTCGACACCGCCCGCCGTCGTGTCGCCCGAGACGCCGTGGTTGATGACGGTGACGTTGCGGCCTTTCTCCTTGAGCGCCGCCTGCAGGCGGGCGGGGAAGGCCTGCGCCGGCGCGAGCCCGTAGCCCGCCGCCAGGCTGTCGCCCAGGATGGCGAGCTTCACTGGCTCGCTTTGTGCATGTGCGGGCAGGGCCGCGAGGAGCAGCACAAGCGCCGCCAGTGCCGCGATCCTTGAATTGACCGCCGCCGCAAAACCACCATATCCACACAGCAGCTTCATCAGTCCACCTTCAGGAGCCCGCTTGGCCGAGCCGCAACCTATCGTCCGCCTCCAGGACGTCCATCTCGACATGGCAAGCGATGCCGGCACGGTCAACATCCTGCGCGGCATCACCGTCGACATCGTAGCCGGCGAGATTGCGGCGGTGGTGGGGCCGTCGGGGGCCGGCAAGTCGAGCCTGATGATGGTGGCGGGCGGGCTGGAGCGCGCGACGTCCGGCCGAGTCGAGGTCGCGGGCCGCGATCTCGGTCCGCTCGGCGACGACGACCGCGCGCGGCTGCGCCGCGATGCCATCGGCATCGTCTTCCAGGGCTTCCATCTCATCCCCACCATGACGGCACATGAGAACGTGGCGCTGCCTCTCGAGTTCGCCGGCCATCCCGACGCCTTCGGCCTGGCCGAAGCGGCACTGCAGAGGGTCGGCCTCGGCCATCGCATCGGGCACTATCCCGCGCAGCTTTCCGGCGGTGAGCAGCAGAGGGTCGCGGTCGCCCGCGCCTTCGTCGGCCGACCGAAGCTGATGCTGGCCGACGAGCCGACCGGCAACCTCGACGGCACGACCGGCAAGCAAGTCATGGATCTTCTCTTCGGCTTGGCGCGCGCCGACGGCACGACCCTGATCCTGATCACCCACGACATGGGCCTGGCCGAGCGCTGCGACCGCGTGCTGCGCATCGCCGACGGGCTGCTCGTCGCCGACGAGCGCATGCGCGCCGTGCTCGCCGCGCAGTGAGCGCCTCCCGGTGAACCTCGCCTTCCGGCTCGCCCGCCGCGAGATGCGCAGCGGCCTCGGCGGCTTCCGCCTGTTCATCGCCTGCCTGGCGCTGGGTGTCGCGGCGATCGCGGCCATCCTGTCCTTCAGCCGCGCCGTCGAGGAGGGCCTTCGTGCCGATGCGCGCGAGATCCTGGGTGGCGACGTCGCGATCTCGCTGCTCTATCGCGAGGCGACGCCCGAGCAGATCGCGTTCATGCGCGAGCAGGGCGAGCTGGTGCGCTGGATCGACAGCCGTGCCATGGCGCGGCCGACCAAGCCCGACGGCCGACCGACGCTGGTGCAGCTCAAGGCGGTGGAACCCGCCTATCCGCTCTACGGCGCTGTCGAGCTGCAGGAGGGCGGCTCGCTCGCCGAAGCGCTCGCCAAGCGCGACGGCATCTGGGGCGCCGTGGTCGAGGAGTCCGCGCTCCGCCGGATGAACCTGGCGCCGGGCGACATGGTCCGGGTCGGCGAGGTCACGGTCGAGGTGCGCGGCATCATCGCGCGCGAGCCCGACCGTGGACTGAACGCCTTCGCGAGCCTGGGGCCGCGGCTCATGATCCCGCTCGACGCAGTGGTCGAGTCGGGTCTCGTGCAACCCGGCAGCCTGCTCACCTGGGACTACCGCCTGCGTCTGCCGCCGGGCCGCTCCTACCGCACGGTCGTCGATGCGCTGAAGGCGAAGTTTCCCGATGCGGGCTGGCGGGTGAGGGGCCTCGACGATGCCGGCGGTGGACTGCGCTTCTGGCTCGACCGCCTGACGCAGTTCATCAGCCTGATCGGCCTCGCTTCGCTACTGGTGGGCGGCGTCGGCGTCGGCAACGCGGTGTCGAGCTTCCTCGCCGCGCGGCTGCGCACCATCGCCACGCTGAAGTGCCTCGGTGCGCCGGAGCGGCTGGTCTTCGCCACCTATTTCATCCAGCTCGCCGCGCTCGCCCTGCTGGGCGTCGGCGTCGGCCTCGCGATCGGCGCGGCACTGCCCTTCATCGCCCAGTCGGCGATTGCCGATATCCTGCCGGTGCGCGCGCGCGTGGCGCTCTACGTCGGGCCGCTGACCACCGCGGCGGGCTTCGGTCTGCTGGTATCGCTGCTGTTCGCGCTGCTGCCGCTGATGCGCGCCCGTGGCGTGCCGGCCGCGACGCTGATGCGCGGCGCCGTGGTGGAGCAGGGGCGTCTTGCCTGGCGTGATGCGTTGCTGGTCGCCGCCGTCGCGCTGGCGCTGGCGGCCTTCACCGTGTTCACCGCCGAGAGTCGGCGGATCGCGGCCTATTTCGTGTTGGGCTCGGTCGGCGCTTTCATCGCCTTCCCGGTCGTGGCGCGGATGCTGATGTGGGCGGCGGCGCGGGTCGGCAAGCCCAGGCTCGCGGCACTGCGCCTCGCGCTCGCCAACCTGCACCGGCCTGGCGCGCCGACGCCCATCGTCATGCTGTCGCTGGGTCTCGGCCTCACCGTGCTGGTGGCTACCGCCCTCATCGAGGGCAATCTCCGCGAGCAGATCACCAAGCGCATCCCGACCGACGCGCCGGCCTTCTTCTTCGTCGACATCCAGTCGAGCCAGATCGATGCCTTCGAGAAGGCGATCGCCGCCATCCCGGGCTCGGGCGCGATCGAGAAGGTCCCGTCGCTGCGCGGGCGCATCGTGAAGATCGGCGGCAAACCGGTGAGCGAGATCGCCGTGCCCTCCGATGCGCGCTGGGCGGTCGAAGGCGACCGCGGTGTCACCTATTCGGCGACGCCGCCGGCCGGCTCGCGCATCGTGGCGGGCGAATGGTGGCCGGCCGACTATCGCGGGCCGCAGCTCATCTCCTTCGACGAGAACCTCGCGCGGCAGTTCGGGCTGGGGCTCGGCGACACCATCACCGTGAACGTCCTGGGCCGCGACATCGAGGCGAAGATCTCGTCGCTGCGCCGCATCGAATGGACGACGCTCGCCATCAACTTCGTGTTCGTGTACTCGCCCGGGACGCTCGATCGCGCGCCGCATACCTTCCTCGCCACGGTCAAGTCGACGCCGGAAGCCGAGGACGCGATCTTCAAGGCCGTCACCGAGCAGTTCCCCAACGTCACCGTCGTGCGCATCCGCGATGCCGTCGAGACGGCGGCCGGCGTTCTGGGCAACATCGGCTTGGCCAGCCGCGTGATCGGCTTCCTCAGCATCCTGGCGGGCGTGCTGGTCCTGGCCGGCGCGATGCTGGCGACGCAGCGGCGGCGCGTTCACGAGGCCGTCGTCATGAAGGTCTTGGGCGCCACGCGGGGCCGGATCGCCGGAACCTTCGCCTGGGAGTTTGCGTTCCTCGGCTTGGCGACCGCCGTGGCGGCGCTGGGCGTCGGTACTCTGGGCGCCTATCTGGTCGTGCGGCGGCTGATGAACCTCGACTGGACGTTCCTGCCGGTCGTCGCCGTCGCGGTCGCCCTGGGTGCCATGGCGCTTACACTGGCATTCGGGTTGGCGGGAACTTTGGCGGCTTTGAGGCAGCGGCCGCTCGCCTTGTTGCGCAACGAGTGATCACGATTGCGACCTTTCGACAAGATTAGATTGGAATTTCCGACGCTCGGTTCCCTATTGATTCACCCGAGATGCGCCCCCAAATTACGCGACGAAGGGGCTCGGTGAACGAGGCCCCCTTGGAGGCTTGTAACCAGATGGCAAATCCGAACTTCGACACCTTCAACCGCGCCGGCACGATCGCCGACCAGGCGTCGTTCGATGTCGGTCTGCGCGCCCACATGGTGCGCGTCTACAACTACATGGCCTCGGGCCTTGCCCTGTCGGGCATCGTGGCATTCGGCCTGTTCAGCTCGCCGGAACTCGCGGGCCTGTTCTTCCAGGTGCAGTCGGGCCGCGTCGTCGGCCTGAACGTGCTGGGCTGGGTTGCGATCTTCGCGCCGCTTGGCCTGCTGTTGCTGACGTCGTTCCGCGCCGCGTCCATGAGCACCGGCGCGGTGCAGGCGGTCTACTGGGCGGTCACGGCGTTGATGGGCGTCAGCCTGTCGCTGCTGCTGTTCCGCTACACCGGCGCCAGCGTCGCGCGCACCTTCTTCGTGACGGCCGCCGCCTTCGGCGCGCTCAGCCTCTACGGCTACACGACGAAGCGCGATCTCTCGGGGCTGGGCAAGTTCCTGTTCATGGGCCTGATCGGCCTCATCCTGGCCGGCCTCGTCAACATGATCTGGCCGTCCGGCACGATGAGCTTCATCATCTCGGCCGTGGGCGTCCTGATCTTTTCGGCGCTGATCGCCTACGACACGCAGAGGATCAAGGAGCAGTATGCCGAGGCGTGGGGCACCGACGTGCAGGAGAAGGTCGCGGTCTTCGGTGCACTGAGCCTGTACCTGGACTTCGTGAACCTGTTCCAGTTCCTCATGAGCTTCCTGGGCCAGGAGCGCGAGTAGCCCGCCGGGCAATCGATAAAGAACGCCCGGGTCGGAAGACCCGGGCGTTTTTCTTTGCGGGGGTTTTGGATGACCGGCAGGTTCAAGGCGTTCATCGACAGCGAGGCCGCGTCTGCCCTGCCGCTGCTGGCGGCGACGGTGCTGGCGCTGGTTTTGGCCAACTCGCCGCTCCACACGTCGATCCAGTCGCTGCTCGGGGCGAAGCTCACCGTCGACTACGGTGGCGTCGGCCTGAGCAAGCCCCTGCTGCTCTGGATCAACGACGGGCTGATGGCGGGCTTCTTCCTGCTGGTCGGTCTGGAGATAAAGCGGGAGGTCGTCGAGGGCGAACTGTCGCGGCCCTCGCAGGTCGCCCTGCCGATCGCCGGCGCGATCGGCGGTATGGCGGTGCCGGCGCTGATCTATACGGGAATCAACTGGAGCGATCCGGTGGCGCTGCGGGGCTGGGCGATTCCGGCCGCCACCGACATCGCCTTTGCCTTGGGTGTCCTGGCGGCGCTGGGCAGCCGCGTGCCGCTTGCGCTCAAGGTGTTTCTCACCACCGTGGCCATCGTCGACGATCTGGGCGCAATCCTGATCATCGCGATCTTCTATACCGGTAACCTCTCGACCGAGGCGCTGGCCTTCGCGGCTTTCTTCATCGCCGGCCTCGCGATGCTCAATGCGGCGGGGGTGCGGCGGATCGGTCCCTATGCCCTGCTCGGCCTGGCTCTCTGGGTCTCGGTGCTCAAGTCCGGTGTCCACGCAACCCTCGCCGGCGTCGTGCTCGCCATGTTCATCCCGCTCAATGTTCCGGGCATGGCCGACGACAAGCGGCCGGCCATCCATCTCGAGCATGCGCTGAAGCCGTGGTCGGCCTGGCTGATCATGCCGGTCTTCGCCTTTGCCAATGCCGGCCTCTCGCTCGGCGACCTCTCGCTGTCGACCCTTCTCGAGCCGGTACCGCTCGGCATCGTGGCGGGGCTGTTCTTCGGCAAGCAGCTCGGCATCGTGCTGGGCGCGGGGCTCTTGATCGCGCTCGGTGTCGCGGCGATGCCGGCGGGCGGCTCGTGGCGCAGCCTGTGGGGCGTGGCGATCCTGGGCGGTATCGGCTTCACCATGAGCCTGTTCATCGGCACTTTGGCATTCAGCGACCCGCGCTTCGAGGCCGAGGTGCGGCTCGGCGTGCTGGCGGGCTCGGTGCTTTCCGCGGTGATCGGATATCTGATGTTGCTGCGTTCCGGCTCTGCGTCCCGGTAGATTGCGCGGCTCCGTCGCGGGCGATAGGTTTCCGCCATGCGCCGCACCTCCTACGAGCAGATGAACTGTTCCATCGCCTCGGCGCTCGACGTCGTGGGCGAGCCATGGACCTTGCTGATCGTGCGCGACGCCTTCTATGGGGTGCGCCGCTTCGACGACTTCCAGGAGAACCTCGGCATCGCCCGCAACGTGCTCACGGCGCGACTGAAGAAGCTTGTCGAGGCCGGCGTGTTCCGCAAGACCGCCTACCGCCAGCGGCCGCTGCGCCACGAGTATCGCCTGACCGAGAAGGGGGCGGCGCTGTTCACGGTGATCGTCGGCCTCAAGCAGTGGGGCGACCGTTTCGGGGCCGCGGCGCGCGACGGCAAGCCGATGGAGCTGGTCAACGGCACCGACGGAAAGCCGCTCGACCCGGTGCTGATCGACGCCGAGAGCGGCCGTCGCCTCGAGCTGACCAACGTACGCGCCGTCGCGGGCCCGGGTGCCGACCAGAACACGCGTCTGTTCTTCGAGCGGCTCGCGATCAACCGGCCGACACGCTAGCCAGGTCAGTCCTTCTTGTCCGCGTCGAGGCGCCTTGCGTCGTGGGCGGCCTTCGCACGGGCGGCGGCATCCTCGTCCGCCGCCCTCTCGGCGCGAGTGCGGCCGAAACGGCGACGATTGGCGCCGGCCTCAGCCTCGCGGTCGCGGCGTGCCTTGTCCTTGCGGGCGCGTCGCAGGTTGACGATCTCTGCCATGTGACTGTCTCTATTTCCCTATGCCGCGGCAATGGGCGATACGCTAGTGTTTCGTCGAGTGGGATCGAAGGAGGACCTTCCATGACCCCGAGCACGCGCAAGCGACTCCTGATCGGCGGCGGTGGCGTCATCGGCCTCGTGCTCGCCGGTCTGGTGGCGGCGCCCTTCTTCATCGACGTCAATTCATACAAGCCGCTGATCGTCTCGCAGGTCAAGACGGCGACCGGTCGCGATCTCGTGCTCGATGGCCCGATCTCGCTGTCGCTGTTGCCGACGCCGACGGTTTCGGTCCAGGGCGTGAAGTTCTTCAATGCGCCCGGCTCAAAGAACGCCAACATGGTGGAGGTGAAGTCGGTGACGGTGAAGCCGTCGCTGCTCGGCCTGCTCGGTGGCAACATCGAGGTCGGTGAGGTGACGCTGGTCGAGCCCAAGATCGTGCTCGAGGTCAACGCCGAGGGCAAGCCGAACTGGGAATTCGCGCCGTCGGTCGCCGAAGCCAAGCCCGCCGCGCCCAAGCCCAGCACGCCCAGGCCGCTGTCGCTCGGCCGGCTCACCATCGACAACGGCACGCTGTTGTTCAGCGATTCCAAGGCCGGCATTTCGGTGGTTGCCGAAAAGGCCAACTTCTCGGCCTCGGTCGGCTCGATCGACGGCCCGTATTCGCTGGCCGGCGGCGCCACCGTCAACGGCTCGCCGCTCAGGCTCGACCTCGCGGTCGGCGCGAAGAGCGCGGCCGGGCACACTGCCGATGTGGCGCTCGAGGCGGGCGGCGGCAAGCTCACCTTCAAGGGCACGCTGAGCGAACTCGGCCCGGCGGCCAAGCTCGCGGGCACCGCTTCCGTGTCCGCCGACTCGCTCACCACCTTCGTCGGCACGCTGATCCGGCTGACCGGCCAGCCCGAGCCCGCATTGCCTCTTCTGCTGGCCGGCAAGTTCACGTTCGACGGCGGTATCGAGGCTTCGCAGACAGCCTTCGCCGCCAATAACTTCAAGATCGCGCTCGGCCAGGACAGCGGCTCCGGCAACCTGGCGGTCGCGCTGAAGCCCAAGCTTTCCGTCGACGGCAAGATCGCGGTACCGAAGCTCGACCTCGACAGGTGGCTGGCCGCGATGAACCGACCCGCTGCCCCCGCGCCGGCCGCACCGCCGCCCGCTGCTGGTCGGCCGGCCGCGGCACCGCCAGCGGCCGCGTCGGGCGGCAGTCTGATGGGCGACGTCGATTCCAAGCTCGCCTTCGAGGTGGGCGAGGTGATCTACAACAAGAAGCCGGTGCGCAACATCGTGCTCGAGCTCGAGTCGCGGGCCGGCGCCGTCGCAGTGCCCAGGCTCACGGCCACCCTGCCGGGCGACATGGTGCTGCAGGCCCGTTCGACCATGACCGGCGACGCCGCACGGCCGCGGGTCAGCGGCGATTTCAGCCTGAGCGGACCGAAGCTGCGCGAGACGCTTTCCTGGCTCGAGGTCGATGTCTCCGGAGTCCCGGCCTCCAAGCTGCAGAAGCTCAGCCTCAGGGGCCGCATGGCGTCGACCGGCGGCAACGTGACGGTGAGCGACGCCGCCTTCGAGCTCGACGACCTCAAGGGCACGGGCGGCGTGGTCGTCACCTTCGGCGTGCCATTGTCGATCGTGACAAGCCTGAATATCGACACGCTCGACCTCGACTCTTTCCTGGCGCCGACCTCGTCGCAGCAGAAGCCCGCAGCCACGGGTGGCGCCAGCGCTCCGACGGCGTCCGCGCAGCAGGCGGTCGCCGGTCCGACGGTCGGACTCAAGGTCAAGGTGAACCGGGTCATCTACAACAAGGAAGCGATCCAGGGCGTCGATGTCGATGTGGCGCTGCAGGGCAGCACGCTTCGCCTCAACGACATCAAGGTCTCGAATCTGGGCGGCGCACGCCTCGCGGTGCGCGGCTCCGTCGCGAACTATTCTGCAACCCAGCCACGGCCCGACATCGCCTTCAACTTCGAGGCGCCCGACATGGGCCGCGTGCTCAAGGTGCTGGGTACGACCGGGCCGTCGGATCTCGGCGCGGTGTCGGCGAGTGGCGGCGTCGCGGGCTCGATCGAGCAGCTCACGCTCCGTGATCTCAGCGTCAACGCCATGGGCCACGCGGTGAAGGCCACCGGCACGCTGGCGCTCCCGGGCGCCGCCAAGGGTGCGCCGCAATCGGCATCGTACAAGGGCAGCCTCTCGCTGAACGGCCAGGCGCTCGAGGGGTCGATCGACGCGCGCCTCACCGGCCGGACCACGGTCGACGCCGACCTGCGCGCCGGCACGTTCGATCTCGACCGGCTCGGTGGCGGCGGTGGCGCGGCGCGTGCGCCGGCGCGCGGCCAGCCGGCGGCGGCCAACAAGCCGATCGACACCGAGCCGTTGCGCAGCGTCGATGGCTCGCTGAAGCTGGTGGTCGGCACGCTGATCAGCGCGCCGATGCGCATCGGCAATGCCGACCTCGCGGCGACGCTTAAGGACGGCGTGCTCACCGTGCAGCACTTCAAGGGTTCGCTCTATGGCGGCTCGCTGGCGCTGTCGGGCGTGGTGAACGGCAGCGGGCCGGCGCTCGCCTTCGACTTCAAGGGCGATGCCAACGGCATCTCCTTGAGCGAGATGCTGCGCAGCACCTCCGGCAGCAACCAGTTCGGCAGCGCCGTGAAGGTGACGATCGACGGCAGGCTGAACGCCAACGGCATCAACATCCGGGGCGGCGGCGCCACGTCGGCCCAGATCCGGAGCTCCATGGCAGGCTCGGCGTCGCTCGGCGGCCACATCTTCGTGGGTGCCGACCGCGCGCTGCAGGTGCTGGGTGGTGCGGCGGCCGGTGCAGCCGGCAGCGTGATCGACAACACGCTGGGCAACGTGCTGGGCGCGGTCGGCCAGCGCGGCGGCGTCGGGGCAGGCAACCTGCTCAACGCGATCGCCCTGGTGCTGAACCGTTTCGTGAACCACGACAGCCCGATCGGCGGTCAGATCGATATCGCGGGCGGCGTGGTCAGCGACCGTGGGCTCACGGTCCAGGGCAACCGCGCCACGGCGCGTATCTCGACGCGTACCAACCTCGCGGCCTCGACCACCGACACGACGGTGAACTTCTACATCGCAGAGGACGGCTCGGCGCCGTACCTCATCACGACGGCGCGTGGGCCGACCTCGTCGCCGTCGCTCAACGTGACGCGCGGTACGGCCAAGGATCCGCCGGGGATGGCCAGCACCCTGCCGGGCGTTTCCAATGTCCTGCCCGGTGGCGGCGGTACACAGCAACAGCAGCCGCAGCGCTCGCTGGTGCCCAACATCCCGATCCCCAATATCTTCGGTCGCTGAGGAGACAGCTTTGCTCGATCGCTTGAAGGCCGTGCTCACGGCACGGTTCGGTTCTGCGCCTGCGCTCGAGGAAGCCCCGAAAGGGGTCGAGGTGCTGGCCGAGATGGCCGATCGGCGCGTCGTCCGCCGCTACTCGGACAAGCCGCTCGATCCGGCGCTGCTCGAGACGCTCTGCGCGGTGGCCCTGTCGGCGCCCTCCAAGAGCGACCTGCAGCAGGCCGACATCGTGATCGTCACGGACAAGGGGCAGCGCGAGAAGCTCGAGGCGCTCATTCCGGAGAATCCCTGGGCCAAGGCAGGGCCGGCGCTGCTGGTGTTCTGCGGCAACAACCGGCGCCATCGGCTCCTCTTCGAGTGGCGCGGCCGACCGTTCGTGAACGATCATCTCGACCCGTTCTTCAATGCCGCGGTCGATGCCGGTATCGTGCTGGCGACCTTCATCGCCGCCGCCGACCGGGTCGGGCTGGGGACCTGTCCGATCAGCCAGATTCGCAATCATGCCGCGGAGGTCGCCGATGTCCTCGGCCTGCCGAGCCACGTTTTTCCGGTGGCCGGCATGGGGGTGGGGTGGCCTTCGTTCGGGGGCGTCATGAGCCCGCGGCTCGGCCTCGACGTGTCGGTTCACCGCGACCGATACGACGAGACGGGCTTGCGCGAAAAGATCGCGGCCTACGACCGCCGCCGCAACGAGACCCAGCCCTACAAGACCCAGCGCTTCGTGGAAAAGTTCGGCGAGGATGCGGCCTACGGCTGGTCCGAGGACAAGGCCCGGCAATATTCGGTGCCGGAGCGGGCCGATTTCGGCGCATTCGTGCGTGCCAAGGGCTTCAAGCTCGACTGATCGAACTTTTGAGCTCCCGCAGCACATAGAGCCGCAGCGCGCTCGACAGGTTGCCTAGGTCCTGGGCAACGCGGTCGCGGTCGATCTCGGCCACCAGGGCGTTGAGCGAGAGGCCCCGGGTGCGGGCGAGGGCGGACAGCTCGGCCCAGAAAGCGTCCTCCAGCGAGATGCTGGTGCGGTGGCCGTCGATCGTGACCGAGCGTTTGCGCATGACGGGACTGTGGCAGCGGCAACCCGTCCCCTCAACCCGCCTTGCCGCCGTCACAGAGCGTGCGTATAAGCGCGCCCGACCGATCCCTCCGGAAAAAGCATCATCATGGACATCCGCAACGTCGCGATCATCGCGCACGTCGACCATGGCAAGACCACGCTGGTCGATTGCCTGCTGAAGCAGAGCGGCACGTTCCGCGAAAACCAGCAGGTCGCCGAGCGCGCCATGGATTCGAACGATCTCGAACGCGAGCGCGGCATCACCATCCTCGCCAAGGCGACCTCGGTCGAGTGGCGCGGCACGCGCATCAACATCGTGGACACGCCCGGGCATGCCGACTTCGGCGGCGAGGTCGAGCGCATCCTGTCGATGGTCGACGGCGTAGTGCTGCTGGTCGACGCGGCCGAAGGGCCGCTGCCGCAGACCAAGTTCGTGCTGGGCAAGGCGCTGCGACTCGGCCTGAAGCCGATCGTTCTGATCAACAAGGTCGACCGGTCCGACGCCCGCGCCCACGAGGTACACGACGAGGTGTTCGACCTGTTCTCGGCGCTCGACGCGTCCGACGAGCAGCTCGACTTTCCGACGCTCTTTGCGTCGGCCCGCCAGGGATGGGCCGCCGCCTCGCTGGAAGCCGAGCACACGGACATGACGCCGCTGTTCGAGCTGGTGGTGAATCATGTGCCGGCACCCAGGATCGATCCCGATCCGGCGTTCCGCATGCTGGTGACGACACTCGAGGCCGACAACTTCCTCGGCCGCATCCTCACCGGCCGCATCCTGTCGGGCTCGATCAGGCCCAATACGATGGTCAAGGCGCTGGGCCGCGACGGCAAGGAACTCGAGCAGACGCGCATCACGCGCATCCTGGCGTTCCGCGGGCTCGAGCGTGTAGCCCTCGACTCGGCCGAGGCGGGCGACATCGTGGCGATCGCCGGCATGAAGGTCGCCACCGTGGCCGACACGCTCGGCGACCTGACGATCACCACGCCGATCACCTCGCAGCCGATCGACCCGCCGACGCTCGCGATGACCTTCATGGTCAACGACTCGCCGCTCGCCGGACGCGAAGGCGACAAGGTCACGACCCGCATGATCCGCGCCCGCCTGATGCGCGAGGCCGAGGGCAACGTGGCGATCCGGGTCACCGACACCGAGAACGCCGATTCCTACGAGGTCGCCGGCCGCGGCGAGCTGCAGCTTGGCGTGCTGATCGAAACCATGCGTCGCGAGGGCTTCGAGCTCGCCGTCGGCCGGCCGAAGGTGCTGTTCAAGACAGATCCGGTGACCGGCCAGCGGCTCGAGCCGATCGAGGAGGTCGTGATCGACGTCGACGATGCCTATACCGGCGCCGTCGTCGAGCAGATCTCGCTGCGCAAGGGCGAGCTGCAGGACATGCGGCCGTCAGGCGCCGGCAAGACGCGCCTCGTGTTCTACGCTCCGTCGCGCGGCCTGATCGGCTATCATGGCGAGTTCCTGACCGACACGCGCGGCACCGGCGTGATGAACCGCATCTTCCACGAGTACGGCCCCTATCGCGGCCCGATCTCGGGCCGCCGCAACGGTGCCCTGATCGCCAACGAGGAGGGCACCTCGGTCGCCTATGCGATGTGGAAGCTCGAGGATCGCGGCCCGATGTTCATCGAGCCTGGCGTGTCCGTCTACATGGGCATGATCGTCGGCGAGCACAGCCGCGGCACCGACCTCGAGATCAACGTGCTGAAGGGCAAGCAGCTCACCAACATCCGCGCCGCCGGCAAGGACGAGGCCGTTCGCCTCACGCCACCCCGCAGGATGTCCCTCGAACAGGCGATCGCCTACATCGAGGAGGACGAGCTGGTGGAGATCACCCCGAAATCGATCCGGCTGCGCAAGCGGTTCCTCAATGCCGAGGACCGCAAGCGGGCCAAGAAACAGGCCGCAGCGGCCGCGGAGTAAGACGAAGAGATGAGCGGAAAGAACGTGGATTTTGGCGACCGTCTGGCGACGGCCGCCGCCGCCAAGCAGGCGCTGCTCGAAAAGGCAAAAGCGAAGGCCAACGATCCGGAACTCGCCAAGAGGGCGGAAGAGCGTGCCGCGATTGCCGCCGCGCGCGAAGCGCGCGAGGCGGAACGCCGGGCCGTCCGCAAAGCCGAGCGGGAGCGTATCGCCGCCGAGCGTGCCGCCGAGGCTGCCGCCAAGGCCGCGGAAGCCGCCGCCGAGGCCGAGCGCATCAAGCAGGGCAAGCGTCCGGTGTCGCGTCCGGCGCTGTCGGCTGAAGAAGCCAAGGCCGCGCGCGACGCCCGCTACGCCGCGCGCAAGGCGCGTGTGAAGGGCCGCTAGGCCTGGAGGCTGCCGCCGGTCAGCGACGCCCGCTGGCTGATCTCGACATGATTGCCGTCCGGATCGCAGATGAAGGCGTATCGCACCGTCTCGCCCAGCACGCGCGGCTCGCCGCCCGAGGTGCCGCCACGCTTCAGGATGCCATCGTATTCAGCGAGGCAATCCCATACCTGCACGGTCAAATAGCGATATCCTGGCCCGCGCCACTGGCCAGGGCTCGGCACGACCTTGCCGCGTCCGGCCACCACGACCAGTGAATCACCACAGCGGTAGCGGCCCTCGCCGGCGCGCTCGAACTGCATCGCCTCGGTCCAGAACCGGTCGTGCGCTGCGGGATCGTTGACCCTGAGCAGGATCGCGATGCCTTCGACGCCGTTCGCGCCCTTCGGGACGAGGGCGACGCGGTTGCCGTCTGGATCGGCGAGTTGCTGCGCCGAGGCCAGCCCCTCGCGCGCGATCTCGAGACCCACGATGCCCGACGCCGGCATCGCCGGCAGCGGATCTCGCGCGTGATTCATCTTCAGGATCGAGCCGTTCATGTGATGGCGATGCTGCTGCATGCCGCTGCCCAGCTTGCCCATGTGGTCGTAGGACAGGCCGACCGTCTGTTGCCAGAAGGCGAGCTGCTCGTCGCGCTTGTTTGAGAAGAGGCCGATATCGAGATGCTGTTTGGCGAGCTGCATGGACCGATTGTCCGGCATCCGGCAGCCTGAAACAATTATTACAAAGCCCGTTGGGACTCCGCCGCAGTGCAGTTCTAGAACGGCAGCGGGTGAAGGGGTCGGCCGCTGGGGAGCGGCCGCCAACAATGTGGGAAGGGTTCACGATGATTCGCGCCATTGTCGGCACGGTCGCCGTGCTCGCGGGCTTTGCCGTCCTCGAGCGCTCGGTCGATGCCAGCACCGGTCACGCCGGTACATGCACGCCAACCAATGCCTACGCCTTGCTCCAGCGCGGCGAGACCGTGCCGGTGCGGGCCGAACCGACGCCGCAGGCCGCGACCATCGGCTCGCTGCACGGCCGCGGCACGCTGAAGCCCGACCAGCTCCGGGCCAAGGTCACCATGACGGGCAGCCAGGCCGGCTGGGCGCGCATCGCGCTCAACGCGCAGTCGTCGGACTACGTGGCCGACGGGGCGGCGGCGACGCAGCCCTACGGCTGGGTGCCGGCCGACCTGCTGACGGTCAATGCCCGCGTCGACGGCGACATCGGGGTGCACAACCGGCCCGGCCTGCTCGGCCGCCAGATCGCGACCATCGAGGGCGACGACATGAAGTTCCGCGTGCTCGGCTGCCGCGGCGAGTGGCTGCAGGTGATCAACGCGCGCCACGGCAGCGTGTGGATCGACAAGTGGTGCGGCCGCGAGGACGGCTGCCGCAGCTAGACGACTTTTGGGAGGCGGCGATCCGGCATCTGGGGATTTGACGGATCGTCGCGGGACAGCAAGGAAAACCCCGGAGGGTGGCCTCTGGGGTTTTTCTTCGGCTAGATCTTCAGTTCGCTGAAGAAGTCGTTGCCCTTGTCGTCGGTGACGATGAAAGCCGGGAAGTTTTCGACCTGGATGCGCCAGATCGCTTCCATGCCGAGCTCCGGATACTCCAGCACCTCGACCTTCTTGATGCAATTCTTGGCCAGGATCGCGGCAGGGCCGCCGATCGAGCCGAGATAGAAGCCGCCATGTTTCTTGCAGGCGTCGACTACCTGCTTTGAGCGGTTGCCTTTGGCCAGCATCACCATCGATCCGCCGTTGGCCTGCATGAGGTCGACATAGGAGTCCATGCGGCCGGCGGTGGTCGGGCCGAACGAGCCCGAGGCCATGCCGCTCGGCGTCTTGGCGGGGCCCGCGTAGTAGACCGGGAACTGCTTGAAGTAGTCGGGCAGGCCCTGGCCCGCGTCGAGCCGCTCCTTGAGTTTGGCGTGGGCGGAATCGCGCGCAACAATGAGCGTGCCCGTGAGGTTCACGCGTGTCTTCACCGGATGCCGGGTCAGGACCGAGAGCGTATGCGTCATGCCCTTGTCGAGGTCGACCGAGACCACGTCGCCCGAGAGCTGCTGTGGCTCGACCTCGGGCAAGAACTGCGCCGGGTTGGTCTCGAGCTGCTCGAGGAACACGCCGTCCCTGGTGATCTTGCCCAGCGCCTGGCGGTCGGCCGAGCAGGAGACGCCGATACCGATCGGCACCGAAGCGCCGTGGCGGGCGATGCGGATCACGCGCACATCGTGGCAGAAATACTTGCCGCCGAACTGGGCGCCGATGCCCATCTGGCGCGTGAGCTCGAGAACCTTCTGCTCCATCTCGCGATCGCGGATCGCCACGCCCTTGTTGTTGCCCTCTGAGGGCAGGTCGTCGAGGTAGCGCGTCGAGGCGAGCTTCACTGTCTTGAGGTTCATCTCGGCCGAGGTGCCGCCGACGACGATGGCAAGGTGGTAGGGCGGGCAGGCCGCGGTGCCGAGCGTGCGGATCTGCGTGTCGAGGAACTTCAGCAGCGAGGCCTCGTTCAGCACCGCCGGCGTCTGCTGGTGCAAATAGCTCTTGTTGGCCGAGCCGCCGCCCTTGGCGATGAACAGGAACTTGTAGGTGTCGCCGTCGGTCGCATAGATGTCGATCTGTGCCGGCAGGTTGGTGCCAGTCTGCACTTCCTTGAACATCGAGATCGGCGAGACCTGCGAATAGCGCAGGTTGGTCTCGGTATAGGTCTTGAAGACGCCCTTGGAGATCGCCTCCTCGTCGCCGCCGCCGGTCCAGACCTGCTGGCCCTTCTTGCCCATCACGATCGCCGTGCCGGTGTCCTGGCACATCGGCAGCACGCCGCCGGCCGAGATGTTGGCGTTCTTCAGGAGCTCGAGCGCCACGTACTTGTCGTTGGGCGAGGCCTCACCGTCGTCGAGGATGTTGCGGAGCTGCTGCAGGTGTCCGGGGCGCAGCAGGTGGGAGATGTCGTGGAACGCGGCCGCCGTCAGGGTGGTCAGCGCCTCGGGCTCGACGGTCAGCACGTCCTTGCCGCCGAACTTGGTGGTGCCGACGAAATCGGAGGTGAGCTTGCGATAGGATGTCTTGTCCTCGCGGCGCGGGAACATCTCCTGGAACTGGAAATCAGGCATGCGTCTTCTCCTGGCGACCCTCGCGGGGCGCGCTTTCCCTGCCGCAGCCGGGGCGCGGCGTCTAGCTACTTCTTTCGGAAGCTGTCGAGCTTGACGACCTTGGAGGCCGTCTCCTCGGGCTTGGCCGCGTCGTCGGTCGCGTCGGCCTTCGGCTCCTGGCCGGCGGGCGCGGCGAGCGGCGGGCGTTTCTCGGGCGCGGGCAGCGGCGTCGCAGCGGCTGGCGCCTCGACTTTCTCGCCGGTCGTCTTGTCGCGCCGGTCGAACTGCAGGCCGAAGCGCACCGACGGGTCGACGAAGGCCGACAGCGCGGCGAACGGCACCTTTATGCGCTCCTGCTGCTTGTTGAAACTCACCGTCACCTCGAACCAGGTGTCGTTGACGATCAGGTCCCAATACTGATGCTGCAGAACGATCGTCATCTCTTCCGGATACTTCGCGCGCAGGTACTCCGGCAGCTCGACGCCGGGATCGGTACTGCGGAAGCTGATGTAGAAATGATGCGATGCGGGCAGGCCCTTCTCCGCCACCTGGAGCAGCACGCGGCGCACGACGCTGCGCAGCGCATCGTCGACGAGAGCGTCGTAGTGAAACCGGTCGTTCATGGCCTGTCGGAAAAAATTCGGAAAAAGCATCGTCCCGCCTTGCGGGAGAGTCAACGATGCCAATACCGGTCAAATGAGGAGAAGGAAAGTGGGGGGCTTCTGTTGCCCGGTGCCCCCCGGACCGCGCTTACGTCCGCTGTTTAGGCGGCAGCAGCGAGTGCAACGTCGTTATCGTTGGCACTTGTGAATGGCCCGTCACGGCGGAACCATACCGGGCAAAAACCGCGCCTTTACCACGCTCGTCGATCCTGGTTCGCCCCCATCGACTCCGTCCCTTGCGGGTTGGAGGTAATGGTGGAGGCGCCGGGTACTGCCCCCGGGTCCGAAACGCTTATTCCACGCGGCGTTTATCGCCATAGTCGGTTTCCCGACATTGCCAATATAGGCGCTCCTGACGCCTTTTTGAAGGCGACGGCCGAGGTCGAGAATTTCCCCATGGTCCGGTCGGGCTGTCACCCATAGAGTCCGCGGCCAACGAAGGACAGCGAACGATGCCCCTCTCCACCGATCAACAGGCCGAGATCGCCGAGGCGCGGGCCGGCGCCCAGCCGACGCTGCGGCCGATCGCTCCAGCGCTCGAGGAGATCCTGTTTCAGGCGCTGCCGGCGCTCGACCACGGCTTCGTGCGCGTCGTCGACTACATGGGCGACGACGCCGCCGTCGTGCAGGCCGCCCGCGTGAGCTATGGCCGCGGCACCAAGAAGGTCAGCGAGGATCGCGGCCTCATCAACTATCTCATGCGGCACCGCCACACGACGCCGTTCGAGATGTGCGAGATCAAGTACCACGTGAAGCTGCCGATCTTCGTGGCGCGCCAGTGGATCCGCCATCGCACGGCCAACGTGAACGAGTATTCCGCGCGCTACTCGATCCTCGACAACGAGTTCTACATCCCCAAGCCCGAGCATCTCGCCGCCCAGAGCAAGGCCAACCGTCAGGGCCGCGACGCGGTACTGGCCGGCAAGGAGGCGGAGCGCGTCTTCAACCTGCTGAAGAAGGACGCCGAGCTCGTCTACGAGCACTACATGGAGATGCTGAACGAGGGCGAGGCCGGTGAGCCGCTCGATCCCGAGCGTTCGGGTCTGGCGCGCGAGCTCGCGCGCATGAACTTGTCGCTCGGCTTCTATACCCAGTGGTACTGGAAGACGAACCTGCACAATCTCATGCATTTCCTGTCGCTGCGCGCCGACGCGCATGCCCAGTACGAGATTCGCGTCTACGCCGACGTGATGATCGACACGCTGAAGCGCTGGTGCCCGATCAGCCACGACGCCTTCATGGAATACCGCATGGGCGGCACGCATCTGTCGAAAACCGGCCTTGAGATCGTGAAGCGCCTGCTGGCCGGCGAGACCGTGGATCAGAAGTCGAGCGGCATGAGCCTGCGCGAGTGGCGCGAGCTGATGGCCGCCCTCGGCCGGGCGTAGATCGGCTGCGATGGCCGCACCGGCCGCTCGCGATCCGGGTCGCCTGCGCCTCCTGCGCGAGCGGGTGCGCGATGACGAGGCCATCGAGGAGATGAACGAGGCGGCGTTCGGGCCCGACCGCCAGCACAAGACCGTCTATCGCCTGCGCGAGGACGTGAAGCCGCTCAAGGACCTGTGCTTCGTCGCCATCGACCAGAAGGGCCGCATGGTGGCGTCGATCCGCAATTGGCCGATCCTGATCAACGAGCGCTGGCCCGCGATCTTGCTGGGGCCGCTCGCCATCTCGCCCGAGCTGCGCGGGCTGGGCTACGGCAAGGCGCTGATGTGGCACTCGATGGCGCAGTCGCGCATGCTCGGCCACAGCCGCATCGTGCTGGTCGGCGATCCCGAGTACTACAACCAGTTCGGGTTCCGCCGCGACCTCGCGCTCAACATCCAGCTCCCGGGCTGGGTCGAGGAACGCCGCTTTCTGGCGCTCGAGCTGGTCGCCGGCGCCATGATCGGCGTCCACGGCATGATCGGGAAGTGGCAGCCCGGCTGGCGCCCGAAGAAGGCCCGCCGGAAATAACATCGTCGCGCCGAGCGCAGCCGAGTTACCGCACGACGATCTTCGGTGCGGCGCGGGGGCCGCGTTGGTTCGCCGTGAGCTGCTTCCAGACACGGCCGGCGATGTTCTTGTAGACCTGCGCGTGGGCGCTGTCGGGTTTCGAGACGACGATGGGATGGCCGGAGTCCGATGTCGTGCGGATGTCGAGATGCAGCGGCACCTCGCCGAGGAACGGCACGCCCATCTTGTCGGCCTCCTCGTGCGCGCCGCCATGGCCGAAAATCTCGGAGCGCTCGCCGCACTTGGGGCAGAGGAAGTAGCTCATGTTCTCGACGATACCGAGCACCGGCACGGCGACCTTGCGGAACATGTTGAGGCCCTTGCGGGCGTCGACCAGCGCGATGTCCTGTGGCGTCGAGACGATGACCGCGCCGGCCAGGGCCACCCGCTGCGCCAGCGTGAGCTGCGCGTCGCCCGTTCCGGGCGGCATGTCGACCACCAGCACGTCGAGGTCGCCCCATTCGACGTCGCGCAGCATCTGCTCGAGCGCGCTCGAAACCATCGGCCCGCGCCAGATCATCGGCGTGTCCTCGGCCACGATGTAGCCGATCGACATGGTCTTGAGGCCATAGCGCTCGATGGGCTTAAGCGCCTTGCCCTCGACCGACTCGGGCTTCTCCCTGACGTCGAGCATACGGGGCATAGAGGGGCCGTAGATGTCGGCGTCGAGCAGGCCGGTCGAGACACCATTGGCTGCCAGGCCGAGCGCGAGGTTGACCGCGGTCGTCGACTTGCCGACGCCGCCCTTGCCCGAGGCGACGGCGATGATGTGCTTGACGCCGGGCACGTCGATCCGGCCGCCGCCGCCCGTCGTCTTCGCTCCGGGGGTCCCGCGGGAAGGTGTATGAGAGTGCGAATGGCCACCGGGTGCCGGTGGCGGGGCGGGGGCGGCGCGCTCCGAAGTCATGACCGCGGTGGCCGAGAGCACGCCCGGCATGGCCCGTACGGCCTGCTCGGCCGCCTGGCGCAACGGCTCGAGCGCGGTGCCGCGCGCCGGATCGACATCGAGAGTGACGGCGACATGACCGCCGCGGGTGGCGATGCCGCCCACCATGCCGAGCGCCACGATGCTCTCGCCCCTAGCCGGGTCGATGACGCTCTCGAGAACCTTGCGGACGGCCGATTCGCTTACTTCCGCCATGTTCTGCTGCCCCGCTGGCCGGCAATTTTGTGCCGCCGCTTGATTGAAGGAGTGCCTGCCGTCACATATATGCAGCGCTGCGTGAAATCAAAGCGGACGACATGCCGGCGTATGGCAGCGAGGGGCCCGAGGTGAACGATGGCGTGGAATAACAACGGCGGCGGCCCTTGGGGCGGCGGCGGCGGTGGCGGTGGCGGTCCCTGGGGCGGCGGCGGGGGCGGCGGCAACCGGGGCGGCGGCGGCGGCGGTCCGTTCGGCTCGCGCCGGCCACCCGACATGGAAGACGTCATCCGCAAGGGCCAGGAGCGACTGAAGAACCTCATTCCCGGCGGCTTCGGCTCGTACAAGGGTATCGCCCTCGTGGTTCTGGGCGCCATCGCGATCTGGCTGGTCACCGGCTTCTTCCGCGTGCAGCCCAACCAGCAGGCGATCCAGCTCGTGTTCGGCAAGCCCTACGGCAAGCCCGTCGAGCCCGGCCTGCACTACAACCTGCCGGCACCGATCGGCAACGTCGTCGTGGTCAACGTGCAGGACCAGCGCCGCACCGTGATCGGCCAGCGCGGCAACCAGGCATCGACGCCCTATACCCGCGGCCCGCGTCCGACCTCGACCGAGAACCTGATGCTGACCGGCGACGAGAACATCGTCGACATCGAGTTCGCCGTGTTGTGGCAGATCAAGGACGTCTTCAAGTACGCGTTCGACGTGCGCAATCCGGAAGAGAACGTGCGCGCCGGCGCCGAGGCGGCAATGCGCGAGGTCATCGGCAAGTCGAACCTGCAATATGCCCAGACCGAGGGTCGCAGCCGCATCGAGCAGGACACCAAGGACCTGCTGCAGAAGATGCTCGACGAGTATGGCCTCGGCGCGCGTATCTCGCAGATCCAGCTACTGCGTGTCGATCCGCCGGATGAGGTGATCGCCGCTTTCCGCGACGTGCAGGCAGCACGCGCGGACAAGGAGAAGAGCATCAACGAGGCCAACACCTACCGCAATCAGGTTCTGCCACGGGCCAAGGGCGAAGCCGAGTCGATCATTCAGCGCGCCGAGGCTTACAAAGCTCAGATCGTGGCGCGGGCCAACGGTGACGCCCAGCGCTTCGTCCAGGTTTACGACCAGTGGGCGAAGGCCAAGGACATCACCACCGAGCGTCTTTACCTCGACACGATGGAGGAGGTGCTGCGCAACGTGAACAAGGTGCTGGTCGACAGGAATGCCTCGGGGGCCGGTGGCGGCGTCGTGCCTTACCTGCCGTTGCCCGAACTCAGGCCGAGTCAACCGGCGACGCAGCAGCAGTCGCCGCGGCTACCTCAGCCTCAACCGGGAGCCACGCGATGACCAACCGTGCGATCGCCCTTCTGATCGGGGCTGCCATCGTCGTCTTCCTGATGACGCAGACCTTCTACACCGTGAATCCGACCCAGCAGGTCCTGGTCCGGCAGTTTGGTGCCATCGTCGGCGAACCCAAGACCGAGCCCGGGCTCTATGCGAAGATCCCACTGGTCCAGGACATCCAGCGCATCGATCGGCGCCTCCTCGACTACGAGGCCGCGGAATTCGAGATCATCGCGGGCGACCAGAAGCGACTCGTTGTCGACGCCTACGCACGCTACAAGATCGTGGCGGCCAAGCTCTATGCCCAGACCGTTCCGGGTGGGGAGCCGTCGCTCCGCGGCCTGCTCGACTCGCTGATCAACTCCGAGATCCGCGGGGTGCTGTCTTCGGTGCCGCTGCACGCGGTGCTGACCGACCAGCGTGCCAACCTGATGGATCAGATCACCCGCCGCGTGGACGCAAAGACCATGGAACTCGGCGTGCAGACGGTCGACGTGCGCATCAAGCGCGCCGACCTGCCGCAGGCCAACTCCCAGTCGGTCTACAACCGCATGAAGACCGACCGCGAACGCGAGGCCGGCCAGCTGCGCGCCGAGGGCGACGAGGAGAAGGCCCGCATCACCGCCACGGCGGACCGAGAGGTCGCGGTGTTCAAGGCGGAAGCCGGCCAGAAGGCCCAGATCATCATGGGCGAGGCGGACGCCTCGGCGACCGAAATCTATGCCGCGGCCTTCAACAAGGATGCCAACTTCTACGCCTTCTACCGGCGCATGGAGGCCTACAAGCAGGCCTTCGGCTCGGGCGGGTCGACGATGTTACTGAGCCCCGACACCGACTTCTTCCGCTACTTCAACGACCCTGCGGGGGCGATGGCCCCGAAGAAGTAGGAGCGGCAAGAACCGTATCCGGCGGCGGCTGTGGCAGGACTGCCACGCCGCCGTTCTTTTTCCCGGAAAAGCCCGCAAACACCGAAATATTCGGCAACATAACGGCCTCTTTATTTGCGCCACAATCGGGCGCCATGTAGACAGTGACTCGAACGCGCGGCGCCGGCCGTTCCCGACCGTTTGGCCCTGAGCGCCGTTGGAGGTCGGACGTGATTCTGGCTGATTTTCGCAGTGGATTCAGGGGTGCCGCGCTTGCGGCGGTGGCGTCGCTCGGCCTTTCGGTGGCGGATCCCGCCTGGGCACGGCAGCCGCAGGAGAGCTTCTCCGAGCTGGTCGACAAGCTGATGCCGACCGTCGTCAACATCACCACGACGCAGAACGTGCCCCAGCAGGGGCCGCGGCTGCGCGACATGCCGCAGCTTCCGCCGGGTTCGCCCTTCGAGGAGTTGTTCAAGGAATTCTTCGATCGGCGCGGTGGCGAGGAGCAGCAGAAGCGCCGCGGCACGTCGCTCGGCTCCGGCTTCGTGATCGACGGCGACGGCTACATCGTCACCAACAACCATGTGATCCAGGGCGCCGAGGACATCACCGTCATCTTCCGCGACGACACCCAGCTCAAGGCGAAGCTGGTCGGCTCGGACAGCCGCATCGACCTCGCCGTGCTCAAGGTGGAGCCGCCCAGCAAGAAGCCGCTGCCGGCGGTGAAGTGGGGCGATTCGGACAAGGCACGGGTCGGCGACTGGGTGATCGCGATCGGCAACCCGTTCGGCATGGGCCACTCGGTCACGGCCGGCATCATCTCGGCGCGCGGCCGCTCGCTCAACGATTCGCTCGACGACTACCTGCAGACCGACGCCGCCATCAACAAGGGCAACTCGGGCGGCCCGCTGTTCAACACCGATGGCGAGGTGATCGGCGTCAATACCGCGATCTACTCGCCCTCCGGCACCAACGCCGGTCTCGCTTTCTCGATTCCGTCCAACCTCGTGAAGCAGATCGCCGACCAGCTCCGCGAGTACGGCAAGGTCAAGCGCGGCTGGATCGGCGTCAGCTATCAGAGCGTGACCGACGACATTGCCGACTCCTTCGGTCTCGACCGCGCCCGCGGCGTGCTGGTCGCGAACGTCGCGGCCGACGGTCCGGCTGCCAAGGCCGGCCTCAGGCGCAACGACATCATCCTGTCCTTCGCCGGCCAGGACGTGCTCGACCTGCGACGCTTCCCGCGGGTGGTGGCCAATGCCCGCGTCGGCAGCACGGTCGACGTCGTGGTGTGGCGCGGCGGCAAGGAAGTGCCGCTCAAGCTGCGGGTCGGCGAGCAGGAGGAAGCGGAGAAGCAGAACGTCTCCGCCCAGGGTCAGAAGAAGCCGGCCGAGCCCGACCAGCAGGTCACCTCGACCATCGAGCAGCTCGGCCTGACGCTGCAGAAGGTCACCGACCAGCTCCGCGAGCGCTACGGCCTCTCCGACCAGATCAAGGGCGTGGTCGTCACCAAGGTGGCGCCCAACAGCCCGGCGGCCGAGAAACAGCTCCAAGCAGGCGACGTCATCCTCGAGGTCGACCAGAAGCCGGTGACCTCGCCGCAGGAGATCACCGATATCGTGACCAAGCTGCAGCAGCAGAAGAAAAGGTCGGTGCTGCTGTTCGTCGAACGTCAGGGCGATCCGCGCTTCGCCGCGCTCCGCCTCACGAAGTAGCTATCGTCCGCAACGAACGAAAAGGCCGCGCACTGCGCGGCCTTTTGGCTTTGTAGTCAGACCCTGACCACCAGCTTCCCGAAATTCTCGCCTTTGAGGAGGCCCATGAAGGCCTGCGGCGCGCGGTCCAGTCCGTCGACCACGGTCTCGCGCGCCTTGAGCTTACCCGACTTCACAAGGTCTCCGACCTCGTTCACGAACTCGGCCATCAGGTTCACATGGTCGGAGATGATGAACCCCTGCAGCGTCAGCCGGCGCTGCACGATGGTGAACATCTTCTCCGGCCCGGCGAGAGGCGTGGCGTCCTGGTATTCCGAGATGGCGCCGCAGAAGGCGACCCGGCCGAAATTGTTCAGCCGCGCGAACACCGCGTGGAAGATGCGGCCGCCGACATTCTCGAAATCCGCGTCGATGCCCTGAGGGCAGAGCTTGTCGAGGACGGCGCCCACGTCGCGCTCGGCCTTGTGGTTGAAGCAGGCGTCGTAGCCCGCCTCGCGCACCGCCCACCGGCACTTTTCTTCGTCGCCGGCGCAGCCCACGACACGGGCGCCCGAGAGCCTGGCGAGCTGGCCCGCCACCTGGCCGACAGCGCCGGTGGCGGCCGAGACGAACACCGTCTCTCCGGCCTTGGGCTTGCAGATCTGGCGGATACCGTACCAGGCGGTGAAGCTCGGCATGCCCAGCACGCCGAGATGGGCCTGGAGTGGTACACCGGTCCCAGTCGGGTCGATCTTGCGCAGGCCCTTGCCGTCGTGGACCGTATGGGTGGCCCAGTTCAGCATGCCGATCACGATGTCGCCCTTGGCGTAGCGCGGGTTCTTCGACTCCACGACCTCGCCCACCGAGCCGCCGGTCAGCGGCTTGTCGAGCTCGAAGGGCGGCGTGTAGGAGCGCAGCTCGGTCATGCGGGGCCGCATGTAGGGATCGAGCGACAGGAATTTCGTGCGCACCATGATCTGGCCGTCGGCCAGTGCCGGCAGGGCGGCCGTCTCGGTGCGGAAGCAGTCGGCGGTGACGTCGCCGGTCGGACGTTTGGCGAGCACGATCTGCTTGGCGTCGGTCATGGGTCTTTCCTTTCTACGAAGTCGCTCCGGCGATAGCCCTGCAGGTAGAGCAGCGCGGTGAGATCGCCGTGGTCGATGCGGGCGGCGACCTGCGCGGCCACCGTCGGCTTGGCATGGAAGGCGACGCCGAGGCCGGCGGCTTTGAGCATGGGCAGGTCGTTGGCGCCGTCGCCGACCGTGAGGGCATCGGCGGCCGTGATGCCGCGCTCCTGCGACAGCCGCTCGAGCGTGGCGAGCTTGGCCTCCTTGCCGAGGATCGGCAGGCCGACCGTGCCGGCCAGAACCTTGCCGTCGTGCTCCAGCACGTTGGCCGCATCGAGGTCGAAGGCCAGCGCGGCGCGCACCATCGCCGTGAAGTAGGTGAAGCCGCCCGACACCAGCGCGCAGTGGGCGCCGCGTTTCTTCATGGTGGCGATCAGCGTGGCGCCGCCCGGCATGTAGCGGATCCGGGCAGCGGCCTCGTCGAGCCGGGCGACGGGCAGACCCCTCAACAGGCCGACCCGCTCGGTCAGCGCGCCCTCGAAGCCGATCTCGCCGTTCATGGCGCGCGCCGTGATGCCTGCGATCTTGTCGCGCAGGCCCAGGAAGTCTGCGAGCTCGTCGAGCATCTCGTTGTGGATCATGGTCGATTCCATGTCCGCCACGAGGAGCTTCTTGCGCCTTCCCGCGGCGGGAAGCGCCACCGCGTCGATGCCGTCGAGCTTCAGCGACGGGATGGGTCCATCGAAGGGCCAATCGAAAGGCACATCGCAGGCGATGCCGGGCGCCAGCCAGTCGGGCGCGCCCGCAGTGGCGCCGGCATCGAGCAATGCCTCGGTGGCGGCCGCGACAACGGCCTCGTCCAGCGTCGGACGGGCGGGATCGGCGATCAGGACCAGGACGTTTTTCACGCTCCCGGCTCTAGCGGCGAGGGGAGGGATTTGCAATCTGTCGCCCCGATGAAGAACCACGGAGTCCTCGTCGTCACCGGACCGACCGCTTCGGGCAAGTCGGCGCTGGCGCTCGCCCTGGCGGAGCGGCGCGGAGGCGTCGTGATCAACGCCGATGCGATGCAGACCTACGACGCCTTCCCGATCCTGACGGCGCAGCCCACGGATGAGGAGCGGGCGCGGGCGCCGCATGTGCTCTACGGCATCCTGCCGCTGTCCGAGAAGCTCTCGGCCGCGCGCTGGGCGGTCCTCGCCTCGGCCGAGATCGCGCGACTGCTGGGCGAGGGCAAGCTGCCGATCCTGTGCGGCGGGTCGGGCCTCTACCTGCGCGCCTTGATGCGGGGTCTCGCGTCCATTCCGGAGGCGTCGCCGGAGTTGCGGATACAGGCGAACGAGGAGTGGCTGGCGATGGGCGCCGACGCCTTCCGCACGCGGCTCGCCGAGGTCGACCCCGCCATCGTGTCGCGGCTGAAGCCGGGCGACCGCCAGCGCCATGTGCGGGCCTGGGAAGTGTGGGCCGCCACCGGCACGCCACTCAGCGTCTGGCAGGACGGCAAGGCCGAGCCGGCGCCCTGGAAGTTCGTCACGCTGCTGCTGTCGCCCGACCGTGCCTGGCTGCGGCGGCGCATCGAGACGCGCTTCGACGCCATGCTGGCCGGCGGCGTGCTGGCCGAGGTGCACGCCGTGTTCGAGCGCGGTCTCGATCCCGCCTGGCCGGGCCTCAAGGCCCACGGCGCGCCCGAGCTGTTCCGCTGCTTCCGGGGCGAGTTGTCGGTCGATGATGCCCGGCGGATCGCCATCGACCACACGAGGCAATATGCCAAGCGCCAGATGACGTGGTTCCGGCACCAGACGACACCAGATCTTGTGCTGGACCCCATGACTGACCAAGTTTTGGGCGAGTCTGAGAAATTTTTGGACAAATCGGAGCCCTGAAACTTTGCGTTTCGTGCTGATTTCGGTTGACCTGTCCACAACCCGGCCCGTATGTTCCGCCGCGCCGCAAAACCCCCCGTTTTGCGGCTATTTCGTCAGAAGGAGACCGCCGTCATGAAGCCCGAGGAGTCCGCCACGACCGGCGCCGATCTGTTGGTGAAAGCCCTGATCGACGAGGAAGTCGAGGTCGTCTTCGGCTATCCCGGCGGCGCCGTCCTTCCGATCTACGACTCGCTCTTCAAGCAGAACCGTCTGCGCCACATCCTGGTGCGCCACGAGCAGGCCGCCGTCCATGCCGCGGAGGGCTATGCGCGCTCGACCGGCAAGGTCGGTGTCGTGCTGGTGACCTCGGGCCCCGGCGCCACCAACGCGGTGACCGGCCTCACCGACGCGCTGATGGATTCGATCCCGATCGTCTGCCTGACCGGCCAGGTGCCGACGCACATGATCGGCAACGACGCCTTCCAGGAGGCGGACACGACCGGCATCACGCGTCCCTGCACCAAGCACAACTATCTCGTGAAGGCGGTCGGCGACCTCGCACGCACCGTTCACGAGGCCTTCTACGTGGCGCGCTCCGGCCGCCCCGGCCCGGTCGTGATCGACCTGCCGAAGGACGTGCTGATGAACAAGCACGACTACGTGGCGCCCAAGATGCCGGTGCAGCACAAGAGCTACCGGCCGCAGGTCAAGCCCGAGCTCAAAAAGGTCGAGCAGGCGATCGAGATGATCGCGCAGGCCAAGCGGCCGATCATCTACGCCGGCGGCGGCGTCATCAATTCCGGCCCGCGCGCGTCGAAGCTCCTGACGCAGTTCGCGCGCATGACCGGCTTCCCGGTCACCAACACGCTGATGGGACTGGGCGCCTTCCCGGCGTCGGACAAGCAGTTCCTCGGCATGCTGGGCATGCACGGGACCTACGAAGCGAACCTCGCGATGTACAACTGCGACGTGATGATCAACATCGGCGCCCGCTTCGACGACCGAATCACCGGCAAGATCGCCGAGTTCTCGCCGAAGTCGAGGAAGATCCATGTCGACATCGACCCGTCGTCGATCAACAAGAGCGTGCGCGTCGACCTGTCCGTCATCGGCGACGCCGGTCAGGTGCTCGACGACATGCTGCGCATCTGGAAGGCCAGGCAGCCCAAGACCGACCAGAAGGCGCTGAGGGCGTGGTGGGCCGAGATCGACAAGTGGCGCGCGCGCGACTGCCTCGCCTACAAGCAGGGCAAGGACACGATCAAGCCGCAGTTCGCGCTCGAGCGGCTCTACCACCACATCAAGGACAAGGACCACTACATCACGACCGAGGTCGGCCAGCACCAGATGTGGGCGGCGCAGTTCCTGAAGTTCGAGCAACCCAACCGCTGGATGACTTCGGGCGGGCTCGGCACCATGGGCTACGGCTTTCCGGCCGCGATGGGCGTGCAGATCGCCCATCCCGACGCGCTGGTGATCGACATCGCGGGCGAGGCCTCGATCCTGATGAACATCCAGGAGCTCTCTACCGTCGCGCAGTACCGTCTGCCGGTGAAGATCTTCGTGCTCAACAACCACTACATGGGCATGGTCCGCCAGTGGCAGGAGCTCCTGCATGGCGGCCGCTACTCGGAGAGCTACACCGACTCGCTGCCCGACTTCGTGAAGCTCGCCGAGGCGTTCGGCGCGGTAGGCCTCAGGACCGGCGATCCGGCGGAGCTCGACGGCGTCATCAAGGAGATGATCAAGATCAAGAAGCCGGTGATCGTCGACGTGCTGGTCGACGAGAAGGAGAACTGCTTCCCGATGATCCCCTCGGGTGCGGCGCACTACGACATGCTGCTCGGGCCCGAGGACAAGGCCGCCAAGCCGATCTCGGAAGAAGGCATGGTGCTGGTTTAGCCATGCAAGACGCAGTCTCCAGCCACACCATCTCTGTGCTCGTCGACAACGAGCCCGGCATCCTGGCGCGCGTGGTCGGCCTGTTCTCCGGCCGCGGCTACAACATCGAGAGCCTGACCGTCGCCGAGACCGACGCCAAGGAGCGGCTGTCGCGCATCACCATCGTGACCAAGGGCACCCCTATGATCATCGAGCAGATCAAGGCGCAGCTCGATCGCCTGGTGCCGGTCCATCGCGTGCGCGATCTCACCGTCGAAGGCCCGCACATCGAGCGCGAGCTCGCGCTGGTGAAGGTGAAGAGCACCGGCGAGAAGCGGGTCGAGGCGCTGCGCCTTGCCGACGTGTTCCGCGCCAAGGTGATCGATGCCAAGACCGACTCCTTCGTCTTCGAGGTCACCGGCAACTCCGACAAGGTCCAGACCTTCGTGGGCCTGATGGAGTCGCTCGGCGTCGTCGACGTCGGCCGTACCGGCATCGTCGCCATGAGCCGCGGCGGCGAGCCGCTCTAGCGATGGACTACGCGCTCGCTCTCGCAGGCCTCGCGGTCGTCCACCTGATGGCCGTGGCGAGCCCCGGCCCCTCGACTGTGCTGGTGATCCAGACTGCGGCGGTGTCGGGCCGCCGCGCCGGCCTGTTGGCGGCCTTCGCCATGATGCTGGGCGCGCTCGCCTGGGCCGCCGCCGCGCTCTACGGGCTGCAGATCCTCTTCGCGCGCTTCGACTGGCTCTATGCCGCCTTCCGCATCGGCGGCGCGCTCTACCTGCTCTATCTCGCGTACATGCTGATCCGCCACGCCGGCGCGCCGCTGCCCGAAGCAAGCCCTGCCGTCGCGCAGGGCGGCGCCTGGCAGGGCTTCACCAAGGCGCTGCTGCTGCAGCTCAGCAACCCCAAGGTCATGGTCTTCATGGGCAGCATCTTCGTCTCGCTGTTGCCCGCCCAGCCGCCGGCCTGGATGGACGCCACGGTGCTCTGCATCGTCGCCTTCAACGAGTTCGCCTGGTTCGCGCTGCTGGCGCTGCTGTTCTCCGGCGAGACCGCGCGCGCCTTCTACCGCCGCACCAAGCTCTGGCTCGATCGCATCATGGGCAGCGCGCTCGGCCTGCTCGGCCTCAAGCTCGCGTTCGATCGTTAGTCGTTCGGCGTCAGTAGTTGGTCCGGCCCTTGATCGCGGCGACGCGGGCCTCGATCTCGGCCAGGTTGGCCGGCGGCTGGGTGATCACGAACAGCGCCTGCGTGCGCCCCGACATCTGCAGCGGATCGCCGCCTTCGCGCTGCTGCATGGCGCCGAAGAAGGTGCCGGCCGGCTGGCACGTCCAGGTGGCGGAGAGGCCGCCGACGTTGACGCCGGGATAGCGCAGGCAGATCTGGGTGAGCGGCTGGCCGCCCGCGTTCGTCGCCTGCTCGACCTTCCATTCGCCCTGGAAGATGCGGCGCTGGCCGACCAGCCAGGCGAAGTCGCGGCCGTCGTGCGTCGAGTAGTGGATCTGTGCCGGGCCGCCGCCCCGCGTCCAGAGCCAGGTGTGGTTGCCCATGCCGCGGGCCGCGCCATGCGCCGTCGAGTTCTCGACTGCATAGTCGAGGCCCGGCATCGCCACGGCCGGCGTCGTCGGCGCATCGGACTTGGAGCAGGCGGCAAGAAGGAGGGCGCCGCCGACGGCGAGCGACAAACGACGGATCGACATGGGGCGAAAAGTCTCCTCTCCTCGAAACAACGAGACGCAGATGTAGAACGAATTCGGGCCCCAGCATACCAGCCTTGGAGCGCGCAGGCTGGCCGTGCTCTTGGGCGGGATTCGGCGCTGGTTTTTGCGGGCCGGGTTGTCTACTAACCCCCGTCATTTGCGAGAACTGCAAGCTGCCAGGAGGAATGGCCCCAATGCGTGTCTACTACGATCGTGACGCCGACGTTAACCTGATCAAGGGCAAGAAGGTCCTCGTCGTCGGCTACGGCAGCCAGGGCCACGCCCACGCGATGAACCTCCGCGACTCCGGCGTGAAGGATGTCCGCATCGCGCTGAAGCCCGGCTCGGCCACGATCAAGAAGGCCGAGGGCGCGGGCTTCACGGTGATGAGCCCGGCCGACGGCGCCAAGTGGGCCGACATCGTGATGATGCTGACCCCGGACGAGTTGCAGTCGGACATCTACAACGGCGACCTGGCCGGCAACATGAAGCAGGGCGCTGCGCTCGCTTTCGCGCACGGCCTCAACGTCCACTTCAACCTGCTGACCCCGCGCGCCGACCTCGACGTGTTCATGATCGCGCCGAAGGGCCCCGGCCACACGGTGCGCTCGGAGTATGTGCGCGGCGGCGGCGTGCCCTGCCTCGTGGCGGTGGCGCAGAACTCCTCGGGCAACGCGCTCGAGATCGCGCTCAGCTATTCATCGGCGGTCGGCGGTGGCCGCGCCGGCACGATCGAGACCTCGTTCAAGGAAGAGTGCGAGACCGATCTGTTCGGTGAGCAGGTCGTGCTGTGCGGCGGCCTCGTCGAGCTGATCAAGGCGGGCTACGAGACGCTGGTCGAGGCGGGCTACGCGCCGGAGATGGCCTACTTCGAGTGCCTGCACGAGGTGAAGCTGATCGTCGACCTCATCTTCGAAGGCGGCATCGCCAACATGAACTACTCGATCTCGAACACCGCCGAATACGGCGAGTACCGGTCGGGCCCACGCATCGTGACGGCCGAGACCAAGGCCGAGATGAAGCGCGTACTGGAGGACATCCAGTCGGGCCGCTTCGCGCGCGACTGGATGCTGGAGAACAAGGTCAACCAGGCTTCGTTCAAGTCCATGCGCAAGAAGATGGCCGAGCACCCGATCGAGCAGGTCGGCGAGAAGCTCCGCGCCATGATGCCGTGGATCAAGGAGAAGGCTCTGGTGGACAGGGCGCGCAACTAGCGCGCCGCACCGGGCAGAAGAGACGGGAACGGGCCCTTCGGGGCCCGTTTTGTCATGCCACGGCGGTCGCCCCATCACATCGCGAGGCGCTGCAGCCCGGCCCAGTCGAACGCGATACCGTGTCCGCTACGGTCCGGCGCCTGGGCCAGGCCGTCGACCAGCCTCAACGGCTCCTCGATGTAGCGGTCCAGGCCGAAGCCATGAGCTTCCAGATAGCTGCGATTGGGGCACGCCGCGAGCAGGTGGACCGTGACGTCGTGGGCACCGTGCGACGTCACCGGCAGGTTGAAGGCTTCGGCGAGGTGGGCGACCTTCATGAAAGTCGTCACACCGCCGCAATTGGTGACGTCGGGCTCGGGATGGCTGACGCCGCCGGCGGCGATCATGTGCTTGAACTCCCAGAGCGATCGCATGTTCTCGCCGGTGGCGATCGGCAGCCCGCCCTCGCGCAGCACCCTGACGTGCCCAGCCACGTCGTCGGGGATCAGCGGTTCCTCCAGCCAGTAAGGTGCGTAGGGCTGGAAGGCGCGGGCCGCTCGAATCGCCTCGTCCGCCGACCACTTCATGTTGGCGTCGACCATCAAGGGGAAGCCGTCTCCCAGGTGCGCGCGCATCGCCGCGAGCTTGGCCACGTCTTCCGACAGCCGGGCACGTCCGACCTTCATCTTGATCGCGCGGAATCCCTTCTCGAGATTGCCGTCAGTCTGCGCAATGAGTTCGGGAGCGGTGAGTTCGAGATCGATGCCGCCGGCATAGCAGGGCACGGCGGGGTCGTTTCCCCCGAGCAGCTTCCACAGCGGCAACCCGGCGCGCTTGGCCTTCAGGTCCCACAAAGCGATGTCGAACGCCGAGAGGGCAAGGACGGAAGGGCCGCCGCGCCCGCCATAGTGCAGGCCCCACCAAACCCTGTTCCACAGCCGCTCGATGAGGTCGGCGTCTTCTCCCCTGACCAGCTCCGGTATCTCCCGCGACAGAATGTCGTGGATGGCGCCGCCGTTGCGGCCGGTCGTGTAGGTGTAACCGACGCCCGTGCCGCCGTCGGCATCGTGGACGCGGACGGTGAGCAGCTCGAACGCCTCCATGACGCCGTGCGTGGAGTCGGTAAGCTTGACATCGAGCGGAATGCGGTAGCCTTGCGCTTGCACTCCGGTGATCCTGGCCATGGCAGCTTTCCGTTCGGTGATTTGGCGGCGCGGTCCCGAGTGAACTATCCGCGATTTCAGGCTGCCTGTCCTGCCGGGAACCGCCGGCAGCGGCGATGGGCGGGGTTTCGTCCGTGGCGGCGATGATATAGTGCCGGCAGCGCTTCGGGAGGAGAAACGATGAAGGCCGCCGTTCTGTTCAAGCCCAATGAGCCGCTGCAGGTCGTGGAATGCGAGCTCGATCCGCCCAAGGCGGGCGAGGTCCGCGTGAAGATGAAGGCCTCGGGCGTCTGCCAGAGCGACTGGCACATCATGAACGGCGACTGGCCCTCGCCGATGCCGATCGTGCCGGGCCACGAGGCGGCAGGCGAGATCGCCGAGGTGGGTGCGGGCGTCACCACCGTGAAGCCGGGCGACCACGTGATCTTCTCCTTCCGTCCCCATTGCGGCCGCTGCCGCTACTGCAGCCAGGGGCGCACCGTGCTCTGCATCGGCCGCGCCACCGTGCCGCCGGGCACGCTCTACGACGGCACCTTGCGGCTGAAGCACAAGGGGCAGGGCATCAACCAGATGGCGCGCATCGGCACCTTTGCGGAAGAGGTCGTGGTACCCGAGGAGATGGTGGTGCCGATCCGCAAGGACATGCCGTGGGCGCAGGCCGCCCTCGTCGGCTGCTGCGTGGCGACCGGCGTCGGCGCGGTGACGCGCCATGCCAGGATCGAGGCGGGCTCCACCGTGCTGGTGATCGGCTGCGGTGGCGTCGGCCTCAACGCCGTACAGGGCGCCATGCTGTCGGGCGCCTCGAAGATCATCGCGGCCGACATCCTCGACAACAAGCTCGAGATGGCCCGGACGTTCGGCGCCACGCACACGATCAACACCGCGAAGGACAACGATCCGGCCAAGAAGGTGAAGGAGATCACCGGCGGGCTCGGCGTCGACTATTCCTTCGACGCCGTCTCGATCGACAGGACGCAGGCGCTGGCCTTCGACGCGCTGGCGCCGGGCGGCCATGCGGTCGCGGTCGGCATCTCGGCCGCCACGGTGAAGGCGCAGTATTCGCCCTTCATGATGGTGTTCGCCGAGAAGAAGGTGAGCGGCACCTTCTACGGCTCGGTGCGTCCCGATCTCGACTTCCCCGTGCTGGTCGACCACTACATGAACAAGCGGCTCAACATCGACGGCCTGATCAGCCGCACCTACAAGCTCTCGGAGATCAACGAGGGCTTCAGGAAGATGATGGGCGGCGAAGTGGCCCGCGGCGTCGTGGTTTTCGACTGATGTCACCCTTCGAGATCCTGGGCCTCATGACGCTCGCCGCCGCCGGCGGCTACGCCTGCTACCTCTATCGCCAGGACACCAAGCCGAAGTGAACGATCTCGACGAGTTCGGCCTCACCGACGAACAGAAGTTGATCCGGCGCAACGTCGCCGAGCTTCTCCAGCGTGTGCTGCCGGCGGAGGAGATCCGCCGGCTCGACACGGCGAGTGAGTTCCCGCATACCGCGTTCAAGGCGCTCGCCGAGGCGGGCTACATGGCGCTGCCCTACGATCCCGCCTATGGCGGCATGGGCGGAAGCCGCAAGGACCTCGTCGTGCTGGTCGAGGCGCTGGCGCGGCATTACAGCGGCGCGTCGTCGCTTTACCTGCCGACCGTCGTCTACGGCGGCATGCACCTGCAGCTCACGGCCGGCGAGCATCTCCGGCGCCGCTACCTCCCGGAAATCTGTGCCGGGCGTCTCAAGTCGGCGTTCGCCTTGAGCGAGCCCGACACCGGCTCCGACGCCTCGGGCATCAAGACGCGCGCGGTGCGCGACGGCAACGGCTATCGCCTGAGCGGCCAGAAGCTCTACATCAGCGCCGCCCATGTCGCGGACTACCTGATGGTCGTGGCCAAGACCGACGGCGAAGCGAAGCACAAGGGTGTCACGCTCTTCTGGGTCGACGCGAAGTCGGCGGGCCTCACGATGAAGCCGCTCGAGACGCTGGGCCGCCGCACAACGCATGCCAACGAGATCTTCCTCGACGGCGTGTTCGTGCCGGCCGATCACGTGATCGGCGAGGAGAACCGCGGCTGGTCGGGATTGATGAAGGGTCTCAACCTCGAGCGGCTGTGCCTCGCCGCGCAAGCGTGCGGCAACATGCACTTCGCCATCGAATACGCGAAGTCCTTCGCCAGGGATCGCATCCAGTTCGGCCAGCCGATCTCGAAGTTCCAGGCGATCCAGCACAAGTTCGCCGACATGCGCATCCTGCTGCGCACCACGCAGGCGCTGACCTACCGGCTCGCCGACATGCTCGATGCCGGACTCGATCCCGTCGAGGAGACGGCGATCGCCAAGATCCAGGGCACCGACGGCGAATTCAGGTGCGCCCACCTCGCGATGGAGATCATGGGCGGCGCGGGCTACACGATGGCGCACGACATCCAGCGCCTGTTCCGCGACGTGCGCGTCGGCTCGATCGGCGGCGGCACCAACGACATCCAGCGCAACACCATCGCCAAGATGATGGGGCTCTGAGTTGCGCAAGATCGGCGACGCGTCGTTCTTCCGCATCGTCGATCGCCTGCTCGATCCCGGCACGACACGCACGCCGAAGGTACGATGGTCGATCGATGGCGTGGCGTGGCTGCGCGAACGTCATACTTTCGCGGGGGGCGAGCCACGGCTTCAGCGTCGAGGTGACGACCGGCACGAAGGCGGCGACGCCCGCCTGGAAGCTCGTCGTCGTGAAGGAGTACTGGCGCACTGGCGGTGGCCAGGATCTCAAGTCGCTTCAGTGGGCGCATGTCGAGGCCGGCCGCCGTGCCGACGTCGTCGACTGGCTCGAGCGGCAGGAGAGGGCAATGGCTGCACATCGCACGAAAGAAGAACGCGGCGGATAGGCCTCCGGACGGGCTTTTTCCTTGAATCGCCTTGCGAGCCTTGGCGGGTCGGTCTAAACCCGAACGCACCGCAGCGCCGGACTTTGGAAGGGCGCTCCTAATCAAGATTTTGCCGTAATAACAGAGACTTAACTCAATGCTGTCGCGCGTCATCGGGCTATTCTCGGCGGACATGGGCATCGACCTCGGCACGGCCAACACGCTGGTCTATGTGAAGGGTCGCGGCATCGTTCTCAACGAACCGTCCGTCGTGGCGCTCACCACGCAGAGCGGCAAGCGGCAGGTCCTCGCTGTAGGTGAAGAGGCCAAGATGATGCTGGGTCGTACCCCCGGCAACATCCAGGCGATCCGCCCGCTGCGCGACGGCGTCATCGCCGACTTCGAAGTCGCCGAGGCAATGATCAAGCACTTCATCTCGAAGGTGCACAATCGCCGCTCGTTCGCCCATCCGCAGATCGTGGTCTGCGTGCCCTCCGGCTCCACCGCGGTCGAGCGCCGCGCCATCCAGGAATCCGCCGAGAGCGCCGGCGCCCGCAAGGTGTGGCTGATCGAGGAGCCGATGGCCGCCGCGATCGGTGCCGGCCTACCCGTCACCGAGCCGACCGGCTCGATGGTCGTCGACATCGGCGGCGGCACCACCGAGGTCGCGGTGCTCTCGCTCGGCGGCATCGTCTATCCGCGGTCGGTGCGCGTCGGCGGCGACAAGATGGACGAGGCGATCATCGCCTACATCCGCCGCAACCATAACCTGCTGGTCGGTGAAAGCTCGGCCGAGCGCATCAAGAAGACCATCGCATCGGCCTGCCCGCCCGACGACGGCGAGGGACGCACGATGGAGATCAAGGGCCGCGACCTGATGAACGGCGTGCCGAAGGAGCTGGTGATCACCGAGCGTCAGATCGCCGAGAGCCTGCAGGAGCCGGTCAGCGCCATCGTCGAGGCCGTGAAGGTTGCGCTCGAGAACACCGCGCCCGAACTGGCGGCCGACATCGTCGACAAGGGCATCGTGCTGACGGGCGGCGGCGCCATGCTCTCCAACATGGACACCGTCCTGCGTCAGGCGACCGGCCTGCCGGTCTCGGTGGCCGAGGATCCGCTGCTCTGCGTGGCGCTGGGCACGGGCCATGCCGTGGAAAACATCGACCGGCTGCGCGGCGTTCTGTCGTCGATGTACTGATGAGCTTTCCTCCCCTTCGCGGAGACCGCGAAGGGGAGGTGTCGCCGCCATGCGGCGACGGAGGGGTCAACGGCCCAATTTGTGTTTCTGACCCCTCCGTCGGCGTAGGACGCCGCCACCTCCCCAGCAAAGCTGGGGAGGAGAAGCTGAGGCAGTTGGAGTAGAATGGGCCGGAAATGGCGATTCGGGACGACTTCGAGGTAGTCGCGGGCCAGGTGCGCACGGTCGTGCAGCGCTTCGCGCTCGGCCTGCTCGTGATCGCCGCCTTCGGCGCCATGCTGGTCGGCAAGGCCGATACCGTCCTGGTCGAGCATGCCCGCGTGCTTGCCCTCGATCTCGCCAGCCCCGTCCTCGAGGCCATCGCCCGGCCGGTGGCCTATGCCAACCGTGCCATCGCCGACCTCAAGGAGTTCGCCTCCTTGCGCGAGGAGAACGCCCGGCTGCGCGAGGAGAATGCCCGTCTGCTCGCCTGGCAGACCGCCGCCCGCCGCCTCGAGAACGAGAACGAGGGGCTGCGCGGGCTCGCCAATTTCCGCGAGGGACCGGAAGCCTCGTTCATCACCGCCCGCATCGTGGGCGACAGCGTCAGCGCCTATGTGCGCGGCGCGCTGCTCAATGTCGGCCGCAGGGCGGGCGTCGCACCGGGCCAGGCGGTCGTGACCGGCGAGGGCTTGGCCGGCCGCATCGCCGAGGTCGGCGAGAACAGCGCCCGCGTTCTCTTCGTGACCGACGTCAACTCGCGCCTGCCGGTGCTGATCGAGCGCACGCGCGAGCGCGCCATCCTGGCGGGCGACAACTCGCCCCGCCTGCGCCTCACCCTGCTGCAGAGCGTGGCGGGCGTTCAGCGCGGCGACCGCATCGTCACCTCCGGTCACGGCGGCAGTTTTCCGGTCGGCATCCCGGTCGGCGAGGTCGTCGAGACCAGTGAGGGCACGATCCGTGTCCGGCCCTTCGCCGATTTCTCGCGGCTCGAGTTCGTCAGGGTCGTCGACTACGGCATCACCGGCCTGGTGGGCGGCGGCTCGGGCGCGGCCAATCCGGCGCAGCCGCCGGCCGGCGTCAGGGTGCGCTGACATGAGGGGCGTCCTGTCATGAGAGCGGACGGCGCGCTCGCGATGCTCGATCGCTGGGGCCGCGCGGCGCTGCCCGGCTCCGTGCTGCTGTTCTTCGTGCTGTTGACCCTGGCGCCGTTGCGCGCGCCCTACCTGTCGGACACGTTGCCGCTGCTGCCCGTGCTCGTCGTCTTCCAGTTCAGCCTCGCCACACCGGAGCGCCTGCCCGGTCCGCTGCTGCTCGCGATGGGCGTGCTGCTCGACCTGCTGCTGGGCGGGCCGGGCGCGCCGGTCGGCGTGAGCGCCCTTGGCTTCGTGCTGATCCGCGCCGCCGTCGTCGCCAACCGACGCTACCTGGTGGGTGTGCCGTTCCTCTTCCAGTGGATCGGCTTCTGCATCCTGTGCTGGGGCTTCGTCGTGCTGGTCTGGGCCTTCACCGCGCTGTGGACCTGGACGGCGATCGATCCGGTGCCGGCGATGATGCAGTATGCCGTGGTGATCGTGGTCTATCCGCTCTTGGCCCCGTTGCTCGCGCGCGTGCGCGCGCGCGACCCGCTGAACGTCCCCGACGCCTCGCGCGGCACCGCGCGTCCGGGCGAAACGACGTCGTGAGAGCGGAGTCGTGAAGCATTTCCGCAAAGGCGACGGCGAGCGCAGCGGGCTCTTCACGCGTCGCGCCCTGCTGCTGGGCGGCGCCCAGGCCGTGCTGCTGACGGCGCTGGCCGGCCGTCTCTACCAGCTCCAGGTCGTCGAGACCGACCGGTTCGCCACGTTGGCCGAGGAGAACCGCATCAACCTGCGGCTCCTGCCGCCCTCGCGCGGGCTGATCTTCGACCGCGCCGGCCAGCCGCTGGCCGTCAACCGCAACAACTTCCGCGCGATGGCGACGTCGGACCGCGGCCGGGGTGCCGACCTGCTGGTCGAGCGGCTCGACCAGATCTTCGGCCTGGGCGAGGCCGAGAAGAACCGCCTGCTGCGCGAGCTGCGCCGCAGCCGCAACGCGCAGCCCGTGGTGGTGCGCGAGAACCTCGGTTGGGAGGAGGTGGCGCGGCTCGAGTTCAATGCGCCGGACCTGCCCGGCGTCTTCATCGACCTCGGCCAGAGCCGCGACTATCCCGAGGGCGACCTGATGAGCCACATCGTGGGGTACACCGGCCGCGTCGCCGACGAGGATCTCGCCGGCCGCGACGATCCGGTGCTGCAGCTCGCCACGATGCGCTTCGGCAAGAAAGGCGTGGAGCGCTCGCTCGAGGACGACCTGCGCGGCCGCGCGGGCGCCGTCCAGGTCGAGGTCAACGCGGTGGGCCGCGTGGTACGCGAGCTCGACCGCACCGAGGGCCAGCCGGGCTCCAACGCGCTGCTCACCATCGACCTCGACCTGCAGCGCTTCGCCGCCGAGAAGATGGCGGCCCATCAGTCGGGCTCGGTCGTGGTGATGGACGTGATCACCGGCGACATCCTCGCCATGGTCTCGACGCCTGGCTTCGATCCCTCGACCTTCGCCCGCGGCATCACCCAGAGCGAATGGCGCGACCTGCTCGACAACCCCGAACGGCCGCTGCACAACAAGTCGATCTCCGGCGTCTATCCGCCGGGCTCGACCTACAAGATGGTGACGGCGCTGGCCGCGCTCGAGTCCAAGGCGATCGACCCGTGGACGCGGCTGCCCTGCGTCGGCTTCCTCGAGCTCGGCAGCATCAAGTTCCACTGCTGGCTTAAAGGCGGCCACGGCTCTACCAACGTCGTCGAGGCGATCGCCCAGTCGTGCGACTGCTTCTTCTACGAGGCGGGGCGCCGCGCCGGCATCGACCGCATCAGCGACATGGCGCAGCGGCTGGGGCTGGGCAAGGTCAGCGAGCTCGGCCTGCCGGGCGAGTCCGCCGCCAACCAGCCGACCCGCGCCTGGAAACAGGAGAAGATCGGCAAGCCGTGGCAGCACGGCGACACGTTCAACCTCAGCATCGGCCAGGGCTACATGACCTCGACGCCGCTGCAGCTCGCCATCATGACGGCGCGGCTGGCCAACGGCGGCTACGAGGTGCAACCCAACCTGCTGCTGGCCAAGGCGACGCCGCGCGAGGAGCTGGCACCGCCGCCGCCGCGCACCAAGCCGACGGCGCCGTCGCTCCGCCTGAACCCGCAGCACCTGGCGCTGATCCGGGAGGGCATGGTGCAGGTCGTCGCGGCCGGCACCGCCAGTCATCTGCGCGTCGACGGGCAGGGGCGGCCGCTCGATCCGTCTCTCCGCTTCGCCGGCAAGACCGGTACCGCCCAGGTCAAGCGCATCACCGAGCGCGAGCGCGATATGGGCATAACCCAGGACCAGCTGCCCTGGCACCTGCGCCATCACGCGCTGTTCGTCTGCTTCGGTCCGATCGACAATCCACGCTACGCCTGCGCGGTGATCGTCGAGCACGGCCAGGGCGGCGGCAAGACCGCGGGCCCGATCGGCCGCGACGTGCTGGTGGAGACCATGAAGCGCGACCCGTCGCGCCGGACCGACCGCTTCCGCAAGATGGCGTCGCGATGAGTCTCGCCTCGCCCAACGCCGTTGCGCTCGACGCGCCGGCGCCGGTCGGCTTCGCCGAGAAGATCTGGCGCATCAACTGGGGATTGGTACTGGTGCTGACGGCGATCGCCGGCGTGGGCGTACTGGCGCTCTACTCGGCGGCCGGCGGACGTTTCGAGCCGTGGGCGGCGCGCCATGCGGTGCGCTACGGCTCGGCCTTCGTGCTGATGCTGGTGGTGGCCATGGTCCATCCCAAGGTCTGGCTGGCGATGGCCTGGCCGATCTACGTGGTGTCCGTCCTGTTGCTCGTCGCCGTCGACGTGATCGGCAAGATCGGCATGGGCGCCCAGCGCTGGCTGGTGATCGGGCCGATGCAGATCCAGCCGTCGGAGATCGCCAAGGTCGCCGTGATCCTGGTGCTGGCGCGCTACTATCACGGTCTCAGCCGCGAGCAGGCCTCGCAGTTCCTCTACACCCTGCCGCCGCTTGCCATCATCCTGGTGGTGGTGGGGCTCGTCATGATCCAGCCCGATCTCGGCACCGCCATGATGGTGCTGATGGGCGGCGGCGCGCTGCTGTTCGTGGCGGGTGTGCGGATCTGGATGTTCCTGGCGGCCGGGATCGGCGCGATCGCCTGCCTGCCGATCGCCTGGACGCTGATGCACGAGTACCAGCGCAAGCGCGTGCTGACCTTCCTCGATCCCGACCGCGACCCGCTGGGCGCCGGCTACCACATCACCCAGTCGAAGATCGCGATCGGCTCGGGCGGCCTGTTCGGCAAGGGTTTCCTCAAGGGCACCCAGTCCTCGCTGAACTTCCTGCCCGAGAAGCAGACCGACTTCATCTTCACGACCTTCGTCGAGGAATGGGGCATGGCCGGCGCCTGCGTGCTCCTGGGCCTGTTCGCCCTCGTCCTGGTCTGGGGCTTCGCCATCGCCTTTCGCAGTCAGCACCATTTCGGCCGCCTGCTGGCGCTCGGCGTCACGGCCATGATGTTCCTCTACGTCTTCATCAACACCGCGATGGTCATGGGCCTGCTGCCCGTGGTCGGCGTGCCGCTGCCGCTGGTCAGCAACGGCGGGACCGCGCTGCTCTCGGTCATGTTCGCCTGCGGGCTGCTGATCGGGGTCAACGTCTACCGCGATGCGCAACTGCCTCGCAGGCGGTAACGGCGCCTGCAGGTTTCTCCATGGCGGCGCGGAATTCTGCGACTCGACAAGGGGATGACGCCTTGGTATAGCCGCGCCGCTTCCGGGCAATGGCTTCCGCGGGTGCGGGCGCATAGCTCAGTTGGTAGAGCAGCTGACTCTTAATCAGCGGGTCCCAGGTTCGAGCCCTGGTGCGCCCACCATTCCCCGAAGCTCCTCAACGCGGCGTCAGGCTCCAGAAGACCGGGATCAGCAGCGATCCGACGAGGATCACGATGATCGACAGCGGCAGGCCGAGCTTCCAGTAGTCACCGAAGCGGTAGCCCCCCGGCCCCAGCACCAGCGTGTTGCACTGGTGGCCGATCGGCGTGAGGAAGTCGCAGGCCGCGCCGATCGCGACCGCCATCAGGAACGGGTCGGGATCGAGCCCCAGCGTCTTTGCCACCCCGCCGGCGATCGGCGCCATGATCAGCACGGTCGCGGCGTTGTTGAGGAACGGCGTGACCGCCATCGATGCCATCAGCACCAGGGTGACGGCGAAAGCGGCCGGAACCTGGCGGGCCGCGACGGCCAGGCCGTCGGCGATGATACCCGCCGCGCCGGTGCCGTTGATGGCGTCGCTGATCGGGATCATGCAGGCGAGCAGGATCAGGATCGGTGCATCGAGCGCGGCATAGGCCTCCTTGAGCGTCAGCACGCGGCCCAGCACCATCGCCACCGCCGCGCCGAAGAAGGCGGCGGCGATCGGCACGAGGCCGGTCGCGATCAGAGCGATGGTGGCCGCCAGGACGGCGAGCGGCAGGTAGTCGCGCCGCGACGTGCCTAAGCCCGTCGACCGGTCGATCAGCGGCAGGCAGCCGAGATCGGCCAGCAGCTCCGACACGTTCTCGCCGTTGCCCTGGAGGATCAGCACGTCGCCGACCTTGAAGCGCGTACTGCGCAGCCGCACATGGCCCTGCAGGCCGCGCCGGCCGATCGCCACGAGGTTGACGCCGTAGCGGTCGCGCAGCCTGAGTTCGGCGGGTGTGCGACCGGCCAGCGTCGATCCCTCCATGACCACGGCCTCGACCACCGCAAGCTGGTCGGGCGACACCTGCTCGACGGGCGGCTTGGCGGTGCCCACGATCTCGAGGCCGGCCTCCCCGGCGAGTTCGCGGATCGCAGGCGCGTCGCCCTGCAACAGCAGGATGTCGTCGACGTACATCGACCAGTGCCCGCCGGGTACGTACCGCCGGTTCCCCTCGCGCATGATGGCGACCACCGCCACCGAGCCCTCGGCCTCCGCCTCGAGCGCCGCCACCGACTTGTCGACGAAGCGAGAGGTCGCGGGCAGCCGCGCCTCGGTCACGTAGGAATCGACCTTGAAGGCGTCCTCCGGCGCAGGCTGGGTGGCGCGGCCGGTCGGCAGGAGCCGCCAGCCGACGGCGAGGAAAGCGAGGCCTGCCGCGAGGATGCCGAGGCCGACCGGCGCGAAGTCGAACATTGCGAAGGGTTCGCCGGAAAGCTCCTCGCGTACGCGCGAGACCAGGATGTTGGGTGAGGTGCCGACCAGGGTGACGATGCCGCCGATCAGCGAGCCGAACGCCATCGGCATCAGCAGGGTGGAGGGCGACGTGCCGCTGCGTCGCGCGAGCTGCAGCGCCACCGGCAGAAAGATCGCCAGCGCGCCGATGTTCTTCACGATGGAGGACAGCACCGCCACGGCAGAGGACAGGAACAGGACCTGCGTGCCCGGTCCCTTCAGCGCCGGTTCGGCGCGGCGGACCAGGCGGCCGATCACGCCCGATTTGCCGACACCCGCGCTGACGACCAGCGCGGTGCCGACGATCACGACGACCTGGTCGCTGAAGCCCGCAAAGGCCTTGTCGAGGGGGACGATGCCCGTCGCCACGGCGACGACCAGGCCGAGCAGCGCCGCGAGGTCGTATCTGATCCTGTTCCAGACGAACAAGATCATCAGTCCGGCGACGATCGAGCAGGCGATGATTTGGGGGGCAGTCACGGGCTTCTTACAACGTGTAAGTGCCCGAATCGTTGCGTGTGCCGCGCGAAATATGCAGGTGTGCATACCTCGCCGATCCATCCGAATCGGAACCGATGCAAATTGTCCCCGGTGCGCCTGTCCCTAGATTGAGGACATGAGCAAGTTCACCGACGCCCCCAATCCCATTTTCCATACGCTCCGCTTCGGCGCCATCATGTTGACCGGCCTGATCGTGGCCACGATCGGCCTTTTCGTCGTGATGTTCTAGGAAGGGTCAACCCTTCCTCAGTTGGGCGGCCTGCGCTTGGCGTTCGCGCCGCTCGCGGCCGGCCTGTTCGAGCAGCTCGCGCGCCGCCGGATCGACCCGGCCGTAGCGTGCACGCCATCCCGGATCGTCCTTCCACGCGAACGGAGCCTGTACCGTTGTGCGCGGGCCGCCGGCCCGTTCCAGAAGTTCGAGCGCCTGCGCCACGATGGCTCGCTGCATGTCGGGTCGCCAGGGATGGCCGCAGGGATTGCCGAGCGGGAAGTCGGTGAAAACGAAGCGCGGCACGCCGCAATGCTCGACGATGTCACGTGCCGAGCCGACGATCACGGTGGGCAGGCCCGCTCGCTCCAGGTATCGCGCGACCAGACTCACGGTCTGGTGGCAGACGGGTCAAAGCGCGCAGAGGATCGCGCCGTCGGCGCCGTCTTCCTGCAGTCGCTTCAGCACCTCCGGTGCGTCCTGTTCAAGCGTCTTGCGCTGGCTGTACTCGGTCGGCACGCCGTGGAAGCGACGCGCCAGGCCCGCGAACCGGCCTTGCGCCGCCAGCTCCGCCGCGACCTCGACCGGCAGGTAGCTGCCGCGATCCTTCGTGTGGGTCGACTCCTTGTCCCATGCCACGTTGTCGGTGAAGAGATCGCCCGGCGGCGGATCGACCTCGCCCGACCAGACGTGACGGATGCCCCTGGCGTCGCGATTGGTGAGCCCTTGTGGGCTGGCCGTCGTGACCAGGCCGAGCCGCATCGCCGCGAGCGGTTTCGGCAACGGCGTGAAAGGCACTTCCGCGTAGTGGGCCCAGACATAGTCGTTGGCGTAGCCCAGCGCGCGGTAGTAGGCCCGCGTGCGCTCCATGTAGCCGATCGGTGTATCGTCCATCGTGTTTCCCGCATGCCGTTTTCGTCATCCTGCGCGCGCTTTGCTAGAACGGCAACCATGCGCATCCTTTGCATCGCCGTCCTCCTGGCGCTCGCCGCAACCGCGGCCCGCGCACAGTCTCCATCGTTGTTCACCGCGTTCGTTTTGCTGGGCGAAGGCAGCGACGGCGCGACCGTGCCGATGGTCCGTTCGGTCGTCGAGCGCATGACGGCTTGCCCGGTGCTCCGCTCCTCGCGCGGCGGGGCGCCCGTCCAGATGACGCCGCGCCTCAGGCCCGAGGGTGGGCAGTTCGACCTCGTGACGGTCTGCGAAGCGCGCTATCCGGTGGGTGAGGCGGCAAGCGTCTTCGCCGGCGATCGCCGTGTCGACTTGCCCGCTGTATCGCTCGGCACGCCGCGCCGCGTCGTGCTGGTGGGCGACAGCGGCTGCAAGGGCGAGACGCCGGTCAGGCCGCAGAGCTGCACGGGCGACGGTTTCGCGAGGGCGTGGCCGTTCGGCATGCTGTCGGACGAGGAGGCCGACAAGCGCCCCGACCTGATCGTCCATGTCGGCGACTACAACTACCGCGGCACCGGACGCGGCCTGGTTTTTCCGCCGCGGGTCACCGGATACGCGGGACCTTACCGGGCGGACGTCTACGACACCGGCGATCTCGACGATGAGGACTTGCCGGACCTGCCGATCGGCGCGGCCTACTGGAGCCAGAACATGCGGGGCAGCCCCAACCCCGACAAATGGACCAACTGGCGCGACGACTTCTTCCTGCCGGCGGCGAAGCTGCTGCCTGCGGCACCATGGCTGTTCGCGCGCGGCAACCACGAGCTCTGCAGCCGTGCCGGCCCCGGCTGGTTCTACCTGCTCGATGCGGGCTCCGGCCTGCTCGGGCCGGGACGTGGCCAGCAGGCCTGCCCGCCACAGACGCCGGCCGGGTGGCGCGACGGCGCCTGGCCGTCGCCGCCGATGCCGTTCGCCGGCGAGCCCTTCCCGACGATCCTGACGCCGCCGTTCCGCGTGAAGCTGGGTAAGCTCACCTTGGTGATGATCGACTCGGCCAACGCCGCCGATGCCGTGCTGTACAACCTCGACGCCTATATCGGGCAATACCGCCAGGTTTCGCGGATGCTCGACGCCGACCGCACACCGACCTGGCTGGTGACCCACCGGCCGATCTGGGGTGTCGTGAAGCGCGACAAAGGCGGTCCGATCGGGCTCACACCCTACGGCTTCATCAACGAGACGCAGCGCGAGGCGATCCGCCGCGTCTTCCCCGGCGGCTTTCCGGGGCATGTGAAAGCGGTGATCGCAGGCCACATGCACCGCTTCCAGGCGATCGGCTTCGAAAGCCGGCAGCCGCCTCATCTCGCGGTCGGAACCGGCGGCATGGAGCTTTCGCACGTCCAGCCGCCGCCCGCGCCGGACGATCCCAGGAAGCCGGTGCGCGTGCAGGATCTCGACGCGGCCGCCGCCTGGGTCGTGGGCCTGCGCGATTTCGCGGCCATGATCGTGCTGCCGGTCGACGACGGCACCTGGACCAGCACGCTGCACGGCACGGCGGGCGAGATCCTGGCGGTCTGCGATTCGCGCTGGCCCGGCCGCGGTCAGAGACGCTCGGTGTGCGAATTGCGCTGAGCCCTCAGCCCCGCGCGGCCGCGATCTCGCGCTGGTAGAAGAGCAGGTCGAGCTCGGGCGCGGGCTTGCCGAGGGCCGTCAGGATCATGTGCGCCTGGCCGCGATGGTGGGTCTGGTGGTTGAACCAGTGGTCGAGCGCCGGCATCAACTCCTGCTCGAACGTCTCGGGCGAGGAGAAGCGGCGGTAGCGGATGGTGCCGCCGAGCTTCGCCTCGTCCAGGCCGCCGATCCACCGCACGATCCGGCGGTCCTCGGCCTCACGTGCCGCCCTGAGGTCGGCGAATGTCTCGTGCACGATGGCATCCAGCCGGTCCGGCGCCTCGCCCGCTCCGGTGAAGCGCTTCATCCAGATGCGGTCGGTGGCCAGCAGGTGGTTCAGCGTGCCGTGCATCGACTTGAAGAACGCACCGCGATCGGCCCTGTACTCGGCGTCCGACAGGCCCGAGGCCACGTCGTAGAGCCGGCGGTTGGCCCAGGCATTGTAGCCGGCGAACTCGACATAGTGTCTTTTCATGTCGCCATCCTGGCGCCGCGGCGGCGGACGGCAAGACTGATTCGACGCGTCAACTCTACCAGTGAAGGCGTACGCCGCCGGTGCCGGCGTAACTGCGCGCGATCCCGGAGAAGTCGCCGTCGAACTGGGCATAGATCCGGAGCAAGCCGCCCAGCTCGGCTTCTACCGCGGCGCTGACGACCAGCGCATCGCTGGCGGGCGAGGCGCCCTGCACCGTGAACGGTACCCCCGGGCCCAGCGCCGCGAAGGTCGCGGTCGAAGCGCGATAGGTGCTGAACTCGTGCGCCCAGCCCAGCCGCAGGCGCGGCCGCAACACCGTCTGCTCGTCAAGTTCCAGCACCGCCCGGAACTCCGCGCCCAGCACCGAGCGCACCGAGGTCGTGGTCTGTCCCTGCACGGTGAGGCCCGTGAGGCCCGGAGCGCCCGTCGTCGTGCTGCGCGCCGTCTCGCTGTAGCCGTCCTGCTGCAGCGCCTGGACCGTGAGATTGCCGAACGGCGACAGGGCGACGCGATCCAGGCCGAAGGTCCAGCCAGCCTCGATTCGGCCGCCGTACTGGTTGCCGCCGAAGGTGCCGCTCAGCTGTTCGGTGAGCGAGCCGGTGCTGACATAGCGCTGGGTTGTGAAGCTGCCGCGGCCGTAGGCTAGCGCTGCGTCGAGATAGGCCGGTCCCTTCGTGTAGCTGCCGTAGGCGCCGACCACGAGCGATTGCGAGCCGCCGCTGCTCGCCAGGCTGCTCAGCGCGAACCCCGCGCTGGTCGTGCCCAGCATGGCGCCCAGCAGCAGGTTCGGCGTGACGTGGATGTCGACGCCGGTCGCACCGCCACCCGAGATCACCTCGACCTGCGCGCTGCCGACAGTGGAATTTGCGTCGTAGCTGCCGGCGGCGCCGAAGCCATGTGCCCAGTAGTTCATGCGCCGGCCGGAAGGGGTGCCGGCCTCCTGGCAGGCATCGCCCACGCCATTGCCACTGCAGGCCATGGCGAGCTGAAGGCTGCGGCGTTGGCCACCGCTCGACTGGGCGAGGGTCGTTCCGGCGGTGCGGCTGGTGTTGATCTGGCCGAGCACGGTGCCAAGAAGCTGGTTGAAGGCACCGAACGAGGCGTTCTGGCCAGTCGATGCGACCTCGCCGCTGAGTTGCGACAGCGTGTTGGGAGCGGTCGACTGCAGTAGCTGCGTGTAGAACGCGGCCGCGGTGCCCGTCAGTCCGGTCGAGTATTGCGTCTCGAGTGCGTTGCCGACCGCACGGGCGTTGGCGCCGCCGATCCCGTTGTTTGCGAACTGGCCGAAGGGAATGCGCGACAGCACGAGATCGATGCTTGTCGCGTTGTAGACCGCCGAAGCCGTGAAGAAGACCGACGAGGAATCGACACCGGCAAAAGTACCGGTCGATGAAGCGAAGGTGAGTGCGCCTGTGTAGAGGGTCGTCGATCCGTAGAGGCCGGGCTGCACCTGGGCACGCAGCCGGCCGCCCAGGTTGGCCGTGCCGCCGTTTACCCGAAAGGTATCGAAGTTGGTTGCCGTTGCCGTCGGCAGGACGCGTAGCGCCAGCGTGCCGGACGAGGTCTGGGTGAAGGTGCCGCGGACTTCGTGCGCGATGCCGCCGCCCGCCGAGAGCGACGTACTGACGGTGATCAGGCCGCCGTTCGTCAGCAGGTGACCACTGCCGTTGCGCATGTCGATGCGGCCGTCGAGCGTGCCGGTGTTGGTTACCGTGGCCGATGCGCCGGAGTCGTTGACGACGGAGAAGGGCGCGGAGATCACACCGCTGTTGTTGAGGCTGTCGCCACCTCGCATGATGACGCCCGCCGCATCGCAGCCCGTGCCGGCGATACGGCCGCTGTTGACGATAGTGGTGTTGCTGCTGCCCGAGATCGAGGTGTCGATCCCGGCGCCGCACGATCCGACGCTGATCGTACCGCTGTTGCGCACCGTGTTGCCGACGCCCTCGATGGCGATGCCGAACCCGTCGGCGCCGACGGTGATCGTCCCGCTGTTGGTTGCCGTGCCGTTGTTGCCGTTGATGTAGATGCCGACACCGCCGTTGCCTGTGGCGATCGTGCCGCTGTTCGTCGCCGCGCTACCGTTGCCATCGACGAACAGACCGGTCTGGTTCTCGCCGCCCGTGATCGTCCCGGCATTGACGATCCGGAGATTGTCGCCGATCCCCGCAATGCCGAAGCTGAAGCCGGTGCCGGCCGCATCGCCGAGCACGATGGTGCCGTTGTTGGTCGCGTTGCCCTGGGCCTCGATACCGCTGCCGTCGATGCCGGCGACGATCCTGCCATTGTTGACGATCGTCGTGCCGGTGCTACCGCTGATGCCGGCGCCGGTGTCTCCGATGTCGATCAGCCCGTTGTTTGTCACGGATCCGGAAGCACCGACCTGGATCCCGGTATTGCCGCAGCCCGTGCCGATCAGGCTGCCGGAGTTGACGACCGTCATGCCGTTGCCGTCGGCTTGGACTCCCATGCCGCACTCGGAGAAGCGGATGGTACCGCTGTTCGTGACGGTGGTGGTGTTGCCGCCCACGAAGATGCCCTCGCCGCCGTCGCCGACGGTGATGGTGCCGGCGTTGGAGATGGTGCTGCTGCCGTTGGTGACATTGATACCGACGCCCCCGATGCCGAGCGTGATGGTACCGATATTGGTGACGGTGCTGCTGTCGTTGACCGCGATGCCGGAGGCGGTGCTGCTGAACGAAACGGTGCCGCGGTTGGTGACGGTGTTGCCGTTGTTCAGGGTGATGCTGTTGCCGACGGTCGCGCCGGCCAGCACGTCGACGGTGAGGCCGTTCTGGCCGCCGCCTGCCGTGAAACCGGCCGGCGAGTTGCCCGAGCAGGTGACCGTGCTGCCCGTCTGCACGCAGTCGGCATGCGTGTCGGCGGGCGCGGCAAGCCAGGAGAAGCCGAAGGCGATGACGAAGACGGGAAACAGGCGCAAGAACGCGCCAGCCAAAGTACGCAACAAAGGTAAACCCAGCCGTTCCGTCCCCGTGGGCGGAGACTCTAGAGTTCACTTTGCGCGAATCAAGGTTACCGTTCGGAATCGCACACGTTGTTGCATTGAAAATGCGCTCTGTTTGTTGACTGGTGGGAAGTGGGAGTTTCGAAGATGACCAGGCGGATCGGCATTCTCACCAGCGGCGGCGACTGCGCGGGACTCAACGCCACCATCCGCGCGGTGGCGCTGCGCGCGCATCACGGTCACGGCTGGACGACCGTCGGCCTGCGCTACGGCACGCTCGGTCTTCTCGAGCGCCCTGTGGAGGCGGTGACGCTCGATCCGGAACGTCTCGGCCCGGCGATCGCCCGGCAGGGCGGCACGTTCCTCGGCAGTACCAACCGCGGCGATCCCTTCGCCTTCCCGATGCCTGACGGCTCGCGCAAGGATCGCTCCGGGGAGATGGTCGAGGGATTGAAGGAGCTGCGCCTCGACGGGCTGATCGGCGTCGGCGGCGATGGTAGCCTTGCCATCCTGCGCCGCCTGCTCGCGTCGTCGGGCATTCCCTTCATCGGCGTCCCAAAAACCATCGACAACGATGTCGGTCATACCGAGCGCGCCGTGGGCTACTCGACCGCTGTGGCCATCGCGACAGAGGCGCTGGATCGCCTGCAGCCCACCGGCACCAGCCACGATCGCACGATGGTGCTCGAGGTGATGGGCCGCGACGCTGGCCACATCGCCATCGCCGCCGCGATCGCGGGCGGCGCCGACGTCGTGTTGATCCCCGAGGTGCGCTGGCATCTCGACCGCGTGGTCGGCCATATCGCCGGCCTGCGCGCCACCGGCCGCACCTCGGCGCTGGTCGTCGTGGCGGAAGCGGCAGGACATTCAGACGAATCGCCCGATGCCGAGGGCGACGCGCCCGATCACGGCATCGGCGAATGGCTGGCGCGGCGGCTCGCCAGGGCCACCGGTGCGGAAGCGCGCGCCACGGTGCTGGGCCATGTGCAGCGCGGCGCCATGCCGACGGCCGAGGATCGCCTGCTCGCCACGGCGCTCGGCGTGCGTGCCGTCGACCTGCTGGCCGAGGGCAAGGCCGACCGAATGGTCTCGTGGTGGAACCGCCAGGTGATCGACGTGCCGCTCGACAAGGTCGTGGGCAAGTCGCGGACGGTCGATCCGCAGGGCGCGCTGGTCCGCACCGCCCGTGGCCTCGGCATCTGCCTCGGAGATGCGGCTTAGGTTCTAGGAAACGAGATCGTTGCGCGCGATCCAGAAGACCTCGCGCTCGCTGAGCTCGGTGTCGAGCCACAGGAAGGGAAGGTCGGGGTAGGCCGCTTCGAGCGGGGCCGCGCCGCGGCCGATCTCGCAGACCAGCCCGCCGGTGCGGGTGAGGTGGCGTGGCGCCTCGGCCAGGATGCGGCGCACCAGGTCGAGCCCGTCGCCGCCGGCCGCCAGCGCGAGCCGTGGCTCGTGGCGGAACTCCGGCGGCAGCTTCGCCATGCCGCCGGCATCGACATAGGGCGGGTTGCTGATGATCAGGTCGTAGCGCCTGCCCTGAACCGGCCTGAAGAGGTCGCCGCGATGGATCGCGATGCGGTCGCCCAGCCGATGCGCCGCCACGTTGCGCCGCGCCAGCGCCAGCGCGCCGGCCGAGATGTCGACAGCATCGACTGTGGCGCGCGGGAAGGCGAGCGCCGCCAGGATCGCGAGGCAACCCGAGCCGGTGCAGAGGTCGAGGATCCGACGAGGCTTGACGGCGGGCAGCGTTCCGCCCGCCAGCATGTCGCCGATGAAGGAGCGCGGGATCAGCGCGCGCCTGTCGGCCTGGAAGCGCACGCCCTGCATGTAGGCCGCGCCCACGAGATAGGGCGCGGGCATGCGCAGCGCGATGCGGGCGTCGATCAGGGTGAGGAGGCGCGCGCGTTCCGCTGCGGTCGGCTTGTAGTCGAGCCACGGGTCGATGTGGTGGATCGGCAGCCCGAGCGCCTCCAGGATCAGGAAGGCCGCCTCGTCGGTCGCATTCGTCGTGCCGTGGCCGTAGGCCAGTCGGGCGGCGCGGAAGCGGCGGACCGCGAACCGGAAGAAATCCTCGAGGGTCACGAGAGAGGGTTTGTTGGCAACTGGCATGCCGTCCTAGAGTAGCGGATATGGATCGCCGCGCCCTTCTTTTCACCGGCCTTGCCGCCGCGGTCGCTGCGCCGGCCGCATATGGAGCGCCGGACATCAAGGTCGTCTACATCGGCGGCTGGGATTGCCCGCCCTGCACGACCTGGAAGAACACGTACAAGGCCGGGTGGCTGGCCTCGCCGGAGTATCGCCGCGTCACCTGGTACGAGGTCGACCCGCCCAAGCTCAAGGAAGCCTACCAGGAGCGCCACTGGCCGGCTGAACTGAAGCCGGTGCTCGACCAGCTTCCGCGCAAGAGTGGGACGCCGCGCTTCCTGATCGTGCGCGACGGCCGGGTCGTCGCCAACGAGTTCGGCGCCAGCAAGTGGGCGAACGTCATGACCGAGCTTCGGAAGGTGCTGGTCTGATCATGGCGGGCGCACTCGACGGCCTGGTCGTTCTCGACCTCACCACGCATCTCTCCGGACCCTTCTGCGGCATGCAGCTCGCCGACATGGGCGCCGACGTCATCAAGATCGAGAGCCCGCAGGGCGACGCCATGCGCGGCGCGCCGCCCTTCGTCGAGGGAGAGTCCGCGCCGTTCATGCTGTGGAACAGGAACAAGCGCGGCGTGAAGCTCGACCTCAAGAACGCGGACGACCTCGCCGTGTTCTGGGAGCTGGTCGACGGCGCCGACGTGGTGCTGGAGAACTTCCGCCCCGGCGTGATGAAGCGGCTGGGGCTCGGCTGGGAGGTGCTGCACGCGCGCAACAGTCGCCTCGTGCTGGGCTCGATCTCGGGCTTCGGCCAGACCGGCCCCTATGCCGCGCGCGGCGGCTTCGACCTGATGATCCAGGCGATGTCCGGCCTGATGTCCGTGACCGGGCCCAAGGACGGGCCGCCCTACCGCATCCCGCTCGCCATCTCGGACGTGGGTGCCGGCCTCTATCTCACGATAGGTATCCTGGCGGCCCTGCAGGCGCGGCAGAAGACGGGCGAGGGGCAGTGGGTCGAGACCTCGCTGCTCGAGGCCACGGTGTCGCTGGGCGTCTACGAGGCCGCCAACTATTTCGCCAACGGCAAGCGGCCGGAGAAGCTCGGCCAGGCCCATCGCGGCTCCTCGCCCTACCAGGTGTTCCAGACGAAGGACGGCTGGCTGACCATCGGCGGGGCGCAGCAGAATTTCTTCCGCAAGCTCTGCGCCCTGGTCGGCAAGCCCGAGCTGGCCGACGATCCGCGCTTCAAGGCCAACGCCGATCGCGTCAAGAACAACGAGGCGATCGTGGCGCTGCTGCAGGCCGAGATCGTCAAGCGCACGACCGACGACTGGATGACGGCGCTGGAGGCCGAGGGCATCCCGGCCGGGCCGGTGCTGCATCACGACGAGGTCTTCGCCGACCCGCAGATTCTGGCACGCGGCATGGTGGCCGAGGTCGAGCATGCCAGGGCAGGCCGCCAGAAGACGCTGGGCGTGCCGCTCAAGCTCTCGGCGACGCCGGGTGGCGTGCGCCGCGCCGCGCCGACGCTCGGCCAGCACGACGCGGAGATTCGAAAGAAGAAGCTCTAGACGGCAGCCGATGTCGCGCCTTTCCACGTCGCGCGTTCCGCAGCCGATAGGGCCGGACCTGGAGCCGGCCGTCCTGGCGCTCAACAACGAACACGCCGTCGAGCTGTCGTGGCTCGAGCCCGACCGGCTGCACGATCTGATCGGGCGCGCCTTCTATGCCCGGCGGGTCGGCGAGCTGGCGGCATTCCTGATCGCGTTCGACCAGAGCGCCGACTACGACAGCCCGAACTATCTCTGGTTCCGCGAGCGCTATCCGCGGTTCGTCTATGTCGACCGCATCGTGGTCGACCGCGGCGCGCGCGGGCAGAGGCTGGCGCAGCTTCTGTACGAGGATCTCTTCGCCCGTGCCGTGAAGTCGGGCCACGAGAGGGTCTGCTGCGAGGTGAACTCCGACCCGCCCAATCCCGCGTCCGACGCCTTCCATGCCCGGCTCGGATTCACCGAGGTCGGTGCCGCCGCGATCCACGGCGGCGCCAAGTCGGTTCGCTACCTCGTCCGGGCCCTGGAGAAGGGCCGCTAATGCGGCTTCCGCTCAAGTTGAACCGCTTGCGGTTCAACTTGAGTGGAAACGCGTTGTTCGACGGGCCTCGACCATGGGCATAGTCCGTTCGGCTGATTCCAGCCGAACGGACTATGCTTTAGCCGCCCGACCAGCTCCGGCGGCGCTGGTACCTGTCCGGCACGCCGTCGCCGTTGGCATCGCGGTCGTAGCGGTTGGGGATGCCGTCGCCGTCGCTGTCCCTCATGCCGCGCGAGTAGCGCGGCGGGGCGACCGGCACGGCGACATACCGGGTCTGGACCGGCGCGGAGTAGTAGGTCGGGGCCGCCCGGTAGTAGGCCGGTTGCGAATAGTAGGTCGGCTGGCTCACGTAGCCATTCGAGTACCCATACGCCGGCGCCCCGTAGCCGTAAGTCTGCGGATAGCCGGATTGCTCCACACACCCCGCCGTAACCATCGCCAGGCCCGCGGCGGCGAGCCAACTCGGGTTGCGCATCTCTGTCCCTCCACCGGGGATCGCCCGGCGTGACGCGGGACGATCCCATGTTCGGACATTCCCGCACGACGATGGCGCGCCGTTGTCCCAACTTCGATTTGTTGAAGGCACGCACCCGCAAAAAACCGGCTCCCGGAAGAGAGCCGGAAGCCGCGCTACCGCTGGAAGGCGTCGGGGATGCCGTCGCCGTTGGCGTCCATGTCGTTGCGGTTGCGCACCCCGTCGCGGTCCATGTCGCCGTAGGGGCGGCGCTGCGCGGCATCGGCCGAACGCGAGTAGAACGGGTTGCCGCTCTGGTTGCTGTAGTACGCCTGGTTGTTGTTGTAGTAGCCCGAGCGATAGGCGGTGTTCCTCGAGTAGTACGGATTGCTGTTGTAGGTGCGGTTGTTGTAGCCGCTGTTGTAGGCGTACGAATTGTCGTAGCCGGTCTGGGTGCACGCGGCGGTCGCAGCCAGCAGGCCCGCCGCCGTCACGATCTTCAACACGTTCATGCTCACCTCCGTTCGGGAATCCGGTCCCGGACAACGAGGTAGGCGCGCGCCGGTGGCATTGCCCCGGCAAAAAGATGAAGTTGGGTAAAGAAGGGGCCGCGGCAACCGCCGCGCCCCGGCCACATTGTCTGCGGTTCGGCCTTCTACAAGGCGGCGGGCGCCGGCCCCCGGGCCACCTTGGCGTTGAGCTTGGGCGGGTGGGTGACGATCGACTTCAGTGCCGCGGTCGGTTTCCGGAGCTTGGCCAGGTTGGGCAGCGGCCGGGCGAGGCCGGGGATCGCCTTGAAGGCCTGCTCCATGGCGTGGGCGGCGCCCAGCACCTCGCCGTCGCCGCGGAAGCGGCCGATCACCTGCAGGCCGAACGGCATCTTCCTGTGGTCGAGCCCACAGGGCAGGGAGACCGCCGGGTTGCTGGTCAGGGTGACGAAGTACTTGGTCGCCATCCAGTGGTAGTAGTTGTTGAGCTTCCTGCCGTCGATCGTGTCGAGGTAGAGCTGCTTCCACGGGAACGGCGTCACACCGACCGTCGGGCCGATGACGAGGTCGTAGTCCTTGTAGAGGGTCTGGAAGCTGCGGAAGATCCGCGTCTGCTCGCCGTGCGCCCAGGCGAAGTCGGCCAGCGACAGCTTCGCGCCCAGCTCGTAGTTGGCGACGATGTTCGGCCCGAGCAGATGCTTCTTGTTCTTGTAGAGGTCCTGGTAGCGCGACAGGAAGCTGACGGCGCGGATCACGTCGAAGCAGCGGTCGGCGCCGCCGTAGTCGACCTCGACCCTGTCGAGGCGGCGGAACAGGTGCTTCATCGCCTTGATCTTGCCGCGGAAGGCCTGGCGGATGCCCTTCTCGACGGGCGCGCCGCCATAGTCCTCGGTGTAGGCCACGCGCAGGCTGCCGAGATCGACCGGCCACGGCTCGGCATAGGCCATCGGATCGAGCGGGAAGGAGAGCGGGTCGGTGTCGTGCTGGCCGATCTGCGTGGCGTAGAGCAGGCAGGTGTCGGCGACGCTGCGGCCCATGGGACCCAGCACCGAGATCGGCGTCCAGCCCATGGCGCGGCGCTCGACGGCGACCATGCCGGGGGAGGGGCGGAAGCCCACGACGCCGCAGAACGAGGCGGGGTTGCGCAAGGAGCCACCGGTGTCGGAGCCGGTGCAGACCGGCAGCATGTCGGTCGCCAGCGCCACCGCGGATCCGCCCGAGGAGCCGCCGGGGTTGAGCATCGGGTTGAAGGGATTGCCCGAGGCGCCCCACACCGGGTTGCGGCTGTTCGAGCCCGCGCCGAACTCCGGCACGTTGGTCTTGCCGACGATCACCGCGCCGGCGGCGCGCACGCGGCCCACCATGACGTTGTCGTAGGCCGGCACGAAGTCGCGGTAGAGCGGCGAGCCGTAGGTGGTGAGGAGGCCCTTGGTCTCCTCGAGATCCTTGATGCCGGTCGGCAGCCCGTGCAACAGCGGCAGGTCCTCGCCGCGGCGCACCGCGGCTTCCGCAGCCTTGGCTTCCTTGCGGGCGCGGTGGACGCACATCGCCGTCACGCCGTTGACCGCCGGGTTCACCTCCTCGATCCGGGCAAGGCAAGCCTCCAGCAATTCGACCGGCGAAATCTCCTTGGTTCCGATGCGACGACGCATCTCGACCGACGACAGCGAAACCAGCTCCTGCTTCGACATTCTTCCCCCTTCGCGGATGCGCGAGCTTAGGGCACGATGAACGTGGGAGGAAGCAACATGGCACACCCACTCCGCGAAGCGGCGGCGATCAGCGGCATCGGCGAGACCGCCTACACGCGCGGCACGCACAAGAGCGCGCTGGCGCTGCAGCTCGAGGCCAGCCTCGCCGCCATCGCCGATGCGGGCTTGAGCCCGCGCGACATCGACGGCGTCGTTCCCTACTTTCCGGGCGGCGGCATCGCCGAGGACTTCATCGCCAATCTCGGCCTGCCCGACCTCAAGCTCTCGCTGTTCGTGCCGATGGGCGGCGCGACCTGCGTCGCCGCGATCCAGAGCGCCACGATGGCGGTCGCCACCGGCGTCTGCAACCACGTGCTGATCGCGGTCGGCCGCACCGGCTATTCCGGCGCGCGCGTGTCGACGCGCCTGCAGCAGTTTCCGCAGTTCGCGCTGGCCGCCGAGTTCGAGGCGCCGATCGGCATGTTCGCGCCGGCCCAGCTCTACGCCCAGGGCGCGCGCCGCCACATGGAGCTCTACGGCACGACCGCGCGCCAGATGGCCGAGGTCGCCGTCGTGACGCGCCGGCACGCGATCCTCAACGGCAACGTCGTGATGAACAAGCCGCTCACCGTCGAGGAGCATCACGCCTCGCGCATGATCGCCGATCCGTTCCGCCTGTTCGACTGCAGCCTCGAGAGCGACGGCGGCGCCGCCATCGTGATCAGCCGGGCGAAGGAAGCGCGCGACCTGAAGAAGCCTCTCGTCACCATCATGGGCGTGGCCGAGGGCCATCCCGAATCGCCCGCCTCGATCGCGCAGCGTCCCGACCTGCTGGAGTTCGGCCTCGTGAAGAGCGCGCCGCGCGCCTACGCGATGGCCGGCGTCGGCCCGAAGGACATCGACGTCGCGGAGATCTACGACTGCTTCACCTTCACGGTGATCCGCCAGCTCGAGATCCTGGGCTTCTGCAAGGACGGCGAGGGCGGGCCGTTCGTGATGGACGGCCGCATCGGGCTGGGCGGCGATCTGCCGATCAACACCCATGGCGGCCTGCTCAGCCAGGGCCATGTCGTGGGCCTCAACCATGCGATCGAGCTGACGCGCCAGCTCCGCGGCGAGGGCGGCAAGGCGCAGGTCGCGGACGCGGAGGTGGGCCTCGTCACCGGCTACGGCGACATGGGCGACGGCTCGATCGCGATCCTGCGGAGGGCGGCATGAGCACGGCACCTCTTCCCGGCCCCGTTCCAGAGCGTCCGCTGCCGACGCCGACTCGCGAGAGCCAGCCCTTCTGGGACGGAATGCGCGACGGCAAGTTCATGCTCCAGCACTGCTCGGCCTGTGGCAAGGTGCGGCACTATCCGCGGCCCGTGTGCCCGCACTGCTTCTCGCAGGAGAGCGAATTCAAGGAGGCGAAGACGGGCGGCGCGATCCACACCTGGACCGTGTGCCACCATCCGTTCAACTTCTTCTTCAAGGCCCAGGCGCCCTACATCGTGGCGCTGGTCGACATGGATGCCGGCGTGCGGGTGAACGCGCCGCTGCGCGACGTAACCGAGGCCGATCTCAAGATCGGCAAGCGCGTCCGGCTGGCTTTCGAGCCGGTCAACAAGGAGGTGACGCTGCCGTTCTTCGTCAGCGACTGACCTCACAGGGAGGAAGAAATGAAGCGTTCGACGTTCGTCGCGGCGGCGCTCGCCGCGTTCGTGTTGCCGGTTTGCGCTTTCGCACAGTCCGATTACCCCACCAAGGCCATCACCTTCGTCGTGCCCTATCCGGCGGGCGGCCTGAACGACGCGATCGTGCGCGTCATCGGCGAACGCATGAGCGCCGAGTTCGGCAAGCCGGTGCTGATCGACAACAAGGCCGGCGCGGCCACGACCGTGGCCTCCAACTTCGTCGCCAAGGCCCCGGCCGACGGCTACACGCTCTACGGCGGCGGCACTTCGCTGATCATCAATCCGACCTTGCAGGGCAACGTCCAGTACGACCCGCACAAGAGCTTCGACCTGGTGTCGCTGATCAGCTTCACGCCCTTCATCCTGCAGGTGAACGCCGACTTTCCGGTCAAGACCATGGCCGAGCTGATCGCCTACCTGAAAGCCAATCCGGGCAAGTTCAACATGGCGACCTCGGGCATCGGCGCCACCAACCACATGGCGGCGGAATTGTTCCGCGCCAAGACCGGGCTGCAGTACACCATCGTGCCCTATCGCGGCGGCGCCCAGGCCGGCCAGGATCTCGCCGCCGGCAACGCGCAGATGATGTTCTCGGCCTCGCTCGAGGCCATCCCGTTTCTGCAGTCGGGCAGGACGCGCGCCATCGCGATCTCCAGCCTCAAGCGCTCGCCCAGCTTCCCCGAGATCCCGACCGTGGCCGAGTCGAGCGATCTCAAGGACTTCGACGTCGTGTTCTGGCAGGGGCTGGTGGTGCCGGCCGGCACGCCCAAGCCGATCCAGGACAAGCTTCACGCCACCATTGCCAAGATCACGGCCGAGCCCGAGGTGATCGAGCGCTTCAAGAAGCAGGGCGTCGAGATCAGGAGCTCGACGCCGGCCCAGTTCAAGGAGTGGTATCTCCTGGAAGAGAAGCGGTGGGTGACGCTCATCAAGGAGCAGAACCTCAAGGCGGAGTGACCCCATCGCCCTCGCAAGGCGAGGGCACTTCAGGCGCTAGGTCGCCCGACGACCTAGCGCCGACTTCGCGGACTCCGCGAAGGGGAAGAGGATGACTTCTCCTCCCCCTGTCTGCGGGCAGGGCTATCGCATATGGACCTCTCCGTCGTCTCGACCGAGGGCCGAAGGCCCGAGTGGAGAGACCTTGTTTCCAGTCGTTGCCGTCAAATCGAAGAAAAAAGGTCCCTCCACTCCGCTTCGCTCCGGTCGGGACGACGGGAGAATTGCCATATGCGATAGCCCTGCGTCTGCGGGGGAGGTATCGGCGTAATCGCCGACGGAGGGGGTCAGAGCGCCCGGCGCAGGGTGAGGTTGAAGCGGCGGTGCCCTGTCAGCGGGTGCTCGCCGCTTTTCACCGTCAGCACGCCGTGATGGGCGAGCCGCGACGGACCGCCCCACACCACCACGTCGCCGTGATGCAGTGCGAACTTCTTCATCGGGTCGGTGCGCCGGGGCCCGCCGAACTGGAAGGTGGCAGGCACGCCCAGCGACACCGACACGATGGGATGGCCGTGGTCGGCCTCGTCGCGATCCTGGTGCGGCGAGAGCTTCGTGCCAGGCTCGTAGCGGTTGACCAGGCAGGCGTCGGGCGCGAAGCCCGGATACCCCGCCTGTGCGGCGGCATCGCGCGCGAGCGTGGCGAACAGCGGCGGCATGGCGGGCCACGGCTTGCCGCTCAGCGGATCGTTCGCCGTGTAGCGGTAGCTCCTGCGGTCGGTGATCCAGCCCGCGGTCCCGCAGTTGGTCATCGCCACCGACATTTCGAAGCCGCCCGGCGTCGTCATGCGGCGGAACGGCGCCTCTGCCGCCACCGCCTCGATGGCGGCCAGCAGCGCGCGGTCGTGGGCCACGGCGAACCCGCGCAGCAGCACGGCGCCCGACGCCAGTTCTTCCGTCTCGTCCGGAGTGTCGAACAAGTCCTGCATGGCCTCGAATTCCAGTCCGCTGCCGGAGCGTAACGGACCCCGTGTGCCCCTATCTTCCCGCCATCGGTTCCCCAAAGGATCAAAGCGATGGAGAAGAACATGGCAACGACACTCCGCTACGCAAAGGGCGAAAGCGCGCTCGGTCCGTTCGTCGCCGCAATTTCCGGGCAGGGCCTCGCGATGCTCGAGTTCGGCGAGCCGACGCCCGCGATCCGCGCCGGTCTCGTCGCGCGCTTCCCGGATGCGACTTTGGTCGAGGATCCTGCGGCGCTCGCCGGCCTGCTCGGGCGGCTTGCGAGCCTGATCGAACGGCCCCGCAATGATCACGACCTGTTGATCGACTTGCGCGGCTCCGAGTTCGAGCTGCGTGTCTGGCAGGCATTGCGCGCGATTCCCGCTGGCCGGACCGCGAGCTATGGCGGGATCGCCGCCCGACTGGGCACGCCGAAGCTGGCGCGCGAGGTGGCGGAAGCCTGCGCGGCCAATATGCTGGCGGTCGTGGTTCCGTGCCATCGTGTCGTCAGGAAGGACGGCTCGATTTCGGGCTATCGTTGGGGTTTCCGGCGCAAGCGGGAGCTGCTCGCGCGCGAAGCAGGAGAAGAGAATGAAGTCATGGATGGGCCTCTTGATCGTGGCGGCGTCGGGCGCAGTCCTGCCGATCTCTTCGGCCTGGGCGCAGTCGCCCGCTGCGCCAACGGGTGACGCCTCGCGCGGCGAGCGTGTGTTCAACACCCAGTGCCGCGCCTGCCACACGCTGGAGAAGGGCGGCACGCAGGCCGCCGGTCCCAACCTGCACGGCGTGTTCGGCCGCAAGGCCGGCAACACGCCGGGCTACGAGTCGTCGGATGCGATGAAGGCCTCGAACATCGTGTGGGACGACACGACCATGGCCGAGTACAGCCGCGACCCCAAGGGCAGGGTGCCGGGCACCAAGATGGTGTTCAACGGCGTGAAGAACGCCGGCCAGCTCGCCGACCTCGTGGCCTACCTCAAGGAAGCGACGAAGTAGCCCTCATAGGTGCCGATCAGGCCGTCGCGCTGTCGCGCGAGCGCACGTAGACGCTGGCGCCCAGCACGAGGCCGAGCGCCAGCGCGCCGAACGAGACGCGGTAGGCAAGGTCGCCGGCGCCGAACGCCTCGACGATGTAGCCCATGCCGGCCGGCAGCACGGTGAGGCCGAGGCATTGCGCCATATTCACCGTCGTCACGCCGCGGCCGGCCAGCCGGTCGGGGAAGAGGGCGCGGCCCTGCGCCACGATGGTCGTGCCGAAAGCGCAGAAGAAGCAGAACACCGTGAGCAGCACGACCGCGAGCCAGAGCGGCGGCTGCGGCAGCGCCGCCATGACGGCCAGCAGCGTTGCGGAGATGGCGGCACCCCCAAGCACCACCCGCTTGCGCGAGCGCAGCACGCGGTCCATCGGCCCGTAGGCCAGGATGCCCGCGATCTGCGCCACGCCCATCGCCAGCAGGACGTTGCCGCGCGCCACCGCGTCGAGCTTGTGCACGTCGTAGAGGTAGGGGCCGCCCCACACGCCCAGCACCGTCAGCATCGTGGCGTAGGCGAAGAAATGCATGGCGAGCACCGGCACCAGGCCTCTGGTCGTCCAGACCTCGAGCAGGCCCCTCGCGATCTCGGCCAGGCTCTCCTTCTTCGCCGCAGGCGCGGCCTGCTCGGGCGGCCGGTCGCGCACGAACAGAAAGAAGCCGATCGCCACCAGCACCGTGACGGCGGCGAGGCCCACGAAACCCGTGCGCCAGCCGACCGTGGCGGCGACCCAGGCGAGCGGCGTCGCGGCCGCCAGCGTGCCGATGTTGGAGGCGGCGAACACCCAGGAGAGCGCCGTCGCGAGCTTCGCCGGCGGGAACCAGCGCGAGCACAGGAAGACCACCGACATGAAGGAGGCGGCGCAGCCCACGCCCACGATGGTGCGGCCGGCGATCAGGCCGACCGCGTCGGTCGAGACCGCGATCACGAGTGCGCCCGCCATGGCGAGGAGGGAGAGGGCCGCCACCGTGCGGCGCGCACCGAAGCGGTCGAACCACATGCCGACCGGCACCTGGACCGCGAACAGCGCGAAGAAGAAGGCGCTGCCCGCCCAGCCGAGCTGGCGCGCCGAGAGGTCGAGGTCGCGCACCAGTTCGGGCGCGATCACGCTGTTGGAGACGCGGTAGAACTGGCTGAGGCAGGTGACGGCGATCAGCAGGCAGAGGAGGGGCAGTCGCGACGCCATGGGCCCGCTTGCTAGCACGGACCCGCCAGGCGTTCTTTCGGCCTGGACCGAAGCATTGATTGGAGTCCTTCTCCTCCCCCGTCTTACGGGGGAGGGCAGGGAGGGGGAATGCAACAGTCTTGGTGTTGCCTTCCCCTCCGCCATGAATGACGTGGCATCTCCCCCATGTGATGGGGGAGGAGAATGATTCCGGTTCAGCCAGAAATTCTAGGACGCGATGACTTCGTCCCTGGTCAACGCCGCGGCATAGCCGAGTGCCTGCGAGATATCCTCGCGCTCCAGGTCGGGATATTCTTGCAGCACCTCGTCGGGCGACGCGCCATAGGCGATTTGCGACACGATGTCCGACACGGGAATCCGCTCCCGCGAATGCAGGCGCGGCCACCCATGATCTTCTGGTCGAAGGTGATGCGATCGAACATCGGTCGATCCTACTCCGATCGTTCCGGTCAGCCAATGGCCGCAAGGATGGGCCCTCCTCGTCGCCCCTTAATCTAGATCAAGGCGCCCGTGGGCGGGGCGGGCGATCCTTCCGCGACTCCGG
>CAYQAY010000008.1:87090-103240 GCA_964415585.1 uncultured Reyranella sp.
TTAATCTAGATCAAGGCGCCCGTGGGCGGGGCGGGCGATCCTTCCGCGACTCCGGTCCCGGGGCGAGGAGGATGGCATGAAGGTCGGCGACGTGATGACCGCGAACGTGGTCTGCATCGGTCCCCAGGCGACCGTGCTCGAGGCGGCGCGCCTGCTGCTGGGCGAACGCATCAGCGCGCTGCCGGTGGTCGACGGTGCCGGCAGGCTGGTCGGCATCCTGAGCGAGGGCGATCTCATCCATCGCGCCGAGATCGGGTCGGACAGGCCGGCGCGTCGCTGGACGGCGGTGTTCGCCGACGGCGGGCGGCTGGCGCGGGACTTCCTCAAGGCCCATGGCCGCACGGTGGCCGAGGTGATGTCGAAGAAGGTCGTGACCGTCGGGGAAACCACGGACCTGGCCGAGGTGGCAGCCCTCATGGACGAGCACCGCGTCAAGCGGCTGCCGGTCGTGCGCGACGGCCGGATCGTCGGCATCGTCAGCCGCGCCAACCTCCTGCAGGCGCTGGTCTCGCTGGCGCCCGAGGCCGCGGCGCCTGCCGTCTCCGACGCCGACCTCCGCCGCGAGATCCTGACCCGGATCGGCCGCGAACCGTGGGCCCAGACGGTGGTGCGCAACGTCATCGTCGCCGACGGCAACGTCGAACTTTGGGGCCATGCCGAGACGGCCGCCCAGTGCGAGGCCTTCGCCGTCCTGGTCCGCGAGGTGCCGGGCGTGAAGTCGGTCGTGAACAACATGGCGGTCACGCCCAGCGGAGTTTACATGCTGTGAGGCCCGCGATCGCCGTGCTGCTCGCCGCGCCGTGGGTGCTGCCGGTCGCCGCCTCGGCGCAGGACGCCGACCGCGGGCGCGCGCTGGCCGAACGCTGGTGCGGCAACTGCCACCTCGTCGACCGGTCGGCCGTCGCCGGCCGCGCCGACGGCGTGCCGACCCTGCCGGCCATCGCCGCCGATCCCGCGACCACGCCCGGAAGGCTGCGCGGCTTCATGTCGGCCGCGCACGGCCGCATGCCCGACTTCTCGCTGGGCGCGCGCGATCAGGACGACCTGATCGCCTACATTCTCGGCCTGCGCGCGAAGTAGGTCCGTCCGGCTACTTCACCGCAGCCGCGGCCTTCGCCTGCCGTACCGCGAGCGCCAGCGCGGCGCCGAGGTCGGCCAGCAGCTTGCCCGTCGTCTCGTCGCCCAGCTTGCCGTCGGCGAACTTGGTCTGCGCCTGGGCGATCATGACCTCGGGCTTGTTGAGCGGGCGGCCGTCGAGGAACACCAGCGTCTGGCGGAGCTGGTACTGGGCACGCGCCGTGCCGAGCACGCCCATCGAGGCGCCGAACAGCGCGACGGGCTTGGCGGCGAAGGGCTGCGGCGTGGTGCGCGACAGCCAGTCGATGGCGTTCTTCAGCACGCCCGAGATGCCGTAGTTGTATTCCGGCGTGACGATCACGATGCCGTCGGCCTCGAGCATCGCCTTCTGCGCGGCCTGCACCTTGTCGGGAAAGCCCTTGGCCTGGAGGTCGGCGTCGTAGAGCGGCCAGTCGCCGATCTCGATCGTCTGGCAGGCCGTGCCGGCCGGCAGGCGCTCGACGAAGGCCTGCAGCGCCAGGCGGTTGAACGAGGCCTTGCGCAGGCTGCCGCAGAAGGCGGCGAGCTTGATCGTGTCGGACATGCAGAGGGTTCCTTTGTCAGGGAAAAGGCAGACGGCTACATAGGAAGCCGGTTGAACGTTGGCAAACGCCGGGGGCCCGATGATCCGTTCCGCAATGGTGACCAGTGCACTCCTGGTGACGACGCTCGCCGCTCCGGTCGGCGGATCCGCTTCCGCCCAGAGCCAGCCCCCCAACAAATGGGTGATGCACTGCACCCAGGAGGGCGGCCGCGATTGCGGCGTGCAGGCGACCATCGACGGCAACAGCCTGCTCGGCCAGTTCCTCGTCGTGCGCTACTCGGCGGCCTACCGGAAATTCTCCGTGGTGGGCGACGGCATGGGCCGGCAGGCCAGCATCCAGGTCGACTACAACCCCTTCATCTCGACCAGCATCTGCGGCCAGGGCATCTGCCAGTACGACGACGGCAAGTCGGCTCAGCTTCTCGACCAGATGCGCCGCGGCTCGCAGATCACGGTCCAGCTCCTGCTCCAGGGGACGGAGGCCGGCCCCTTCCAGCAGACCCTGAGCGGCTTCGACAACGAGCTGCAGAAGGCGGTTGCCGCGCAACAGGGCCGCTAGCGGATTGCACGCTGGCGATCCGCCGGGCCGCCGTGCCACCATGGCCGGTCTTCCCGGTCGTGGGGACCGCTCCGCAACCAATTAAAGGCAGCCTGTCGACATGCCCGCTCTTGCCACGCTGACGCTTTCCGCCCTCGCCGCCAAGGCGGGCGTCGATGTCGACACGCTCAAGTCCTACGATCGGCTCGGCCTGGTCTCCAGGCCCCGGCGCACGGTCAGGGGCCTGCAGCTCTATCCCGCCGACGAAGTGGAGCGCATCGTGTTCATAAAGCGGTCCTTGGAACTCGGCTTTCCGGCCGCGTCCATCCGCGACATGCTGGGTATCGGCCGCCGCGGGGCGTTGACCTGCAGCGACATCTACGACATCGCCGAAAGGCAGATCGCCGACATCCGCCGTCGCAGGGCCGACCTCGAAAGGATGGAAGCGGCGCTCGAGCCGCTGCTCGAGGCCTGCCCGCGCCGGGGCGGCCTCGCCGGCTGTCCCATCGTCGGTGCGCTCTCGCAGACCGCGCCGGCCACGGTCGGCGGCTGATCGGCGCGGCAGGATTGACAGGAGGACGTCTTTATCCTATATACGATCCTGCCAACTGAGGAGGATCGCATGGAAACCGTCTACGTCCCGCAGCCCCGGCGGCCCACGCTCGCCCGTCGCAAGTATGATTTCCTGCGCTGCCTGCTGCGCTGGGGCACCACCACCGAGGCGGCGGTGCGGATCGGCGTCGACCGGCGCACCGTCAATCGCTGGCGCCTGGCCGACCCGGTCTTCGACCGGGACTGCGAGGACCGGCTGGCCTGGCGACGCGAGGCGATCGTGCTCGCCGCCACCGACCGCCTGTCGAAGCGGTCGACGCGGCCGGTCCTGCATCGCGGCCGCCAGCTCGGCCATCTCGCCCGGGCCAACGACCGCGTGCTGGTGGCGCTGCTGCGGACGGAGGGACGTCAGCCCGTATCGTCATCAAGACCCCCGCGGGGCCGGAATGTCCCGCTCGTGGAGACAGCGGACACCGGGGCGGCGCCGGATAGCGCCGACGGAACAAGGACCTAGGCGGCCGTCCCGCGGCGCGCCCCGCTCATGTTCGATCTCCGCCTTGTCCCGTTCGCCGGGGCATCACTTCTCGCGGCGGTAGAGGAAGCAGTTCTCCGCCTTCGGCATCTTTATGCCCTCGTAATAGGTCATCGCCGTCGGCGCCGAGAGCAGCAGGGTGGTTGTCAGGGCGCCGCCCGCGGCCGTGCGCGTCTCGACGATCAGGCGCTTGCCGATGCCCTGGCCCTGGCAGGCCCTGTCGACGGCGAGGTCGGAGAGATAGCAGCAGAAGCAGAAGTCGGTGAGGGAGCGGGCGAAGCCCACGAGACGGCCGTCCTGGCGCGCGGTCATGATCAGGTTGGCGTGGGCCAGCATGCGCTCGATGCGGCCGCGATCACCGACCGGGCGGTTGAGGCCCGACTTGTTCACCACGTCGATGTACTCGTCGGCGCCGAGATGGTCCTCCCGTGCGTAGACGGTGTTCGTCGCGTTCATCGTGTTCATTGCGTCAGCCATCTCCTCAATGCGGCCGAGACCTCGGCCGGCTTCTCCAGCGGCGCCATGTGGCCGCACGCCTCGAGCACGACGAGCCGGGAGCGGGCGATGTCGGCGGCCATCTCCTCGGCGCGCCGGACCGGCGTCGGCTGGTCCTGGCGGCCGGCCAGGACGAGCGTGGGCACCTCGATGTCGACCAGCAGCGGCCGGCTGTCGGCGCGGCCCAGGATCGCGGTCTGCTGGCGGATGAAGCCGTCGCCGCCGACCTCGGTCGCCATGTCGAGGATCGGTTGGGCGACCTCGGGATCCTCGACGCGCGAGGGGTGGACGAGCTGGGGCAGCAGCCGGGGATGCACGCCGTGGAAGCGGCCGATCCGGGTCTGCTCGATGAAATCGTGGCGGCGCCTCGCGGCCTCGGGCGAATCGGGCGCCGCCTGGGTGTCCATCAGGGCGAGCCGCTCCACGCGCCCGGGCGCGCGGCGGAAGATCTCGAAGGCGACGTAGCCGCCCATCGAGAAGCCGCACAGCGCGAAGGTGGGCGGCGCGGCGGCCAGCACGGAGTCGGCGATCGCGCCCATGCTGTCGTGGTGCCAGAGCTCGGGGATGGTGGCGTCGGCGACGTCGGACAGGGCCTCGACCTGGTGCCGCCACAGCCGGGCGGTGTTGAGCAGGCCCGGCAGCAGGACGAGTGGCGAACGCGGCATGTCCGGCTTCCTTCTTCGGAGGCTCAGATCTGGATCTGGTTGCCGAGTTCGATAGCGCGGTTGGGCGGGATTCGGAAGAAGGTCTTGGTGGCGGAGGCCGAATGGGAGAGCGAGATGAACCAGTCGCGGCGCCAGCGGCCGAGCTTGGAATGCTGCAGCGGCACCAGCGTCTCGCGGCCGAGGAAGAAGGAGGTCTCCATCTCGTCGTAGGCGATGCCGTGCGGGCGGCAGGCGCGCAATGCCGCGGGGACGTCGGGCTGCTCGGTGAAGCCGTAGTGGGCGATCACGGTGTGGAAGCCCTTGCCCAGCCGCTCGACCTCGACGCGGTTGGCTTCCGGCACGACCGGCACGTCCATCGTGTCGACCTGCAGGATGATGATCCGCTCGTGCAGGACCTTGTTGTGCTTGAGGTTGTGCAGGAAGGCGGCCGGCGTCGACGTAGCATCGGCCGTGAGGAAGACCGCCGTGCCGGCGACGCGGTCGGGTGCACGCTCCATGCGGTCGAGGAACTGCCTGAGCGGCAGCGCGCCTTCGCTCATCTCGGTCGCGACGAGGCGGCGGCCTTTGCGCCAGGTCGTGATGGTGAAGTAGACCAGGACGGCGATGATCAACGGCAGCCAGCCGCCGTCGGGAATCTTGAGGGCGTTGGCGATGAAGAAGGCGAGGTCGGGGATGGCGAGGAAGCCGAACACGGCGGCGGCGAGCTGCCAGGACCAGCGCCACACCACCACCGCGACCACCATGGCGAGGGCGGCGTCGACCAGCATGGCCCCGGTGACGGCCAGCCCATAGGCGCCGGCCAGCGCGCTCGAGGAGCCGAAGCCCACGACCACGGCGACGACGCCGGACATCAGCAGCCAGTTGACGCGGGAGATGTAGATCTGGCCGATCGCCGTCTCCGAGGTGTGCCGGATGTCCATGCGCGGCAGGTAGCCGAGCTGGATCGCCTGGCGGGTCAGCGAGAACACGCCGGTGATCACCGCCTGCGAAGCGATCACGGTGGCGAGCGTGGAGAGCGCGACGAGGAAGATGATGTAGTCGTCGGGCACCAGCTCGAAGAAGACGTGGTGCACGACCTCGGGGTTCTCGATGACCATCGCGCCCTGGCCGAAGTAGTTCAGCAGCAGGCCGGGCATGACGAGGCCGAGCCAGGCGGTGCGGATCGGGCGGCGGCCGAAATGGCCCATGTCGGCGTAGAGCGCCTCCGCGCCGGTGACGGCCAGCACGATCGAGCCGAAGGCCCAGAAGATGCCGAAACCGCGTTCGGCGATGAGGCGGTAGGCGTAGATCGGGTTGATCGCTTCCAGTACGGCCGGGTTCTTGACGATCTGCCAGAGGCCCAGCACGCCCAGCACGACGAACCACAGGAGCATGACCGGCCCGAACAGCCGGCCGACGTCGGCGGTGCCGCGCGACTGCAGGAAGAAGAGCGCGACCAGGATACAAAGCGCCAGCGGCACGACCAGCGGCGTGAAGGCCGGCGTCACGGCCGACAGGCCCTCGACAGCGCTCATCACCGACATGGCGGGCGTGATGATGGCGTCGCCGTAGAACAGCGCCAGCCCGATCACGGCCAGCACGGTGACGGCGCGGCGGACGTTGCGGGCCCTGCCGTCGAGGCCGCGCATGGCGAGCGTCGCCAGCGCCAGTACGCCGCCCTCGCCCTTGTTGTCGGCGCGCATGATCAGCGTCACGTACTTGATGGTGACGGTGAGCGTCACCGCCCAGAACAGGATCGAGAGCACGCCAAGCACATGCTCGGGCGTCGGCGTCAGCCCGTGCTGGAAGGACTCGCGCAGCGCGTAGAGCGGGCTGGTGCCGATGTCGCCGAACACCACACCGAGCGCGCCCACGATCAGGGCGGCGCCGGCGGGATGGACGGCAGGCTTGCCCGGGTCGCCACCGGTGCTGGTCTGGGTTTGCGAGGTCTCGGCTGGAGCCATGATGTCGAAAAGCCGCCGAAAGCGGCGGCGCGGCAGGGGTTTGCGCCCGGGCATTCGTCCTGTCAACGCGCCAAAAGGAGGGGTGTTGCGACTAAAGCGCTTGACTTGCAGAGGGCGCGCAGGTGGCCATGGGCCATGACCGAGCATGTCGATGTCAGCCAGCCGCGTCTTTACCGCGAGGATAGCTGGGGTCCGCACTTCGCCCGCCTGCGCCGCGAGGACCCGGTGCATCGCCACGAGGCGAGTCCGTTCGGCCCTTACTGGTCGGTGACCCGCTATGCCGACATCATGACGGTCGAGCTCGACCCTGCGACCTTCTCCTCGGCGTCCGAGCTGGGCGGCATCCAGATCGCCGACCAGCCGCAGGGTGAGGAGCTGCCCAACTTCATCCGCATGGACCCGCCGCGCCACACCGCGCAGCGCAGGACCGTGGCGCCGATCGTGGCGCCGACCAACCTCGCCAACATGGAGGGGCTGATCCGGGAGCGGACCGCGACCGTGCTCGACGGCTTGCCGCGCGGCGAGGTGTTCGACTGGGCCGACCGGGTTTCGACCGAACTCACCGCCATGATGCTGGCGACGCTGTTCGACTTCCCTCAGGCCGACCGCCGCCGCCTCACCTGGTGGTCCGACGTCGCCATCGCGAACATCGAGGCCGAGGACGCCGTCGTGAAGTCGAACCAGGAGCGCATGGCGGAGCTCACCCGCATGGCCGAGACCATGGCCGCGCTCTGGCAGGAACGCGCGTCCCGGCCGCCGACCTTCGATCTGATCTCGATGATGGCCCACAGCGAGGCCACGAGGAACATGCCGACGCGCGAGTTCATCGGCAACTTCGCCCTGCTGATCGTGGGCGGCAACGACACGACGCGGAACTCGATGAGCGCCGGCCTGATGGCGCTGCTGGAGAACCCCGCCGAGCTCGACAAGGTGCGTGCCGACCCGTCGCTGATGCCGAGCCTGGTGGCCGAGACGATCCGTTGGGCGACGCCGGTGATCCACATGCGCCGCACCGCGCGCCGGGACTGCGAGCTCGCCGGCAAGACGATCCGTGCCGGCGACAAGGTCGTCATGTGGTACGTCTCGGGCAATCGCGACGAGGCCGCGATCGAGGAGCCCGAGCGCTTCCTGGTCGGCCGGCCCAAGGCGCGGCAGCATCTCTCCTTCGGCGCCGGCATCCATCGCTGCGTCGGCGACCGGCTGGCCGAGATGCAGATCCGCATCCTATGGGAGGAGTTCCTGAAGCGCGACCTCAGGATCGAGGTCGCGGGCCCGCCGGTCCGCCTCTACTCCAACTTCATCCGCGGCATCCGCTCCCTGCCGGTGGTCATCCGCGCTTAGGCTTCTTGGGCTTCTTGGGTGGCAGGGTGTCGACGTAGGCGATGGCGCGTTTCAACCATCCGGCCAGCTTGCGCTTGTCGGCCACGATCCCGGGGGGCAGCACGACGTACTCACGCATCGGCCGGCCCTGCATCGGTTCGAAGATCGAGCCGCCCGCCTCGATCGCCCTGGCGCGATCGGCCTCGGAGAGCCGCACCATCATCCGGTCCTGGAACAGGCCGGTCAGCATGTGCCCGTGCAGGAAGGCGTTGGCGTAGCCGAACATCTGGCTGCGCTTCACGCCGGGTCGGCCGGCGATGGCGGCGTCGAAGGTGGCGATCAGTTCCGGCGGCGACTTCTTCCACTTGCTCTTCATGACGACGACCTCACGGTGGCCAACCCGGCCGCGAAAGCCTGCTGCAGGAGCCAGACATCGCCCGCGATCGAGACGAAGTCGTAGCCGAGCTTCACGAACCGGGCGGCCTGCTGGGCATCCACGGCAAGGCGCCCCGCCGACTTGCCGTGCTTCCTGGCTGCCGCGATCGTCGCCTGCTCGGCCTCGAGAAAGTCGGGATGGTCGAAGGCGCCGGGCTCGCCCATGGCGACCGAGAGATCGTTGTGACCGAGCCACAGCATGTCGACGCCGGGCAGGGCGGCGATCCCGTCGGCGGCCGCCGCGCCGCGCGGATCCTCGATCTGCAGGATGATGGCGGTGCGGGCGTTCTGCTCGGCGAAGCGCGGCAGCAGAGGCTCGGAGCGCATGGCGAAGCGTTCGTGGCCGAGGCCCAGCGCCACGCCGCGGGTGCCGTCGGGCCAGTACTTGGCGGCGTCGAGCACGGCCTTGGCCTGCTCGACCGAGGACACGATCGGCACCATCACGCCGTCTGCACCGGTGTCGAGGGCGCGGCTGACGTGGTGGCGTTGCTGGCTCGGCACGCGCACCACCAGCGGCAGCCCCGCCGCCTGGCTGTAGCGCACGACCTGGCGGACGGTATCGAAGGAGAAACCGGTATGCTCCATGTCGAGCACCGCATAGTCCGCACCGGCCGCCTTCAGGATCTGGCCGATGCCAGGCGTCGTGAACTCGAACAGAAAGGTGCCGATCTTGGTCGGCGTGGTGCCGATCAGCGATCGCAGGTTGACTGTCGCCATTGTGATTTCCCCCTTCGCGGCCCGATGCTAGCGTGGACCGTCCATCACAATCATCTGCTTTAGGGAGTTGACCATGAAGCTCTACTACATGCCCGGCGCCTGCTCGATCGGCATCCACGTGCTGCTGGAGGAAATCGGCAAGCCCTACGAGGTGCACAAGGTCGACGGCGCCAAGCAGGAGCAGTACGGCCCGGACTTCGTGAAGCTCAATCCCAAGTCGAAGGTGCCGACCCTGCAGCGCGACGACGGTTCGGTGCTGACCGAGTTCCCCGCGATCGCCGTGTGGCTGGCGCGCAAGAATCCGGAGAAGGGCCTGCTGCCGGCCGATGCCGACGGCGAAGCGCGCGCCATCGAGGCGATGGATTACGCGGTGTCGACCATGCACATGCAGGGCTTCAGCCGCATGTTCCGGCCGATGAACTACTCGCCGACCGAGGCCGACCACGACAAGGTCAAGGCGCGCGGCAAGGAGATCATGGAGAAGGGTCTCGCCCTGATGGACAAGGCGCTCGAGGGAAAGGAATACGTCGCCGGCAAGTTCTCGGTGGCTGACGCGGCGCTCTTCTACGTCACCTTCTGGGCCGCCGGCCGCATGAAGATGCCGCTGCCCAGGAACGTCGCGGCCCACTACGAGCGCATGAAGGCGCGGCCCGCGGTGAAGCGCGTCCTCGAGAAGGAAGGCGTCGCGGCGGTCGCCTGACATGCCGCTGCCCGCCGGGCTCAAGGCGCGACTGAAACTCCCTCTGATCGCGGCCCCGATGTTCCTCGTGTCGGGGCCGGCGCTGGTGACGGCGGCGTGTCGCGCCGGCGTGATCGGCTCGTTCCCGACCGCCAACTGTCGTACGCTCGAGGAGCTCGACCGCTGGCTGGGCGAGATGCGCGACGGCACCGACGTCGCCTCGGCGCCGTTCTGCCCCAACCTGATCGTTCATCGCTCCAACCCGCGCGTTGCCGACGACCTGGCGCTCGTCGTGCGTCACAAGGCGGAGATCGTGATCACCTCGGTAGGCTCGCCCGAGCCGGTGATGAAGCCGCTCAAGGACTCGGGTTGCCTGGTGCTTGCCGACGTCGCCTCCGTACGTCACGCCGAGAAGGCCGTCGCGGCCGGTGTCGACGGGCTGGTGCTGCTGACCGCGGGCGCGGGCGGGCAGACCGGTTGGGCCAATCCCTTCGCCTTCGTGCGCGCGGTGCGGCAGTTCTGGGACGGCATCGTCGTGATGGCGGGCGGCATGGCCGACGGTCATGCGGTGGCGGCGGCACAGGCGCTGGGCTGCGACCTCGCCTACATGGGCACCAAGTTCATCGCCACGCGCGAAAGCCTCGCCAAGGACGGCTACAAGGAGATGCTGGTGAGGAGCCGGCTGGACGACGTACTGCTGACGCGGGCCTTCACCGGACTCGAGACCAACATGCTGCGGCCCTCGATCGCCGCGGCCGGACTCGATCCCGACATGCTGCCGGTGCGCGGCAGCATCGACATCTCCAAGGACATCAACGCGGCCGAGCGCGACAAGCCCGATGCCAAGCGCTGGAAGGACATCTGGAGCGCCGGCCACTCGGTGTCGGGCGTCGCCGACGTGCCGTCTGTGGCGGAGCTGATCGCGCGTACCGCTCGAGAGTACGAGGCGGCCCGCCAATTGACCCGTCAGGGCGTCTGAACGCCGCCTCGGCGCGGGCTGGTCAGCACGAACAACGTGGCGGCGACCAGCAGGGCCACGGCGCCCAGCCCTGGAAAGACCAGCTTGGCGGCGAAGATCTGGAGCAGGGCGCCGACGATGATCGGACCCGCCACCTTGCCGAGATTGCGCAACGCTCCGTAGAAGCCCAGGCCCATGCCGATACGCTCGGCGGCGATGCGGTTGCCGATCAGCGCGACCGTCGACGGGAAGGTCAGCCCCTGGCCGATGCCGACGACCACGGCCAATCCCAGCAGGACGCCCGCCGTCGGCGCCGACGGCAGCGCGATCAGTGCCGCGCCGATCGCCACCAGGCCGAGCGCGATGGTGGGCGCATAGCCGCGACGGTCGCCCAGCCGGCCACCAAACGGCCGCACCAGAAGGTGCGTCGCCTCCTGGAAGGTGAAGAACAGGCCCGCCGCCCAGACGCCGTAGCCGGCGTCGATCGCGAAGAGCGGCAGGAAGGCCTTGAGCGAGTATATCGAACCATAGATCGCAAACTCGAGCACGCCGACGAACCACAGCTCGCGGCGGGTGGCGGCGTGCTTCAGGCCGTCGACCAGGTCGGCGAAGAAGCCGGTGCGCTCGACGGCTTCCCGCTTCGACTCGTCGAAGCGCACGAACAGCGCCGGCACGAAGGCGGCGCAGCTCAGCAGCCCGACCACGGTGAACACCGTCTCCGGCGAGCTCCAGGCGAGAACGAAGCCGGCCACCGCCGGCGCGATCAGGTGGCCGCTGCCGCGCGCCATCTCGAACAGGCCGAGCCGCGCGCCGCGGTTCTGGTTCGACATCTCCATCACGATGGCGAGGGTCACCGGACCGAATATGGCGGTCGCCGTGCCGTGCAGCACGCGCAGCCAGACGAGCTGATCGGGCGTGCTGACGAACTGGTAGAGAAAGGGGAAGCCCGAGAACAGGAGCAACGCCGTGAAGAAGAAGAGGCGCCGTCCATAGCGGTCCGACAGCATGCCGACGATCGGCTTGAACACCGTGCCGGTGAGCGTCGAGACGCCGACGATGGTGCCGATCATCAGCTTGTTGGCGCCGAGACTGGCGGCGAGGATCGGCAGCACCGGGCTCTTGGCCATCTGGTAAGCCGCGCGCACGATCATGTCGGTCGCGAAGAGGCCCCAGAAGCCGGCGGGCTGGCGCAGCATAGACAAGTCCCTAGGCTGCGACGTGGCTGATGCGGGCCTTGGTGAGCATGGCGTCGAACGGCTTGATGTCCTTGGCCATCACGGCCTCGAATGCCGCGACCTGCTGGTCGACCTTGGCCATGACCTCGCGCGACACCGCGACCGTCTGGCTGGTCGGCGGCCGGTCGGCGGTGGTCGCCATGGCGATCATGTCGAACAGCGTGTCGTTGAGGCCCGCCGGATTGCGCAGCACGTCGCGCACCGACTTGCGCTGCGGATCGACCATGATCGCCTCGATCGCCGACAGCTTCTTGTCGATGGCGGCGGCCCGGCTGCGCAGCCCGCGCCCGCCCTTGTCGATGTGCTGCGTCGCCTCGACGAGCCGGCGCTTGACCCGACGCAGCCGGTTCAGCGCCTCCTTCAGCTTCGAGAGCGACGCCACGAGTTCCTTGTGCAGCTCGAACTGGGCGGCGTATTCGGCCTGCGTGGTCGGCAGGCGCGGATCCTTCACCACGCTGAAGGTGGCCGAGAGGCTCACCGGCTTCGCGCTGGCCTTCGACTTGTCCTGGACGCCGACACTCAACTCGACGCCGTAGCTGCCGGGAACGACGGTCGGGCCGGGCGGGTTCTCGGGATCGGGCACCAGCGGCGTGGGCCGCGCCGGCGCCAGCGCATAGTCGATCCTGGTCGGCCCGGGATACTTCATGTCCCAGACGAAGCGATGCAGGCCGGCCTTGGTACCGGGCCGGCGCGGCTTGGCGAGCGTCTCGTCATCGCTTGCGTAGCTGATGATCTTGCGGCCCGCGGAGTCGCGAAAGGTGAGCGTCACCGGCCCCTTGGCGTCCTCGGCGAGCCAGTAGTAGATGATGGCGCCGTTGGGCGGATTCTCGCCGACATCGAGATGCTCGCGATAGCGCGTACCGTCGGCGCGCTCGACCATCACGGTGCTGCCATCGATGCCGAAGGCCGGACCGTAGGCGATGCCGGTGCGCACGTTGGCGCCGGCGCTCCAGTGCAGTTTGGTGCGAACCGCGGTGCGCGGGGCAAACAAGCGGGTGCCCTTGGCCGGCCTGGCGAGGCCGCGCAGCGCCGTGACGTCGTCGAGGATCCAGAACGAGCGGCCGTGCGTGCCCGCGACGAGGTCGCTGTCCTTGAGCTTTAGGTCGTAGACCGGGACATTGGGGAAGGTGCCGCCCATGCGCGTCCACTGCGCTCCGTCGTCGAGGCTGAAGAACACGCCGGTCTCGGTGCCGATGTACAGCAGCCCCTTGGCGACGGGATCGGCGCGCACGACGCGCGTGATCTCGCTCCTGGGCAGGTCACCGTTGATAGACTTCCAGCTCCTGCCGCCGTTCGTGCTCTTGAAAAGGTAAGGCTTGTAGTCGGCGAGCTTGTAGCAGGTCGCAGCGACATAGATCGTATCGGCATCGTGCGCCGAGAGCTCGACGCAGCCCACGTAGGCGAGCTTGGGCATGCCCTTGGGTGTCACGTTCTTCCACGTCTTGCCGGCGTCGCGGGTGACGTGCACCAGGCCGTCGTCGGTCGACGCCCAGATCTCGCCACGCCGGTGGGGCGATTCGACGACGCAGGCGCAGGTCGCGTGGACTTCCGCGCCGGCGCTCTCGCGTGTGATCGGCCCTCCCGACGCGCCCTGGCGTTTGCGGTCGTTGAGGCTGAGGTCGGGCGAGATCTGCTGCCAGCTCATGCCCTCGTCGCGCGTGCGGAACACACAGTTGCCACCGACGTAGAGCGTACCGGGGTCGTGCGGCGAGAAGACGATGGGGAAGGTCCAGGCGAAACGATACTTGAGATCCTCCGGCGCGATGCCGGTCGACTCCTCGGGCCAGACGTTGACGAGCTGGATCTGGCGCGTGCGGTGGTCGTAGCGCTGCAACGCGCCCGCGCCGCCCGGACTGGAGCCGATGGCGCCCACATAGACCACGTTGTGGTCGCGCGGATCGACCGCGATGAAGCCCGACTCGCCGGTGCCGGGATAAGAGCAGTCGGCGAGCGTGATCACGCCCCATTCCGAGGCGCTGGGTACCGAGATCGAGGTGTTGTCCTGCTGCGTGCCGTAGACGCGATAGGGATACTGGTTGTCGACGTCGAGCCGATAGAACTGTGCGGTCTTCTGGTTGTAGATCGTCGACCACGAGGCCCCGCCGTTGAACGAGACATGGGCGCCGCCGTCGTTGCCCTCGATCATCCGGCGGGGATCCTTGGGATCGATCCAGAGGTCGTGGTTGTCGCCGTGGCGGGTCGTTACCTCGCTGAAGGTCGTGCCGCCGTCGGTCGACTTCCACATCTGCAGGTTGGTGACATAGACGGTGTCGGCGTGGCCGGGGTCGGCGAAGACGTGGGTATAGTACCAGGGCCGGTGCATCAGATCGCGATTGGGCGAGACCATCGACCAGCGCATGCCGAAATCGTCCGAGCGATAGAGTCCGGTCTTGTCGCCCTCCGCCTCGACGAGCGCCCAGACGCGGCCCGGGCGCGCCGGTGAGACCGCGACGCCGATCTTGCCGAGCAGTCCGTCGGGCAGTCCGGGCTTGCGCGAGATCTCCTCCCAGGTGTCTCCGCCGTCGGTGCTACGGAACAGGCCGCTGCCCGGGCCGCCGCTCGATATGTTCCAGAAGTTGCGGCGCGCTTCCCACATCGAGGCGAACAGCAGCCGCGGATTGTTGGGATCCATCGTGAGGTCGATGCAGCCCGCGACGTCGCTGCGATGCAGGACCTGCTGCCAGGTCGTGCCGCCGTCCTTCGAGCGGTAGACACCGCGCTCGGCATTGGGACCGAACACGTCGCCCAGCACCGCGGCGTAGACCAGGTCGGGGTTCTGGGGATGGACGCAGAGGCGGCCGACGAACTTGCTGTTCTTCAGGCCGGCATGACGCCAGGTCAGGCCCGCGTCGGTCGACTTGTAGATGCCGTCGCCGTAGGAGACGTCGAGGCGGATCGCGGTCTCGCCCGTACCGGCGTAGACGACGTTGCCGTCGGAGGGCGCCACCGCGATCGAGCCGACCGCCGAGCTGCCCATGAAGCCGTCGGACACGCAGCGCCAGAACACGCCGCCATCTGTCGTCTTCCAGATACCTCCAGCACAGGCGCCGAAATAGAACGTCATCCGGTCGTTCGGATCACCAGCGACGGCGACGACGCGGCCGCCGCGGGAGGGGCCGATGCAACGCCATTTCAGCGCATCGAGCCCCGGGAGGCTGGGGCCGCGTTCAGTCTTGGTCATGAGGGGACGCCGATCTTTCAAAAAGGAGAACGGCGGAAACCCTAGGTCACTTGACTTCGACGATGCAACCGCTTGGGCCGGAGGCGGGCATCAATGCAATTCGTAGAGGCCGGACGAGAAACGGTACTCGGCGGGTTTGATCAGCGCCGCATTGGCGACACGCACCCGGTGGACCTTGCCGTCGAGATTGCTCTCCCAAAAATCGAGGAACTTGGTGAGGGCGGGGAATCGTGGCGCCAGATCCAGGTTCTGCCAGACGAAGCTTTGCAGGACGTGCTTGTGATCGGGCATCCAGTAGAGGATTTCGGCTGTGGTGATGCGGTAGTCGTTAAGCTGCGCAACAAAACTGCGGTCCATTCGGCACTCCTTGACGTGGGGCGCGTATGGGAATAGTCACGCGACCTTAACGAAACGTCAGCAAAAATCGTTCCACATCAATGACTTAGCAGCATATCTCGGCGATTGCTGCTAATGCGGAACGAGTTGACGGAACCTTTTGCCGACCGCCTTGACTCGAACAACCCACAACCCTAAATCCGGGGCGCCTTGGCACTCACCTGTGGCGAGTGCTGACAGGCAATCCGTTTCGACGCGGCCGTCGGCCGTGCTGGCTCAACCAGGAATCAGGAGGAAAAGCATGAAGTTCCGTCCGCTCCACGACCGTGTCGTGGTCAAGCGCGTCGCCGAGGAAGAGAAGACCAAGGGCGGCATCATCATTCCCGACACTGCCAAGGAAAAGCCGATGGAAGGCGAAGTCATCGCCGTCGGCCCGGGCGCCCGTGACGAAAGCGGCAAGCTGGTTGCCCTCGATGTCAAGGCCGGTGACCGGATCCTGTTCGGCAAGTGGTCCGGCACCGAGATCAAGCTCGATGGCGTCGAGTACCTGATCATGAAGGAAAGCGACATCATGGGAATCGTCGAAGGTTCCGTCGCGGCCAAGAAGGCCGCCTGATCACTCCCGATCCGACCATCACGGCAATCATTCAAAAGAGGAACTGAACAATGGCAGCCAAGGAAGTCCGCTTTAGCGGCGATGCCCGTCAGCGCATGCTGCGCGGCGTCGATATTCTCGCCGACGCGGTGAAAGTTACCCTGGGTCCGAAGGGCCGCAACGTCGTTCTCGACAAGTCGTTCGGCGCGCCGCGCATCACCAAGGACGGCGTCACCGTCGCCAAGGAGATCGAACTCGCCGACAAGTTCGAGAACATGGGCGCCCAGATGGTGCGCGAAGTGGCCTCGA
>CAYQAY010000009.1:0-100535 GCA_964415585.1 uncultured Reyranella sp.
GCCTCGCCTGCGGCGCGATCAAGCGCAACAAGTCCTCACCCGACGACAGTCAGCGCGTGTTGCGCGAGGTCGCGCGGCGGCGGGCGCTCGGCTAGCGCGGCCTCAGCTCGCCTTGCACTCGACGCGGACGGTGAAGGCCCGGGCGCGCTGGGCGATCTCGGTGGCGGGCAGTTCGCGGCCGCCGGCGCTGGTCTCGGGCCGGATCCCCTGGGCGTCGAGGAAGGTCCGTGCGATGTCGGCCTTCACCGCGAAGTTCACGTTCTGGACGTCGCCGCCGCGACGCGACACCAGCGACGCCGTGGCGACACCGATGACGGCACCGCTGCCGTCGAGCACGGGGCCGCCGCTGTTGCCGCCCTGGATCGGCGTGGACAACTGAAAAAAGCGCGTGTCGTCGCGCAGGCCGGCGAGGGCGCTCACGGTGCCGGTCGTGAACGCGCCACCGGATGTGACGAGTCCGGTGAGCGGGAAGCCGTAGGCCACCGCCGTCTCGCCCTGCCGGACGCCGCTCGTCCGGAAAGCGGCGACGGAAGGTGGTGCGGCCTCGATCTTGACGACGGCGAGGTCGTTGACGGCGTCGGCGGCGACCAGACTGGCCGGCACCATGCCGCCCGCGATCCGGGCGACCTGCAGGCGCGCGCAGCTGCGGACCACATGCTCGTTGGTCATGACGTGGCCCTGGCGGCTCACGAAGAAGCCGCTGCCCGTGCCCTCCTTGCCTGGGGCACGAGGAGGCGGTGTCGGAGCCGTCGACGCCCCGCCGCCCGATCCGGTGGCCGGCGGGATGCCGGCACGGCCGAGGCCGAGATAGCGTCCGCTCTGCTCGCGGCTGAGGCCGTAGGTGAAGGCGACGTGCCGTCCGGTGTTCGAGGTACCGATGCCGTAGCCGCTCATCGGCGACAGGCCGTTGAACACGATGTGGGCGGTCTGCCCGTCGTCGCAGCCGATGATGCCGGCGCCGCGCAAGCCGTAACCGTACTTGAAGTCGCCCCTGCAGACGTTGCCTTTGGCGTTCTTGAGTTCGATCGAGCCGCTGCGGTCGAGATAGCCGGTGGCGCTGCCGGTGTAGAGGTCGTTTTCGTCGCCCACGACGCCGTAGACACTGACCGACGCACAGCCCGCGAGCAGGAGAAGAGCCGCGGCCGGCGCGGCCAGCTTCGATATCGTCATCGCCGCACTATAGATGGGCGAACTGCCAAGAATCCAGCTACTCTTGGTTGCGGGAGTGGTTGTCGATATCCCATGACACGATCCGCACGTCGCGTTACCTATGGCCCGGGAGCGGAGCCCTGCGGGGTCCGTTTGGGTGCCGGTCTGACGTTGCTTCAACCTCTGGCGGTCGTGCTGATCGCGGCCTGCCTGTACGTGTCGCTGCCCGAATGGCGGCGGCAGCGGCGCTCGCGCGGCATGCTGATGCTGGCGCCGCTGCTCGCCTTCATCTCTGCCTTCGTGATGATCGGCTTCAGCCCGGCCGAGGCCCGCGAGCCCTGGCTGTTGCGCATCGCGCTCGCGACCGGCGTGGTGGTCGGCGCCGCACGCGGCCTGCTCATGGCCGTCGACGTCGACAACTGGGGCATGGTTCGTCTGGAGGATCCGCGCGACGGGTTGGCGGTCTCGCTGCTGGCTGCGGCGTCGGTCCTCGCCGCGTCGATGGCGCCGACGGTCTACCCGCCGGCCGGCGCGCTCGTGCCGTACGCGACCTGCATGACGGCGCTCGCGGCGACCTTCCTGACCGGCCGGGCGCTCGCGGTCTATGTCAGGACACACGGCTAGGCTAGTCTGTCGTTCGAAGAAAAGGCTGGAGGAAATCATGACGGACATCCGGCGCCGCGGCCTCATGGCCGGCGGTCTGGCGTTGGGCCTGGCCCCGACGGTGGTGCGGGCGCAAGACTATCCCAACAGGCAGGTGCGGGTGATCGTGCCCTATCCGGCGGGCGGCGGTACCGATCTCGTCGCACGCCTGATCGTGCCGAAGCTCGCCGACCGCTGGAAGCAGACCGTGATCATCGACAACAAGGGTGGTGCGTCGGGCATCCTGGGCAGCGAGATCGTCGCCAAGGCCCCGCCCGACGGCTACACGCTGCTGATCATGACCAGCGCCCACACGATCAACCCGTTCACGACCAGGACGCTGCCCTACGACACCGAGCGCGACTTCACGCCGGTGACGACACTGATCGAAGGCGCGATCGCGCTGGTGGGCTCACCCAAGGCCGGCTTCGACACGATCGAGAAATTCATGACCGCGGCTAAGGCCTATCCCGGCAAGTACCAGTTCGGCAGCACCGAGAACACGACCCGCATGGTGGGCGAGCTGTTCCGGCTGAAGAGCGGGCTCAAGATCGACAACGTGGCCTACAAGGGCGCGGCGCCGATGATGCAGGAGCTGATAGGCGGCCACATCCCGGTCGGATTTACCAGCCCGCTCACCGTGATGTCGCATCACCGGAACGGCACGCTGCGCATGCTGGCGGTCAGCAGCACCAAGCGCCTGCCCGGGCTCGACGACATCCCGACCATGACGGAGGCCGGCGTACCGGTCGACCAGTCGGCGTGGTTCTCTCTGTTCGGTCCGGGCAAGCTGCCGCCAGCGATCGCGCAAAAGCTGCGCGACGACGTGGTGTCGGTTCTGGCCGAGCCCGAGATGCAGGCGAAAATCCGCGACCTCGCCAGCCTGCCGGGCGGCGAGCCGCCGGACTCCTTCGCCAAACGCGTGAACAAGGAGCTGGCGATCTGGAGCGAGATCGCCAGGCAGGCCGGCATCGTGCCCGAGTAGGGATGTTTCGGCCGATCGCTTTCGTCCTGGTCCTGCTGGTCGTCGGCACCGCCAGGGCGCAGTCGGTGAGCTTCCCCAGCGTCACCGTGGGAAGCAGTCAGGGCGGCGCCGAGATCAAGGGCTGGGTCTATAGGCCGGCCGGCAACGGCCCGTTTTCCGCGATCATCCTGGCGCATTCCTGCGCGGGCGTGAACCCGCACACCGAGGTGTGGGCCAAGCTGCTGGTGAGCTGGGGCTATCTCGTGCTGTCGCCCGACTCGTTCAATCCCCGCGGCACCAGGGCGGTCTGCACGACGCCCGGCACGGTGACACCCAACATGCGCGTGGCGGACGTGGCGGGTGCCCTGGATTATCTCACGACGCGCCCCGACGTGGTGAAAGGCAAGGTCGGCTTCATCGGCCACAGTCATGGCGGCTCGACGGCGATCCGCTCCTCGCAGGCGACGTTCGGCCTGAACAGCCGCGGGCTCGCCGCCGCCGTCGCCTACTATCCGGGCTGCAACCCTCAGTTCGACACCGGCATCGACGTGCCGCTGCTGCTGCTCGCCGGCGACAAGGACGACTGGACGCCGGCCGACCGCTGCCGGAGCATGGTTTCCGCGCAGAAGCGCCGCGGCATGGTCGACGCGATCTACTATCCCGATGCCTATCACAGCTTCGACAGCAAACAGCCCGACCGCACGGTGCCCGGCGCGGCGGGCAGGCAGCACCGTCTGGTCTACGACACGGTAGGAGCGCCCGACGCCGAGGCACGCACCAGGGCGTTCTTCGCGAAGTACCTTCGCCCATGACGTAGCAAGATTAGCCGTCCCGCGCCGGCGCAGCGCGCGGACGCACCAGCGAGATCGCGGCGGCGATCGCGGCAAGGGCGATCAGCAGCAGGACGACGTCGCGGCCGGCCGCCACCAGCGCGTCGGCCGGCAGGTCGAGCGTGCTGCCGTCGCTGCGGCCGATCATGAGCGCGAGCAGCGTCGAGGCGCCGGCGATGCCGGTGCTGATGCCCAGCATCCGCACCACGTTCAACACGCTGCCCGCCTGGCCGGTCTCCGTGGCCGGCGCGGCGGACATGATGGCGCTGGTGTTGGGCGAGATGAACAGGCCCTGGCCGGTGCCGATGATGGCGAGCGCCAGGGTCACCAGCCAGAGATTCGCTGCAGCGCCATCCAGGAAAAGATAAAGGAGGGCCAGTCCCGCAATGCAGATCAGCATGCCGAGACTGGTGGGCACGCGCGCGCCGAGCCTGTCGTAGAGCATGCCGCCCACCGGGGCGAGAAGGCCCAGCATTACCGGCAGGATCGAGAGCCGCAGGCCCGCAGAGAAGGCGGATTCGTGGTAGACGCGGACCAGTGCGAAGGGCGCCAGGAAGAAGACGCCGAACAGCGCCGCGTAGGAGGCGAAGTTGGCCGCATTGCCCAGCAGGAAGGCGGGCTTGGCGAGCAGCTCGAGGTCGAGCAGCGGCGATGGCGCACGCCGCTCGGCACGCACGAACAGGATCGCGCAGGCGATGCCGACCAGCAGGCAGGCGATGAGGATCGGCGAGGTCGGGCCCAGCGCATGGACCTCGTTCAGCACGGCCACGAACGCCGTCATCGCCGGCGCGATCAGGATCGCGCCGCGCCAGTCGAAGCGCTCGCCCTCCGGCAGCTTGCCGGTCTGCGGCAGGATGAACCAGCCGAGGATCGCGCCTGCGAGTCCGAGCGGCACGTTGATCCAGAAGGCCCACTGCCAGCCCAGCGTGTCGAGGATCAGGCCGCCGATCGCGGGGCCGGCGCCCAGCCCGATGGCCTGTGCCGCCGACTGCAGCCCGAGACCGCGGCCGCGCTCCTCCGGCCCCATCGCCATGACGACGATGGCGACGCTGTTGGCGGTGATCAGGGCGCCACCGACCGCCTGTAGTACGCGGAACAGAATCAGGCTCGGCAGGTCGGGCGCGTAACCGCACAGCGCCGAGCCCACGATGAAGATCACGAAGCCCGTGGTGTAGAGCAGCTTGCGGCCGAACATGTCGGCCAGCCGCCCGAAGATCGGCGCGAACGACGCCATGGCGAGCAGGTAGGCGACGGCGACCCAGCTCACGCTGCTGAGGCGGGCGCCGAACTCGACCTCGAGGCGCGGCAGCAGCACCTGGGTCATGCTGGCGTCGATCTGGCCCATGCAGGCGCCGATGCAGACCGTGCCGACGACGAACCAGCGGTAGGAAGGGTGCCGTGCAATGGCCGGCAGCGGCGGCGGCTCGTGCCCGTGGCGCGCGGCGTCGCGCAACGCCCGCAGGGAAAGGGGGCCGGGAGGGCTGTCGTTCACAGGATGATGTCCACTCCTGGCAGGCGGCCACTGTATCGTGCGGCCGCGAATTGACGCCAGTCCAATTCAGGGGCCAATTCGCAGGCGGTGGTCGGCGGCGATGGTCGGCGGCGAAGGGCGGTGCGAATGGGCGTGAAGGAACGGAGGCGGGCATTGGAAGACGTTCGTGCGCTGACCTTCGATGTGCAGGGCACTTGCGCGGATTTCTGCCGACCGCTGCTCGCGACGGGCGAGGCGGTGAACCGGTCGAAGGGGCTGGCGCTCGACTGGGGCGCGCTGTCGGCGGAGTGGCGAGGGCTCTATCGCGACGTTCTCGACGCGATCATCGCGGGCCGCCGGCCGTGGCTTCGCGTCGATCGCATCTATCGCGAGACCCTGGACGTACTGCTGGACCGGCACGGGCTCGCGGCGACCTTCACGACTGCCGAACGCGATGGCATCAACGAGGTCTGGAGCCGGCTCGATCCCTGGCCCGACAGTATCGAGGGACTGGCGCGGCTGCGCCGGCGTTTCGTGACCTCGACGCTGTCCAATGCCGGCATGCGGACGATGGTGGCGGTGGTGAAGCATGCCGGCCTGCCTTTCGACGCGGTGCTGACGGCGGAGCTGGCGCGGAGCTACAAGCCCGCCCCGGCGGTCTACCAGCTTGCGGTCGACTATCTCGGCTACCGGCCGGAGCAGATCATGATGGTGGCCTGCCACAAGTACGACCTGAAGGCGGCGCGCGCCTTCGGCATGCGCACGGCCTTCGTGACCCGGCCGCTCGAGTTCGGGCCGGGCGGCTCGCCGGACGTCGCGCCCGAGCCGTGGGTCGACATCCATGCCGGGAGCTTCGTCGAACTGGCCGAGGCGCTCGGCGCCTAGAGAGGTTTGCGCAAAAACTCGATCAGGAGCCGGTTCACTTCCTCGGGCTGCTCCTGCTGCACCCAATGGCCGGCACCGGGCACCAGATGGATCTCATTCATGTTCGTGCAGGCGCTCTTGTGCATCCGCTCGAGCGCGCCGGGCGACTGGTAGTTGCCCCAGTCGCTGGCGCCGGAGATGAAAGTCGAGGGCTGGTCGATGGTGCGGCCGGTGAAGACCGCATACTCGCGCTCGATCAGGCCCGCGGTCCTCACGCGATACCAGTTGAGGCCGCCCTGGAAGCCGTTGCGCTCGTACTCCGCGCTGTAGACCTTCAGCTCGGCCTCGGTCAGCCAAGTGTTGGCCGCGATCTCGGCCGCGCTCGGCATTTCCTTGGCCACGGTCTCGGCCATGCCCTCGGCGAGATCCATGATGTAGTAGGTCGGCATCTTGGCCAGTTCCTCGGCGATCCAGCCCTTCAGCGCGTGCGGCTTGTTCGCCTTCCAGTCGGCGCTCTTGTGGTGATAGTAGGCGCGCAGGAAATCGTGCACGCCCTGCTTCGCCTTCCACTGGTTGGCATTGGCCTCGCGTGTCGACTGGTACCATTGATAGTGCTTGCGCGGCCGCGGCAGGGCGGCGAGGGCGGCATGGATGTCGGCGGGCCTGGGCGGGGGCGGCTTGTCCGCCGTATCGAACGGCACCGGCGCCACGCCGCCGAACGGCGCGCTCATCAGCACCATGCGCTTGAAGATGTCGGGCCGAACGAGGGCGTGGAACGAGGCGGCGGCGGCGCCGAAATCGTGGCCGACGATCGCCTCGGCGGTGCGATGGCCCAGCGCGAAGAGCACGCCGATCGCCTCGCGCAGCAGGCCCATGAAGCGGAAAGAGGAGAGGTCGGCGTCGTAGTCGGCGCTCCATCCCGTCGTGCGGCCATAGCCGCGCTGGTCCGGCGCGATCGCGTGATAGCCCGCGGCGGCGAGGGCGGGGAGCTGCTTGCGCCAGCTATAGGCGAGCTCCGGAAAGCCGTGCAGGAGAAGGACCGCCGGCCGCCCCTTCTGCTCGTAGCCCGCTTCGAGCACGTGGATGTCGAGGCCGCTTATGCCGGGCAGGATGCGGCTGCGCACGCCGGCGGGCAGGACGGAGGAGGGCAGCGGTTCCATTGTGCGATCCGTTTCTCGATGAACAGGATCGCCAGCCTACGTGAACGGCGGCGCTCGAGTCAGCCCTCCTGCTCGCTAGTCGGGCTGCGCGATCTGCCTGTCGTAGACCGGCTCGTCGGTGAAGACGAGCAGGCGACGGGCGTGCGTCTCGCGCTCCAGGCAGGCCTTGTAGCCCGAGGTCGCCGGCAGCATGCCGTACGCGAGGCAGGCATCGCGCGCGTCGGCCGTCACGCGCGCCATCGTGTAGGCGATCTCGGGTTCGCCCCACTCGAGTGCGCGAGTGGCCTGCGACAGGCAGTACTCGTAGCCGTCCATGTTCGAGGTGACGCCCTGTCCGCGGCAGATGCGTTCGGCCCGGCTCTCGGCCGAGGCGGGCGGCACAGGCGGCAGCAGCGAGGCGACCACGGCGACGATCAGGCTGGTGCCGAACGCGAGCCCGGCATGAAGCTGGCTGCGGGTCATGAACTCCTCCAAGCGGAAAACATAGAGATTCCCATGCTTGGAAAACGTTCGACGGCGACGCGCGGTTGCCGCCCTTTTCCGGCCGCACTCGGCCGTACCCACTCGATCTAGTAGCTCTTTGGCAGCCCCAGCACACGCTCCGCGACATAGCAGAGGACGAGCTGCTCGCTGACCGGCGCGATGCGGGCGATCATGACCTCGCGCAGGAAGCGTTCGACGTGGAACTCCTTGGCGTAGCCGTAGCCGCCATGGGTCAGGATCGCGCGCTCGCAGGCCTCCCAGGCGGCGCGGGCGCCGAGATACTTGGCCGAGTTGGCCTCCGCGCCGCACTCCTTGCCCTGGTCGTAGAGCCAGGCCGCCTTGAACGTCAGGAGGTTGGCGGCCTCGAGCTGCATCCAGCTCTCGGCCAGCGGATGCTGGATCGCCTGGTTCTTGCCGATCGGGCGGCCGAAGACGACGCGCTCCTTGGCGTACCGGGTGGCCTTCGCAAGCGCCGCCTTGCCGATGCCGATCGCCTCGGCCGCGATCAGCACGCGCTCGGGGTTGAGCCCGTGCAGGAGATAGTGGAAGCCCTTGCCTTCCTCACCGATGCGGTCCTCGAGCGGGACCTTGAGACCGTCGATGAACACCTGGTTGGTGTCGATCGCCTTGCGGCCCATTTTTTCGATCTCCCGCACCTCGATCTTCGAGCGGTCGAAATCCGTGTAGAAGAGCGAGAGGCCATCGGTCGGCTTCCTGCACTTCTCCTTGGGCGTCGTGCGGGCGATCAGCAGCATCTTGTCGGCGACCTGTGCGGTCGTGGTCCAGGTCTTCTTGCCGTGCACGACGTAGCCGTTGCCGTCGCGCTCCGCCTTGGTGTCGAGCGCCGTGGTGTTGAGGCCGGCATCTGGCTCGGTGACGGCGAAGCAGCCCTTCACCTTGCCCTTGATGATGTCGGGCAGGATGCGCTTCTTCTGCTCATCGGTGCCGAACACGACGATCGGGTTCGGCCCGAAGATGTTGAGATGGATCGCCGAAGCGCCCTGCAGGGCGGCCCCCGACTCGGCCACGGTCTGCATCAGAAGGGCCGCCTCGGTGATGCCGAGGCCGGACCCGCCGTATTCCTCGGGCATGGCGAGGCCCAGCCAGCCTGCGTCGGCCATCGCCTTGTAGAAGTCTTCAGGAAACCCGCCGTCCTTGTCCTTCTTCAGCCAGTACTTGTCGTCGAACTGCGCGCAGAGCCTGGCGACGCTGTCCTTGATGGCGAGCTGGTCCTCGGTGAAGGCGAAATCCATCGTGCACGTCCTAACGATTGAGGCCGAGCCACTGCATCATGAGCGGGTTGAACTGGTCGGGCCGCTCGACATTGGGCAGGTGGCGCGCCTTGGCGATGTCCTCGTAGCGCGCGCCGGGAATCTTCGAGGCGATCAGCCGGTTGCGCTCGGGCGGCGTCGCCTGGTCGTCGTCGCCGCAGACCACGAGGGTCGGAGTCTTGATGGTCGGCAGCTTGGCCAGCCAGTCGAAGTTCTGGATGGCGGCGGCGCAGCCCAGGAAGCCCGCGTCGGAGGTGCCGCAGATCGTCGAGTGGATCTCCTTCCAGCGGCCGGGGTTCACGCCCTTGAACTCGGGCGTGAACCAGCGATCCATGTTGCCGTCGGCCAGCGCCTTGACGCCACCCTTGCGGACCGCCGCCTTGCGCTGGTCCCACAGGCCGCCCGAATCGTCGGGCGAGGAGGGATGCGTGTCGCAGAGCATCATCGACTGCAGCCGCTCAGGATAAGTGAGCGCAAAGCCCTGGCCGATCATGCCGCCGATCGAGAGGCCGATGTAATGGACCTTGGCGATGCCCAGCACGTCGAGCGCGCCCTTCACGTCGTCGGCCAGCGCCTGCATCGTGTAGTCGCCCTCGACGGGCTCGCTGCCGCCGTGGCCGCGCATGTCGAGGCGCAGCACGCGGTAGCCCGCGGCCAGCAGCGGCACGAGCTGCTCGTTCCACATGCCGCCGTCGGCGGCCAGCGAATGGGTGAAGCACACTGTCGGCGCGCTCTGCGGGCCGGCGAGGTCGAAGTAGATGCGGCGGTTGTCGTGAAAGAGGATCATCGATCTTGTTCCGTTGTCATCTTGAGCGAAGCGAGGGATCTCACGTTAGCCACGGAATCGTCTGATCGCCATGCGAGGCCCTTCGCTGCGCTCAGGACGACAGCCATGTCACATCGCGCTTATACCGCCGTCGATCACGACCTCGGAGCCGGTCATGAAGCTCGACTCGTCGGAGGCGAGGAAGACCAGCGCCCAGCCCACTTCCTCGGGTCGGCCGAGGCGGCCGATCGGGACCTGGCGACCGAGCTTCTGCTGCATGACCTCCTGGCCGAAGCGGTCGCGGTATTTGTCGAGGATCGGCGTGTCGATGAAGGTCGGGTGCACCGAGTTGCAACGGATGTTGTAGCCCGACTTGGCGCAGTGCAGCGCCACCGACTTGGACAGCAGGCGGACGCCTGCCTTGGCCGAGTTGTAGGCCGCCATGTTGGCGCCGGCGATGATGCCCGAGATCGACGAGATGTTGATGACGGAGCCGCCCAGCCGCTGGGTGTGCTTCTTGATCTCCTTGACGCCGTGCTTGCAGCCCAGGAACACGCCGTCGAGATCGATCGCGTGGACCTTGCGCCACTCCTCGAGTTCGATGTCCTCGACCGTCTTGCTGAGGCCGATGCCGGCCGAGTTGAGCAGCACGTGCAGGGCGCCGAACTTGTCGACCGTCTCCTGGATGGCGGCCTTCCAGTTGTCCTCGCTGGTGACATCGAGCTTCACGAAGTGGCCGGAGGAACCCAGCTTGTCGGCGACCGCCTTTCCGCGGTCGGCCGCGACGTCGGCGACCACGACCTTCGCGCCTTCCTGCGCCATCAGGGCGGCGGCATTGGCGCCGAGGCCCGAGGCGCCGCCGGTGATGAGGGCCACCTTGCCGGCCAGACGATCCGTCATTTGTTCTTTCCTCCCGTTGTCCTTGTCGCGAGCGCTTCCCGGTGCGCGATATAGGTCGTGGCGGCCACGATGATGGCCGCGCCCACGAACGTCCAGACGTCGGCCGTCTTGCCCCAGACCGCCACGTCCATCAAGGCGGCCCAGACGATGCCCAGGAAGGTGATCGACTGCAGGGCGGAAATGTCGAGCAGTCGATAGGCCCAGGTGATGAAGAAGTAGCCCATCGTGCCGAAGAAGCCCGAGGCGAGAAACAGCAGGAGCTGCTCGGCGTTCGGCGTCTGCCAGTACCAGAGGCCGAGCGGCGTGAAGCAGATCGCGCCGACGATGCTCTGCCACAGCACGACGACCTCCGGCCGATCGCGGCCCGACACGACCTTGGCGACGAGATTGGAGCCCGCGATCAGCGGCACGGCGCAGAGCATCATGACGATGCCCGGGTTGATGTCGACGAGGCCCGGCCGGACGATCACCAGCATGCCGAAGAAGCCGACGCCGACCGCGGCCCAGCGCCGCCAGTGCACGGTCTCGCGCAGGAACAGCACGGCGCCGATGGTGACGAAGATCGGGCCGGTGAAGCCGAGCGCCGCCATGGTGGCGAGCGGCAGCCAGACGACCGCTTCGTACCAGAGCCCATAGCCCGTCGTGTGGAAGACGCCGCGGAAGCAGTGGAGCTTGAGGTCCTGCGTCTTCATGCCGGAGAGGCCGCGGTGCCACAGCATGAAAGGCGCGATCAGCGCGATGCCCGCCACCCAGCGGCCCCATGCGACATAGAGCGGCGGCATCTCGCTCGCCAGCTCCTTCACGGAGGCGTTCAGGAAGTTGAAGAAGATGCCGGAGACAACGGCGAGAAAGAAGCCGCGAGCCGTGCGCGAGGGAATCAGGCGCGAAAGTGAATCGGGCTGGTCGGCGGCGGACATCGGCCAGACGGCTTGCGCCCGGCCGATGCGCGGGTCAAGCGGCCCGCTTCGTCTCGTCGGAATAGCGCAGGGTTTCGATCAGGCGCACGTGGCTGCCGTTCGCCAACCGGAACCGGACGTATTTGAAGGTCCCACGCGGGATGACGACCTCGCGCCAGTCGCGGCCCTGCGTGTCGACCCTGAGGGCGGGCGCCGTGCCGTCGAACCAGCCGAGCTCGGGCATCTTCTGCTCCAGTGTCTCGAATTCCGTGGTCGCGAACCGCCACAACGATCGGCCGAGCAGGTCGGCGTAGGGTACGCGGAACTCGCGTCGCCGTGCCGGCGAGGCCACGAGCAGCCGGTGCGTCAGGTCGCAGACGACGTGGACAGATACAGTCGACGAATCGACCAGGTGTACCAGCTCGTGGTCGGCGGCCGAGGTGAGCCGCGCGGCAAGCAGGTCGACGATCGCCGCGCGCTCGTCCGCCGACGGAAGCAGCAGGCCCTTCTCGATGCGCGACACCGAAGGCTGCGAGATGCCGAGCAGCTCGGCGGCGTGCTCCTGCTTCATGCGGTTGAGCACGCGCCAGGTGCGCAGGCACTCGCCGAGATAGCGGTCGGCGTGTCCGACCAGTAAGTCGCCATGCTGGATGTCCTGCATTTCTTATACGTCGCCTCGTTCAAGGCCTCGGGGTACCGCTCTCTCCGGATCGACAACCGGAGTTCGCATGTCTTCCCAATCCGAGAACAGCTTCCTGCGGCGTGTCCTGCTCATCGACGCCGCGACCTGCGTCCTCGCCGGCCTCGTGATGGCGGCCGGCGCCAAGTTCGTCAACGGCCTGACCGCCATCCCGACGGGTCTGCTATTACCTGCGGGGTCAATCCTCCTTCCCATCGCTGCCTTCATGGCCTTCGTCGCGACACGCGCACGGCTGTCCCGGCCGGCCGTGTGGCTGATCGTGGCGGGGAACGCGGCCTGGGTGGCGGCGAGCCTCTATCTCATGCTGGGCAACGCCATCGCGCCCAACGGGTGGGGCCAGCTCTTCATCGGCGCGCAGGCGCTGGCTGTCGCGCTGCTCACCGTGCTCGAGTATCGCGGCGTCGCGCGACAACCGGCGGCCACCTGAGGAGAGGTAGTCTTGAAATTTCCTTGGGCCGGCCATTAGCGTAGACTGACCGGCTCAGGGAGGTCTCGCCATGGACACCATTCTCGACGCGCGTGGCCGCCGCACGCTCGACACGAAGCCGGCTGCGCCGGTCCTGTTCGCACATTTCGTCCTGCGCTCCTCCAACGTCGACGAAATGATCGACTGGTACAGAACGGTACTGAACATGCGCATCGTGCAGCGGACAGACTACATCTGCTTCCTGACCTACGACGATGAGCACCACCGGCTCGGCATCGTGAACGCCGCGGGGCTCGAGCCGCCCGGCCCGAAGAACTCGGGCCTTGCTCACGTCGCCTACACCTTCGCCGACATCGGCACGCTGCTCTCGACCTACGCGCGCGTGAAGAAGCTCGGCATCCAGCCGGCGCGCTGCATCCATCATGGTCCGACGGTGTCGATCTACTACCGCGATCCGGACGGCAACGGCGTCGAGCTGCAGGTCGACCGCTACCCGACCAAGGAGGCGACCGCCGCCTACTTCCAGACGCCGGAGTTCAAGAAGAACCCGATCGGCGTGGTGTTCGACCCCGAGGCGCTGGTGCGCGCCTGGGAGGAGGGGACGCCCGACGAGACGCTGATGACGATGCCCGACGGCCCGGCCGCCGCGCCGCAGCCGCCGCCCGGCGGCAAGCGCTAGCTCTTCTTCCCGCGATCGGCGATCGCCTCGCGGCGGGCGATGTAGGTCGTCGCGCCGAAGATCACGACGGCACCCACGAACGTCCAGACCGGCGGCACATCGCCCCAGATCAGGGCGCCCAGCGCAGAGGCCCAGACCAGCTCGAGGAAGCGCGTGGGCTGGGTGGCGGAGATGTCGGCGGTCTTGATCGAACGGTTGAGCGCGTAGTGGCCGGTCGAGCCCAGGATGCCGGCCAGCACGAAGACGGCCAGGTGCCAGCCGGCGACCGGCTGCCAGTACCAGAGCGCGAAGGGCAGCGTGAACAGCGAGACGAGCAGCGACTGCCACAGCACGATGGTCTCTGGCTGGTCGTCGCGCATCAGGACCTTGGCGATCAGGTAGGAGCCCGCCGACACCGGCGCCGCCACGATCAGCAGCAGGCTCGCCCAGCTTGCCGAGAGGCCGAGCTGCAGCTTGGGATAGAGGATGATCAGGATTCCGACGAAGCCGAGCGCGATCGCGGTCCAGCGCCGCGCCCGCACGGTCTCACCGAAGAACAGCATGGCGCCGATGGTCATGAAGATCGGGCCGGTGAAGCCGATCGCCGTGATCTCGGCTAGCGGGACCAGCGGCAAGGCGAGGAACCACAGGCACGAGGCGGCGGTGTGCACGAGGTTGCGGCCGACCTGCAGCGGCAGGTTCTTGGTCTTGAGCAGATGCAGCCCACCGCGCAGCAGGAAGGGCAGGATCACCAGGCCGCCGAAGCCGTAGCGCAGGAACTGGGTCTGCCAGGGATGGAGGTCGGCGGTGATGAGGCGCGTCAGCGCATTCAGCAGCGCAAAGCTCAGGCCGCACAGCACCATCCAGAGGATGCCGCGCGTCGTCGGGCCGAGAGCGGCGGCTCTGCGTTGCGCATAGCTGGCGATGCTCATGTCGCCCCGACCCTAACGAAACGGGGCGCAACCTGGCAGGTCGCGCCCCGCATTGCTGGCATGAAGCCGGCGTCTTAGTCGTACTTGTTAATTGTACTTGGCGATCTCGAGACGGCCGACCTGGTCGCGATGGACCTCGTCCGGACCGTCGGCGAGGCGAAGCGTGCGCTGGTGGGCGTACATGCTGGCGAGCTTGAAGACCTGTGAGACGCCGCCGGCGCCATGGAGCTGCAGGCAGCGGTCCACGACCTTCGACGTGATGTTCGGCACCGCAACCTTGATCATCGCGATCTGCTGGCGGGCTTCCTTGTTGCCGAACTTGTCCATCGCCCAGGCGGCCTTGAGTACAAGCAGGCGGGCCATGTCGATCTCCATGCGCATGTCGGCGACATGGGCCTTGGTGACGCCCATCTCGGAGATGCGCTGGCCGAAGGCGACGCGGCTCTTGGCGCGCTTGATCGCCATTTCGAGCGCACGCTCGGCGACGCCGATGGCGCGCATGCAGTGGTGGATGCGGCCCGGGCCGAGGCGGCCCTGGGCGATCTCGAAGCCGCGGCCTTCGCCCAGCAGGATGGCGGACTTGGGCACGCGCACATTGTCGTAGACCACCTCGGCGTGGCCGTGCGGTGCGTCGTCGTAGCCGAAGACGTGCAGCATCTTCACGATCTTGATGCCCTTGGCGTCGCGCGGCACGACGATCATCGACTGCTGGCGGTAGGCCGGCGCATTGGGGTCGCTCTTGCCCATCAGGATGATGACCTTGCAGCGCGGATCGCCCATGCCCGACGACCACCACTTGCGGCCGTTGATCACGTACTCGTCGCCGTCCGCCTCGATCCGGCACTCGACGTTGCGCGCGTCCGAGGACGCGACCGCCGGCTCGGTCATGGCGAAGCAGGAGCGGATCTCGCCGTTCAGCAGCGGCTTCAGCCACTTTTCCTTGTGCTCCTTCGAGCCGTAGCGGGCGAACACCTCCATGTTGCCGGTGTCGGGTGCCGAGCAGTTGGTCGCCTCGGCGGCGATCGACGAACGGCCGAGGATCTCGCAGAGCGGCGCGTACTCGAGGTTGGAGAGGCCCATCGTGCCGTGCGTGTCGCCCGACTCGCGGTCGGCGGGCAGGAACATGTTCCAGAGGCCGCGCTTCTTCGCCTCGGCCTTGCACTGCTCCATCACCGGCGGGAGCTGCCAGCGATCCTTGGCCTGCTCCATCTGCTCTTCCCAGACGGGCTCGGCCGGATAGATGACCTCGTCCATGAACTTCAGGAGCTTCTCCTGCAGGTCCTTGGTCCGGTCGGAGTATTCGAAGTCCATCGCTCTCTCCCTTTGTGCTGCGGCGGACTCTGGCGGAAAATGGTGGCAATGTGAACGCCCATTCAGGGCATCGAGGCGCCCAAGGTGCCGCACCCGGTTTCGGCGTGCAGACGGCAAACGAGGAAAGGAACGATCGACGTGACGGCCAGCGCTGCAACGGGAGTGACCGACGGGTTCGTGCTGGTCGCCAAGAGGGATTGCCCGACCTGCGAACTGGTGCAGCCCGTGGTACGCGAGCTGGCCGACGGGCGGAGGCCTATGGCGATCTACAGCCAGGACGATCCGACCTTTCCCGAGGGCGTGGCGGACGTGCGCGACGACCGGTCGCTCGAAGTGTCGTTCCGCCTCGGCATCGAGACGGTGCCGACCTTGATCCGGGTGGAAGGCGGTCGGGAGGTCGAGCGCGTGGTCGGCTGGCAGCGCGACGAATGGCGGGCGCTCACGGGTGTCAATTCCCTGGGCGAGGGCTTGCCGGAATGGCGGCCAGGCTGCGGTTCGAAGTCGGTCGAACCCGGCATCATCGACGAACTCGAGATCAGGTATGGCGAGGTGGCGTTCCAGTCGCGGCGGATCGAGATCGGCCCGCACGAGGACGAAATCGAGGCAATGTATTCGCGCGGCTGGTCGGACGGCCTGCCGCTGGTGCCGCCGACCCGGCTGCGCGTCCACCGCATGCTGAAGGGCACCGGCCGCAAGCCGTCGGAAGTGCTGGGCCTGCTGCCGCCCGACCTCCAGCCCATCACCGTCGAGAAGGTGGCGGTCAACGCCGTGATGGCGGGCTGCGCGCCGGAGTACATGCCGGTGGTGATCGCCGCCGTCGAGGCGGTGCTGCTCGAGCCGTTCAACATGCACGGCGTCCTGGCGACCACCATGTTCTGCACGCCCATCGTGATCGTGAACGGGCCGGTGGCGCAGGCGATCGGCATGAACGCGCGCGGCAATGCGCTGGGCCAGGGCAACCGCGCCAACGCCACGATCGGCCGCGCCGTCCAGCTCTGCGTTCGCAACGTCGGCGGCGGCCGGCCGCAGGGCGTCGACCGTTCGACCCTGGGTACCCCCGGCAAGTACACCTTCTGCTTCGCCGAGGACGAGGAGCATTCGTTCTGGGAACCTCTTTCCGTCGAGCGAGGCTTCGCGCCCGGCGTCAGCACGGTGACCGTGTTCGCCGGCGACTCCGTCCACGGCATCGTCGACCAGCAGTCGCGTACGCCCGAATCGCTGAGCCGCACCTTTGCGCTCAGCCTGCGCGCCGTGAATCACTGGAAGCTGGCGCAGGGCGCAGACGCCATCCTGGTGGTCTGCCCCGAGCACGAGCGCACCTTCAAGGCGGCCGGCTGGACCAAGGCGCGCCTGCGCCAGGAACTCGACGGACTCCTCGAGCTTCCCGCGGAGGAGGTCGTGCGCGGGGCCGGGGGCATCGCCGAAGGCGTGCCGGCCGCAGCACTCGGCGATCGCAGGACGATTCCGAAATTCCGCAAGGACGGGCTCTTGATCGTGCGCGCCGGCGGCGATGCCGGTATGTTTTCCGCCATGATCGCCGGATGGGGTGCGTCCGGCGCGATCGGCAGCACGCCGGTGACCCACCCCATCAGGGACTGAGAGGAGAACGCAATGGAACTGCTGGACCCGACCTCCGAAATCTCGCCGGCCCGGCGCGCGCGCAAGGCACCGCCCGACAAGATCGCCGGCCTCACCGTCGGCCTGCTCGACATCTCCAAGCCGCGCGGCAACGTGTTCCTCGATCGGATCGAGCAGCGTCTGGTCGAGAAGGGCGTCGCGGTGAAGCGCTACCGAAAACCGACCTTCACCCGGCCCGCGCCGAACGACCTGGCGCGGAAGATCGCCAGCGAGGTCGACCTCGTCATAGAAGGCCTCGCCGATTGAGGGTCCTGCACATCGTGCAGTCTGCACGACATCAAGACCCTCGACGACAAAGGCATTCCCGGCGGCTACATCGCCTCCTCGGTATTCGTGGAAGCGAGCGAAGCCCAGGCCCAGTCGCTGGGCTTCGAACCCGGCGTGGTCTACGTGCCCCATCCCATCCAGGATCGCACGGACGACGAGATGCGGATGCTCGCCGACCAGGCTTTCGACCAGGTGCTGGCGCTGATCGAGCGGCGATGACCGGACGTCCGACGTAGGGCCAATGGAAGGGAGTAGGCGTTGGACAGCGTGTTGCGGGTTCCGTTCAAGCCGGTCGAGTTCCTGAGCCGAGACATCGCGGTCGAGCGACGGGCCGGCGGCATCATCGTGATTCAGTCGAACCACGCGCTGAAGCCCTACGCCCGGCACGTGCCGGAGCTGCTGGCCAAGTGGGCGGCCGAAGCGCCGGACCGGCTGTGGCTGGCCCAGCGCCGCGGACCGGATCGCGAGTGGCTGAAGCTCACCTACGGCGAGGCGAAAAAGCAGGTCGATGCGGTAACGCAGGCGCTGCTCGACCGCGGCTTCGGCCCCGACCGGCCGGTGATGATCCTGTCGTCGAACTCGATCGAGTTCGCGTTGCTCACGCTCGCCGCCATGCAGGCGCGGGCGCCGGTGGCGCCGGTGTCGCCCGCCTACTCGGTGATGAGCCGGGACCACGCCAAGCTGAAATACGTCTTCGACCTCGTGAAGCCCGGCCTGGTGTTCGTGCAGAACGGCGAGATTTACGCGCAGGCTTTAGCAGCGCTGAACCTGGAAGGCGTACTGCTGGTCCATGTCGACAAAGCGCCGCCCAGGATGCAGTCGCTGCCGTGGAGCGAGCTGGTCGCCACCAAGGCGACCGACGCCGTCGCGCAGTCGGTGGCGAAGATCGGGCCCAGGACGGTCGGCAAGTTCCTTTTCACCTCGGGCAGCACCGGCATGCCCAAGGCCGTGATCAACACGCAGGAGATGATGTGCGCCAATGTCGCCATGATGAGCATGGCGCGCATCAGGAAGCCCGGCGATCCCTCGCCCGTGATGCTCGACTGGCTGCCGTGGAACCACACGATGGGCGGCAACGCGACGTTCCAGGGCAACCTCGCCGAGGGCGGCACGACCTGGATCGACGACGGCAAGCCGCTGCCCGGCCTGTTCGAGGAGACGCTGCGCAACCTGCGCGAGGTCTCGCCGACCTCGTTCTCCAACGTGCCGGCGGGCTACGCGATGCTGGCGACCGCGCTGGAAAAGGACGAGGCACTGGCCAAGCGCTTCTTCAGGAACATCAACGTGCTCGCCTACGGCGGCGCAACGCTGCCACAGGATCTCTATGAGCGCATGGAGACGCTGGCGGTGAAGCACACCGGCCACCGCATACCGTTTGTCACCGGCTGGGGCTCCACCGAGACGGCACCGACCGCGACAAGCGTGCACTGGGCGTCGGATCGCGTCGGCCTGGTCGGGCTACCCTATCCCGGCGTCAGCCTCAAGATGGTGCCGACCGGCGAGGAGGGACGCTACGAGCTGCGTCTCAAGAGCGTGATCGTGACGCCGGGCTATCACAAGCAGCCCGAACTCACCGCGCAGATGTTCGACGAGGAGGGCTACTACAAGATCGGCGACGCCGGCCGCTTCGTCGATCCGCAGGATCCTAGCCAGGGACTGATCTTCGACGGCCGCGTCGTCGAGGACTTCAAGCTCACGACCGGCACCTTCGTGCTGGTCGGCACCTTGCGCACGACGGCGATCGCGGCCGCCTCGCCAGTGCTGCAGGACGCCGTGGTCTGCGGCGAGAGCCGCGACCATGTCGGCCTGCTGGGCTTTCCCAACGTCGCTGCCTGCCGGCGCCTGGCCGACGACGAGGGCGCGAAACTGAAGACAAGCGAACTGCTGGCACATCCGGCCGTGGTCGGCACGGTGAAGGCGGGGTTGGCGAAGATGAATGCGGCGAGCCGCGGCTCGTCGATGCAGGTCAGGCGCGTGCTGCTGATGGAAGAGCCGCCGCAGGTCGACGGTCACGAGATCACCGACAAGGGCTACATCAACCAGCGCGCCACGCTGGAGCGCCGCAAGGCCCTGGTCGAGAAGCTCTACGCCGGCGGCGACGGCGTGATCGAGATCGCCCAGATGTGAAGTTGTGGGCTTCCACAACCCGGGATACCCTCGCCTGGACGAGGGAGGTGGCCGATGACAAGTCGTCACAAGATCAGCCGTACGATCATGGCGTTGTGGAAAGCGCGATTGGCCGAGGATGTCGACGAAACCATCAAGGACTTCGCCGAAAACGGGATGTTCGAGCTCAATGCTAAAGGAATTGGCGTGAGGAGACCGACGGTCGGCAAGGCGGCGCTTCGGCGTGAACTGGATACCCTCTTCAAGACTTGGGGCTTCAAGAGATGGCGGAAGCTCGATCTTCTCATCGACGGGGAAAAGGCCCTGATCCGCTGGAGCGCGAAGGTCATTTGCACGCCGACGAAGAAGACCGCGACGTTCGAGTGCTACGACCTCGTCAAGTTCCGTAACGGCAAGATCATCGAATACCGACAGACTACCGACACGGCGATGATGATGAGCCTTGCGACGCCGTAGGTCAGCGCGAAAACTCGACGATCGAGAGGTCGAGCGGCAGTACGTTGCGGAAGTGCTGCGGCGGGACGAGCGGGGTCAGCTCCATCGGCTTGCCGGTCGCTTCGGCCGCATCGAGATCGACGGTGCCGGCATGGTCGATCGCGGTGATGGTGAAGGAGTCGAAGACGTAGGGAATGCCGTTGGAGAGCAGCGGCGAGGGGCCATCCATCACGTGAAGATGGAGGTGCGGCGCCTGGGTGTTTCCGGTGTTGCCGACCTTGCCGATGATGTCGCCGCGCTTGACCTGGGCGCCGGCCGCGACCAGCACGCTGCCGGGCTGCAGGTGGGCATAGAGCACGTAGGCGCCGCCGATATCCAGAATGATGAAGTTCCCGTCGGCATCGGCGATCGGCAGGTTGGCGGGCAGCGCTCCCGGGATCTGTTCGGGCAGGTCGTTGCGCGAGGCGATCACCGTGCCGTCCGCCACCGCCAGCACTTCGCGGCCGTAGATCACATAACTCTCAAGCGCGTGCTTGTCGCCCTTGAAGAGGCGGTTCTCGTCGTCGACCTGCTCCCAGTCGATGGCGAAGCGCTGGGCGAGGGTGAAACGGCCATTGAGCGGCAGCAGGGCGCGGACGTGACGGACCGTATCGCAGCAGCCGTCGGCTGCGACGTAGCCCCGGCCGACCAGCGGCGGCCCGAGCACGACGGGCGGCGCGCGCTCGACGTCGGTCTCGGCCACCGTCTCCACCACGTCGATCGGATCGGGCAGCAGCAGGCGCAGCGTGAGGCGATGGACGAGCAGCGGCGGCGGCGGACGCGCGGCATCGAGTGCGACGTGCAGGAACATCACCGCGATCTGGCCGGCACCGAGATCGGCCGACTCCGCGCCGCGACGGCCGCCGATCGATAGCCGCTTGCCGATTTCCTCGCGCTCCACGGTCAGCAGCGGTGCCTGGCTGCGCGCATCGAGCACCTCGATCTTCGCGAACGCGGCGGTGACGGGCGAGGCATTGGCGAGACCGAGCTCGTAGACGAGATGGACCTTGCCGTCCGACCCCGGCACTGCCTGCGGCGGATAGAGCGTGTCGGCGACCACCGGCGTCAGCACCGGCTCGGGCGGCGACGACCGGGCGGCGGCGGGAAACGCAGCGGCGAGCAAGACGAGGAGGAGGCCGAATTTCATGAGTGCGAAACGCTAGGCTTGCCTGCAAGGCCGCGCAACACCACGATGACGGCGGAGGGTGATATCGGCATGACAAGGCTGGCGGACAAGGTGGCGATCGTCACGGGCGGTGCGAGCGGCCTCGGCCGTGCCACGGTGATGCGCTTCCTCGCCGACGGCGCGAAGGTGCTGGTGGCCGATCTCAACGAGGCCAACGGCGCGGAGACGCTCGCGATGGCGAAGGCGCTGGGCCACGCTGCCGATGTCGGCTTCGTGCGCTGCGACGTCGCCCGCGAGAGCGACGTGGCCGCCATGGTCGCCGAGGCCGAGAGCCGCTTCGGCCGTCTCGACATCGCCTATCTCAACGCCGGCGTCGGCGGCGCCTTCGGTCCGATCGCGGAGACCAGCGTCGAGGACTGGGACTACACCTTCGCCGTGCTGACGCGCTCGGTGTTCCTCGGCATGAAGCACGCCTCGCTCGCCATGAAGAAGCATCGCGCAAATGGCGAGAAGGGGGGTGGCGTCATCCTGGTGACGGCGTCGATCGCCGGCCTGGTTGGTGGTGGCGGCAGCCATGCCTACTCGGCGGCCAAGGCCGCCTGCATCAGCCTGATCGAGAACGTGGCGACCGAGCTGGGGCCGGATCGCATCCGCGTGGTCGGCATCGCGCCTGGCGTGATCTCGACTCCGTTGGTCCATCGAGGCCGGCCGGAGAAGTTCGAGAAGCAGTTCGGCCAGCAGCCCTGGCCCGACCGCGGCGCGCCCGAGCACATCGCCGACGTGGCGGCATTCCTCGCGTCCGACGACGCACGCTTCATCACCGGCGAGACGGTGAAGGTGGATGGCGGTCTGCTGGCCCAGGGCGTCGCGCTCTGGGGTACCGGCGCCGACAACACCTTCATGAAAAGCGCTGGCGTCAACCGCGGCACGACCGGCGAAGCCATGGTCGTCCGTCACCTGCCATCCGGAGAGCGGAAGAGATGACCAGCGAAGCGCAGCGTTTGCACGGGCACCTGATCGGCCAGCAGGGATCGCGGCGATCGCTCAACACACCGGCCCTCGTGCTCGACCTCGACATGCTGGATCGCAACATCGCGGAGATGGCGCGCTTCGCGAAGGCGCACGGCCTGAAGCTTCGGCCACATTCCAAGACGCACAAGTCGGCCGATATCGCCAGGCGCCAGATCGCGGCCGGCGCCTTGGGCGTCTGCTGCGCCAAGCTGGGCGAGGCCGAGGCGCTGGGCGAGGCCGGCATCGGGAGCCTGCACATCACCTCGCCGGTGGTGACGCCGCAGGCGATTGCGCGACTGATCGAACTGAACGCCAGGGTCTCCGACCTGATGCTGGTGGTCGATCATCCCGACAATGTCGACGCGCTGGCGACCGCCGCCGCGAAAGCCGGCAAGCCGCTCTCGGTGATCGTCGACATCGATCCCGGCCTCCACCGCACAGGCACGGCTTCGCCCGAGGCCACGGTCGAGCTGGCGCAGAAGGTCGTGAAGCAGAAGTCCCTGAAGTACGCCGGCGTGCAGTTTTATTGCGGCCGCCACCAGCACATCGTCGACTTCAAGCAGCGAACCGCCGAGATCGAGGAGCGCACGGAGTACCTGAAGGGCATCCTGGCGAAGCTCGAGGCGGCGGGGCTGAAGCCCGCCATCATCACCGGCTCGGGCACCGGCACGCACTACATCGACGCCAAGCTCGGCGTCTTCACCGAGCTGCAGGTCGGCTCCTACGTGTTCATGGACCACGACTACAACGTCTGCGACCTGCGCGGGGAGGGCAGGCCGACCTTCGAGCAGGCGCTGCAGATCGATGCGCGCGTGGTGAGTGCCAATACGCCGGGCATGGTGACGGTGGACGCCGGGCTCAAGGCGATGGCGACGGAAAAGGGCCCGCCGATGATCCTGAAGGGCGCGGTCGAAGGCGCCACGACGCGCTTCATGGGCGACGAGCATCTCGCGGTGATCGCGCCCGAGGGCAAGGTCGCGCCCAAGCTCGCCGAGCAGGTCGTGCTGACACCGCCGCATTGCGATCCGACGGTGAACCTCTACGAAAGCTATCACGTCGTGAAGGGCGACACGCTTGTCGAGATCTGGCCGGTCACGGGCCGCGGGCGTTCACGCTGAGCGGCCCGCGGTAGCGCCGACCAGGAGCTCGCCCTTCCACAGCCGCGCGAGCAGCAGCAGGCAGCACATTCCGATGGCGCAAACGACCGTCATGCCGAGGAAGGCGAGCTGGCCGACCTCGGCGTAGAGCAGGCCGGAGAACTGGTAGATCAGCGCCTGCATCGCACCGGTGCCGAGTGCGTAATATAGTGACTGGCCGATCGCCACGCCGTTGGCCGGGAGCGCGCGCTGCAGGAAGGCCATGGCGCCGAGATGGGTCGCGGCGAAAGTGCAGGAATGCAGCGCTTGAAGCAGCACCAGCGCCCACAGCTCGGTGGTGAAGGCCATGGCGGTCCAGCGCACGAGGCCGGCGGCGAGGCCGAGCCCGATCAGGCCGCAGACGCCGATACGGCCGAGCAGCCAGCCGCCGAACAGCATCAGCACGATCTCGATGGCGACGCTCTCGGCCCACAGCGCGCTGATCGTCACGTCGTCGATGCCGGCGGTGCGCCAGGTGAGTGTGCCGAAGCTGTAGAGGACGGAATGGCTGGCTGCGTTGAGGCCGGTGGCGAGCAGGAACAGGATGAAGGCGGGCTTGCGCAGCAGGTCGCCGACCTTGAAGGAAGCGTGGCTGTGGCCGGCCGCCGGGGTGCGGGCCTGTGCGGCGGGCAGCAGCAGCGCGAACGGCGCCAGCAGCACGATGCTCGCCAGCCCGACATAGAGCACCCAGGGCGGGCCGTAGCGGTCGACGGCGATGCCCGCCACGAAGGTGCCGCCGATGAACGCCACCGAGCTCCACATGCGCACGCGCGCATAGTCGAGCCCGTGCTTCTTCGTCTCGGTCACCAGCACGCCGTCGTAGAGCGGCATCGGCGGCGACCAGACGAAGCCCCAGATCATCGTGACGACGAAGATGGCGAGGAAGCTGTGGGAGAAGTCGTAGGCGCCGATCAGCACGACGCCGCCCAGCCCCAGCCCGACCATGACGCCGCGCGGGCCGCCCAGGCGATGGGCGATCCAGCCGACCGACAGCGTGGCGATCACCGACACGATCTGGCGCGACATGAAGAGCGTTCCGATCTCGGTGTCGGTGACGCCGCGGTCGCGCAGCCACACCGGCCAATAGCTCATGAAGGCGCCGGCGGCGAAGAAGTAGGCGCCGCCGTAGGCCGCGAGCCTCGCCCCTGTCAGCAGGCGGCCCGTCAGCCTCCGCGACATCAGGCGGCGAATTCCCGGCGGATCTGCTCGCTGTGCTGGCCGAGAGTCGGCACGTCGCCCAGCCGCTCAGGCTCGCCGGTGTAGGACGCGGCGAGAGCGGGGATCGAGATGTCGCCGCCGCTCGAGCCGAAGCTTGTGCGGCGGAGCTGCGGGTGCGTCGTCAGGTCCTTCACGCTGCTGACGCGCGCCCAGGCGATCTGCGCGGCGTCGAGTCGGGCGGCGAGGTCGGCGAAGGTCTTGCTGGCGAAAATGTCGGCCACGATCCCGTTGGTCTGATCGCGCCTGAGGTTGCGCGCCTTGTTGGTGGCGTAGTCAGGGTCCTTTTCCAGCCCCGGCCTGTCGAGCACGCCGTGGCAGAGGCGCTCGAACTCTCGGTCGTTCTGGATCGAGATCAGCAGCGGCACCTTGTCGGCGCTGGGATAGACGCCATAGGGCGCGATGAAGGGATGGGTGAGCCCGAGCCGCGGCCAGTCGTAGTTGGAGTACTCCATGCCGAGCAGCGGCACCGTCATCCACTCGGCCATCGAGGAAAAGAGCGAGACCGAGATGGCGCGGCCTTCGCCGGTCGTCTGGCGCGCCAGCAGCGCCTCCAGCACGGCGGCATGGGCGTACATGCCGGTGCCGATGTCGGTCGCCGAGATGCCGACGCGCCCCGGCGCGTGCTCGGTGCCGGTGATCGAGGCGAGCCCGCTTTCGGCCTGGACCAGCAGGTCGTAGGCGCGGCGATTCCTGTAGGGGCCATGGTCGCCGTAGCCCGAGACGTCGACCGTGATCAGGCGCCTGTTCTTCGCCCGCATCGCGGCCGAGCCGAAGCCCGCGCGCTCGGCGGCGCCCGGCGCCAGGTTCTGGATCAGCACGTCGGCCTTGCCGATCAGGCGATGGAGGAGGGCGAGGTCTTCCTTCTGCTTGAAGTCGAGCGTCAGCGACTGCTTGCCGCGGTTCAGCCAGACGAAATAGCTGGAGAGACCGTGCACGTAGCCGTCGTAGGCGCGCGCGAAGTCACCTTCGGGGCGTTCGACCTTGATGACGCGGGCGCCGGCATCCGCCAGGCGAGCCGCGCAATAGGGCGCGGCCACCGCCTGCTCGACACTCACCACCAGCAGGCCGTCAAGCGCTCCGGGCATTGCTCGTCTTCTCCTCGGTCAGGGGCGGAACATGCCCCAGCGGCGCTGTGTATGCCATAGTGCGCGACGCAAGGGACGAATGACGAGACGAACGGGGAAGAGGAAATGCCGGGACCGCTGCAGGGTGTGAAGGTGATCGATCTGACGGCGGTGTTGCTCGGGCCGTTCGCCACGCAGCACCTGGCCGACATGGGCGCCGACGTGATCAAGGTCGAGCCGCCGGAGGGCGACCTGCTGCGCGCCTCGGGCGGCAGCCTGGGCAACCGCACCGGCATGGGCCCGATCTACATGGCGGCCAACCGCAACAAGCGCTCGATCTGTCTGGATCTCAAAAAGCCGCAAGCCGTCGCGGTGTTGAAGGACATGATCAGGACGGCCGACCTCTTCATCCACAACAGCCGGCCGCAGGCGATCGAGCGGCTGGGGCTGGGCTACGAGGAGCTGAAGAAGATCAACCCGTCGATCGTCTACGCCTACTCGCTCGGCTACGCGCGCAAGGGGCCCTACGGCCACAAGCCGGCGTTCGACGACCTGGTGCAGGGCGTGTCGGGCGCAGCCTCGCTGCAGAGCCGGGTCGACGGGCTGCCGCCGCGCTTCATGCCGAGCCTCATCGCCGACAAGACGACCGGGCTCCATCTCTGCATCGCCGTGCTGGGCGCGCTCTATCACCGCAAGGTGACGGGCGAGGGCCAGATGATCGAGGTGCCGATGCTGGAGACGCTGGCCTCGTTCTGGCTGACCGAGCACCTGTTCGGCGCGACCTGGAAGCCCGAGCGCGGCGCCATGGGCTACGACCGCATCATCAACAAGTTCCGCCATCCATTCCCGACCAAGGACGGCTACATCTGCGCCCTGCCTTACACCGACCAGCACTGGATCACCTTCTTCAAGCTGGCGGAGCGGCCCGACCTCGCGCAGGAGAAGCGCTTCGTCGATCGCATGGAGCGCGCCAAGCACTTCAGCGAACTCTACCAGGTTCTGGGCGACCTGCTGAAGCATCGCCCGACGGCCGAGTGGCTGGAGATGTTCGACAAGGCGGACATCCCGGCAATGCCGGTGCGCACGCTGGAAGAGCTGCTCGAGGACCCGCACCTCAAGGCGACGGGCTTCTTCACCGAGCGCGAGCACCCGACCGAGGGACCGATCACGACCTTCGCAAGTCCGCTCGACTTCGAGAAGACCAAGGTCGAGTTCCGCCGTCACGCGCCGATGATCGGCGGCGACGGCATCGAGGTCCTGCGAGAGGCGGGGCTGAGCGACGCGGCCATCGACAAGCTCAAGGCCGAGAAGGCGCTGATCGTGCCCCGGTGACGCCCGAGTGACCGACACTGGCTACATCCCCTTCGCCACGACGGGGTCCTATCCGGCGCGGCCGGGCAATCGCGTGTGCCCGCTGATCGGCGGCCAGGAGCTGTTCAGCCGCATCGGCGAGGCGATCGAGGCTGCACAGCGCTCTGTCTGGGTAACAGTCGCCTTCTACGCCCACGACTTTCGCTTCCCGTCCGATCGCGGCCCGTTGTTCGATGTGCTCGATCGTGCCGTAGGGCGCGGCGTCGATGTGCGCCTGCTGGTGTGGCGTCCCAACGCAGAGGCCGGCGGGTTTCCCAACATGTTCAGCGGCGACGACGTGCAGCGTGCCTGGCTCGGCGAGCGCGGCACGCGGGTCAAGATCCGCTGGGACCGTGCGGGCGGCAAATACTGCCAGCACCAGAAAAGCTGGGTAGTCGACGCCGGCCTTCCATCGGAGACGACGTTCGTGGGCGGCGCCAATGTGACGGGAGCAGGCGCACGCCATCAGGATATCTTCGTCGAGCTGACCGGCCCGGCGATGATCGATGTCCATTGCAACTTTGTCGATCGCTGGAACGGTGCCACCGAGCGCGCGCTGCCGGGCGGCAGCTGGGCATGCGATGCCGACGACGACCTCACGCTGCCGACGGAGACGCCACCGTCGGCCGGACCTAGCACCGTGCAGGTCGCGCGCATGCTACCGTCGATCGGTGAGCGGTCGGTCGTCGAGCAGTATCGGCTGGCGATCGCCGCCGCGCGACGCACGATCTACATCGAGAACCAAGCCATTCCGATCATGGAAATCGCCGAGCCTCTGATGGGGGCGCTGGAGCGCGGCGTCGAGGTCATCCTGCTCGTGCCCTCGACGCCCGAGAAATACGTCTTCGATGCCCGGCTCAATCCCGCCGAACGCCCACGCTTCGAGGGCGTCGAGGCCCTGGCCCGCTATTCGAATTTCCTGATGGCGGGCCTGGGGCCGACTTACGTTCATGCGAAGTTCATGACCGTCGACGACTGCTGGGCGACAGTTGGTTCGTGCAACCTGCACGCCTTCTCGTTGCAGGGCCATTCCGAGATGAACGTCGGGATCTGGGACGCCGACGTCGTGGCCGGGTTGCGCCGACGGTTGTTCGCCAAGCATCTCGGCGCCGCCGTGTCGGCCTTCGATGAAGGGGCGGCCTTCCGTTTCTATCGTGAGGCCGCCGTCGCCGGTTGCGGCGTGTTCGCGCTGGATCCTTATCGATACGGCGTGACGTAGATCGCCCAGTACGTAAACCTGTTCCGCATCTCGGCGACTCCAGCCGCGATCCGGTTGAAGTTCGCTTGTCCCGAGGGGGCTCGTGGCTAAACTCCGGCCAATCCGAAACCGCCGTCCCGGGAGGGCTGCATGGATCTCGCTTTCACGCCCGAAGAGCAGAAGTTCGCCGACGAGGTGCGTGCCTTCGTCAAAGCCCATCTGCCCGCCGACATCCGCGACAAGGTGAAGAACGGCAAGCACCTTATCCGCGACGACTACATGCGCTGGCAGCAGGCGCTCGGGAAGAAGGGCTGGCTGGTCTACACTTGGCCGAAGAAACACGGCGGCCCCGGCTTCACGCCGGCCGAGCGCTACATCTTCGAGAACATCTGCGCCGAGGAGTATGCGCCGGGCATCATCCCGTTCGGCACCAAGATGGTCGGGCCGGTGATCTACACCTTCGGCAGCGACGCGCAGAAGGAGAAGTACCTTGAGCCGATCCGCAAGAGCACCGTCTGGTGGTGCCAGGGCTACTCCGAGCCGGGCTCGGGCTCCGACCTCGCGAGCCTGCGCACCAAGGCCGAGAAGAACGGCGACCACTACATCGTGAACGGCTCCAAGACCTGGAACACGATGGGCCACTGGGCCGACTGGATATTCTGCCTCGTGCGCACCGATCCCAAGGCCAAGCCGCAGGAGGGCATCTCGTTCCTGCTGATCGACATGAAGACGCCGGGCATCACCGTGAAGCCGATCATCATGGCCGACGGCGGCCACGAGGTGAACGAGGTGTTTTTCGACAACGTCAAGGTTCCAGTCGAGAACCTGGTCGGCAAGGAGAACGAGGGCTGGACCTGTGCCAAGTTCCTGCTGGCCAACGAGCGACTGGGCATCGCGGCAGTGCCGCAGTCCAAGCGCGGCGTCGAGGCGCTGAAGGACATCGCCCGCGCCGAGCAGGACAACGGCCGGCCACTGATCGAGAACCGGGCTTTCGCCGAAAAGATCGCCGATCTCGAGATCCAGGTGACCGCGCTCGAGTACACGGAGCTGCGCGTGCTCTCGCAGATGGCACATGGCGGCCAGCCCGGGCCAGAAGTGTCGGGGCTGAAGATTCGTGGCTCGGAAATCCAGCAGCGCATCACCGAGCTCACGATGGAGGCAGTCGGCGAATATTCCGCGCCGTATCTGCCGGGCCTGCTCTGGCAGGGCACGAACGAGGAGCCCGTCGGCCCGGACTACGCCCATCTCGCCGCGCCGCGCTACTTCAACGTGCGCAAGACTACGATCTACGGAGGCAGCAACGAGATCCAGAAGGGCATCATCAGCAAGATGGTGTTGGGGCTGTAGCTTATGGACCTGTCACTCAAGCCCGAGCACGAGGCGTTCGCCGACGAGATCCGCACCTTCGCCCGCGAGAACCTCTCGCCTGCCACCAAGGCCAAGACTTTCTCCGGCAAGCACTACGACCGTGACGACCACATGGTCTGGCAGAAGGCGCTCGGGAAGAAGGGCTGGCTGGCCTACAACTGGCCGAAGAAGTACGGCGGTCCGGGCTGGGACGTCACGCAGCGCTTCCTGTTCGAGAACGTGCTGGCCGAGGAGGGCGCGCCGCGCATCCTGCCGTTCGGGCCGAAGATGGTCGGTCCCGTGATCTACACGTTCGGCACCGACGCGCAGAAGGAGCGCTTCCTGCCCGGCATCCGCAGCTCCGAGGTGTCGTGGTGCCAGGGCTACTCGGAGCCGGGCGCCGGATCTGACCTCGCCAACCTGCGCACACGGGCCGTGCGTGAGGGCGACCACTACATCGTGAACGGCCAGAAGACCTGGACCTCGTTCGCGCATTGGGGCGACTGGATCTTCTGCCTGGTGCGGACCAATCCCGACGCCAAGCCGCAAGAGGGCATCTCCTTCCTGCTGATCGACATGAAGACGCCGGGCGTCACGGTGCGGCCGATCATCATGACCGACGGCGCCCATCATGTGAACGACGTGTTCCTCGACAACGTGAAGGTCCCGGTCGAGAACCTGATCGGCAAGGAGAACGAAGGCTGGACCTGCGCCAAGTTCCTGCTGGCCAACGAGCGTCTCGGCATCGCCGAGGTGCCGGCCTCCAAGCGCGGCGTCTCGGTGCTGCGCCAGATCGCGAGGATGGAGCCACAGGACGGCCGCACGCTGGCCGACGACCCGGCCTTCACGCGGCAGATCGCCGACATCGACCTGCAGGTGCAGGCGCTCGAGATGAGCGAGCTGCGCGTGCTCTCCACCATGGCGCTGGGCGGCGCCCCCGGACCGGAAGCCTCGACACTGAAGGTCCGCGGCTCGGAAATCCAGCAGCGGCTCGCCGAGCTCACGATGGAGGCGGTCGGCGAGTACGCCCAGCCCTACCAGCCGGGCATGCTGTTCCACGACACCAACGAAACGCCGATCGGCCCGGACCATGCGGTGCCCGCCGCGCCGCGCTATTTCAACATGCGCAAGACCAGCATCTATGGCGGCAGCACCGAGATTCAGAAGAACATCGTGTCGAAAGCCGTCCTCGGGCTATAAGACGCGGAATATCTGGAGGAAGACGAGATGGATCTGTCCCTTTCCGACGAGCAGAAGCAGCTTCAGGAAGCCGCGGAGCGCTTCGTGCGCGACAAGTACGCGTTCGACGCGCGCCGTAAGATCGCGGCCACCGAGCGCGGCTGGCTGCCGGAGAACTGGGCGCAGTTCGCCGAGCTGGGCTGGCTGGGAATGGCCTTCTCCGAGGAGGACGGCGGCTACGGCGGCGGCCCGATCGAAACGATGATCGTCATGGAGCAGTTCGGTAAGGGCCTGGTGCTCGAGCCGTTCCTGCCGACGGTGGTTCTGGGCGGCGGCATGATCGCGCGCGCCGGGTCCAAGGCACAGAAGGAAGCGCTGCTGCCGGCGATGATCGAGGGCAAGAAGCAGTTCGCCTTCGCCTGGCTGGAGCGTCAGAGCCGCTACAACCTCGCCGACGTGTCGCTCAAAGCGGCCAAGGAGGGCGCCGGCTGGTCGCTCTCGGGCCACAAGGGCGTCGTCTACAACGCGCCGTCCGCCGACCACGTCATCGTGCTCGCCCGCACCGCGGGCTCGGCGCGCGAGCCCAAGGGCCTCACGCTCTTCATCGTCGACGCCAAGGCCAAGGGCATCTCCCGTCGCGACTATCCCACGCAGGACGCGCTGCGCGCCTCGGAGCTCACCTTCGACAAGGTCTCGGTCGGCGCCGACGCGGTGCTGGGCAAGGTCGACGACGCCTTCCCGGTGGTCGAGGAGGCTGTCGACCGGGCCATCGTCGCGCTCTGCGCCGAGGCCACGGGCTGCATGGACGCGATCAACGCGGCCACGCTGGAATACATCAAGGCCCGCAAACAGTTCGGCGTGCCGATCGGCAAGTTCCAGGTGCTGCAGCACCGCATGGTCGACTGCTTCACCAACGCGCAGGAAGCGCGTTCGATGACGCTGATGGCCACGCTCAAGATCGACGACAACGACCCGACGGTGCGCGCCAAGGCCGCCTCGGGCGCCAAGGTCCAGATCGGCAAGTCGGGCAAGTTCTGCGGCCAGAGCGCGGTGCAGATGCACGGCGGCATGGGCGTCACGGACGAGCTGTCGGTCAGCCACTACTTCAAGCGGCTGACGATGATCGACCTGATGTTCGGCAACCAGCAGCATCACCTGACGCGCTACAGCAACCTCGCGATGGCGGCGTAGGGCGCATTCATATGCGCTGGCGGGCGGCAGCGCCTTCTGAGGCGCGAGAGCCCGCACCGTGCAGAAAGAGTAAGAACGCGCCACGGGAGTGGCGCGCCCCCAGCACATGAATGCGATCGTCGACATCATCGTGCCGGTGTTCGGCATGGTGCTGGTCGGCTGGGCGATCGGACGCTCGAAGCTCCTGAGCGTGGAAGGGCTGCGCGGCTTCACCGCCGTGACTTTTTACGCGCTCTTTCCCGCGCTGCTCTTCCGTTCCATGGCCAAGGTGAGGCTCGACACGCTCGAGCCCGACATCCTGCTCGCCTTCTTCGGTGCCGTGATCATGCTCTACGCGGCGATCATGGGGATCGGCCGACTGCAGGGCATGAGCCTCGGCGATCGCTCCATGTTCGCGCTCTCCGGCGTCTTCTCGAACGGCGTCGGCATCGGTATCCCGTTCATCACATATGCGTTCGGCGAGAAGGGGCTGGTGCCGCTGCTGATGATCATCAGCGTGCACTCGCTGATCCTGCTGACCTTCACCTGCTTCTTGATGGAGCTGGACGGCGAACATGCGCGGCGCGGCAATCTGCCGAAGAAGCTGGGTGGCGCTGCGCTTTCCATGGTGAAGCATCCGGTGATTCCCGCGATCTTCGCTGGCCTCCTGTGGGGGGTGCTGACGACCCACGTTCCCGGCCTCGCCACTCCGGTGGTGATCGACCGTGTGCTGCAGGCGCTGGGCGCCGCGGCCCCGCCCTGCGGCCTGATCATGGTCGGTGCCTCGCTCGCCCATGTCGGGCTCAAGGGCCACTGGCAGTCGGCCGCGGCGGCCTCGGCTTTCAAGCTTATGGCGCTGCCGGTGCTGGTCTGGCTGATGGGCCGCTACGTCTTCCCGCTCGATCCGTTGTGGCTCACCGTGGCGACGCTCAATGCCGCGATGCCGGCCGGCGCCAACGTCTACCTGATCGGCCAGATGTACGGGATCGGCGTGGCGCGGGCGACCAATGCGGTCGTGATTTCGACGGCGGCCAGCGTTGTAACCCTGTCGGTCGCGCTGTTGTTGCTCGGCGTGCAGACGCGATAGATTTCCCCGAGGAGGATCGGACATGGCCTACGAAACGGTGAAGGTGCAGAAGCTCACCGGCGGCTGCGGTGCCGAAGTGCTGGGGGTTGATCTCAACGCCATGAGCAACCGCCAATGGGACGAGGTGCAGCGCGCTTTCGTCGAGCACGGCGTCGTGTTCTTCCGCGACCAGAAGCTGACGCCCGAGCAGCACATCGCCTTCGCGCGCCGCTGGGGACCGATCGACGTCAACCGCTTCTTCAAGGCCGCCCCCGGCTATCCCGAGATCGCCGAAGTGCGCAAGGAGCCCGAGCAGAAGACCAACATCGGCGGCGGCTGGCACACCGACCACAGTTACGACGCCGAGCCTGCGATGGGCTCGGTCCTGCTGGCACGCGAGGTGCCGGAGGAGGGCGGCGACACGCTGTTCGCCAGCATGTATCGCGCCTTCGAGGCGCTTTCGCCGGGCCTGCAGCGCACCCTGGAGGGGCTCAATGCGGTCCATGGCTCGGCGCACATCTTCGGCAAGGGCGGCGTCAACGACCGGAACCCGGAGGGAGCCAGCCGCTACGGCAATCAGGAGGCGGTCGGTGCCGATGTCGTGCATCCGGTGGTGATCCGCCATCCGCTGAGCGGACGGAAGGCGCTCTACGTCAACCGCGCCTTCACCCTGCATTTCGAGGGCTGGAGCGTCGAGGACAGCAAGCCGCTGCTCGACCACCTCTACCAGCACGCCGCGCGGCCGGAATTCACCTGCCGATTCCGCTGGCGCGAAGGCTCGGTCGCCTTCTGGGACAACCGGGCCACATGGCACTACGCCGCCAACGACTATCAGGGGGAGCGGCGGCTGATGCACCGCATCACCGTCGCCGGCTGCGCGCTGCAGGCGGCGACGGGTGCGGCATAGGGGTAAGGACTACGGCTTCAGCTTGATGGTCATCTCGGCGATCCCCATCGCGACGTTGTAGCCCGCATCCTTCACGATCCCCGAGGCGACCATGCCGATCTCGGCGTTCGGGCCGCCGTAGATCCAGTTGCCGCCCGCCTGGCTGCCGGCCGCCGCCGTGCCCTGCTCGCCGACATAGGTGCCGGCGATCTGGTTGGCCTTGCGGTCCGAGCCCAGCGAGTAGACGCGCCAGATCGTGTGCATCGCTTTGGTGTAGCCGATGTCGATGCCGACCTTGTTGATCGTGCCCTCGTATTGGGCGGTCGAGACGCCGTCCTTGCCGAGGAAAACGCAATCCATCTTCTTGCTGGAGGCCAGGATGTAGCCCGTGCCGGCCGCGATGTTGCAGGTCAGCGAGCCGATGTAGATGCGCGAATTGGCGTTGGCGGCGTTGAGCTGCTGCGGCGACGATTGCGACATGGTGCAGGCACCGGCCGAGAGGGCGAGAACGGCCGCGGCGGCGACCTTGATGACGTGATGCATTCAATGCTCCTTGAGAGTCCAGATACTGCACGACTCGGCGCCCGGGAGCGATGCCCTGTGACCCCGGTTTCTGAGGGTAAGACCGGTTGCGGCCGCGGCCGTCGGCCGCTGTTTCAGCGGGCGGCCGCCCAGAGAAGTGCCAGTCCAGACAAAGCCATTACGACGTCGAGAAGGCGCTGAAAAGTGGAGACACTCAACCGGTCGACGATGGCGCGGGCGACATAGGTCCCGACCATGACCGACAAACCGGAAATCAGGCCTTTCACGGCGATGTCGGGGGGCAACGCCCCCAGCATCTGGAAGGTGATTCCTTTGGCGACGTACAGGGCCAGCGAGCCCGCCGCCTCGGTGGCGATGAAGGCGCCCTTCACCAGCCCGTGGGCGGCGAAGGTCGGCACGCTGAGCGGCCCCGTCGAGACCACGATGCCGGTGAGAAAGCCGATGACGGCGCCCGCCAGAGCCAGCCCGCCATAGCCCAGGCTGAGGTTGCGGGCGGCGAGCCAGCGGCGGCCGGGGATCATGGCGAGGAAGAAAAGGCCGAGCGCGATGTCGACGGCGCGCTCGGGCAGGGCGAGGAGGGTTCGGGCGCCGAGCGCCGCGGCCGGGATGCCGCCCAGGGCGTAGGCCGTCGTGGCGCGCCAGTCGATCTCGCGCCACCAGGCGGTGATCTTGGCGAAGTTCGACATCAGTGCCACCACCGCCATGATCGGCACCGCCTCGCGCGGCCCGAACACCAGGACCAGCACCGGCAGCAGGATGACGGTGGCGCCCGTCCCGACGATGCCGCTCACCGTGCCGGCCAGAAGGCCGACGGCGAGCACGAGGGCATAGGTCAGGACGGGATCAGTAGCCAATGTTGGGGCGCAGCCACCGCTCCGCCTGTTCGACGGTGCAGCCGCGGCGGCGGGCATAGTCCACGACCTGGTCGCGGCCGATGCGGGCGACGCCGAAATACTGCGCGTCGGGATGGGCGAAGTAGTAGCCCGACACGGCGGCCGTCGGCAGCATGGCGAAGCTCTCGGTCAGCGTCATGCCGGCGTTCTGGCCGGCATTGAGCAGCCTGAACAGTTCGGGTTTCTGGCTGTGGTCGGGGCAGGCCGGATAGCCCGGTGCCGGGCGGATGCCGCGGTACTTCTCGCGCACCAGCTCGTCGTTGGAGAGCGCCTCGTCGGGCGCGTAGCCCCACAGGGTCTTGCGCACGCGCTCGTGCAGGCGCTCGGCGAAGGCCTCGGCGAGGCGGTCGGCCAGCGCCTTCAGCAGGATGTCCGAGTAATCGTCGTGGTCGGCGCGGAAGCGCGCGAGATGCTCCTCGATGCCGTGGCCCGCCGTCACCGCGAAGCCGCCGATCCAATCGGCCTCGGGCGAGATGAAGTCGGCCAGGCACATGTTGGCGCGACCGGAGCGCTTCTCGATCTGCTGGCGCAGGAAGTAGAGACGCGACAGTTCCCTGGTGCGGGTCTCGTCGGTGTAGAGCACGACATCGTCGCCGTCGCGGCGGCACGGCCAGAAGGTGACGACGCCCTTGGCGGTCAGCCACTTCTCGCGCACCACGCGCTCCAGCATCTTGCGCGCGTCGGCGTAGAGCTTCTTGGCGCTCTCGCCCACCACCTTGTCCTCGAGGATCGAGGGATAGGTGCCGGCCAGCTCCCAGGCGCGGAAGAACGGGGTCCAGTCGATGCGCTCGATCAGCTCGTGCAGCGGATACTCGGCGAAGACGCGCGTACCGCTCACGGCGGGTTTCGGCGGCTGGTAGGCCGACCAGTCGATCTTGAATTCGTTGGCGCGCGCCACCTCGAGCGGCACGACCTTCTCCTTGCCGTTACCGGCGCGCTCGACCCGGATCGCCTCGTATTCCGAGGCGACCTTGGCGGCGAAGGCGGCGACCTGGTCGCGCGACTCCGAGACCAGCGCCTGGCAGACGCCGACGGCGCGCGAGGCGTCGAGCACGTGCACGGTGGTGCCCTGGTAGCGCGGCGCGATCCGGAGCGCGGTGTGGACCTTGGAGGTGGTGGCACCGCCGATCAGTAGCGGCACCCTGAATCCCTGCCGCGTCATCTCCTCGGCCACCGTCACCATCTCGTCGAGCGAGGGCGTGATCAGGCCGGAGAGGCCGATCATGTCGGCCTTGTTGTCGTTGGCCGACTTCAGGATGTCCTGGAACGGCACCATGACGCCGAGGTCGATGACCTCGAAGTTGTTGCACTGGAGCACCACGCCGACGATGTTCTTGCCGATGTCGTGGACGTCGCCCTTGACCGTCGCCATGACGATCTTGCCCTTGGAACGCGCGCCCTCGGTCTTCTCGGCCTCGATGTAGGGCAGCAGGTGGGCCACCGCCTTCTTCATGACGCGGGCGCTCTTGACGACCTGCGGCAGGAACATCTTGCCCGCGCCGAACAGGTCGCCGACCACGTTCATGCCGGCCATCAGCGGCCCCTCGATCACCTCGATCGGCCGCGCGATCTGCTGGCGCGCCTCCTCGGTGTCGGCGACCACGAACTGGTCCATGCCCTTGACCAGCGCATGCTCCAGCCGCTTCTCGACCGGCCAGCTCCGCCACTCCGCATCCTGCGTCTCGGCGACCTCGCCGGTGCCCTTGTACTTGGGGGCGAGCTCGAGCAGGCGCTCGGTGGCCTCGGCATTGCGGTTGAGGATCACGTCCTCGCAGGCGTCGCGCAGCTCCGGCGGGATCTGGTCGTAGACCTCGAGCTGGCCCGCGTTGACGATGCCCATGTCCATGCCGGCCCGGATGGCGTGGTAGAGGAACACCGAGTGCATCGCCTTGCGCACCGGCTCGTTGCCGCGGAAGGCGAAGGAGAGGTTGGAGACGCCGCCCGAGATTTTTGCGCCGGGGCAGGCGGCCTTGATGTCGCGCGTCGCCTCGATGAAGTCGACGCCGTAGTTGTTGTGCTCCTCGATGCCGGTGGCGACCGCGAAGATGTTGGGGTCGAAGATGATGTCCTCGGCCGGGAAACCGACCTGGTTGACCAGTATGTCGTAGGCGCGCTTGCAGATCTCGACCTTGCGCTGCCGCGTGTCGGCCTGGCCCTTCTCGTCGAACGCCATGACGACGACCGCGGCGCCGTAGCGGCGGACCTTGCGGGCCTGCGCGATGAAAGGCTCGACACCCTCCTTCATGGAGATCGAATTCACGATCGGCTTGCCGGCGACGCACTTCAGCCCGGCCTCGATCACGCTCCACTTTGAGCTGTCGATCATGATCGGCACGCGGGCGATGTCGGGCTCGGCGGCGATCAGCTTGAGGAACGTGTCCATCGCCTTCTCGGCGTCGAGCAGGCCCTCGTCCATGTTGACGTCGATGATCTGCGCGCCGGATTCGACCTGCTGGCGCGCCACCTCGACCGCGGCCGTGTAGTCGCCTTCGAGGATCAGCTTCTTGAATCGCGCCGAGCCGGTGACGTTGGTGCGTTCGCCGATGTTGATGAAGGTGGCTGTTCGTTCGGTCATGGCTTTTCCGTCGTCCCGGCCAAGGCCCGAAGGGCCGCGTGGAGGGACCTTGCTTCAACGATTTGAGGGCAAGTCGGGGTGAGAAGACCCCTCGACTTCGCTGCGCTCCGCTCGGGGCGACGAGGCAAAATGCTCATCAGAAGAAACTCGCCGCTTCCATGCCGGAGAGCCGCAGCGCAGGCGGCAGGACGTGCCAGGTGCGCGGCTTGACGCCCTTGACCGCTTCGGCGATCGCCCTGATGTGGCCCGGCGTCGTGCCGCAACAGCCGCCGACCACGTTCAGCCAGCCGTTCTCGGCCCAGCCCCTGACCAGCTTGCCGGTCATCTCCGGCGGCTCGTCGTAGGCGCCGAGCTCGTTGGGCAGGCCGGCGTTGGGATAGACGCAGAGCATGCTGTCGACCTGCGGATTCAGGGCCTGCACGTAGGGATGCAGCTCGGTCGCGCCGAAGCTGCAGTTCAGCCCCATGGTGATCGGCTTGGCGTGGCGCACCGAGTGCCAGAATGCCTCGACGGTCTGGCCCGACAGATTGCGCCCGGCGAGGTCGGTGAGCGTCATCGAGACCATGACGGGCAGCACCTCCCCGCGCGCCTCGCCCGCCTCGTCGGCGGCGACGAGGGCGGCCTTGGCGTTCAGCGTGTCGAACACCGTCTCGACCAGGATGAAGTCGACGCCGCCGTCGAGCAGTCCGTCGATCTGCTCGCGGTACATGTCCTTCACCTCGTCGAAGGTCACGGCGCGGTAGCCCGGGTCGTTGACGTTGGGCGACACCGAGAGCGTCTTGTTGGTCGGCCCCAGCGCGCCTGCGACGAAGCGTGGCTTGGAGGGATCGCGCGCGGTCGCGGCGTCGGCGCACTTGCGGGTCAATTGCGCGGCCGCGAGGTTGATCTCGCGTGCCATGCCGGAGATGCCGTAGTCCGACAGGCTGATCGAATTGGCGTTGAACGTGTTGGTCGCCACGATGTCGGCGCCGGCGTCGAGATAGGCGTTGCAGATCTCGGCGATCACGTCCGGCCGCGTCAGGTTCAACAGGTCGTTGTTGCCCTTCTGGTCGTGGTTGAAGCTGCGGCCGGCGCGGAAACCTTCCTCGTCTAGCCTGTAGCCCTGGATCATCGAGCCGTAGGGCCCGTCCTTGACGAGGATGCGCTCGCTGCCGATCTCACGGAGCCGTTCGGCCTTCTCTTCGCGGGTCATCGCGGACGTACTCCCAACAGATGGCAGATCGCGAACGTCAGGTCTGCGCGGTTCAGCGTGTAGAAATGGAACTGGTCGACGCCCTCGGCATGGAGGCGGCGGCAGAGATCGCCGGCCACGGTGGCGGCGATCATGCGGCGAGTCTCGACGTCGTCGTCGAGGCCCTGGAACATCTCGGCGAGCCAGGCCGGCACCTTGGAGCCGCAGAGCGCGGCCATCCTGGAGATTCCCTGAAAGTTGGACACCGGCATGATCCCCGGCACGACCGGCACGCCGATGCCCGCCGCCGCGGCATCGTCGCGGAAGCGCAGGAAATCGTCGGGATCGAAGAAGAACTGGGTGATGCAGCGGCTGGCGCCGGCATCGACCTTGCGCTTCAGGTTGTCGAGGTCGGCCTGGGTGTCGGCCGAGTCGGGGTGCTTTTCGGGATAGCCTGCCACGCTGATCTGGAAGTCGCCGATCCTCTTCAGGCCCTTCACCAGGGCGGCCGCGTTCTCGTAGCCGCCGGGATGGACCGAGTACTTGCCGCCCATGCCGCCCGGCGGATCGCCGCGCAGCGCCACGATGTGGCGGATGCCGGCGTCCCAGTAGGCGCGTGCGACGTCGTCGATCTCGGCCCTTGTGGCGGCGACGCAGGTCAGGTGGGCGGCGGCGTCGATGCCGGTCTCGGACTTGAGTCGCGTCACGGTCTCGTGGGTGCGCTGACGCGTCGAGCCGCCGGCGCCGTAGGTCACCGAGAAGAAGGTCGGGTGAAGTGGCTTGAGGCGGGTCACCGTTTCCCACAGCGTGCGCTCGGCCGCCTCCGTCTTGGGCGGCGAAAACTCGAAGGAGACCTCGAGCCGCTGCGGCGCACGGGCGGGAAAATCGGACGCGCCTGCGCTCGTGCTCAGCGGGCCGGTATCGGGACTCATCGTGAAACTCCGTGGGAAGCAGTGGCCGTCGACCGGGCGGCGGCACGGGCGGAGAGCTCGCGCTCGCCGCGCCAGATGCCCGTCATCAGGCGGCGGCCGGGGAAGTGGATGGGCTCGAGCGGGTTGAGGCCGGCGCTTCGCAGCCAGCCCTGCACCTGATTGTCGGCGAAGCCGAGATGAACGTGGGCGTGCTCGCGCTTCAGCTCGACGAGATCGTGCGGCGAGAAATCGACGACCAGCACGACGCCGCCCGGCTTCACGACGCGCGCGGCCTCCGAGAGTGCGGCGGCGGGATCGTCGGCATAGTGCAGCACGTGGTGGATGGTGACGACGTCGAAGCTGTCGGCCTCGAAGGGCAGCGCATACATGTCGCCCTGGCGGATGTCGGCATTGTCGATGCCGGCGCGCGCGAGGTTGGCACGGGCCAGCGCCAGCATCTCGCGGCTCTGGTCGACGCCCACGGCCTGCTCGACCTTGGGCGCCAGCACCTCGAGCAGGCGGCCGGTGCCGGTACCGATGTCGAGAAGGCGGCGGGCGTTGAGCGGCAGATGGTGGGCGAGGGCGCGCTCGATCTCGCGGTCGGCCACGTGCAGCGCCCTGAGCTCGTCCCAGCGCTGGGCATTGTCGCGGAAGAACCGCACGGCCGCGGTCTGGCGGCGCTGTTGCAGCGCGTCGAGACGCGCCCTGTCGGCGGCGATGCGCGGCTGCTTGGGATCGAGGCGGCGCACGAACTCGCGAACCAGCGCGGCATCCTCGCCGCCGGTGGTCAGACGGAAGCGCGTGAACTGGGCCTCACGGAAACGCTCCAGCAGGCCGGCCTCGACCAGCAGCTTCAGGTGCCGCGACACGCGCGGCTGGCTCTGTCCCAGCACGTGGACGTAGTCGCTGACGGTCAGGTCCTCGCGGGCCGCCAGCGCCAGGATGCGCAGCCGCGTGTCTTCCGCGGCCGCGCGCAGGAGGGTCAGGAGATGGTCCATGTGAAGAATGATATAAGCATATCTTTATGTATGCAACAGGGATTGGAAGCTGCAATTTGTGGCCGGTCGGACACGGCGAGAGGGCTTTTTCCCTATTCACTTCAAAGTGCAGCAATCGTGTGCAACACTTCCAACGAATGCGGCGACCCAACGCCGCTTCGCGCCTTTTGCGCCCGGAGAAGCCGGGCGGGCGGGGGGATGGGAGTCAGGGTTGCGTTCATGATCGACGGTGTGACGAGAGCCATCGCTGCCAGCATCCGTCGGTCGATGGTTGCTGTAGCCCTTGCCGGGACCATGCTCGGTGGCTGCGCGACAGGCGACACCGGAGCGGCCGAGGTGTGGGATCCCCTCGAAACCCCCAACCGCTTCATCTTCTCGATCAACCGCGCCGTCGACATCATCGCGCTGAGACCGCTCGCCGTGATGTACCGCGACCTGCTGCCCGAGCGCGCGCAGACCGGCGTGCGCAACGTGCTCGACAATCTCGGCGAGCCGGTGACGGCCATCAACGAGGTCTTCCAGGGAGATCCCAACCGCGCCGCCACGACCATGGCGCGCTTCCTCGTCAACTCGACGATCGGCCTGGCCGGCATCTTCGACGTGGCCACCAGCCTCGGGCTCGAGCGCACCAAGGAGGATTTCGGCAAGACCATCGGCATGCGCGCCGGCGTCGAACCGGAGAACGGCGGCTTCTATCTCATGCTGCCGGCGATCGGCCCGTCGAACGCGCGGGACGGCACCGGCCTGATGATGGATTACCTCGTCGACCCGTTCCGTATCCTGACGTTCAACCTCGCCGTCGACTGGGACTGGTATCAGCTCGGCCGCTACGGGATGAACGCCATCGACTACCGCTCGCGCACGATCTTCGCGCTCGACGACCTCGAGAAGAACAGCGTCGACTACTACGCCGCTCTTCGTTCGGCCTACACGCAGAACCGCGCCGAGTTGATCCGCCAGAAGCGCGAGAAGACCGACACCAAGGGCGAGCTGGAGCGCCGCGACACCCTGGCGCTGGCGCGATAGCGACGTCGGGCGCAACGGCTTCGTGCCGGGATGCGTTGATCGTCCATCTGGGCTAGAAGAATCCCCCTCTGTTTTTGCCATGGAGCGCACGGTGCCGTTGCTCGCTTCTCGTCGTGTCGTGTTGGGTCTCGTCGGCGCTGCCGCATCCACGATCGCCTTTCCGGCGGTCGCCGAGGATTCCGCCAAGCTGGTCGAGCGTGTCGCCGCCCAGGTGATCGACATCGTCAAGACCAAGCAGGGTGCGGCCCGCCAGGCCGCCGTGCTGCAGGTGCTGCAGACCGACTTCGACCTGCCCTACATGGGCCGCTCGGCGCTCGGCACCCACTGGAACCAGGCGACCGAGGAGCAGCGCCAGCGCTTTCTCAAGGCAACCGCCACGGCCGAGGCTCGGGCCTACAGCGAGCGCTTCGGTCAATATGGCGGCCAGACCCTGACGATCGGCAAGGTCACCACCCGGGCCAACGGCGTCTCCGTCGTCGACAGCCGCCTCAATCAGACGACCGGCCAGCCCATCAAGCTCGAGTGGGAGGTCCGCGACGGCAAGATCACGGACGTCAAGGTCGAGGGCGTCAGCATGGTCATGACTAGACGTTCCGATTTCAATTCCTACATCCAGAACAACGGCGGCAGGGTCGATGCCCTCATCGCCGAAATGGAAAAGCGGGCAGCCGTCCAGTAGCTCGAATTGCGCGAGTTGGACGTTCGACGTAGTCTTCCGGCAGGGAGGCGTGTCGATCGCCCCGCGGCGTCGCAGGGGACGGCAGCGGAGCGAAGGAGAGCGCCATGGACAGCGCAGTTGCCAAGAACCAGCCCGACCTGAGGTCGGTCGATCCGGTCTGGGACCGGATCCGTGACGCCGCCCAGGCTGCAGCCTCTGCCGAGCCGGTGCTCGCGGGCACGCTGCACGCCACCGTCCTCAGCCAGCCGCGCTTCGAGAGTGCCCTCAGCTACCATCTCGCGCGGCTCGCCGGTACGACCGAGGTGCCCGCCGCGCTGATCCGCCAGATTTTCGACGAGGCGCTGGGCGCCGATCCGTCGATCGGCCTGGCCGCGCGCGCCGACATCGTGGCCGTCGCCGAGCGCGACCCCGCCTGCACCTCGCATCTCGACCCGCTGCTCTGGTTCAAGGGCTACCACGCACTGCAGACCTATCGTGCCGCGCACTGGCTCTGGCAGCAGGGCCGCACCTCGCTGGCGCATTTCCTGCAGAGCCGCGCCTCGGCGCTGTTCGGCCTCGACATCCATCCTGGCGCCGTGATCGGCAAGGGCATCTTCATCGATCATGGCACCGGCGTGGTGATCGGCGAGACCGCCGTCGTCGAGGATGGCGTCTCGATGCTTCACGGCGTGACGCTGGGCGGTACTGGCAAGGAGCGCGGCGATCGTCACCCGAAGGTGCGGCGCGGCGTACTGCTGGGGGCCGGCGCCAAGGTGCTGGGCAACATCGAGATCGGCGCCTGCGCCAAGATCGCGGCCGGCTCGGTCGTGCTCGATCCGGTGCCGGCGGGCTGCACCGCGGCCGGCGTGCCGGCGCGCATCATCGGCTGCGTCGACGTGCCGGAGCCGGCGCTCGAGATGGACCAGCGGATCTGAGGGACATGACCGCCAGGTTCCGCGGCATCGCGCTCCACACCTGGACTGTCGACACGACGCCTCTCGAGGCCGCCCTCGCGGCGGCGAAAGCGGGCGGCTGCGATGCCGTCGAACTTCGCCGCGTGGATTTCACGCGCAACGCCGACGCGCTCGATCTCGTGAAGCGGAGCGGCCTGCCGGTCGCCTGCGTCGGCGTCGAGGCGGGCTGGATCTTCTCGTCGGCGGGTGAGGAGCGGGAGCGGCTGTTCGGCGTGTTCCGCGAGAGCTGCCAGGCGGCTGTGGCGCTCGACTGCCCGACCCTGATGAGCGCGATGGGACCGGGCGACGCGAACCTCGACGAGGCCATCGCCAACATGCGCCGCGCCGGCGGGATCGCGGCCGAGTTCGGGCTGAAGCTCGCGGTCGAGTACCAGTTCCAGCATCCGGTGATGAAGTCGCTCGACATCGTACGCGACGCGGTGCGCGCCGCGGGCTCGAAGAGCGTCGGCCTGCTGCTCGACGCCTATCACCTGCAGCGCGGCGGCCGCCCGGGCGCCGGCTTCGCCGATATGGCGGACGACGAGATCTTCTACGTGCAGTTCAGCGACGCGCCGGATGCGCCGCCCAACGGTCCGCCGCCGGTCGACCGCCTGCCGCCCGGCAAGGGCGTGGCCGACTGGCTGGGCTTTCTGCGCGGGCTCGCGGCCGGGAACTACACCGGCTGGCTGAGCTACGAGGCACCCAACCCGGCGCATTGGGAGCGACCTGCCGCCGCCGTCGCGCGCGAGGGCGCCGAGGCGATGCGGACCGAGATCGGACGCGCTTTCGACTCCTGAACACCACTCGCCCGTTGGGCGAATGACGCCTCAAGCAACCATGCTCGGACTGTACTCGCGCGCGGCGGCGGCGATCTCGTCCGCGACGCGATCGTTGAGCCGGGCCTTCGTCGCCTCGTAGGCCGTCCAGTCGAGCGCCTTCAGGCGCCGCAGTTCGGCGTCCACCGCCGCTTCGATCTCGGCCGCCTCGCAGATCTGATCCAGGTAGCCGTGGTGCAATGCGCCGACGGGATCGAACATCGCCGCGGTCGACAGGCGCGCGACGCCGGGCGGTGTCAGGCGATGGCGTGCGAGGGCCAGCGCGAAGTGGGGGACGGTGAGGCCGATCGCGACCTCGTTCATGCCGATCTTCCACGGGCCGGCCAATCCGAAGCGGACGTCGGCGGCGAGCATCAGAAAGGCGCCCATCGGATAGGCGTGTCCGGTGCAGACCGTCACCACGGGCCGGGGATGCCCCAGGATGCGGAGGATGACGTCGGCGCCGGCCCGTACCATCGCCAGCGACGCCTCCGGGCCGCGGGTGAAGGTCTTGAGATCGAACCCGGCGGAAAAGATTCCTGGCCGGCCCCGGAGGACGATCGGGCCGCCGTGCGGGGCGGCTTCGTCGAGCCGCCGGGCGATCTCCGTCAGCATCTCGAACGACATGGCGTTGACCTTGCCGTCATCGAGCACGATCCGCGCCACGCCGTCGTCGATCTCCAGAGACGTCAGCATCGATCCTCCAAATAGACCATTTGTTATAGTCAGCGATTTGGATATAGACCGATCACCATAGAGTCAACCGTGAGGGAGAGATGGCCAACGTCGCCAGACACAAGGACGCGCTGGTCCGCACCGCAATGCGGCTGTTTCGCGAGCAAGGCTACGCCTCGACCGGGCTGCAGCAGATCCTGGCCGAGAGCGGCGCGCCGAAGGGCTCGCTCTACCACTACTTCCCCGGCGGCAAGGAACAGCTCGCGGAGGCGGCGGTGCGGCTGGCCGCCTCACTGGTCGGCGAAATGCTGGCCGGCCACGCCGCCCATTCGGCGACGCCGGCCGCGTTCGCTAAAGCCTATTGCGCGACGATGGCGGGCTGGATGAAGGAGTCGGACTTCCGCTCCGGCTGCCCGATCGCGACCACGATGCTGGAAACGGTGCCGCAGTCGCCCGAGCTGACCAAAGCCGGGGCCGACGCGATCGACTACTGGATCGGCATCGTCGCGCCGGTGTTCGCCAAGGCCGGCGCCACCGCGGGCGAAGCGCGGTCGGCCGCGCAGCGCCTGATCGCCGCCGTCGAGGGTGCCCTGGTGATCGCCCGCATCCGCCGGAGCGCGGCGCCGATCATGGACGTCGCGCGGAGCTTTGCCCCCGGGGGCTAACCCCGGACCAAGGGCTTGTACTTGATGCGGTGCGGCTGGTCGGCGTCGGTGCCGAGGCGGCGGTGCCGGTCGGCCTCGTAGTCCTGGTAGTTGCCCTCGAACCACTCGACGTGGCTGTCGCCCTCGAATGCCAGCATGTGGGTGGCGATGCGGTCGAGGAACCAGCGATCGTGGGAGATGATCACGGCGCAGCCGGCGAAGCCGGCGAGGCCTTCCTCCAGCGCGCGCAGCGTGTCGACGTCGAGGTCGTTGGTCGGCTCGTCGAGCAGCAGCACATTGGCGCCCGACTTCAGCATCTTGGCGAGGTTCACGCGGTTGCGCTCGCCGCCCGAGAGCTGGCCGACCTTCTTCTGCTGGTCGGCGCCCTTGAAGTTGAAGGAGCCGCAATAGGCCCGGCTCGAGACCTCGCGGTTGCCGAGCTTGATGATGTCGAGGCCGCCCGACAGCTCCTCCCACACCGTCTTGTTGGGATCGAGCGTCTCGCGGCTCTGGTCGACGTAGCCGAGCTTCACGGTCGGGCCGACGCTGAACGTGCCGGAGTCCGGCTTGTCCTGGCCGGTGATCATCTTGAAGAGCGTGGTCTTGCCGGCGCCGTTGGGGCCGATCACGCCCACGATGCCGCCCGGCGGCAGCTTGAAGGAGAGGTTGTCGATCAGCAGCCGGTCGCCGAAGCCCTTGGAGATGCCCTCGGCCTCGATGACATGGTCGCCGAGGCGCGGGCCGGCGGGGATCACGATCTGCTGCGAGTCGAGCGTTGCCTTCTGCTCCTCCTCGACCATCTGGTTATAGGCCGCGATACGCGCCTTGCTCTTGGAGCGGCGCGCCGAGGGGCTGGTGCCCATCCATTCCAGCTCGCGCTGCATGGTGCGGCGGCGGGCGTCCGCGGTCTTTTCTTCCAGTTCGAGGCGCTTGTCCTTCTGCTTGAGCCACGACGAGTAATTGCCCTCCCACGGGATGCCGGCGCCGCGGTCGAGCTCCAGGATCCAGCCCGCCACGTTGTCGAGGAAGTAGCGGTCGTGGGTCACGGCCACGACGGTGCCGGGAAACTCCGCGAGGTGGCGCTCCAGCCAGGCCACCGACTCGGCGTCGAGATGGTTGGTCGGCTCGTCGAGCAGCAGCATGTCGGGCTTGGAGAGCAGCAGGCGGCAGAGCGCCACACGGCGGCGTTCGCCGCCCGACAGTTTGGTCACATCGGCGTCGGAGGGCGGGCAGCGCAACGCGTCCATGGCGATCTCGACGGTCCGGCCGAGGTCCCAGCCGTTGCCGGCGTCGATCTTCTCCTGCAGCTCGGCCTGCTCGGCGATCAGCTTGTCCATGTCGGCGTCGGGATCGGAGAAGGCGTTCGACACCTCCTCGAAGCGGGCCAGCATCCGGGCCATCTCGCCGGCACCGTCCATGACGTTGCCCAGCACGTCCTTCTTCTCGTCGAGCTTCGGTTCCTGCTCGAGGAAGCCCACTTTCACGCCCTCGGCCGCCCATGCCTCGCCGGTGAAGCTGTCGTCCTGGCCGGCCATGATCTTGAGCAGGGTGGACTTGCCCGAGCCGTTGAGGCCCAGCACGCCGATCTTGGCGCCCGGCAGGAAGGAGAGCCAGATGTCCTTCAGGACCTGTTTGCCGCCCGGAAAGGTCTTGTTCAGACCCTTCATCACATAGATGTACTGGTAAGAAGCCATCTCGATTCCTTTGTGTGGCGAGCTTGTAGCGGCCCCGCCGACGGGGTTCAATGACGGCCAGGCAAGCGCATACCGGGGGAAGGCGCACGCATGCTGGCGGAACCGACCGTCCTCGCCCTGTCGCTGGCCTATCTCGGGCTGCTGTTCGCGGTGGCCTATTTCGGCGATCGGTACGCACGCGACTGGTCCTCGAGCTCGATGGCGCCCGCCGTCTACGGCCTGTCGCTGGCCATCTACTGCACGTCCTGGACCTTCTACGGCGCCGTCGGTCGTGCCTCGACCGCGGGCTTCGATTTCATCCTGATCTACACCGGGCCGGTGCTGGTCGTGACCCTGGGCTACCCGGTGCTCGCCAAGATGGTGCGGGCGGCCAAGCGGCACAACGTGACCTCGATCGCCGACTTCCTCGCTTCACGCTACGGCAAGAGCCGCGCCGTCGGCGTGACCGCGACGCTGTTCGCCACAGTGGGCGTGCTGCCCTACATCGCGCTGCAGCTTCAGGCGGTCTCCTCGTCGTTCGGCGCCATCGCCGAGCCGCCGCCATGGACAAGCGGCCAGCCCGGGGTGGTCCACACCGACACCTCGCTGATCGTCGCGGCCCTGATGGCGCTGTTCACCATCCTGTTCGGCGTGCGCAACGTGCAGGCCTCCGAGCAGCACCGCGGCATGATGCTGGCCATCGCCTTCGAGTCGGTGGTGAAACTGCTGGCGCTGCTCGCCGTCGGGCCTTTCGTGCTTTGGTTTCTGTTCGACGGGCCATCCGACATGGCGGCGCGTCTGGCCGAGGCGCCGCAGCTCGCCGAGCGCCTGACGCGCGAGGGCTCGCCGCTCACCTGGGTAGCGATGTCGCTGCTCTCCGGGCTGGCCTTCCTCTGCCTGCCACGCCAGTTCCACGTCGCCGTGGTCGAGCACGACCATCCCGCGAGCCTCAGGACGGCACGCTGGATGTTCCCGATCTACCTGGTGCTGATCAACCTTTTCGTAGTGCCCATCGCGGCGGCGGGGCTGCTGCTGCTCGGCCCCAAGGTCAGCCCCGATCTCTACGTGTTGCAGCTTCCGCTGGCCGCCGGCCATAGCTGGCTGTCGGCCTTCGTCTTCATCGGCGGCCTCTCCGCCGCCACCTCGATGGTCATCGTGGCCTGCATGGCGCTCTCGGGCATGATCGGCAACGAGCTGGTGATGCCCTACCTGCTGCGGCGGCAGGCCGGCGTGGTGCGGGACATGGGCCCGCTGGTCGTGTTCGTGCGCCGCGCGGCGGTCGTGTTGATCCTGATGGCGGGTTATGCCTACGAGCGCATCATCTCGGGCTACCTGCCGCTGGCCTCGATCGGCCTGATCTCGTTCTGCGCCGTCGCCAACTTCGCGCCGGGCCTGCTGCTCGGCCTCTACTGGCGGCGCGCGCACCGTTTCGGCGTCGTCGCGGGCCTCGCGGGCGGCTTCGTCGTCTGGCTCTACGCGCTGCTGCTGCCCACCCTGCGGCAGACATCGGGTGTCCGCGTAGTGGCGCCGCTCGAGCCCTACCTGCCGACGGCGCTGGCCGAGCTCGATCCGGTGCTGCAGGGATTTTTGGTCGGCGTGGCGGTCAACACGCTGATGTTGGTCGTGGTCTCGCTGCTGGCGCGTCCGATCGCACGTGATCGCGAGCAGGCCGATGCTTTCGTTCTGGGCGCCGACCGGTCGCCGGAAGGCGCGGACGCTCCCTCGCGCCAGGCACCGGCCGACGCGGCGCGGGTCGAGGAGCTGCGCCAGCTCCTGGCGCGCTTCGTCGGCGTCGAGCGCGCCGCCCGCGCCTTGCCGGGCGAGATCTCGATCGAGGCCGCGCTGACGCGCACCGAACGTGTACTGTCGGGGACGCTGGGAGCCGCCTCGGCGCGCGTCATCGTGGCGGCATCCGGTCGCCGCGGCCGGCTGCTTCCGCGCAGCGCCCGCGCCATCATCGACGAGGCGTCCGAGGCGATCCGCTACAACTACGAAATCCTGCGCAATACGCTCGACCATGTCGGCATGGGCATCGCCGCCTTCGACCGCCAGGGGCGGCTGGAGATCTTCAACGAGCGCTTCGCGACCCTGCTGTCGCTCGACGACGATGCGGTAGCGGTCGGCGCCTCGCCGAAAGAGTTCGGCGCCACCGCCGATCTCGTGGCGCTACTCCGCCGGCCCGAGGCGCCGCAGACCCACGAGATCGCCACGCGCGAAGGCCGAGTCATCGAGCTTCGACTCGATCCGCTGCCCGAGGGATTCGTGGCGAGCTGCAACGACGTGACGGCTCGCGTGCACACCGCCCAGCAGCTCCGGGACAGCGATCGCAGGCTTCGCCGCTCCGCCGAGACACTGGAGCAGCGCGTGGTCGAGCGCACCGCCGAGCTCGAGGCGAGCCGTGCCGAAGCGGAGGCGGCGAACCTCGGCAAGACGCGCTTCATCGCGGCGGCGAGTCACGATCTGCTGCAACCGCTGCATGCCGCACGCCTCTTCACGGCCGCGATGATCGACCGCGATCCAGGCAACGATCTCGGCGGCAAGATCGACGCAAGTCTCGCCGCCGTGGAATCGCTGCTCGACGCGCTGCTCGACATCTCGAAGCTCGATGCCGGCGCGTTCAAGCCGGAGAAGCGCCCGTTCGCCCTGCAACCCTTGCTCGATTCGCTGGCGACGGCGTTCGCGCCGCTGGCCGCACGCCGCGGGGTCGAGCTCGTCGTGGTTCCGACCCGCGCCTTCGTCGATACCGATCCCGCGTTCCTGCGCCGCATCCTGCAGAACCTGCTGTCGAACGCGCTACGCTACGGCAAGGCCGAGGGGAGGCCGGCGCGCGTCCTGCTGGGCTGCCGCCGGACGGGCGACCGGCTTCGCATCGAGGTGCGCGACAACGGCCCCGGCATCGCGCCGGACAAGCAAGCGATCATCTTCGACGAGTTCGTGCGTCTGCAGCCGGAGGACGAGGGACCGCGCGAAGAGCGGGGGCTCGGCCTCGGCCTCGCCATCGTCGAACGCGTGGCGCGGATGCTCGAGCTTCCCGTGACTCTGGCGTCCTCGCCGGGACGCGGCTCCACCTTCTCGATCACCATGCCGCGCGTCGCTGCCGTGGTGTCCGCGCCGTTGGCCGCCGCCGCCCTGCAACCGCTGCCGACGATCGAGGCGGAGAGTTTCGTGCTCTGCATCGACAACGAAGCCAGGGTGCGCGAGGCGATGGCGGTGTTGCTCGGGGGCTGGGGCTGCCGCGTGGCCACCGCGGCGACCGAGGAGGAGGCATGGCAGACAGTCGAGCGGGAGGGCCGGCTGCCCGACCTCCTGCTGGCCGATCTCCACTTGGACGGCGGGCCGGACGGCCTCGAGGTCGTCGAGACGCTGCGCCGGCGATGGGGGCGCCCGGTTCCCGCCGCGCTGGTCACAGCGGACCGGGATCCCACCTTGCGCCTGCGCGCGCGGGCGCGGCAGATCGAGCTGTTGCACAAGCCGGTGAAGCCCGCGTCGCTACGCGCTCTGTTGCGGCTGCGCAGCTCCGCCACGGGCCGCCTTACGGCTTGATCGGCTCGGCGGCGGGAAGGGCAAGACCCCGCGCCTCGATCACCGCCTGGGTGCGCGAGCGCACGCCGAGCTTGCGCAGGATCACAGTGACGTGTGCCTTCACCGTGGCCTCGCCGACGCCGAGCTTGTGAGCGATCTGCTTGTTCTGATCGCCCTGCACCATCAACGCCAGCACGCGCCATTGCTGGGGAGTGAGCTGCGCCGCACGCTGGGCAAAGGTATCGCCCGCGGCCGTCTCGGGTGGTGCAAAGACTTCGCCGTCGAGCACGGCGCGCACGATACCCGCGATCTCCTCGAGCGGCGCCGACTTGTCGATGTAGGCCGAGGCCCCGAACTCGTAGGCGCGGCGCATCACCGAGGCCTCGCGCGCCGCCGACACCACGATGATCGGCACGGTCGGATGCTCCGATCGCAGCCTGGCAAGGCCTGTCAGCCCGTTCATGCCCGGCATATCGAGGTCGAGCAGCACCGCGTCGGTCTCGGGCTCCTCGTCCAAAGCGGCCTGGGCCTGGCCGAGCGTGCCCGCCATGCTGAACCGGGCGCCGGCGAAGGTCTGGCCGAGAGCAGACGCCAGCGCGTCACGCACCATGGGATGGTCGTCGGCTACGAGAAAGCGCTCGGTGTCGGCCATGACGGCAGGGTGGCCATCGCCACTGCGAGAATCAAGTCGCCTGTTCGGGCCGGCGGTTGCTCAGGGCTCGCTGCACGAAGTCGGAGATCGCGGTGACCGTCTCGAGCGCACCGCCGAGCCGCTGCGTGCCGCGCCGGCCCAAGCGGCGGAGCTCGACACGGTTCGACGGCGGCCTGCCTTCGGCGATGTCGGCGAGTTGCTGGTCGAGGATCGCCTCGACCAGCACGGCTCGCGCGGCGGCCAGATCTTCCGCCATGTCGGCCGCGACGCCGGCCTTTGCCGCGGCGTCGGCGAGCCGTGCATCGGTGCCGGGCGCGATGATGCGCCAGGCGAGGGCCGCAACGCGAGCGCCGGCGACGAGCGGCAGCAGTCCGTGGCGTTTGAGATCGATGCGCCCGTTCTCGGTGCGCAGCCGGCCGAACCAGCCGAAGGCGCCGCGAGCATCTCCGCCCGTTTCGGCCAGCAGGCGCAGGAAGACGGGCGATGCCGCCGCCGCCGCCGCCGCCTGCCGACGGAGCGCGCCCGCGAGTCGCCGTTCGCCGGCCACCGGCACGAAGTCGTAGAAGATGTCGACGTTCAGCAGTGCGCCAGGCTGTGGCTTGTCGACCCATTGTTCGACCCTTCGCCGCCACGTTGCGGGAGTGCCACGGAAGGCCGGATTTCGTGCCATGACGCCGCCGGCGCAGAGCGGTATGCCTGCGGTCGCCAGCGTCTGGTTGAGCCGGTCGGCGAACGCCCCGAACCACGGATCGTCCTCGTCGCCCTCGTGGATCAGCGCATTGTCCTGGTCGGCCGCGAGCAGGGACTCACCCCGACCCGCCGATCCCAGGATCAGCAGGCACCATGGCGCGGGCGCCGGTGCCGGCATGCCGGTTGCCGCAAGGTCAGCGGCGCGCGCCGTGAGATCGCAGACGATGCCGGAGACGACAGCCGAAACCTGTACGGCCGGCACGTGCTCGGCGCGCAGAGCGGCGGCAAGGGACGGCAGTTTCTCGTGCGCCTGTCGCAGCGCTTCCGGATCGGCAGCCTGCTCGACTTCGTCCCCGAGAGTGAGCGCCAGCGTGGCGCGCTGCCGGAGCAGCGCCCCGGCCGTCAGCATCCCCACGGCGCGGCCGTCGTCGTCGACCACCGCAAGATGCCTTATGCCGTGGCGCACCATTCGGCCGATCGCGCGGTAGGCCAGCGCGCCTGCGCCGACCGTGCGTACGGGCCGGCTCATTACCTCGTCGAGCCGCCGTGCCAGCAGCGTCGCATCCTTCGCCACCATGCGCAGGATGTCGCGTTCGGTCAGGATTCCGTTGGGGCGCCCGCGGCCGTCGACTGCGACGACCGAGCTGATCCGTCGCTCGCTCATGAGACGCGAGGCGTCGGCGATGGTCGCGTCCGCTGAAGCCGAGACCAGCGGCGTCGACATGAGTTCGGCCACGCGATGGCGATAGGGGAAGCTGTCGATCCTGCGGAGCGACTCGGTGCGCATGGCGTCAGGCGGTCGGGCCGCGTTGCAGGCCGACCGCGCCGCCGAGCGTGGCGCGTCCCTGGCTGCGCAGCCGCTGGGCGATCGTGACGAAGAGATCGGCTGCCATGAGCGCGTCGCCGGCTGCAGTATGCCGCTCGCCGCGCGGCCTCACCCCGAGGCGCGACAACAACTCGACGAGATCGAGACGATCGACCGGCAGGCCCAGCCCGGCCGCCATGGCGGCGGTGTCGAGGGTCGTCGGCTCGTGCCACGGACGTCCGATCCGTCGCGCCTCGGCGGCCAGCATCGCGAGATCGAATCCGACATGATGGCCGACCACGACGCGATCGACCATCGCCGCCGTCAGCTCATCCCAGACATCCGCGATCGCCGGCGCGCCGGCGACTTGCCCGGCGTCGATGCCGTGGATGGCCGTCGCGGCGGCAGGAATGGGGATCCGCGGGTCGACGAGAAGATCGAGCTTCGGACGCGGTTCGACGTCGAGCCCCTTGGCTATCCGGATGACGGCGAAGGAGACGATGCGGGCAGACCCGACGTCGAGACCGGTGGTCTCGCTGTCGATCGCGACCAACTCGAGCGCCTCGAGCGCGGTGTGCCCCGGTGTCCGCAGCGGCCGGCGGCGGCGTTGCGCCGCGAGAAAGCGATCGAAGATGTCGGCGATCGTCACGCCGTGCCAGCGAGTACCCGCCGCAACGCCTCGGCATCCAGGCGGCGGGGCAGGCGATCCTTGAAGGAGACCAGGCCGAAGGTGACGGCAGCGGCGAGCACGGCACGTTCCTCTTCGACGTTGTTCGAGCGGGCCGGCACATGCTCGTGGATCATCACGCCGGTGCGATGTCCCATCGCCTTCAGATCGGGCCGATGGTCGGACGCTACGCCGGCGAACCGACTGAGCAACGCGGCGTGCCGGTCCCTCCAGCCTTCTGGGCGGTGAACCGGGTCGGGATACTCGCCGAGCGCGTCAGCATAGACGCGCAGCAAGGCAGGATCGATCTTCTGGCCGCCGTCGAGGTGGAACCGCACGATGACCGTCATGTCGGCGGCGATGGCTGCAAAAGCTTCCCAGCGGCAAACGGCGAAGACCTCGTTGAATTTAGGGTCGCCGAAGGCCGCCTGGCCGTACCACGCCAGAGTGTTGCGCGAGAACTCGTAAGTCGAGCGTTGCGCGACGTATGACGCCTCGCCGCTGACGAAGCGCGTGAGCTTGGCGCGATCACGTATGCGCTCTGGAGAGAGAAAGCTCGTCAGCCTCGTGAGCATCGTCATCCTTGTTTGGCGTCAGCCTGTGAATCCCTATTCGACTAAAGTAGGGGGCGCGTCAGATTGGCCGCGCCTCATGCATGCTGTATATTCAGCCAGTCCGAGACCAAAGGCCAATCAAGAAGCAAGGCGCCCGACGAACTGGGCGATGGGGGAGTAAGCGTAAGCAAGCGGGGCCAACCCGACTCATCGCGGTAGCTCGTGTGTAGCGGCGCCTCCAATGGAGGAGCAAGAGCATGGCAGACGGCAAGCTGACGGCCCAGCAACAGGCCGCATACTGGGACAGGACACGCGGGCTGATGCTGATGATCCTGGCAGCCTGGTTCGTGTTCAGTTTCCTGATCCACTTCTGGGCCCCTCAGCTCAACAACATCCGCATCATCGGCTTCCCGCTCGGCTACTACATGGCGGCCCAGGGCTCGCTCATCGCCTTCGTGCTGATGTGCGTCTGGAACGCCAGGGCGCAGGACAGGATCGACCGCGAATTCGGCGTCCAGGACGAGTGAGGGGAGAGCAACCATGGCTGCTATGCAAGGCGGGTTTCTCGCCAATCTCGGCAAGGTGTACGGAATCTACACCGGCACCTTCGTGGGTTTCACGATCTTCATCGGCATTCTCGAGTTCATGGGCGTGCCTAACAAGATCCTCGGCTATCTCTTCATCTTCCTGACGCTCGGTGTCTACGCGCTGATCGGCTGGCTGGCGAGGACCGCCGAGGTCAACGAGTACTACGTTGCCGGACGCGTCGTGCCAGCCTTCTACAACGGCATGGCGACTGGCGCAGACTGGATGAGCGCCGCATCGTTCATCGGCATGGCCGGCTCGCTCTATTTCGGCGGCTACGGCGGCCTCGCCTTCGTGTTGGGCTGGACGGGCGGCTACGTGCTGGTTTCGATCCTGATGGCGCCATACCTGCGCAAGTTCGGCCAGTTCACGGTGCCCGATTTCTTCAGCGCGCGCTACGGCGGCAACGTCGCGCGCTTCCTGGCGGTCGTCGTGCTGATCACGGCGTCGTTCGTGTATGTCGTGGCGCAGATCGTCGGCGTGGGCATCATCACCGCCCGCTTCCTGGGGATCGGCTTCGAGATCGCCTGCTTCGTGGGCCTCATCGGCATCCTGCTCTGCTCCATGCTGGGTGGCATGAAGGCGGTCACATGGACGCAGGTCGCGCAGTACATCATCCTGATCATCGCCTACCTGATCCCGGTCACGGTGCTGTCGGCCGAGGTCACCGGCGTTCCGATCCCGCAGATCATGTACGGGCAGGCGCTCGAGAAGATCGCGGCCCTGGAGAAGACCTTGGGCGTCCTGCAGCCGCACACCGCGGCCTTCGTCGATGCCCGCGGCAACTACAGCCCGACGGCGATGTGGAACTTCTTCGCGCTGATCCTCTGCCTGATGGTCGGCACGGCGTCGCTTCCGCACATCCTGATGCGCTACTTCACCACGCCGTCCGTCAAGCAGGCGCGCGACTCGGTCGCGTGGTCGCTGTTCTTCATCTTCCTGCTCTACTTCACGGCGCCGGCCTACGCGGCGTTCGCGAAGCTGGAAGTGTACCAGTCGGTGATCGGCCAGCCGATCGCCAAGCTGCCGGCCTGGGTCGCCTCGTGGGGCAGCATCGGGCTGGTCGGCGCCTGCGATGCGGCCAATGCCGCCGCGCAGTTTGCGCTCTGCAAGGGCGTCACCGGAAACGGCGACGGCATCCTCCAGCTCAACGAGTTCCGCTTGCACACTGACGCCGTCGTGCTGGCGACGCCGGAAATCGCCGGCCTGCCGTACGTCATCTCCGGCCTGGTCGCGGCCGGCGGCCTCGCCGCCGCGCTCTCGACCGCGGATGGCCTGCTGCTGGCTATCGCCAACGCGCTCAGCCACGACGTCTACTACAAGATGGTCGACCCGAATGCCGACACCAAGCGTCGCCTGATCATCAGCCGAGTCCTGCTCGGCCTGGTGGCCATCGTCGCCGCCTATGTCGCCGGCACGCTGGGTGCGGACATCCTGTTCCTGGTGTCGTGGGCCTTCTCCATCGCGGCGGCGGGCCTGTTCGCGGGCCTGGTGCTGGGAATCTGGTGGAAGCGCGCAGGCGACGCCGCCGGCATCTGGGGGATCGTCGTGGGCTTCGGCCTCTGCATGTTCTTCCTGATCGCGACCGAGTTCTACGGTCCGTGGGTCAAGGCGAGCATGAGCTGGCTGGGCGACGTGAACATCGTCAAGATCCGCGGCCGGGACGTCGCCTACATCTGGGGCATCAACAACATCTCGGTCGGCATCTTCGGCATCCCGGCAGCCTTCCTCGCCATGCTGGTCGCGGGTTGGGTGACCAAGCCGGCCTCGCCCGAGATGCAGGACTTCATCGACTCGATCCGCATCCCTGCGGGCTCGGTGCGCAATACCGAGGCGGCCCATTGACCGTCGCCCTGTGTTGATACACTCCTGACGGAGGGGAGGGCGGGGCTTCGTTCCCGCCCTCTTCTTTTTATCGATGAGCCAGCCGGACTTTCTCTGGGGCTACCTGCCCTTCTGGATCGTGAATTACGGGCTCTCGCTCGTCGCCTGGGCGTGCGTCGGTCGCTGGATGCTGTCCTTCTTCGTGCCGTCGCTGCAGCCGCAGAACTACATCTGGCGGTCGTTCGTCTGGCTGACCGGCTGGGCGATCGCCGCCGTCGCCTTCGTCACACCATCGTCGATCGGCCCACGTTGGCTGCCGCTTGTGACGGCTTTCTGGCTTTTCTGGATACGCATCGCCTTCTACTTCGCGATGACTTCGGCGGGAATGACGCCCCGGCTTTCGGGGGGCGGCTGACCATGCTGCGTCACCAGGTCTTCGCCCTCGTGCTCGGCCTCGCCGCGTTCAACGGCATTTTCTCGCCGCTGGTGCACCTCGTTGCGGCGTACAGCCTGATCTGGGCGCCGACCTGGTTGTCGACCGATCCCAGTGTCACATTCTACTTCTCCAGCCTGATCGTGGCGACGACGACACTGCTCGTTTCGGGGATCCCGGCGGCCTTGGTCGAGCGCGCCGTGCCGGCCTCACGCGAGGCTCCGGGGCCGAACTGGATCTGGGCGCTGGTGGCATCGGTGCTTTGCTTCCCGGCCGTCGTCCGCATCTTGCTCATGTCGGGCGCCGTGCAATAGGCTCCTCCGCGGAGGAGGCGCCGATGGACCGCATCGAGTATCTCGCCGACATTACCGTTCGCCGAGGGTGCGCCTTCGCGGTGCTTGCGATCGGCACCGTGATGCTTGGCCTCTCCTACGATCTCCTGCTTTGCCTGAAGTCGGGCGCCATACTCCAGGCCTTGCACGGATCGGTCCTCGGCCTGTTCGCCTACAACGCGCCGAAATGGAACCATCGTTCGACCGAGCTCTGGGTACTCTTGAACAAGGGCGCCGACCTGCCGCCGAACTATCCGCCCGAGCAGCTGCTCGAAGTGCTGCGAAAGACGTATCTGCGCTATGCCGAATTCGCAGGCGCCGTGACTCTCGTCCTGTGCATGGGTGCTGCCGTCGTCTGGATCGTGCGCTGACGCACCCATGGCAGTTGCCGCTTTGCATGCAAGCGAGTCCTCGATGCCGAGGTGACCGTCGTGATCGGGCCGCCTCGGGCTCGCCGGCTTCGCTTCAGCGAAAGAACAGGAAGGTGAGCAGCACGAACAACGGCACGAGAATAGCGCACGACCAGGCCATGTAGCCGAAGAAGCTCGGCATTCGAATGCCAGCATCCTCGACGACGGCCTTGACCATGAAGTTGGGCGCGTTGCCGATATAGGTGTTGGCACCCATGAAGACCGCACCGCACGAGATGGCGGCCAGTGTGCTGGCAAGCGTGCCCATCAGCAGACCGGCATCGCCGCCCGCCAGGTTGAAGAACACGAGGTAGGTCGGGGCATTGTCGAGGAAGCTCGACAAGATTCCGGTCAGCCAGAAGTACCAGATGTCGTTGGGTTGTCCGTCCGGGTTGGTGACCAGCGCAACGAGCGGTGCCATGGCGCCGTCCTTGCCACTCTTCAAGATGGCGATTGCCGGGGCGATGGTGATGAAGATGCCGGCAAACAGCTTGGCGACTTCGAGCATCGGCCCCCAGCCGAATACGTTGTCCGTCCGGATTTGACGCGGGGTCAGCTTCAGGGAGAGCGCGCAGATCGCCACCAGGGCAAAGTCGCGCAGCACGTTCTGCAGTTCGAGCGGGACATGGAAGATCGTGAATTGCACACCGGGCTTCCAGGTCCCGCTCATCAGGACCACGCCGACGACGGCCATCAGCAGGATGATGTTCGCGCCGCCTTCGATGCGGATCGGCGACTCGGGGGTGGGATCGCGCTTGAGGTGGCCTTCCTTGCGATACCAGTAGCTGTCGATCGCGAAGAAGACCGCCAGCAATACGATGGCGCAGACCAGCATCTCGCCGAACAGATGCGTGGTCGTCCAGAAGAAGCTGACCCCCTTCAGAAAGCCGAGGAAGAGAGGTGGATCTCCCAGCGGAGTGAGCGCACCGCCGACGTTGGACACGAGGAAGATGAAGAACACGAATACATGGATCTTGTGCTTGCGGTCGTCGTTGGCGCGGATCATCGGTCGGATCAGAAGCATGGAGGCCCCTGTCGTGCCCATCCAGCCGGCCAGCACCGTGCCGATCGCGAGCAGTGCGGTGTTCATCGACGGCGAGCCGTGGAAGTTGCCGCGGATGTGAATGCCGCCCGTGACGGTGAACAGGGCCAGCAGCAGGACGATGAAGGGGACGTAGTCCAACAGGAGGAGATGGAGAATCTCGTAGGTGGTGGTCGGGAGGCCGAAGGTGGCGGCGAAGGGTACGACCACCGCCGCCGCCCAGGCCGCCGAAACCTTGCCGTAGTGGTGATGCCAGAAAACTGGGGTGAGGAGCGGCAGAAGAGCGATCGACAGCAGCATACCGACGAACGGCAGGACCCAGGCCAGCCCGAGATGCCGGCCGTCGATCGAGGGGGCGCCCTCGGCCGCCACGGCCGGACCCGCTGCCAGGAACACCGCGGCGCTGATGGCAAGGATTCTGCCGTTGGTCGAGGGAATGCCGATCATCCGAGAAGCCTCCTGTCAGGGTCCGCCGTCACTGCGCGGCGGTTTCCGGCATCTGATGTGAACACGGGCTGGAACTCAAGCTTTGAGCTTTCCGCCGCCTTCCGTCAGGATCGGGCGATGAACCTGGATGCCATCAAAATCGGTCTGAACCCGCCCGAGGACGTGAATACGATCATCGAGGTCCCGATCGGCGGTGAGCCCATCAAGTACGAGATGGACAAGGCGGCGGGGACGCTGGTGGTCGACCGCTTCCTCTACACGCCCATGCGATATCCGGGGAACTACGGTTTCGTGCCGCACACGCTCTCCGACGACGGCGATCCGATCGATGTGCTGGTAGCAAATACCCGCCCGATCATCCCGGGCGCGATCATCAACGTGCGTCCGATCGGCGTGCTGAAGATGGAGGACGACGGGGGCGGCGACGAGAAGATAATCGCCGTGCCGTCGGCCAAGCTGACGCAACGCTACGTCAGGATCAGGACCTATACCGACCTGCCCGAGATCACCCGCCAGCAGATCGAGCACTTCTTCATCCACTACAAGGATCTCGAGCCCGGCAAGTGGGTGAAGCTGCTCGGCTGGGGCGACGTCGACGAAGCGCAACGCCTGATCTCCGACGCCATCGAGCGTGCGAAGGAAAAGCGCCGAGCCCTCCGGAGCAGTGGGGCAACATGATCGGCTTGCACTCTTCGCGTCTCGTTCAATTCCTCGAAAGATGCTCGCGGGCCGGGCGCCACTCCGGCTGGCCAGTGTTTGCAACCTACGCACCGTGAGGTCCTGGCCGCCTGCATCCGGATGTCCGCTCTGGGCTCGCCCCCGCTCAAAGAGGCCCACCCCGGCTCCCGTGCGTCGGGCTGCGTGTCTGCGTTCCACGCCGCCGCGAGTAGCAGGGAAATACAACGCCGAGTGGGGGCTTGCCAGAGCGGCTTTTCAACAGTCGCTGCCCATGTCTTCGGGCGTGGTCAGTCGGGCGAAACGGTGGCGACAAGCGCCATGGGCAGCGAGCCGCACAGTAAGTCGGCCTTGACGCGCACCTGCGGTAGCTCGACCGGACCACCGCCCAGCCAGTCGTGCATCGGCACGGTCGGCAACGGCTCGTCGAAGACCAGTTCGCTGCCCTTCCAGGCGTCGGCCGCCAGCGCCAGCCCGCCCGGCGCCAGGTCGCCGCCGACCAGCCGCGGTGCCAAGACCAGCAGCCAGCGGTCGCCGGTGCGGCGGGTGAAGGCGACGATCTTCCGGCCCGCATCGCCTTCGACGCGCAGCGGCCGGTAGTTCCCGCCGCGAAGCAGGTCGGGCGCGGCGCGGCGCAACAGCAGTGCGCGGCGGATCAGGTGCTGCTTCACGCGGCCGTCCCGCCAGGCCGCCGCGAGTTCGGGCAGGGGCGTGTGGGTTGGCACGGCGCGGCGCGCGTAGTCGATCGGCCGCCGGTTGTCGGGGTCGACCAGGCTCAGATCCCACAGGTCGCAGCCCTGGTAGAGGTCGGGCACGCCCGGCACGGTGAGCCGCAGCAACGCCTGCGCCAGCCCGTTCACCGCGCCAGCGGGTGCGATCGCCTCGGCGAGCGAGGCAAGTCCGGTCAGCAGATCGGGCAGGGCGCCTTCGGCGAGCACGCGCATCAGCAAGTCGCGCGCGGCCTGCTCGTAGCGCTCGTCGACATCGGCCCAGTCGGAACTCAGCTTCGCTTCGCGCAGCGCCTTCTCCTGCCAGCTCGCGAGCCGCGATGCGAAGACTTCGCGCCCGGCCGCATCTTCCGGGACGAGGTCCGGAGGCCAGGCACCGACGATCATCTGCATCAGCATCGCGATGTCGCCGGCCGTCGGCGCGGGCTCACCGTCGATCTCCGTCTGCAGCGGTCGCAGCGCGTTCAGCCAGGCAGGCAGCAGGGCCGTCCATTGTTCCGCGCCTTCGCTCAACGCTGCGAGCCGGGCGCGGACGTCCTCGCCGCGCTTGTGGTCATGCGTCGCGGTCGTGAGCATCGTCTGTGGCCAGTCCGCCCGCCGCGCCTGCATGCGGGCGTGAAAGGCTTGAGGATCGAGCGAGAACGTCTCGGCATCGAAGCCGACATCGTTGCGTGAGAGCAGCCGGCCGTAGCGATAGAAGGCCGTGTCCTCGACCGACTTGGCCGCCACCGGCGCGGAGAGCTGCTGCAGGCGCGCCATCGCGCGCTGCCAGCGGGAGGTCTCGCCGGCCGGCGGTTGCAGCATTGCGGTGCCCAAGAGATCGAGCGCCCATCGGTCGGTGGCGAGGCACCGCCGCCGCACGCGCGCCAGCACGTCACGCAATACCCGGGCGTCGCTCTCCGGCAGCATCCCGCCCGAGGCGTAGGTCCGGTAGACCGGGAACTGCACCAGCACGTCGGTCAGCAGCCGCTGCAACGCCGCTCGCGGCACGTCGCGCGCGAGCGCCGCCTGCCAGGCCGCGGCGCAGGCGTCGAGCTGAGCTCCGAACGAGCGCGCCACGATCTCGCGTCGCGCCTGGTCCTCCTCCGTGGCGAAATCGGTCGTCCTGCCGCTCGCCTCCGACCAGGCGCGCGCCAGCACCTTCTCTGCCGACGGATCGTGGTGCAGCGCGCTCACCTCGTTCATGAAGTCGTAGCCGGTTGTGCCGTCGATCCCCCAGTCGGCGGGCAGCGCCTCGTCGTTCAGCAGGATCTTCTCGACGACCAGCCAGCCGCGCGAGCGGCCTGTCTGTCCGGCAATGCCATCGACACGGGCGCGCAACGTTCTGCAGTAGTGCGCGGGGTCGGTCAGGCCGTCGACATGGTCGACGCGTAACCCGTCGATCGTGCCGTCGGCGAACAGGCGCAGCGGCAACGCGTGCACGGCCTCGAAGGCGGCGGGTTGCTCCATGCGCAGGCAGACCAACTCGTTGATGTCGAAGAAGCGGCGCCAGTTGATGGCGTCACCGGCCGTGCGCCAGGACGCGAGACGATAGTGCTGGCGCGCCAGCAGGTTCGCGAGGTCGCCGCGTCCTTCCACGCTGTCGTCCGCGAGGGGCAGGGACAGCGAGAAATAATGCAGCTCCGGTACGCCGGCCGCGTCGGCCTTCACAGTGATGTCGCCATCTTCGATCGCCTCGTCCAGCGGCCGGCCCAGCACGGGCAGAAGCACCTTGCCGCCGCCGGCCGCCCAGTCGATGTCGAACCAGCCGGCATGGGCGCTGGCGCGGCCGCGGCGCAGCACGTCGCGCCACCAGGGGTTGGCCGGGTCGGCCGCCATGTGATTGGGCACGATGTCGATCACCAGCCCGAGGCCCGCGGCGCGCAACGCTTCGGCGAAGTCGCGCAGCGCCGCTTCGCCGCCCAGCTCGGGATTGACGATCGTGGGATCGGTCACATCGTAGCCGTGGGTCGAGCCGGCCCGCGCCGCGGCGATCGGCGAGGCATAGACATGGCTGACGCCGAGATCCGCCATCCAGCCGACATGCCGCCGGGCGTCGGCGAATGTGAAGCCGCGATGGAACTGCAGCCGCAGCGTCGCGCGTGGCGTCATGCCCGCACCCGGTGGCGCGAGATCAGTGCGGCGCGGTTCGCGACCGCCGGATCGTCGAGCAATTGCCCGGCGTCGCCCGCGAAGCGGCGGCGCCAGTTGGGATGCTGGTCGGTCGTGCCGGGCAGGTTGGGTTGCTCGGCCACGCCCAGCATGTCCTCGAGCGGCGCCAGCATCAGGAGGGCAGGTGACGAGGCGGTGAAGGCGAGCGCGGCGTCGACGGCGCGCGCGGGCTCCTCGGGCGGCGGCGCGACGCCCTCGGCGACGCCCGCGCCGCTGCAGGCGCGCCACAGCCGGCGGCGGTCGCGGACGCGTTCCTTTGCCTCGTCCTCCTGAGCGAGGCCGAGCGCCGCGCGCGTCTCGATGTCGCTGCCGCGCCACCAGCCGGCGACAGTAGGCAGGTCGTGCGTCGTGGTCATCGCCACGGCATCGTCGCGCCAGCGCGACGGTGCGCAGAAGGTCGTGCGGGTGCGCTCGAACCACAGCACGTCCATGCCGGCGACGCCGGCCTTGCGCAAGCGAGGACGGAAGCCCTCGGGGACGGTGCCGAGATCCTCGCCGATCACGACCGCGCGGTGGCGATGCGATTCGAGCGCCAGCAGGCGCAGCAGGTCGTCCAGCGGGTAGGCCAGATAGGCGCCCTCGGCGGGCGATGCGCCGTCAGGCACCAGCCAAAGTCGCTGCAGGCCCATGATGTGGTCGATTCGCACGCCGCCGGCATGGCGCATGGCGGCGCGCAAGGTGGCGAGGAACGGCGCGTAGCCCGCTCGTGCGAGCGCGCGCGGGGAGAAGCCCGCGAGGCCCCAGTTCTGGCCCTGCGTGTTGAAGAGGTCGGGCGGCGCGCCGATCGACAGGCCGGGCAGCAGGTCGTCGCGCCGCGACCAGGCGTGGCTGCCGCCGCGATCCATGCCGATGGCAAGGTCGGTGATCAGGCCGATGCGCATGCCCGCGTCGGTCGCCGTCTTCTGGGCCGCAGCCAGCGACCGGTCGGCGAGCCATTGCAGGAAGAGATGGTAATCGACCTCCTCCTCGGCCGGCGGCGGTGCGTTGGCGGGCCAGTCGCGCCAGTAGCCTTGCGGCGGCGTGGCGGTGACCGCCCTTGCATGCAGCGCCTCGAAGCTTGCATGGCCCCGCAGGTCGGCGCCGCCCGCGGTCACGAAGGCCTGGAAGTCGCGCGCCAAGGGCGTGCCGACGGAACGGTCATGGCGTCCGAAATCGTCAAACAGACGACGCAGCAAGGCGAAGCGCGCCGCCGCCGCCTGCGGCCAATCGACCAAGTCCAGCGTTTCCAGGCTCGAGGTGTCGGTGCGATGCGCCGCAACCCTGTCCTCGCCGAGAACGAGTGCAGCGTCGGCCAGCAGGGGATTGAAAAAGAGACGGCTCGACGGCGCGTAGGGCCCGAAGCGCGTGGCGTCGGCGGCGAACAGCGCATGCACGGGGCTGAGCGCCACGGCATCGGCGCCGCGTGCCGCCGCCGACCGGGCGAGCTGGGCGATTCCGCCGACATGGCCGATGCCGCCGTCGTCGGCGGAGCGCAGGGCGGGCACCTGGGCGGCGACGCCCCACATCTTCTTTCCCTCGCCGGCTTCGGCGAGCGTCATGCAGCGTGGCGGTGCGACGGCCAGCACCATCTCGCGGCCGGCGATCCCGAGCCGATGGTAGCCGATCTCGGTGACGGGTGGCCCGGAGAGCGACGGCCCACGCGGTCGCAGGGTCAGCGTCCGGCTCGTGCCGTCGTCGTAGATCAGCTCCGCCGCGGTCGTTCCCGTTGTTGCACCCGGCGGAAGCTGCAGCCGGTCGCCCGCGACCACGGTGACGAGGGTGGGGATCTCTTCTGGCTCGTCCGAGTCGCCGAGGGAGTCCAGGAGCGCGCGCAGCGTGTCGGAGGCGACGCGGCGCGGCGCGCCGGTCGCATCGGTCCAGTCCACCGCAATGCCGGCGCGGCGCGCCCGATCGGCGAGGGCGTCGTCGTTCATGGCGGCAGGACGACGGCGACCGTCGTCGCGGGAGCGAGAAGGCCCTGCGCAGCTTCCTTGCCGGCGCCTGTCCGCGATTCGTGCAGCAACCCACCGTCGAACGGCTGCATGAAGCTGCACGGTGCATCGCCGAGATTGGTCGCGATCGAAAGGACCGCCCGGTTGCCGAGCCGCCATCGCGCCAGCACGGCCGCAGGCCCGATCGCAGTCGCACCTTCGGCGCGCGTACCGTCGAGGTGTGGGATCAGCCGCTCGGCGCGCAGCCGCAACAGGGTTCGATAAAGCGCGCGGCGCCCGGCGCCGTGCTCGGGGTGCGCCCGCGCCCGGCTCTGCTCGAACGTGGCGGGCGCGTTCGGATCGGGGATACGCGAGGCGTCCTGACCTTCGGCGAACCCCTTGAAGCCTGCGAACTCACGCCGCCGGCCCTCACGCACGGCGTCGGCCAGCGTGCCGTGATGGTCGGTGAAGTAGAGGAAGGGCGAAACGCTCGCATCTTCCTCGCCCATGAAGATCATCGGGACCTGCGGGCAGAGAAGCTGCAGGGCGATCGCCGCCTCCAGCCTGTCGGGCGGCGTACAGCCCGTCAGGCGGTCGCCGAATGGCCGGTTGCCCACCTGGTCGTGGTTCTGCAGGAAGCTCACGAAGGCGGTGGGCGGCAGGTCGGCGCTGGGCGTGCCGCGCCGCTCGCCCTTGCGATAGGCCGAGGCGTCGCCCTGGTAGACGAAGCCCTCAGCCAGGGCGCGCGCCAGCCGTTCGGCCGGGCGGTCGGCATAGTCAGCATAGTAACCGTCGCCTTCGCCGCTCAGCAGCACGTGCAGCACGTGATGCAGATCGTCGTTCCATTGCGCGTCGAAGTCGCCGCGCAGGTGGGAGGCGACGTTGCCGTCATGCTCCAGCACGAGATGGAGGTGCCGGCCGGGCGCCAGCGCGCGTCGCACCTCGGCCGCCATCTCGTCCAGCCAGCCGGCCTCTGAGATGGCATGCACGGCATCGAAGCGCAGCCCGTCGAACCGGTAGTCGTGGATCCAGTGCAGTGCGTTCTCGATGAAGTAGCGCCGTACCTCGGGCTGCCGGAAATCGATGGCCTCGCCCCACGGCGTGGCGATGTCCTTGCGGAAGAAGGTCGGTGCATAGGCGCCGAGATAGTTTCCGTCGGGCCCGAAATGGTTGTAGACGACGTCGAGGAACATCGAGAGGCCGAGCCCGTGTGCGGTGTCGACCAGCCGGCGCAGCTCATCGGGCGTGCCGTAGCTGCGGTCCGGCGCGAAGGGCAGCACGCCGTCATAGCCCCAGTTGCGGGAGCCGGGGAACTCGTTGACCGGCATCAGCTCGACCGCGGTGACGCCGAGGTCACGCAGCCGCGGCAGCGCGGCCTCGACGCCTGCGAAACCGCCCAGCGTCCCGGCGTGCAGCTCATAGAGCACCGTCTCGCGCCAAGGACGCCCCTGCCACGTCGCGTGCTCCCAGCGATAGGCGTGCGGATCGACCAGCACGCTGAAGCCGTGGACGTCGTCCGCCTGGGCGCGCGCGGCGGGATCGGGCACGGCGAGATTACCGTCGATGCGAAAGCGATAGCGGATGCCGGCCTTCGCGGGCGCCTCGACCTCGAACCAGCCGCCTTGCAGCGACGTCATCGGCACTGGCTCCATATGCTCGATCTCGAGATCGACGTGGCGCGCGGCGGGCCCCCAGAACCTGAACCGGGCGAGGCGATCGGCCTGCACCGTGGCACCGAACCACGGTCGTGCCGCTCCCGGCCCCACCCCGCTCATGATCTGCGTGGCGAAGTGTCGGCCAGCAGCAGCACGACGCTGCGCGCCGCGACGGTGACGGTCTCGCCTTGCAGCGGCCTCTCCGGCGCATCGGGCTGCGCGCTGTCGAGCAGGATGCGTGTCGACCAAGCCGGCGGCGGCAGCCTGAACTCGCGCTCCTGCTCGCCGGCATTGAACAGGGCGGTCAGCACCGTCGGCATGCCGCCGCCATTGGGGCCGGCGCGGCGAAGGGCCAGCGCGTGTTCGTCGGCATTGTTCCAGGACTCCTGCGTCACCAGCTCCCCCGAAGCATCGAACCAGGAGATATCGGGCACACCCTCGATCGGTTGCTCCTTGCCATGCAGGAAGTAGGGCGAGCGCAGCACGGCATGGTCGTGCCGCAGCATCGCCATCCGCGCGGTGAAGCGCGCCAGGTCGCGGCCGGGCGCGGCCTCGCCCAGGCTCCAGTCGATCCACGAGATCTCGTTGTCCTGGCAGTAGGCGTTGTTGTTGCCACCCTGGGTGCGACCGAACTCGTCGCCGCCCAGTAGCATGGGCGTGCCCTGCGCGAGGAAGAGCGTGGCGATCATGGCGCGCTGCAGGCGTCGGCGGGTGTCGAGGATGACGGAGTCTCCGGTCGGCCCCTCGACGCCCCAGTTGGCGGAGTAGTTCTCGCCGTGGCCGTCCTTGCTGTCCTCGCCGTTGGCCTCGTTATGGCGCCCGGCGTAGCTCACCGTGTCGGCCAGCGTGAAGCCGTCGTGGCTGGCGACGTAGTTGATCGAGGCCCAGGGCCGGCGCCACCGCCGGTCGAAAAAATCGGCCGAGCCGGCGAGACGCGCCGCGAAATCGGCACGCTGGCCGGGATCGCCGCGCCAGAAGCGCCGCACGCCGTCGCGGAAGCGGTCGTTCCACTCCGAGAAGCCCGGCGGATGATTCCCGAGCTGATAGCCGCCCGGCCCGATGTCCCACGGCTCGGAGATCATCTTCACGCGCTGCAGGACGGGATCCTGACGGATGGCGTCGAAGAAGCCGGAGCCCGGATCGAAACCGTGCGGCTCGCGGCCCAGTGTGACGCCGAGATCGAAACGGAAGCCGTCTACATGGAAGCTCTCGACCCAGTAGCGCAGCGAATCCATCACCATCTGCAGCACGCGCGGCGTCGAGAGGTTGAGCGTGTTGCCCGTGCCGGTGTCGTTCACGCAGTGGCGCGGATTGTCGGCGACCAGCCGGTAGTAGCTCGCATTGTCGAGGCCGCGGAAGCTGAGCGTCGGCCCGAGCTCGCTGCCCTCGGCGGTATGGTTGTAGACGACGTCGAGCAGGACCTCGATCCCGGCTGCGTGCAGGCGTCGCACGGCAATGCGCATCTCGTCGGCAGAGTTCTCTGCGAGGTAGCGCGGCTCCGGTGCGAAGAAGCCGATCGAGTTGTAGCCCCAGTAGTTGCGAAGACCCTTCTCCAGCAGGTAGCGGTCCTGCACGAAGGCATGCACCGGCAACAGCTCGACGGTCGTGACGCCGAGGCGGCGCAGATGATCGATGAAGTGCGGGTCGCCCAGCGCCGCAAAGGTGCCGCGCTCGTTGGGCCTGAGATCGTCGCGCCGCATGGAGAGGCCGCGCACATGCGCCTCATAGATCACCATGTCGGACCACGGTACGGCGGGCGGCCGGTCGTCACCCCAGGTGAAGCTGTCGTCGGTCACCACCGCCTTGGCGACGCCCGGCGCGCTGTCGCGCCGATCGAACGAGAGGTCGGTACGCGGCGAGTTGATGCGATAGCCGTACAGCGCATCGGCGTTGCGGAACTCGCCCTGGAGCCGCTTGGCGTAAGGGTCGAGCAGCAGCTTGTGAGGGTTGAAGCGATGGCCGGCCTGCGGGTCGTAGGGCCCGTGGGCGCGGTAGCCGTAGACGAGGCCCGGACGTGCGTTCGGCAGGTACCCGTGCCAGATCTCGTCGGTGCACTCCGGCAGGTCGAAGCTGGCGAGCTGCCGCCGTCCCGATGGATCGAATAGGCAGAGCTGCATGCGCGTCGCATGCGCGGAGAACACGGCAAAGTTGGTGCCCAGACCGTCCCACGTCGCGCCCAGCGGCGCGGGCGCGCCTGTCATCAGGTGGTCCGGCCAATGCGAGGCCATCAGGTGTCTCCGCGCAGGAAGATCGTGGCGAGCGGCGGCAGGGTCAGAAGAAGCGACTTCGGCTGGCCGTGCGCCGGTTCGGGTAGCACCCGCACCGCGCCGTCGTTGCCGAGGTCGCTGCCGCCGTAGAACCGTGAGTCGGTGTTGGCGATCTCCCGCCATACGCCGCCTGCCGGCGCGCCGACGCGATAGCCGTGCCGCGGCACGGGCGTGAGGTTGCAGACCACCAGCACCGGCGCGGCACCGGGCGCCTGGCGCAGGAAGGCGAAGACCGAGTTGGTCTGGTCGTCGCCCACCACCCAGGAGAAGCCGGCCGGCTCGGCGTCGCGGGCATGCAACGCCGGTTCGTCCCTGTAGAGTGCATTTAGATCGCGCACCAGCCGCTGCAGGCCGGCATGTGCGGGATCGTCGAGCAGGTGCCAGTCGATCCCCGTGTCGTGGTTCCACTCGCGCCACTGGCCGATCTCGCAGCCCATGAACAGCAGCTTCTTGCCGGGATGTCCCCACATGAAGCCGAGATAGGCGCGCAGGTTGGCGAGCTTCTGCCAGTCGTCGCCTGGCATCTTGGCGAGCAGCGAGCGCTTCCCGTGCACAACCTCGTCATGGGAGATCGGCAGTACGAAACGCTCGGAGAAGGCATAATGCAGGCCGAATGAGATCTTGTCGTGATGATAGGCGCGGTGGATCGGCTCGTGCTCGAAGTACTGCAGCGTGTCGTGCATCCAACCCATGTTCCATTTGTAGGTGAAGCCGAGCCCGTGCGGCGGCGGCGCGGTCACGCCGGGCCACGCCGTCGACTCCTCGGCGATCATGATCGCGCCGGGATGGCGCTCGGCGACGACGGCATTGAGATGGCGCAGGAAACCGATCGCCTCGAGGTTCTCGCGGCCGCCATGGACGTTGGGAATCCAGTCGTCGGCCGGCCGGCTGTAGTCGCGGTAGAGCATCGAGGCCACGGCATCGACGCGCAACCCGTCGATGTGAAACTGCTCCAGCCAGTGCAGCGCGCTGGCGATCAGGAAGCCCTGCACCTCGTTTCGTCCGAAATTGTAGATCAGCGTGTTCCAGTCGCGGTGGAAGCCCTCGCGCGGATCGCGGTGCTCGTAGAGCGGCGTGCCGTCGAAGCGTGCGAGGCCGTGCGGGTCGGTCGGAAAATGTGCCGGCACCCAGTCGAGGATGATGCCGATGCTGGCGCGGTGGGCGGCGTCGACGAATCGAGCGAACGATTCCGGCGAGCCATAGCGCGCGGCCGGCGCGAACAGGCCGAGCGGCTGATAGCCCCACGAACCGCCGAACGGATGCTCGGCTACCGGCAAAAGTTCGAGATGGGTGAAGCCCATGCGGCTGACGTAGGGAAGCAGTCGATCGGCCAGGAAGTCCCACAGCTCGCCGGGCCCGGCCCGGTCCATCCACGAGGAGGCATGCACCTCGTAGATCGATACGGGCGCATCGACGGCCTGCCGCGCGCGGCGCCCCGCCATCCACACGGCGTCGTTCCAGTCGAAAGCGTCCTTGCGCGCGACGACCGACGCAGTGGCGGGCGCCATCTCGGCCTGACGCGCCACGGGGTCGGCCTTCTCCGGGACAGACGCGCCGCCGGGACCGGTGATGGCGAACTTGTAGCGTGCACCGGTCGCGAGACGCGGCACGAACAGCTCCCACACGCCCGCGGGATAGCGCAGCCGCATGGGATGGCGACGGCCGTCCCAGCTATTGAAGTCGCCGATCACTGCGACGCGCTCGGCGTTGGGCGCCCAGACGGCGAAGCGCACGCCGTCGACCCCGTCGACCGTCTGCGGATTGGCGCCCAGCATCGAGGCCAGCTCGAAGTGCCGGCCCTCGGCGAAGAGATGCAGGTCGAGGTCGCCCAGCAGGGGCGGGAAGGCGTAGGGGTCTTCCGTCTCCTGCACCCCGCCGTGCCACTCGATGCGCAGCAGGTACGGCACGGCCTTGCCGACTGGTCCTTCGAAGAGTCCGTCGACCGCGCCCGGCAAGAGACGGCCGAGGCTGGCGCCGTCGGCGGCGCCGACGACCTCGACGCCGCGCGCACCCGGCACGTAGGTCCGAATGACACGACCGGAACCGATACGGTGCGGTCCGAGCACGCCGAAGGGATCGGCGTGGCGCGACGCGGCCAGCGCCTCGGCGGCGCCGCGGTCGAGCCGGCCGACGGGAGCGATGGCGTTCATGACGCCTCCGGCGGGACCTTGAGCAGGCGCGCGGCGATGCGTGCCAGGCCCGCCAGCGGCAGGCCGATCCACGCCGGACGATTGGCCGCTTCGTAGCCCACTTCATAGGCCGCCTTCTCGGCGAGGAAGAATTCGAGCAGCTCGTTGCGGTTCATGCCGGGCAGGCCGGCGGCCGCTTCCTCGTAGGCGGCGAGGAAGGCGCGCTGGGCGCCCTTGCGCAGCCGCGTCACCAGCCCCAACCGGCGCGCATCGGGCACGCGCATGGCGACAATGTTCTTGGGATCGAGCGTTGCGCCGGCGGCATAGTCGATAGAGCGCAGCAGTCCCGCTACGTCGCGCATCGGACTGGCCTTGCGGCGGCGCTCCTCGAGCGGCCGGGCCGGCTCGCCCTCGAAGTCGATGATGTAGGCGTCTGCGCTGGCGACCAGCACCTGGCCGAGATGGAAGTCGCCGTGGATGCGCGACACCAGCGCACCGATGCCGCTGCCGGCCAGGCGATGCACGGCGTCGAGGAAATCGGCGCGACGCTCGGTGAGGAAGGCGGCCTGCCGCGCCGAGGTCTCGCTCTCCCAGTCGCGGCGGGAAGCGGCGATGTCGAGCGCCCGAGCGAACAGTCCGTCGGCACGTTCCATCCACGCCGCGACATCTTCCTCGGTGGCGAGCCGCGGCGCGAAGGCAGTATCGTCGGTCGGCCTCGCCAGCACCTGATGCATGGTGCCGAGCTGGCGGCCGATGGTGGCCGCGAAGGCGTGATAGTCCTCGATATTGTCGTCGCGCGCCTCGGTCGTCGCCTCGCGCTGCGCAAGGTCGTCGAGAGCGCGGTTGAACTGGTTCAGCGTCCAGACCCAGGCGTCGCCCTGGTTGCGCACGAAGGCCTGTGCGACGGCCAGCGCATGCCGCGTGCCGTCCGCCGCCACCCGCTGCACCTCGCCCAGCAGGGCAGGTGCGTTGGCGAAGCCGTGCTCGGTCAAGTACCGGCTCATCTCCGCTTCCGGATGCTCGCCGGCCTGGATGCGGCGGAAGATCTTGAGCATCACGGCGTCGTCTACGATCAGCGAGCTGTTCGACTGCTCGGCGCTCAGCCACATGACGGCGGCGTCGACCGGCCGGCGCAACGTCTCTGCAGCACCCGGCGCCGCCACGAACTCGATGCGGCCCTCGGCGCTGTCGATCGAAACATCGTCGGCCAGCGCCGCCAGCATGCCGCGCGCGAACTCAGGCAGCGCGAAGGCGTCGGTGAGCAGGCCGACGCGGCGCCCGCGCCGTACGCGCGACAGGGCGAGCTGTCCCGGCAGCGCCGCCGATGGCTCGTCCTCCCAGGTGGTGCCGAGCGGCAGCAGCCACCGGCTCGGCCCCTCGTCGGTCGTCACCTCGACCTCGCTCAGCAGCAGGTCGCGTTCGACGCCCGGCAGGCGGGGGAACGCGCCGAAGCGGACGCCCTGCAGCTTCTGGTCCTTGGCGCCGAACCAGCGCCGCTTGGCGAGGTAGCCCGGCAGGGCCTCGCGCTCGAGCGTGGCCGCTATCGCCTGCACGCCGTCGGCGAGGCGGGAACGCACGACGACGGTGATGTAGTCCGGCAGCAGCTCGGGCGCCGGCGTGTGCCAGGAGGGCGCCTCGGTCTCGCTCGCCAGTATGAACCAGTAGAAGCCGTAGGGCGGCAGCGTCAGCAGGTAGGAGAGCTGGCCGATCGGCGGGAACAGCGAGCCGCCGTTCAGCTCGATCGGCACGCGGCCGACGAACTCCGACAGGTCGAGCTCGACCGCTTGGGGCGAGCGCGAGACGTTCGCGACGCACAGGATCGCCTCGCCGTCATGCTCGCGTAGATAGGCGAGCACTTTGCGGTTCTTCGGATAGAGGAAGCGCAACGTGCCGCGGCCGAACGCCGAGTGCGTGCGGCGGATGGCGATCATGCGGCGCATCCAGTGCAGCAGCGAATGGGCGTCGCGCGTCTGCGCCTCGACGTTCACCGACTCGTAGCCGTATAGGGCATCCATGATCGACGGCAGAGCGAGCGCCGCGGGGTCGGCCCGCGAGAAGCCGCCGTTGCGGTCGGGCGACCACTGCATCGGGGTGCGCACGCCGTCGCGGTCGCCGAGGCGGATGTTGTCGCCCATGCCGATCTCGTCGCCGTAATAGATGACCGGCGCGCCGGGCATCGAGAGCAGCAGGCAGTTCATCAGCTCGATGCGGCGGCGGTCGCGTTCCAGCAGCGGCGCGAGGCGGCGGCGGATGCCGAGGTTGAGGCGGGCGCGGCGGTCGGTAGCGTAGGTCTGCCACAGATAATCGCGCTCCGAATCGGTCACCATCTCGAGCGTCAGCTCGTCGTGGTTGCGCAGGAAAATCGCCCACTGGCAACTTTCCGGGATTTGTGGCGTCTGCCGCATGATATCGGTGATCGGGAAGCGGTCCTCGCGCGCCAGCGCCATGTACATGCGCGGCATCAGCGGGAAGTGGAACGCCATGTGGCATTCGTCGCCGTCGCCGAAATACTCCTTGGTGTCCTCCGGCCACTGGTTGGCCTCGGCTAGCAGCATTCGGCCAGGATAGGCGGCGTCGATCTCGGCGCGGATGCGCTTCAGCACCAAGTGCGTCTCGGGCAGGTTCTCGTTGTTGGTACCCTCGCGCTCCACCAGGTAGGGCACCGCGTCGAGTCGCAGCCCGTCGATGCCGAGGTCGAGCCAGAAGCGCATGACGCCAAGCACCGCGTCGAGCACTGCCGGGTTGTCGAAGTTGAGGTCGGGCTGGTGCGGGAAGAAGCGATGCCAGAAATAGGCCTTCGCCTCAGGGTCCCACGTCCAGTTGGAGCGCAACGAGTCGAGGAAGATGACGCGCGTGCCGGCGTATTTCTGGTCGCTGTCCGACCAGACGTAGAAGTCGCGCTCGGGCGAGCCGGGCGGCGCTGACCGCGCCCGCTGGAACCACTCGTGCTGGTCCGACGTGTGGTTGATCACCAACTCGCTGATGACGCGCATGCCCAGCCGGTGCGTCTCCTCGATGAACCGCTTCACGTCGTCGAGCGTGCCGTATTCGGGATGAACATCGGTGTAGTGAGCGATGTCGTAGCCGTCGTCGCGCCGCGGCGAGGGATAGAAGGGCAGCAACCACAGCGTGTTGACGCCAAGCTCGGCGAGATAGGGGAGTCGCGAGACCAGCCCCGGGAAGTCGCCGATCCCGTCATTGTTGGAATCGAAGAACGACTTCACGTGGAGCTGGTAGATGATCGCGTCCTTGTACCAGTGCAGATCGCGCGCGACCGGCAGGGCGGCATCGGCCACGGCGGGTGCGAGAGGAGCGTTCATGCATCACCCGGAAGGGAGAGACGCCAGATCGCGAAAGGCATCGCGGGTTCGAGACGCAGGTGCTGGTGCTTGCCGCGCCATTCCGCATGACCACCACGTATCAGGTCCTCGACGGCGAGCGCGCCGTCGTCGGGCAGCCGCCATTCCCAGAGCGGAAGTTCGAAGTCGGCGTCCAGGGCGGCGTGCGGGTCGAGTGACACGGCAACCATGATCATCTCCGCGCTTCCCGGCGTGCGCTTGCCGTAAAGAAGAACTTGATCGTTGAACGCGTTGTAGAAGGTGACGTTGCGATGGGTCTGCAGCGCGGGATGGGCGCGCCGCAGGCGGTTGAGCATCGCAATCTCAGCCACGATGTTGCCCGGCGCCGCGAAGTCGCGACGGCGGATCTCGTACTTCTCCGAATCGAGGTACTCCTCGCGGCCGGGCAGGGCGGCGGCCTCGCAGATCTCGAACCCGGAGTAGACGCCCCACAGGCCGGAGAGTGTCGCCGCCAGTGCCGCGCGGATCAGGAAGCCCGGGCGACCCGACGATTGCAGGAACAGCGGATTGATGTCGGGCGTGTTAACGAAGAAGTGCGGCCGGAAGAAGTCGACCACTGGCGGGCTCGACAGCTCGCGTAAGTACTCGACGATCTCCTGCTTGCCGTTGCGCCAGGTGAAGTAGGTGTAGGACTGCGAGAAGCCGACCTTGGCCAGGCGCTGCATCACCTTGGGGCGGGTGAAGGCCTCAGCGAGGAAGATCACGTCGGGATGGCGGGCGCGTACGTCGCCGATCATCCACTGCCAGAAGGGCAGCGGCTTGGTATGCGGATTGTCGACGCGGAAGATGCGGACGCCCTCCCGCACCCACAGCAGGACGATGTCGCGCAGCGCCAGCCACAGATCCGGCATCGCCGCTTCGGCATAGAAGTCGACGTTGACGATGTCCTCGTACTTCTTGGGCGGGTTCTCGGCGTACTTGATCGTGCCGTCGGGCCGGCGCCGGAACCAGTCGGGGTGCTCTTTGAGCCAGGGATGATCCGGTGAGCACTGGATGGCGAAGTCGAGCGCAATCTCGAGATCCTGCTCGCGGGCTGCCGCCACCAGGCGACGGAAGTCGGCGAAGGATCCCAGCGCCGGATGGATCGCGTCGTGGCCGCCCTCGGCCGCGCCGATCGCGTAGGGGCTGCCGACATCGTCCGGTCCTGCCGTCAGGCTGTTGTTACGTCCTTTGCGATGGGCGTGCCCGATCGGATGAATGGGCGGGAAGTAGAGAACGTCGAAGCCCATGTCGCGAACGCGTGGCAGGGCGGCGATCACGTCGTCGAAAGTGCCATGCCGCGTCGCGTCGTTGGACAAGGATCGCGGGAAGAGTTCGTACCAGGAGGAGAACTCCGCCTGCGGGCGCTCGATGTCGACAGCGAACGGGCCTGCTTCCGCACGGAAGCGCCGCACGGCATGGCTGGCCACCGTTGCACGGGTGCGTTCCGCTGAGAGCATGGCGACCGCTGCCTCGGGGGCAGCCTGACGTGCCTGGCGGGCCACGTCGTGCAGGCCGTCGTCGCTCAAGGATTCCAGGAGAAGGGCGACCTCCTCGCGCTCGACCGCCGTGTCCACGCCGGCGCGGTGCTTCAGCTCCAGGCCGTGGATCAGGCTGCCGTACTCGTCACGCCACGCTTCCACCGAGAAGTAGTGCCGTCCGATGCGAGTGGGCGTGACGGTGGCGCGCCAGCGGTCGTTGCCCACGGGCACAAGCGGAACCGGCGAAGGCTCGCTGCTATCATCCGGCCACCAGCGGATTTCTGCGGCCAGCAGGTCGTGGCCATCGGCGAAGACATCGGCTTCGATCACCAGGGGACGGCCGACGATGTGCTTGGCGGCGAAAGGGCCTCCCGACACGGTCGGCTGCACCTGATCGATGACAAGGGGGGTCTGGCGCGCGGCTTCCTTCGCACCACGCCGCAGGCCGGCCTTTCCCGAGGAGGAGACGATCGGCTCGGTCGTCGCGACATCGACGACTGCGACCTCGCCCGGCGCGAGCCGGTCCGGACACGCACCCTGCACGGCAAAGGCGGTGCCGGCGGTCGGCGGTAGGCATCCCGCGGGGAGATGCACGGCTTGCGGCGTGCCGCCGGCATTGAAGAGAACGGCTAAGCCGCGCGAGGGGCGAGGTCCGGCAATGTCGGGACGGAGGAGGATCGTTATGGGCGATCCTGGGCCGGTCAGGGTGCGCAAGCCGCCGCGTGTCCGCCGTCCGGACAGGCGATCGGCGAGCGCGACGGCCTCGACCAGCGCGCTACTCGCCCGGCAGGGCGTCGCGTTGGCGAAGGCGTCGGCAGCGACGAACAGTCCATCTGTCGTGGCGGCAGCCAACCTCAGGTGACGCGGTAGCGCGTGGCCCTTTGTTGCCGGTCCTTCGCCGCTGGGCGGCGTCGCCGCGCCGATCACTGGCGCGAGGCGCGCCAGTGCGGTGCATTCCTCGGCATACCAGGGGCTGCGTCCGTCCCACCAGCAGGTCGAGGCGAACACTGCGGCCAGTCCGCAGTCCGCGAGTTCGCCGTGACGCGACCAGTCGAGGCCGGGCGTCCAGGCGAGCAACGCCGCACTGCCGCGCCGCGCGCCGGTCATGAACCTGGTGAAATACGGCGGGAGGCCGGGCAGGCCTCTCAGCAGGAAGGCACCGGCGCCGGCCGCCTCGAGGCTGTCCAGCGTCCGTGCCCACCATTCGGCGGTAGGCACGGCCGCGCCCGGCTGCAGGCGTGCCGTCTCGACGGCTCGGGCCGTCTGTCGGGGATCCAGTGCGCTGAGACCAGGCGAAACGAGATAGGCGCTGCCGAGCGCAGTCGCCGAGGGTCCATTCGCGGCGATCCTGTCGAGCATGACATCGATGCCGAGGATCAGCCCGCGGCTGCTGCACGCACGACGCAGGCGTTCGATCAGCGAAGCTGCGGAGACACCCTCGAATGCCGAACGGTCGTGATCGCGGACGAGACCCGAGGAAGTGGCGTGGAACGCCCCACCCACGCAGAGATGCGAGAAGCCTTGCCTGGCGGCGCGGTCGGCCAGGTCGTCCAAGCGGGACAGTGTCGCTTCCGAGAGGCCGATGTGAATGACTTTTGGGAAGAGTTCCTGCCTGCCCCCGACGACACCACCATCGCGCTCGCTTGTGGTGATGCGCTCACGCATGGCACGTCAACGCGCGCTTGCCAGAATAGTTGCGCCGCGAGATCGCGGCCTCAACTGGCCGACGATGCCGGCAGGGACGGAACCGAAGACCGTCGTGCCGCATGCTGGCGCCGCAACGCCGCAAGTTCACGCAACAGGCGCCTTTCCCGATGGGCCACTGAAGACAATCCTCTTTCCAATCGCGCCAAGCTGACGGCCAGCCGACCAGGCCTTCTCAGGTCGAATTCGTTCGTTTTCGCACGCATACGCTTGCGCCCTCCGTGCTGTGACAACGGAAGGCCTTGCGAGCGGTTGCGCAACCCGATGCTTGTGAGTCGCAAATCAGACGGAGTGTCGGACGAGCTAGTGTTTGGCCTGGAGCACGTTTGTGCAACGTGCGGGCGCCGTTGACCGATTCGGCGAGGTCACCCGCCCGCAGTCGCTGGAAACAGTCGACGATCGAGCCGCTCAACGTGACATCGCCCTTGTCCACCACCACCTCGACGTCGAAGGCCTCGACGACGGCGTCGCCGCCGATCTCTGCCTCGATGCATTCGTGGTGGCGGACATAGTTTCGGCCTATCCTGGGTTCGATGCCCGTCGCTCGCTGCGCTGATCTGTCGAGCTTGCCCCTTGCCGTCGACCATCTCGATCGGGAAGAGGATGTGTTCCGAGTATGTATGGACGGTCCTTTCGAACCGTAGGGCTCGAGGTAGTGTCGGGTTTCGTCCTTCAAATGCGGTACAAGCTCGGTTCCGCGCCAGATCCGGGCCGCATCTGCGTCGCTGGCCGGCGTGACTTCGAAGCCTGCGCCGCCTTCGGACGTCCAGGTCCAGGCTTCGTCGGCACCGGCCCGGCGGCTTCCTCTGAGTCCTTGGGGAAGGCCTTGGTGCCGGAGCGCGCCAGCGCGCCGAGATTGTCGATCAGTTCCCGGCGGTCGCTTCGTTCTCGCCGTTCATTGTTGCACGCCTGTTCTGATTTTCGGCCGGGATGTAGGGCAGTCGCGACCCAAGGCAAGTGGGAGTGCAGCTTTCAGTGCGTGAGCCATCTATTGGAACGCCATATCGTCGGGGCCGACGAAAGTGGCGGAAGCGTCTGCCAATAGTGACGCTCCGAGTTCCCGCCTCCGGAGATTACCGCCCGAAAATGGGCCGCTTGGCCACGGGCGACGGAAATAGGGCTGTCTCTGGTGTCGAGGGACTCCGGAAAAGGCCGCAATGGGCGGCCTTTTCTCGGTAGTCTTTCTATAGAGCAATACTGTCCAAGGTGGCTGGTAGGCCCGGCAGGATTCGAACCTGCGACATAACCGTTATGAGCGGCTCGTTCTAACCGCTGAACTACGGGCCCCCGACCATCCCCGGCCTGCCGGGCCCGCCGTTATAGCGCCTATTCGGCCGGTGGCACGAACATATAGCCGATGCCGCGGACGGTGCGGATCACTGTCGGCTTGTCAGGGGCGGGTTCGATCTTGCGGCGTATGCGCGTGATGCGCAGGTCGATCGCCCGGTCGAACGGGTCGCGGCTCCGATGGCTGGTGGTTTCGAGCAGCCAGTCGCGCGACAGTGGCCGATTGGGGTTCTCGGCGAAGGTCTTCAGGATGTCGAACTCACCCGAGGTCAGCGGCACGTCGTTGTTGCCGGCGTCGAGGAGCTGGCGTTTGCCCAGGTCGAGCATGTGGCCGCCCATGCGAACGCGCTCAAGGCGAGAAGGGGTGGCCTTGTTGACCGAGCGGCGCAGCACGCTCTTGCAGCGGGCCAGCAACTCGCGGGGCTCGTAGGGCTTGGCGACGTAGTCGTCGGCGCCGCTTTCGAGGCCCAGCACCTTGTCGACCGAGTCGCCGGCCGCGGTGAGCATGATGATGCCGACGCGGGTATTGCTCTCGCGTAGCCAGCGGGCCAGCGCGAAACCGTCCTCCTGACCGGGAAGCTGGACGTCGAGCAGGACGAGGTCCGGCATCGCCCGGGAGATCTGGCGGCGCATCTGCGCGCCGTTCTCGACGGCGATCACCTTGAGATCGTGGTTCATGAGGTAGGTCTCGGCCGCTTTGCGTTGAAACGCATCGTCCTCGACCAGCAAAATGGACGGTTGCTGCATGACTTCGATCCGAAAATAAATGTTCTCTAATGCCGTCAAAATACCACTATTTCTCAACGATTTATAGCCTTTTCTTGATAATTTTGATACAGTCGCCGCGGCTACCTCCCCAGCCTTGGACAATGCCGGTCGCAATCTCTAGTCGCGCGGTTTGCCGACATCCCAACCCCTTGTTCCGCGGCCCTCGCGAGCGCGCATGACGATCGTCCCTGCCGAATCTTCCTCGCTGCAGACCAACGCAGCCCAGCCGGCCGGTCAGGACGCTTTCGTTCGGGCCGAGCTGATCCGACGCCTGTTCGACGGTTCGGCGCAGTCCCGCTACTTCTCGTTCGTCCTGTGGCCGGTCATCGCCGCCATTTACTGGCGCCAGATCGACCTCATGCAGCTGGTCGGCCCGTTCGTCGCTCATCTCGCCGTCACGGTCAGCTTCGACGTGCTACGGCACAACTTCGCTCGCGCCAACCCCGACGACGAGGAGGTCGTGCGCTGGGGCTGGTGGTTTGCCGGCCTGTCCTTCCTCGCCGGCGCCTGCTGGGGTTGGGCAGGCTTCATGCTGGCGTCGCTGGACTACGAGCTGCAGCGCATGCTGCTCGGTCTTGTGCTGCTCGCGACGATCACGACAGCGGTGCCGATCCGCTCGGCGCACCCGCCGACCTTCTATACTTTCTCGGCCGCCACGACCGCGCCGCTGCTGCTGGTGCTGCTGACCTCGGCCGATCCGTTCTACCAGCTCGTCGGCATCGCCGGCGGCGCCTATGTCGGCCATCTGATGGCCTATGTGCGCGACGTCCATCGCTGGCAGTACGACAACATTGCGCTCGCCTACCAAAAGGAGGACCTCGCCCGGCGCCTGCAGGTCGCCTACGACGAGGCGCGCCTCGCACGCGACGCAGCCCTGGTGGCGCAGCGTGAGGCGGAGAACGCCAACCAGGCCAAGTCGACCTTCCTCGCCACCATGAGCCACGAGATCAGGACGCCGATGAACGGCGTGCTGGGCATGATCGACGTGCTGGAGCGCACGCCGCTGTCGGTCGAGCAGCGCGAGGCGCTGGGCACGGTACGCTACTCGGCATCCTCTCTGCTGCGCATCATCGACGACATCCTCGACTTCTCGAAGATCGAAGCCGGCCGGCTCGATCTCGAGAAGCTTGAGCTCTCGACCATCGAGCTCGTCGAGGGCGCCGCCGAAACTCTGGCCGCCAAGGCCGCGGAGAAGTCTCTTGCGCTCTCGGCTTTCGTGGCGCCCGACGTGCCCGAGCGCGTGATCGGCGACCCGCTTCGTCTACAACAGATCCTGTTCAACCTCGTGGGCAATGCCATCAAGTTCACCGAGAAGGGCTCGATCCGGCTGACGATGGAGCGCGTGCGCGGCGCGGGCGAGAAGGAAGGACTGACGCTTCGCATCAAGGTGGCGGACACCGGCATCGGCCTCACGCGGGAGCAGCGCGAGCGACTGTTCCAACCCTTCGTCCAGGCCGACAGCTCGACGACCCGCCGCTTCGGCGGGACTGGCCTCGGCCTGTCGATCGTGCGCCGCCTCGCCGAAGCTATGCGGGGCAGCGTTGCGGTCGAAAGCGAGCCGGGTGCCGGATCGACCTTTTCGGTGACGGTCCGGCTCGACGAGGCGCCGTCGGCGGCCACGGTCACCGAAATGCCGCTATGCGGTCTGTCCCTGTTCCTGTCGCTGCCCGATCCCGCGGAGGGCGCGGCCGTTGCGCGATATCTGCGCGATGCCGGCGCCGAGGTCGACGTCGTCCTGGCCAGCGCGACCGAGATCATGATCGCTGGTACCGGCGCGCAGGTACCGCTCGCCGACGTCAAGCGACCGTGGCGCCGCGACGCGCTGGTCCGCGCCGTAGCGCGCGCCGCGGGCCGGGCCAGTGTGTCCGCGAGCGGTCCGGCCGCGCCGCTGCCGGTCGAGCGGCTGAATGGCCGCGTTCTTGTGGTCGACGACAACTCGGTCAACCGCAAGATCCTCGCCCGCCAACTCGAGCTCGCCGGCGCCTCGACCGACGTCGCGGCGAGCGGCGAGGAGGCGCTGGTGCTGTGGCGCAAGGGTGGCTACGATCTGTTGCTCGCCGATCTGCAGATGCCGACCATGGACGGCTTCGAGCTGGCGCGACGCATTCGCGGCGACGAGACCGTCGCCGGCCGAACTCGCATGCCGATCCTGGCGGTCACCGCCAGCACACACGAAGATCAGGTAGAGCTCAGCCGCGCCGCCGGCATGGACGGCTTCATCATCAAGCCGATCGGTATCGAGCAGTTGAGGGCGACCCTCGACGTCTGGTTGAAGAGCACGCCGGAGGGGCGCACGAGATGACCAACGCCTACGACCGGGACAAGCTCGTCGAGCTGTTCGGCGACGATCCGGCCACGCTCTTCGAGGTCGAGCGCGAGTTCCTCGACACAGCGCGGTCGGCGGAGCGCGAGATTCGCGGCACCGACGACCTCGTGGCGATTGCGCGTGCTGCGCACCGGTTGAAGGGGGCTTCGGGCATGATCGGGGCGGCGGCCTTGCGTCAGATCGCCGAAGCGGTCGAGCGCGCGGCCAAGGCCGACGACCTGCCGACCGTGCGGCGCCTGCACGACATGTTCAGCCTCGAGGTGAAGCGCGTGGCCGAACAGGCCGGCGTCGCGGAATAGCCAGCCGGACCGGAAACAGGGTTAGCTGCGGGGCCTGAGCATCACCGTGGCGGAGTAGGAGAGGACGGCGCGGCCCTCCTGCTCGAGCAATCCCCGAAGAAAAGCGATCGACTTGCCCTGCTTGGGCACCTCGACGCGCGTCGCCAGCGGCGCGGAGATGGTGCCGGCCGACAGGAACTCGGCAGCGAACGACACGGTAGCCGGCGCCATGCCCGTCGTCATGGCTGCCGCGCGCGTGACCGCGGTGTCGGCGAAGCTCATGAGGTAGCCACCGTGCAGTGCGCCGCCCGAGTTGCACATGCGGGCGAGCGTGGGCTGCACCAGGGATGCGCCGTCCTTCTCCTTGCGCACGAAAGCGGGGCCGATATGGGTCGAGTAGGGGCTCGCCTTGAACGGCTCGAAGTCGGCCGGCGCGACCTGCGCCGGCAGCTCGACCCGTGCGGCCATGTGCTCGTCCTTGCGCGTCATCGCTTTGGAGCGTGCAACGTGGCGGCAGACGCCCGACCACAGTGCGATGGTGCGGCCTTCCTGTGTGATCGAGCCGCGCGCGAAGGCGAGGCGGCCGGTGACCTGCAGCGGCTCGCCGCGCGCCTCGAGCGGCGGGCCGATGCGGGCGCCGTTCAGGAACTCGACGGCGATGCTCACGGTCATGGCGAAGGAGCTGTTGGTGCCGCCGTCGGCGGCGCGGCCCGCTACCAGGCAGAGCGCATAGTCGGCGAGGGTAAGGATGCCACCGCCGTGCACGCCGCCGAGGTAGTTGCCATGACGCGTGAGCGTCGGCAGCACGCAATGCACGGCGTCGGCCTTCCGCGTGTCGCCCTCGATCCGGAAGAAGAACGGCCCGACATGGTCCTCGAACGGATCGGGCGGCGTGAAGACGGTGTAGCCGGAGAGGTCGATGCCCCAGAAGGCGAGGTCGGGAACGGTGTCGGGCATTGGGCCTTGTGAAGCGTCGTAGGCGGGTTCTAATAGGGGAAATTCAGGCAATCACAAAGAGCCACGGAGCGAAACGTCATGGCGGAGACCGCCCACAAGATCGATGTCCGGCGGGATCGCCGTGGCACTGGCTTCGTCGCCCATCTCGTGTTCGACCACTCGCGCCGCCTGAACGTCCTGAACCCATCGGCGCTGCACGACCTCACCGAGATGTTCCATGCGCTGTCGCGCGAGGAGGAACTGCGCGCCGTCGTCTTCTCCGGTGCCGGCGGCAAGGCCTTCATCGGCGGCGCCGACATCAACCACATGGCCGGCATGAGGAGCTCGGAGGACGGGCGCGCCTTCATCACCATGGTCCACAAGCTCTGCCAGTCGATCCGCGACTGCCCCGTACCGGTGATATGCCGAATGGAAGGCTACACGCTGGGCGCAGGGCTCGAGGTCGCGGCGGCCTGCGACATCCGCATCGCCACCGACGGCGCATATTTCGGCATGCCCGAGGTGAAAGTCGGGATTCCCTCCGTCGTAGAGGCGGCATTGCTGCCGCGACTGATCGGCTGGGGCCGCACCTCGTGGTTGCTGCTCACCGGCGAGAATGTCGACGCCCGCAAGGCCGAGGCTTGGGGCATGGTCGAGGAGGTCGTGCCGGCGACGAAGATCGGCGAGGCGGTCGAGCGCTGCGTGCGTTCGATTGCCGACGCGACGCCGCTGGCGGTGCGGGCACAGAAGCGCCTGATGCGCCGCTGGGAACGCCTGCCGCTCGACGAGGCGGTGCAGGCCGGCATCGACGCCTTCGCGCAGTCCGTGGCTGACGGCGAGCACGTCGAGCGCATGGCGGAGTTCGTCAATCGCAAGAGGAAGTCGCCATGATCGTCCGTCGCCAGTTCTTGCTTTCGTCGGCGGCGGTCGCCGCCGCCGGTCCGGTCGCCGCGCAGGCAGCGTGGCCCACCAAGCCGATCGGCCTCGTGATCCTGTTCGGCCCGGGCAGTGGCACCGACACGATGGCGCGGATTTTCGCCGAGAAGCTGACCGCGCAGGTCGGCCAGCCGGTGACGGTCGATAACAGGCCGGGCGGTAACGGCACCATCGCTGGCGCCGTTGTGGCGCGTGCCGCGCCCGACGGCCATACGCTGATGTTCACCTCGAACACCTCGCATGCGGCCGCACCGGCGCTGGTCAAGAACATGCCGTACGATCCCGTGAAGGACTTCGAGTGCATTGGGCTGATCGGCCTCGTGCCCTTCGTCATGGTCGCGCACCCGAATGCGCCTTTCGCCGACCTCAAGGAGCTGATCGCTTACGCCAAGGCCAACCCGGGCAAGCTCTCCTTCGGCAGCGGCAACTCGACGGGCGTGATCGCCGGCGAGTCCCTGAAGCGACTCGCCGGCATTGACGTGTTGCACGTTCCTTACAAGAGCGTTCCGCCTGCGCTCACTGACTGCCTGAGCGGCACGGTGCAGTACATCTTCGCCGACGTCGGCACGGTACTGCCTCACATCAAGGCGGGCCGCGTGAAGGTGATCACCTCGATCTCCAGCCAGCGCTCGCCCAACCTGCCCGACCTGCCGACCATGCACGAGCAGGGCGTGGCCTTCGACCTGGACGGCTGGTACGCCATGTTCGCACCGGCCAGGACGCCGCGCCCGATCATCGACCGGTTGAACGCCATCGTGCGCGAGGAGTATTCCAAGCCAGAGATGCAGCAGCGCATGAAGGACATCAACGTCATCCTGAAGCTCGGCTCGCCGGAGGACCTGCTCGCGTTCCAGAAGGTGGAGATCGAGAAGTGGACGAAGCTCGCGCGCGAGGCCGGCATTCAGCCGGAGTGATCTTGGGAGTGACTTGAAATGCCGAAGACCGTGCGCATTGGCTGTCATTCGGGCTTCTGGGGCGACACCGAGACGGCGGCCGTGCAGCTCGTGCGCCACGGTAAGGTCGACTACCTGGTGAGCGACTATCTCGCCGAGGTCACCATGTCGATCATGGCGGCGCAGAAGCTGCGCAATCCGCAGGCGGGCTACGCGACCGACTTCGTCACTGCTGTAATGGCGCCGCTCGCCAAGGAGATCGCCGCACAGAAGATCAAGGTCGTGACCAATGCCGGCGGCGTCAACCCGCTGGCCTGTCGCGAGGCGGTGCTCAAGGCCTGCGAGGCGGCCGGCGTGACGCTCAAGGTCGCGGTCGTGCTGGGCGACGACATCCTGCCGCGCGCCGACGAGTTTCGCGCCGCTGGCATCAAGGAAATGGATACGGGGGCGGAGCTGCCGGCGAAGATCGTAAGCATGAACGCCTATCTCGGCGGCTTTCCGATCGCGCGCGCGCTGGCCGAAGGTGCCGACGTGGTGATCACCGGCCGCTGCGTCGACTCGGCCGTCACGCTGGGCGCGCTGATTCATGCCTTCGACTGGGGGGCTGAAGATCTCGACCGATTGGCCGCCGGCACACTCTGTGGCCACATCATCGAATGCGGCGCACAGTGCAACGGCGGCAACTTCACCGACTGGCGGCTGGTTCCGGACTACGACAATATGGGTTTCCCGATCGCTGAAGTGTCGGCCGACGGCAGCTTCGTGCTCTCCAAGCCCGACAATACCGGCGGCTTGATCACGACCGCCACCGTTGCCGAGCAGATGCTCTACGAGATCGGCGATCCGCGCGCCTACATGGTACCCGACGTCGTCTGCGACTTCACGAACGCCACCTACGAGCAGGTCGGCAAAGACCGCGTGCGCGTAAGTGGTGCGAAGGGCCGGCCACCGACTGACACCTATAAGGTCTCCACCACCTGGTCCGACGGCTTCAAGTTCAGCTCGATCTTCATGCTGGGCGGCCGCGAAGCCGTCGCGAAGGGTACGCACAGCGCGGAGTCGATCATCAAGAAGACGCGCCGCATGTTCGCCGAGAAGGGCATGGCGGACTATCGCGATGTCTCGATCGAGGTGATTGGCAGCGAGGCGACCTACGGCCCCCACTCGCGCATGCACGACGCGCGCGAGGTCGTGGTCAAGATCGCCGCCAAGCACGACCAGAAGGAGGCGCTGTCCCTGCTCGGCCGCGAGATCTCGCCGATGTCGACGGGCGGCGTGGTCGGCATGACCGGTAGCTTCGGGGCGGGCCGCGTGTCGCCTTCGCCGGTGATCCGCATGTTCTCATGCCTGGTTCCGAAGAGCCGGGTACCGGTCACTGTCGATGTCGACGGCCACCGCATCGCGCTCCAGGAAGGTGCCCGCAGCGGCGGCTTCAAGCTGTCCTCGCTGCCGGCCGAGGCGCCGCCTGCGCCCCGGCTTGGCGGTGAGACCATCGAGGTGCCGCTGGTGGCGCTGGCCTACGGTCGCTCCGGCGACAAGGGCGACAACGCCAATATCGGCATCTTTGCCCGCAAGCCCGAATACGAGCCGATCCTCGACTCCGAGGTCACGGAGGAGGCGGTCGCCCACTACTTCGCACACCGTATCGAAGGCCCGGTCACGCGCTGGCGCCTGCCGGGGATCAACGGCTTCAACTTCCTGTTGCGCCAGGCGCTGGGTGGCGGCGGCATGGCCTCGCTCAAGGCCGATCCGCTGGCCAAGGCCTTCGCCCAGATGCTGCTCGATATGCCGGTGCGGGTTCCCGCCGAACTCGGCCGCGAGCTTCGCGCCCCCTGAACGGCCGGACTAGAGCCTTGCGAGCGCCGCGCGGGCGATCTCCTCGCCCCATTCCTGGACGAAGTGTCCAGCGTCGGCGATTTCCATCGGAGGCGGACATCCGCGGATGTTGGCGTGCAGCGCGCGCATGACGGGCGGACCGAGAACCGGGTCCTTCATGCCGATCGCCATCAGGCTCGCGCCGGTCCACCGCTCGCGCCAGAAGGTCCGTGCATCGCGCGACAACGCCGCGCCGCCGGCATCGGGACGGTCGGGCACGAGGTTCGGGAAGCGCCTGACGCCCGCCTTGTAGCTGGCATCCGGATAGGGTGCGGCATAGGCCGCGGCCTCGGCGTCCGACAGATGGCTACAGGCGCGCCGCATCAGCCCCATGATGTCCAGGTCGGGATTGCGGTTTGAATATGCACGCCAATCGAGAAAGCCCTTTCCGAGCGGCATGTCGCCCATCGCAAGGTCGGTGTTCATGACCAGCAGCGCGCGATAGCGACCGGGGGCGGCCATCGGGAGGGTGAGGCCGATCAGGCCACCCCAGTCCTGGACCACCAGCACGAGATTGCCGAGATCGAGGGTGTCGATCAGTTCCAGAAGCGTCTCGCGGTGAAAGTCGAAGGTATAGGCCGCCTCGTCCCGGGGCTTGTCCGACCGGCCGAAGCCCAAAAAGTCCGGAGCGACGACCCGGTGACCGGCGGTCGCGAATACCGGGATCATCCGCCGATAGAGGTAGCTCCAGGTCGGCTGGCCGTGCAGGCAAAGGAATGTCCGGACGCCGTCCCGCGGGCCTTCGTCTACGTAGTGCAGGCGAAGTCCGTCCTTGCGATGCAGATAGTTGGGCCGAAAGCCCCAGCCGGGCAGGCCGGCGAACCGGTCGTCGGGTGTACGCAGCGCATCGGTCAATGGTGTATTCTCCGGTCATGGTCACCCCCCCTAAAGCTGCCCCGCAGAAGGACGAACGTGGCGAAAGGCTTGCTGCCGCTTTGCGCGAGAATCTCAAGCGGCGCAAGGCGCAGGCGCGTGCCAAGGAGGGTGGCCGGCAACCGGTGGACACAGCAAAGACCGGCGGTTGAGCCGGCTCCCTCCCTCGTCTAGAAGCGCCCCTGCATGAGCATTCTTTCCGACCGCTGGATCCGCCGCATGGCGCAGGAGAAGGGCATGATCGAGCCCTTCGTGGATGCCCAGAAGCGGGAGGGTGTCATCTCCTATGGACTTTCGTCTTACGGCTACGACGCCCGGGTCGGGACCGACTTCAAGATCTTCACCAATGTCGATTCGGCGGTGGTCGACCCCAAGAACTTCGCGGCCAACTCCTTCGTCGACCGCACCGCCGACGTCTGCATCATCCCGCCCAATTCCTTCGCGCTCGCCCGCACGGTCGAGTATTTCCGCATCCCGCGTGACGTGCTGGTGATCTGCGTCGGCAAGTCGACCTATGCCCGCTGCGGCATCATCGTGAACGTCACGCCGCTGGAGCCGGAGTGGGAGGGCCACGTCACGCTCGAGTTCTCGAACACGACGCCGCTGCCCGCCAAGATCTACGCCAACGAGGGCGCCTGCCAGTTCCTCTTCCTCCAGGGCAACGAACCCTGCGAGGTCTCCTACCGTGACAAGGCCGGAAAGTACCAAGGCCAGCGCGGTGTAACCCTTCCCAAGATCTAGAGGAGTCCCCCTCTCATGGATCGCATCCGGATCAAAGGCGGCCGCCAGCTCAAGGGCGAGATCGTCGTCTCGGGTTCCAAGAACGCTTGCCTGCCGGTGATGGCGGCGGCGCTGCTGACCGACAAGCCTCTGACGCTGAAGAACGTGCCACGGCTCGCCGACATCACGACCATGATGCAGCTCCTGCAGCAGCACGGCGTGGACATCCAGGCTGCACCCGGCGAGAACGGACACAGTCACGGCACGACTCTGACGCTCCGCGCCGGCACGATCACCTCGACGACGGCACCCTATGACATCGTGCGCAAGATGCGCGCGTCGGTGCTGGTGCTGGGCCCGCTGCTGGCACGCGAGGGCGAGGCGCGGGTGTCTCTGCCTGGTGGCTGCGCCATCGGGGCGCGCCCCGTGGACCTGCACATCGCGGGCCTCAAGGCGATGGGTGCGGAGATCGACATCGACGGCGGCTACATGGTGGCGAAGGCGCCCAAGGGGCTGAAAGGCGCGCGCTACACCTTCCCGAAGGTCTCGGTCGGCGCCACCGAGAACCTGATGATGGCTGCGGCGTTGGCCAAGGGCACGACCGTGCTGGCCAACGCCGCGCGGGAACCCGAGATCGTCGACCTCGGCGAATGCCTTGCGCGGATGGGCGTGCCGGTGAGTGGCATCGGCACCGAGACGTTGACCATCGAGGGCGTCGATCAGCTCAAGACAGCGACTCACCCTGTCGTGCCCGACCGCATCGAGACCGGCACCTATGCAATGGCCGTGGCGATGACTGCGGGCGACGTCGAGCTGGTTGGCGGCCGCCTCGACCTGATGGAAGCCGCGGCCCAGACCCTGCGATCGGCCGGTGTCGTCATGGAGAAGACCAACCGTGGCTTTCGCGTCACGCGCGCCAACGGGCTGCACGGTGTCGACGTCATGACAGAGCCCTATCCCGGCTTCCCGACCGACCTGCAGGCGCAGATGATGGCGTTGATGACGCGGGCGGAGGGCGCCTCGATGATTACCGAGACGATCTTCGAGAGCCGCTTCATGCACGTGCCCGAGCTCACGCGCATGGGCGCCAACGTCACCATCCATCACGAGTCGGCCCTGGTACGCGGCGTGCCGAAGCTGCGCGGCGCCGACGTCATGGCGACCGACCTGCGTGCCTCGGTGTCGCTCGCGATCGCGGGCCTGGCGGCAGAAGGCGAGACGACGCTCCATCGCGTCTATCACCTCGACCGGGGCTACGAGCGGCTGGAGGAGAAGCTCGGCGCCTGTGGCGCGGATATCGAGCGGATCAAGGGCTGACTGTCAGGCAGCCAAGGTCAGCAATCCTCGGGTGCCGACATACAGGCCGGCCACGATCACGATGCCCGCAAAGATGGTTGTCAGCAGCGCCTTGCGATCGGTGAGCAGGGCGAGCAACCGGGTTCCGGCCAGGGAACCCAGGAATCCGCCGGCAACGAGCAGGGCGGCGACCTTCCAGTCCACCAGACCTGACCAAGCGTAGCTTGCTGCCGAGGAGAGGCCGAAGGCGGCGACGGCGACCAGAGAAGCGGCCGCAGCCTCTCCGATACCCATGCGTGCCGCCAGCATCAGTCCCGGGACGATCAGGAAGCCGCCGCCAATCCCGAAGAAGCCGGAAAGGGTGCCCACGCCGAACCCGAGCAATCCCAGGCGCGGCAGGAGCCGCGAGGCGCTCTCGCGCGACAGCCAGACCGAGGTCGAGGAATCCTGCGGCTTGGCGCGCAGCATCGATGCGCCGACCAGTATCATCACCAGGCCGAACAGCGCGAGCAGGCTCTGCCCGTCGACCGCCTTGCCGGTTGCCGCGCCGATGAGGGCGCCGATGACGCCGGCGATGCTGAACGCGGTGGCGCAAGGCCAGCGTAGCCTCGTCTTGCGTGCGTGCATCGCGAGGCCCGCCAAGGCGTTGACCGAGACCGCCAGCGCCGCCGTGCCGATCGCCACATGGGGTGATTCGACGCCGACGACATAGACGAGCAGAGGCACTGCCAGGATGGAGCCGCCACCGCCGATCACGCCGAGGACCAGACCGATGAGGCCCCCAACTCCCAATGCCAGTCCTGCGGGTAGCGCCGCGATCATGCGGCTCCCGACGTGGCACGCCGGTTCCAGGGCATGAAGGCGAGCAGTTTCGCCATGCCGCACCAACCGCTCACTCCCGCGAACGTGAGGCCAGCGCCGACGAAGGCCGAGAGGGCGAGGAAGGCGGGGGAGACCCAAAGCCCGAGCACGATGCCTGCGACCACCAAACCGCCAGCGGCGATCTGGACCTGACGCATGATCTCCAGCGGCTGGCGTCGGTCCACGGCCACCGGAAGACCGGCTTTGGTCCAGGCATCGAGCCCGCCTTCGAGCAGGAAGGCTTCGCAGCCGGCTGCGTCGGCGAGACGGCTCGCATTCGCCGCTGTCCGCGCACCGGAACGGCAATGAAAGACGACGGCTCTTGCTCCGCTGTTGTCGACCGTCGAGAGGCCGGACAGCGGGTGATTGCGGGCCCCGGGGATGCGCACCCGGGCGTGCTCGTCGGCCTCGCGTATATCCACGAGTACTGCGCCTTCGTCGATCAAGGTCTTGGCTTGTTTCGCGTCGATGCTTCTCAGGTTCATGGTCCTTCCTTTCAGCTGCAGTAAAGACGGTGGAGAGTGGCGAGCAGCGTTTCCACCCGCGTATCGGCGATGCGGTACCAGATGGTCTGCGCCTCGCGCCGAAAGGCGACAATTCCCTCGTCGCGCATCCTGCCGAGATGCTGCGACAGAGCAGACTGGGAAAGCCCGACATCGTCGGCGAGGGAGCCGACCGTCGCCTCGCCGCTTTCGACGAGTTTGCACAGGATCAGCAGCCGGCGGTCGTTCCCCAGCGCGCGCAGCAGAGCCGCCACTTGGGCCGCCCTGGCCTCCAGGGAACGCGGATCGAGTTTGGCTTGGGCCTTCATCGTCTCTCGTAAATTAGTTATTGCTAATTTAGATATCACTAATATATAAGTCAAGACCCAGGAGGACGTCGTGCCAGCCAATATCGTCATCGATTCATTCTTCGACGAAACCACCTTCACGGTTACCTATCTCGTGAGCGACCCCGAATCGCGGCGCGCCGCCATCGTCGACCCGGTGCTCGACTACGATCATCGGTCCGGACGCGTCGCCACCACCTCGATCGACAGAGTGCTCGCGAAAGCCGACGAGCGCGGACTGAAGATCGACTGGGTGCTGGAGACCCATGCCCATGCGGATCACCTCTCGGCTGCACCGCATGTGCGTGCGCGCACTGGCGCGCGCACTGTCATTGGAGAGCACATCTCCAGGGTGCAGGACATCTTCAAGCCGCTCTTCAATGCAACCGACGTCAGCGGCAACGGCAGTGAGTTCGACCGGCTTGTCGGCGATGGCGACAAGCTGCCGCTTGGCCGGCTGGAGTTCGAGGTGATGCACCTGCCGGGCCACACGCCCGCTGACGTCGCGTACCGGATTGCCGATGCCGTATTCGTGGGCGACACGATCTTCATGCCGGACTACGGCACGGCGCGCGCGGACTTTCCCGGCGGCGACGCCGCGCAGCTTTATCGCTCGATCAGGCGGCTGCTGTCGCTGCCGCCGGAGACGCGGCTGTTCATGTGCCACGACTACAAGGCTCCGGGACGCGACCGGTTCGCCTGGGAGGCGACGGTTGCGCAAGAGCGCGCGGCCAACGTTCATGTCCGCGACGGGGTCGATGAGGCGGACTTCGTCGCGATGCGCCGGGCGCGCGACGTGACGCTTCCTGCCCCGGTGCTCCTGCTGCCATCCGTGCAGGTGAACATTCGTGCCGGGAACCTGCCGCCGCCGGACGCCAACGGAAGGCACTATCTGCGGATACCGGTGCAAGGCACCACGGCCTGAACGGGGTTGATCCGTCCGGTCGGGAGCCTGTATCCATTCGCGGAATGGCGAAGCTCAAGCTCTCGGCGGTCGACGCCGAAGATCTCGGCGTGATCTCGGCGGCTATCCAGGATTCGTTGGTCGCCGTGCGCGATTGCGTCTGGTTCCAGGACGAGAAGCGTTTCGTTCTCCTGCTCAACCGCTTCCGCTGGGAGGCCGATCCCGGAGCCGGGGCGGCCCACAGCCGGACCCATTCCGCCCTTGTTTTCAATGAGGTGACGGCCGTGCGGCACCATGACATCCCGACGGGCGAGCCGGACCGCATGCTGGAGTTGCTGGCCGTGGTGCTGGAAAACGACCGTTCAGTCCTCCTGCGGTTCTCCGCCGGCCGGGCCATCCGGCTGGAAATCGGCCGCCTCGCGTGCCATTTGGGGGATGTCGGGGATCCTTGGCCGACCCCGTGGAAGCCCGCTCATCCGGTGGAATAGCCCGGCAGCGGGCATTTGTTACTGGAGATCCTGTCGTGTCGAGCGAGGCGAACGAGAAGCTGGTCCTGGCGGTTCCGAAGGGACGCATCCTCAGGGAGGCTGCTCCCCTGTTCGCACGCGCCGGCATCGAACCGGAGGTGGCGTTCGCCGATCCGGACGCCCGCCAGCTCCGCTTCGCGACCAACCATCCCGACCTCGACATCATCCGCGTGCGCTCCTTCGACGTCGCTACCTTCGTGGCCTTCGGCGCCGCGCATCTCGGCATCGCCGGCGCCGACGTGCTGATGGAGTTCGACTATCCCGAAATCTACGCACCGATCGATCTCGGCATCGGCAAGTGCCGGCTGGCCGTCGCCGAACCGGTCGAGATGGCGGGCAGCGACGATCCGCGCCGCTGGAGTCACGTCCGCATCGCCACCAAGTATCCCGAAGTCACGCGCCGGCACTTCGCCGCACGCGGCGTCCAGGCCGAGTGCGTGAAGCTCTCGGGCGCCATGGAGCTGGCGCCATCGCTCGGGCTCAGCCACCGCATTGTCGACCTGGTCGATTCCGGTCGCACGCTGAAGGACAACGGCCTCGTCGAGATCGAGCACATCGCCGACGTCACGTCGCGCTTCATCGTGAACCGCGCCGCGCTCAAGACGCGACCGCAGCGCATCGGGCACTGGATCGGCCGCTTCCGCGACGTCGCGCACGAGGTCGCCAGTGCGGCCTGAAAAGGGGCCGCTCAGGCTCGATGCTTCGGCGCCGGGGTTCAAGAAGGAATTTTCGGCCTTCCTCGGGCGCAAGAGAGACACCGACGAGAACGTCGACCGTATCGTCGCCGGGATCGTCGAGGACGTGCGCGCCCGTGGCGACGCGGCGGTGCTCGACTACACGCGCAAGTTCGACTGGGCCGGCCTGCAGGCGGGCAATCTCCGCGTTACCGATGCCGAGCGCGACGAGGCCGCCGCCAAGGTCCCGCAAGCGCAGCGCGAGGCCCTGGAATTCGCTGCCAAGCGTATCGAGTCGTTCCATCGCGCGCTGCTGCCGAAGGATGTGAGCTTCACCGACGCGACGGGCACGCGACTCGGTGCGCGCTACCGCCCGGTCGATGCCGCCGGCGTCTACGTGCCGGGCGGGACGGCGGCCTATCCCTCATCGGTCCTCATGAACATCGTGCCGGCCAAGGTCGCCGGCGTGCGCCGCATCGTCATGGTGGTGCCGACGCCGGGCGGCGTGCTCAACCCGCTGGTCATGCTGGCGGCCAGGATCGCCGGCGCCGACGAGCTGTGGCGCATCGGCGGGGCGCAGGCGGTCGCCGCACTCGCCTACGGCACGGAGTCGATCGAGCCCGTCGACAAGATCACCGGTCCGGGCAACGCCTATGTCGCTGCGGCCAAGCGGCGGGTGTTCGGCCAGGTCGGCATCGACCTCATCGCGGGGCCGTCGGAGATTCTCGTGGTCGCCGACCGCCATAACGATCCCGCCTGGATCGCGGCCGACCTGCTGAGCCAGGCCGAGCACGATCCTTCCTCGCAGTCGGTGCTGATCGCCGATGACGAGACTTTCGCCGACGCGGTCGTGAACGCCGTCGAGGTCGAGCTGAAGACCTTGCCGCGGGCCGGGATCGCCGGTGCAAGCTGGCGCGACAACGGCGCCGTCATCCTGGTGAAAGACCTCGCGCAGTCGGTGCCGATCGTCGACGCGATCGCCGCCGAGCATGTCGAGCTCGCCATGGAGCCCGCACCGGCCGAGGCGCTCGCGGAGAAGATCCGTCACGCCGGCGCGATCTTTCTCGGCCGTCACACGCCCGAGGCGATCGGGGACTATGTCGCCGGCACCAACCATGTCCTGCCGACCTCGCGTGCCGCGCGTTTCTCGGGCGGGCTGGGCGTGGCCGACTTCCTGAAGCGCACCTCGATCGTGGCCTGCACGCCGGACTCGCTGGCCGCCCTCGGTCCGGCGGCGCTGGCGCTGGCCGAGGCGGAGGGGCTGGGCGCCCACGGCCGGTCGATCTCGATCCGGCTGAACCGCCGCTAGGCCAGCCATGTCGCCGCGCCCCGTCGACCAGTCGCGACGCATCGTCGACATCGTGCTCGACGAGGAGTCCGTCGCCCGGCGCACGCCGGAGGTCGAGCACGAGCGGGCGGTCGCGCTGTTCGACCTGACCGAGGAGAACGATTTCCGCCTGGTCGGCGGCGAGGCCGGCCCCTACCGGCTGCGGCTGGGCATCTTCGAGCAGCGCCTGGTGTTCGACGTGCGCAACGGCAGGGACGAGAAGTTGCGCGACATCGTGCTGTCGCTGACGCCCTTCCGGAAGGTCGTGAAGGACTACTTCCTGATCTGCGAGAGCTACTACGCCGCCATCAAGAAGCTCGGTCCCTCGCAGATCGAGGCGCTCGACATGGGCCGGCGCGGCCTGCACGACGAGGGCTCGGATCTGCTGCGCGAGCGGCTGGCCGGCAAGATCGAGATCGATCACGACACGGCCCGCCGGCTGTTCACGCTGATCTGCGCCCTCCACATCACGGCGTGACGGCGGCGCGGGGATGACCGGGCTTCCCGCCAGCGTGCTGTTCGCCTGCAGCGAGAATTCCGTCCGCTCGCCGACCGCCGAGGCGCTGGCCAAGCGGCTCTACGGCCAGTCTTCCTACATCGACTCGGTCGGCGTGCGGGCGAGCGAAGTCGATGGTTTCGCGGTCGCGGTGCTTGACGAGATGGGCATCGACGTCCACCGCCACCATGCCAAGACCTTCGAAGACGTGGATCCAGCCTCATTCGACCTGATCGTGACGCTGTCCCCCGAGGCGCATCACCGCGCGCTCGAATTCACGCGCGGCACGGCGACCGAGGTCGAGTACTGGCCGATGCCGGACCCCAGCGCGGTGGAGGGAAGCCGCGAATCGCGGCTCGATGCCTACCGCCGCACCCGCGACCAGGTTCTCGCCCGGCTGAAGGCGCGCTTCGGCGTTCCGCTGGCGCCCTCGGTCTAGTGGGACCCCGAGTACCAGGCGCCGCGATGCGAGCTGTGGCGCGGTGCGGGCAGGTTGATCAGATCCATGAACACCGAGGCGCCGCCGTCGGCGCCCGCGAGGTCGCCTTCGAGCACGTCGACATCGAAGGTGAGCCGGTCGCCCTCGAGCTTCGGCGACTTCAGGGTGACCACGGCGTCGACCACGCTCGCCTTCGCCTTGTTCAGCACCGACACCGTGGCGTTCGGCGGATCCTTGGCGAAGGAGTTCGGCGCACGACTGTGCCATTCCTCGAGAACGTGGCTCAGCATGATGTGGCCGGCCGAGCGCACCGGCCGGTCGGCGAACACGATGGCGCTGGGCGCCACGCCTTCGAGGATCAGCTTGTTGTCCTGCAGCCTGGCGCTGCGGGCGTTGAGCACGAACATCGACGGTACGACGCGCGGATGGCGCGCGCTGCCCACGACCTTGGGCAGGCCCTGGACGGTCGGCTGTTGGGCGGGTGCGGTCTGCGCGGCGGCGCCGAAGGCGAGACCGAGCGTGGCGACGGCGATGCCGAGAACGGCAGCGAGGCGGATGGTCTTCATGGCGGTCACCGGGCGGCTCAGTAGCAGGGCAGGAGCGGGGGCTTGCCGCAGGTCGGCGCGTTGTAGCGCTGCTGGTAGCGCGGATCGATGTCGGGCGGCGGCGGCGCGGTGGCGCCTCCCGGCTGGTCCTGCGGAGGTGCACGATAGGGCGAGTTGGGCGAGGCGTTGGGCCAGCCGTTGAAGGTGCTGGTTCCATGAGGGTCGCCGATCGCCGGTGTCTCGCCGCCCGTCGTCTGGGTCTGGCCGTAGTACTGCGCGCCGTGCGATCCGATGCCGAACCAGATCGTGTCGATGAACAGCGAGGCCGGGCCGTCGGCGGCGCCGAGGCTTCCCTCGAGCACGTCGACGTCGAAGGTGAGCCTCTCGCCCTCGAGCCGGGCGGTCTTCAGCACGACCACGAGGTCGGAGACGTTGGAGCCGTCCTTGTGGAACACCGAGATCGTGGCATTGGGCGGATCCTTGGCGAAGCTGCCGGTGCGCCAGATGTCCGCCATGTCGGGCGTCACCATGTGGCCGACCGTGCGCGTCGGGCGGCTGGTGAACAGCGTGGCCGTCGGCATCACGCCGTCGAGAACCAGCCTCTGGCCCTCGAGCTTCGCCCCGCGGGCGTTGATGACGATCAGCGCCGTCGAATACTGCCTAGCCGTCGGCTTGCCGATCGTCTTCTGCGCAGGATGGGTGATCGCATTGGGTGCGGGCGCCTTGGGCGGCGGCGCTTGGGCGGCGGCCAGTGCCGATACCAACAAGAGGGGCACCAGCAGGAGGGCGGCCAGCAGGCCGGACGTACGCGGTGAGTTCATTTGCCGGTCCTTCTTTCCGTGGGCCTTCCCCGGGCGTCACAGCCGCGACTTGTATAGGGGAGACGGGGGCGGGTGAGAAGCCGTCCGTCCGCCTGCGCACGGTTGACTAAACGCCTGCTGCGGCCCATTTTCCGGCCGCTTTCCCCCGTATCACCCCAGCCGGAGGCCGGATGGCCAAGGAAGATCTGATCGAATTCAACGGCGTGGTGTCGGAGTTGCTGCCGAACGCGATGTTCCGCGTGAAGCTCGACAACGACCACACGATCCTCGCCCACACGTCGGGCAAGATGCGCAAGAACCGCATCCGCGTGCTGGCAGGCGACCGCGTCACCGTCGAGATGACGCCCTACGACCTGACCAAGGGCCGCATCACCTTCCGCTTCAAGTAGGCGTTGGCCGCCTCGCCGATCTTCCCGCTCGTCCTGGCCTCCGCGTCACCGCGCCGGCTCGACCTGTTGCGGCAGGTGGGACTGGAGCCCGTGAAGATCGATCCCGCAGACATCGACGAGAGCCCCCGCCCGCGAGAATTGCCGCGCGCCTACGCGCTGCGCATGGCCGAAGGCAAGCTCGCCGCCGTCGCCGCACGCCATCCCGGCGCGATCGTGCTGGCGGCCGACAGCGTCGTGGCCTGCGGCCGACGCATCCTGCCCAAGGCCGAGACAGAGGCCGAGGCGCGGAGCTGCCTCGCCCTGCTCTCCGGCCGCCGCCACCGCGTGATGGGCGGCGTCGCGGCGGTCGGGCCGGCAGGCAAGGTCCGCACGCGGCTGGTGGAAACCGTCGTGCGCTTCAAGCGCCTGGAGCGGACCGAGATCGAGACCTACCTTGCCGGCGGCGAATGGCGGGGCAAGGCCGGCGGCTACGCCATCCAGGGCCGTGCGGCGGCCTTCGTCGACTTCATCTCGGGCTCCTACAGCAACGTTGTCGGCCTGCCGCTGTTCGAGACGGTGGCGTTGCTGCGCGCAGTTTCGTTGTCGCCGGGGGGGACGCCGTGAGCCGGATCGACCGGCTCATCTGCCATGTCATGCCCCGCGCCTTCCTGCTGGCGCTGGTCGCCGAGGGGCGGCTGGTCGAACTGCAGGTCGTGCGCCGCGACAGGCCCAGTCATGTCGACGGCATCTTCCTCGGCCGGCTCGAGCGCGTGATGCCCGAGCTCGACGCCGCCTTCGTCGACATCGGCATCGGCCGCTCGGGCTTCCTGCGCGCCGAGGACCGCGCCGGTGGCGAGGACTGGCCGCCGCCCGGCGCGCCGGTGCTGGCACAGGTGCGGCACGATGACGGGGGCGACAAGGGTCCGCGCCTCTCGATGAACGTGGCCGTGACCGGCCGCTACCTCGTCTATCACCCGGTCGGCACGGGCGTGAGCTTCTCGCGCCGCATCGTGGGCGAGTCCGAGCGCGACCGCCTGCGCGGCCATGTCGAGGGCCTGCTGGAGGGCGGTGTCGTACTGCGCACCGCCGCGGCCGGCGCCGCCGCGGAAGCGCTGCGCGCCGACGCCGGCAACGTCATGGAACGCTGGGAGAAGATCCGCCGCCAGGCTTTCGACGTCGATCCGCCGGCCGAGCTCACCGCCCGCGTGCCCGGCGAGCGCGACCCTATCGCGCGCGCGCTGCGCGACCACGGCGCGGGTCTCGACGAGGTGATCCTCGACGACCGCGCGATGGCCCGCGCGCTGCAGGACGAGATGGACCGGCTGGGCGAAAAGATCCGCGTGCGCTGGCACAACGGCGCGATGCCTGCTTTCGAGATCGACGACGTGGCGGGCCAGATCGACACTGCGCTGGCGCCGCGCATCGCGCTGGAGAGCGGCGTCGAGGTGCTGTTCGAGCCAGGCGAGACGCTGTGCGCGATCGACGTCGACAGCGCGGCGGCCGGCGGCCGTCAGGGACGGGCGCCGCGGCGGCCGGTCGAGGTCAACCTCGAGGCGGCGCCCGCGATCGCCCAGCAGCTCCGGCTGCGCAACCTCGCAGGCGCCATCGTCGTCGACTTCGTCACCATGCGCAGCGCCTACGACCGCGACAAGGTGCAGGCGGCGTTCGCCGAGGCGCTGGCCTCCGATCCCGTACCGACCCAGCTCTACGGTTTCACGCGCCTCGGCCACTTCGAGTTGACCCGCGCCCGTCGCGGTCCGACGCTCGCGGCCCAGCTCGAAGCGCTGGAAGAGACCGATGACTGACCGACCGAGCCCGCCGCTGCGCGCCGTGCGCATCGCCGCGAAATGTCCGATCTGCAGCAAGCCTGCGGAGCAGAAGTACCGGCCGTTCTGCTCCAAGCGGTGCGCCGACATCGACCTCGGCCGCTGGCTGAAGGAAGGTTATCGCGTCGAGACCGAGGAAGGCCCCGGCGAGGATGAGCCCGGCGCCTCCGTCGACGGGGGCGGGCCGTCTGGACAGCGGGGCTGACGCGTCCTATAAGCCCCGCCGCCCACTCGTGGCGCGCCCAGGTAGCTCAGTTGGTAGAGCATGCGACTGAAAATCGCAGTGTCGGTGGTTCGATCCCGCCCCTGGGCACCATTCCCGATCGACGACCAGGCTGTTGTCGACGCTTCTTGACCGGGCGTCGCCGCATGCCGCCGCGCCTTCTCGTCCTCGCATGCAACCCGGCCGCAACCGGCGCCTTGCTTGTCGTCACGCACGATCACAGCAGGAGCGCCGCATGTCCCAGCCGCAGGACAAGAGGAACCAGCCGCCGCAGCAACAGCCGATGCCCGGCACCACGGATGCGATGCGTCCGCGGCCCGATCACGGCGAGGAGTCCTACAAGGGGTCCGGCCGGCTCGCCGGCAAGCGGGCGCTGATCACCGGAGGCGATTCCGGCATCGGCCGCGCCGTGGCCATCGCCTACGCCCGCGAGGGCGCCGACATTCTCGTCTCCTATCTCTGCGAACACGAGGATGCGAAGGAAACCGCGCACTGGATCGAAAAGGCCGGTCGAAAGGCGGTGCTGGCGGCCGGGGACATCCAGGGCTCAGCACATTGCCGCGCGCTCGTGGACCGGGCCGTGACGGAGCTCGGCGGGCTCGACATCCTGGTCAACAACGCCGCGCACCAGGCCACGTTCAAGTCGCTGGACGAGATCAGCGACGAGGAGTGGGAGGCGACCTTCCGCACCAACATCCACGCCATGTTCTGGCTGGCCCGCGCGGCGGTGCCTCACATGAAGCCCGGCGGAGTGATCGTCAACACCGCCTCCATCAATGCCGATGTTCCCAATCCGACCCTGCTGCCCTACGCAACCACGAAGGGCGCGATCCACAACTTCACCGGCGGATTGGCGCAGATGCTTGCCGGGCGCGGCATCCGCGTGAACGCGGTGGCTCCCGGCCCGGTGTGGTCGCCGCTCATTCCCTCGACCATGCCGCCCGAGACGGTGGCGAGCTTCGGCAGCAATGTGCCCATGAAACGCGCCGCACAGCCGGCCGAGCTCGCGACAGCCTATGTCATGCTCGCCGATCCGCTGTCGAGCTTCACCTCCGGCTCGACGGTCGCGGTCACCGGCGGCAAGCCGTTTCTCTGAGGCAGAGCACCAGGCGGTCCACCCGATCGGAAACGCATTGTTCGACCGGCCTTCCCACGGGCATAGTTCGTCCGGCCGGGTCCGGCGGGACGACGCTCCGGTTCTCGGAGTTCGAGTTGGACCGGCAACCGGATCGGAGAAGCATGGAAAGCCCATCCAAACGCCTCGTCGAGCGTTTCTACTTCGAGGTCTGG